>CAZFDK010000177.1:0-1513 GCA_964518305.1 uncultured Gemmatimonadota bacterium | reverse complement strand
CTGGCCAGCACCTCGCGATACTCCCGCAGGATTTCGTCTTTCCCCGCCGCCTCGGTCATGGCGTGACAGCCCGTGCACGCCTGCCAATCACCGTGGGCCCACTTGCTGAGGACCTGGCGCTTGTGCGGGCCGCGGGTCTGGAGCCAGCGCTCGACGGCCCCTCGCGCGCCGGGCTCCGTCTCGGCCTGATGGACCATGTGCGCCGTCTGGCCGACCTGGGCCCCCTTCGCGACCGACTGGGCCGACAGCGTGTCCCGGACGTACGTCTTCCACTCGGCGAGGGCGCTCCGGTTGTGTTTGAGCCGCAGCCGCGCGGCGGTCTTGACCCGCTGCTTGAAGGACTCGAGGCGCTCTTCCAGCGCGGTCCGTCGGTCCGCGGCCGTCTCCAGCCGGAAGAGCGTCCGTCTGAGCCGCTCGAGTTCCGGACTCGACCGGTTCTGGGCGTCGAGATACTGCCGGATCGCGCGGATCTCGGCGTCGAGCTCGGCGTCCGAGAGCTGCGAGGGATCGACCGAACGGTCCAGCGATTTCGGCTTCCGTGGCCCGCCACGGCCCCGATCAGTACCGTCCCGCCGCCGGACCTCGGCCTCGTAGCGCTGGAGTGCGTCCCGGAGGCGAGCGGTCGTCGGCGTCGAGGCGTCTCGGTCTTCCAACAAGCGTCTGATGGCCCGGATCTCGGTTTCGAGCGCCGCCGCCGACAGTTCGCGCGGGTCGAGCGTCCGCTCCAGCGACCGCGGCCGATCGGCACTCGCCCCGCCGGCGCTTGACTGTTCGGACTGGGCCGTCTCCCGCTCGCCCGTCGAGGCCTGCCGCGACGCAGCGGCTTGGACGGACTGGTTCCCGTACCGGGACTGGAGCCGGGCCCGGCTGGACCGCTGCCGACTCGCGGGCGCTGTAGTCGATCGGTTCGCGGGCTGTGATTGCCGCTCGCTCTCCCTCGACGTTGCCCCCTCTTTCGCGCCCGATTGGCGTCGAGTTTGCCCCGGCACGGTCCGTACTAAACCCGTGTTTGTGGCAACCCATCAAGAAGGTTCGCACGGCCGTTGCCCCGCCCGGGACGGCGGGAGTGGGGCCCCACCGAACGGCGCAGCCGGGGTGGACAACCCAAACTACTATCAATCCGTTCGCCGTAGGAGCACTCGTGCACCCCGGGAACGGGGTCCAGTAGCCGCTGTACGCCTACTTGGTAAGCGTTAAGGGCCTCCCCGCTGTATTCTGCTGTAGTATCTCGTGACAGCAACTTCTCCCCCCTGGCAGGCTCACACATGGTAGACGTCAGCCAACACGAACTCGTTCCGGACCACACCGTTCTCGACGGCGACGAAATCGAGGCGGTGATGGAGGAGTACAACATCACAAAAACGGACCTTCCGCGGATCACCCGCTCGGACCCGGCGCTGCCGGACGAGGCGACGGTCGGCGACGTGATCCGCATCGAGCGCGATTCGCGCACCACGGACCGCGCCGTTGTCTATCGGCTGGTGGTCGAATAATGAACACACAGGACCGACGC
>CAZFDK010000176.1:0-1532 GCA_964518305.1 uncultured Gemmatimonadota bacterium | reverse complement strand
GGGCGAGCACCGCTATCTGCGAACGGGGCTCGGCGCCCGGTGGCGGACCGACGGCGGCGGGTGGACGGCCGGTCTCCGGGGCGCGGCCTGGATCCCGCTGTCGGAGGGGCGGCCGTCGTTCCGGACGCTGGCCCTCGGAGTTCGCGGCGAGCTCGGACGCCAGGGCCGGGGCGTCACCGCGTCGGTGCGGGGCGGCCTCCGGCGGGTGGCGGACAGCTCGCCGCTGTCCCTCTGGCCCGGCGCCGGCACCGGGCGGGGCCGGGATCCGCTGCTCCGCGCGCATCCGCTCCTGGAGGACGGGCGGATCGCCGGCCCGACCTTCGGGCGGACCCTGGCCCACGGCGGCGCCGAGAGCACCGCCTGGATCGGGGGGCTCGGGCCGCTGCGGGTGGGCGTCGCGGGGTTCGTGGACGGCGCGCTGGCCGCGGACCGGGCGGACGGCTGGCCCGGCCAGCGGGCCCACGTCGACGCGGGCACCGGCCTCCGGCTGCGGGTCGGCCCCGGCGGCGGGACCCTCAGGCTGGACGCGGCGGTGGGCCTCCGGGACGGGCGGACGGCGCTGTCGGTGGGATGGACGACCTCGGACGGGACGCTTCCCCGACCCTGACGCCGGACATCAGCATCGGGACGAAGTCGCGTCGGGCAGGGAACGCTGCTGTGGCGGGTACATAGTGCATAGTGTGCACAACGAGCACCCAACCGGGAGGACGCGATGAAGACCCGAGCCCGCGGCGTCCGGCTGCCCGAAGAGCTGGCCGACGAGATCGAGCGTGAACAGGAGCGAACGGGCCAGAACTTCTCGGAGACGATCGCCGAGCTGGTGAGGGAGGCCGTCCGGATGCGGCGCGCGCCGGGGATCGTCTTCCGCTCCGGGCCGACCGGGCGGCGGGCCTCGGTGGCCGGAACGGGCGTGGACGTCTGGGAGATCGTCGCCGCCTACCGGCGCTGCGGCGAGGACCGCGAACGGCTGCAGGACTCCTTCCCCGACCTCGACGAGCGACAGCTGCGGGCCGCCCTCAACTACTACGAGCTGTATCCCGAGGCGATCGAGCGTCGGCTGGAGCGAGAAGAAGAGCTCGGTCCGGAGCGGGTGTACGGGGAGCATCCGTTCATGCGGCCCGAGCACCGTCGCTGAGGGAATGAGGCTCGGCCGTGGCTCGATACCTCCTGGACGAGGACGTCAATCCCGGGGTGGCTTCGGTGGCCCGGGGCCGGGACGTCGACGTCCGCAGCGTCCACGAGCTGGACCGGCAGGGGCTCTCCGATCGCCGACAGCTGGAGGACGCAGCATCTGCTGGGCGTGCCCTGGTCACCTACAATCGCGACGACTACCGGGAGCTCACGGTCGAGTTCTTCCAGGCGCGGAAGCCCCATTCCGGAGTCGTGATCATTCCCCACTCCCTCCGGGACGACCGACCGAAGCGAGTCGCCGCGGCGCTGGAGCAGTACGAGAGGGCACGGGCGGGAGAGCCCCTCGAGCCCTGGTCGTACGACTTCCTGGCCCGGCCGTGAGGGCCCGCTCCTCGAGCATT
>CAZFDK010000175.1:0-1544 GCA_964518305.1 uncultured Gemmatimonadota bacterium | reverse complement strand
AGGTCAAACAGTACGTGTTCACAGCCGCGGCTGGCACGTTTGGGAACTACTTCCAGGAGTTTGCCGAGCGGCGCTGGACGCCGGACAACAAGAACGCGTCGGGTCCCCGCGCCTATCAGCGTGCGGTTCCCTACTGGGCCTCGGGCCTCGTGATTCTGGCCGCGCTGGTGGCGGTGAACATCAAGGGCACCAGGGAGACCGGCCTCTTCCAGGTGGTGGTCACGGCGCTCAAGGTGGCCCTGATCCTGGTCTTCCTGTACGGGGGGCTCCAGGCGTTCGACGGCGCGGTGATCGCCGAGTCCTTCACCGCGAACATCGACAACCTGGCGGAGATCGGCCTCACCAGCGCCCTGGTGTTCATCACCTTCTTCGGCTTCGAGGCCATCGCCACGAACGCCGAGGAGATCGACTCTCCCGGCGAGACGATTCCGCGGGCCATCTTCATCAGCATGGGCGGCGTGACGGTCATCTACGCCCTGGTGGTGCTGGTGATTGTTCTGGCCGTGAACGACCCCGAGTTCCTGCGCTTCCTCACCGAGCGCGCCGGCTTGCCCGGGCCCGAGGAGGCTCGCGCCTTCGTGGCGGAGAACGGCGAGGTCTCCATGGGACGCGCGGCGCAGTACTACCTGGGCGACGTGGGCTTCTACGTGATCATCGTGGGAGCGCTCTTCTCCATGCTGTCGGCGGCCAACGCGACGATCATGGCCGGCTCCCGGGTGAAGCTGGCCATGGCCCGCCGGGACCACCTGCCCGACATGATCGAGGACGTGCACGACCGCTTCCGGACTCCGTACCGGGCTGTCCTGCTCACCGGAGGGCTCATCCTCTTCTTCATCGTGGTCTTCTCGGTAATCTTCGGTGAGACGCCGGGCGCCGCGCGCCACAGCTACCCGTTCGGCCTGCATCTGGGCATCGAGTCCATCGCCCACTTCGCGGACTTCATGCTCCTGGCCGGCCTGGTCGTGGTGAACCTGGCCATCGTCCAGTCGCGGCGGAAGCATCCGGACGTGGAGCGTCCGTTCAGGGTGCCGGGCGTGCCGTGGGTGCCCCTGATCGCGGTGGCCGCGAACCTCGTCCTGCTCGTGAACGTGGAGACGAAGAGCCTGGTACTGGGGCTTCTCGCCCAGGGGGCGGGCGTCCTGTTCTGGCTGCTCTGGAAGAGGGCCGGCCCCGCCGAAGAGCGGCTGGAGGCCGAGGCGCCCACCGCGGTGGCCGAGTACCGCTCGCCCGGGGAGGGATCCCGCATCCTGGTCCCCCTGGCGAACCCCGACCACGCCGATCAACTCGTGCGCACCGCCTGTACCCTGGCGGCCGAGCGGGACGGCGAGGTACTGGTCATGAGCGCCCTCACCGTGCCGGAGCAGACGCCGCTCACCGAGGGGCGGCAGTACGCGGACCGGAAGCGGGATGTCCTGCAGCAGGCTCTGGAGGTAGCCGAGGAGGAGGGCGTGCCGGCCAGCGGCCTCATCCGCATCGCCCACCGGGCCTCCGACGCCATCCTGAACACGATCACCCAGCACGATAGCGATGCGGTCATTGTGGGC
>CAZFDK010000174.1:1003-1547 GCA_964518305.1 uncultured Gemmatimonadota bacterium | reverse complement strand
GCACCAGAGCTGGACCGCCTCCTCCACGCACTCCTTGGCCGATCGGCCGGTCTCGTCCGAGAGTCTGTTCACGACGCGATACGCACCGGGTCCCACCTTGGCCGCGGTGTGGTCGGTCCGCTCCCAGCCCGTCGAGTACAGGTCGGGCGTCGAGTCCTCGGGCTGGAGCCCGTGGTCCATCTTGGGTATGGATGCGAACTTCCTCCTGAGGATCTCCTGATCGGTCAGCTCCTCCTCCGGGCGGACCGGCTTGCGTGCGAGAATCTGCTCGCCGAGCCGATCCCGGGCCTCCTGGACGTTGACCGCGCTCTCGATCAACTCGGCCGGTGTGACGTCCATCTGCTCCACGACGGTCGACCACCAGAGGACGGCTTGCTCCAACGCGTCCTTGACGGTGATCTCGGCGAACTCGCGGCTCACGACCGCCTTCCCCCTGGCCACGCGGTCGGTCTCATTGCTCCATCGGAGGCCGGCGAGCGGGCAAAAGGTTTCGTTTCGGCGGCGGCCCCGTCCACACCAGCATCTTCACTCGCACCGGCATCCG
>CAZFDK010000174.1:0-993 GCA_964518305.1 uncultured Gemmatimonadota bacterium | reverse complement strand
AACGCGTCCTTGACGGTGATCTCGGCCTCGTCTGCCGCTTCCCTAAGCCACCGGTGCGCGGCACGGTCGAGGGCGACGGATTTTCTGTCCTGCTCGGTGTTAGTCATGAGGTAATTATGTCTAACAACCCGCTTTGTGGACGTCAAGGGCAGGTGTCTAAATCATCGATGTGGGTATGAAACGTGTAGCCGTGGGGGGCAGCTCACGAGCGCCGTCTCCCTCTAGCCGTCCTGCGGTGGCCCCGTCCGGCACGGGATGCCTACCTTGTGAAATCAAGCCGGCAGGCGAACGCATCGCCGGCTTCGAGGTTTCCTCCCGCCCGCCTCCCCATGAAGATCACCAGCAGCCTCCTCGCCCACTTCCTGGAGGACAAGCGCCTGCGGACGAACCTGCGGGCGCTGGCCCGCCTGCTCCTGCTGGTGGCGGGAGTGGTGCTCCTCTTCACGGTGATCTTCCACTTCATCATGTGGGGCGTGGAGGGAAAGGAGCACTCCTGGATCACGGGCCTCTACTGGACGCTGACGGTGATGAGCACCCTCGGCTTCGGGGACATCACCTTCACCAGCGACATCGGCCGGCTCTTCTCCGTAGTGGTCCTCACCTCGGGCATCATCCTCCTCCTCATCGTCCTTCCGTTCGCCTTCATCCGCCACTTCTACGCGCCCTGGCTGGAGGAGCAGACCCGGCGGAGGGCGCCCCGGGAGGTCCCCGAGGGAACGGGCGGACACGTGATCCTGTGCCGGTACGACGCCCTGGCGCCCGGCCTCGTCGAGCGCATGGAGCTGCACGACATCCCGTACTTCGTGCTGGAGCCGGACCCGGAGGCGGCCGCCCGGATGGACGAGGACGGGATCTCGGTGGTGGTGGGAGAGCGGGAGAGCGCGGCCACCTACGAGGCCCTCGGGGTCCGGGACTCTCGGCTCGTGCTCGCCAACGACGCCGACCCGGTGAACACCAACATCACCCTCACCGTGCGGGAGATGGCCGAAGAGG
>CAZFDK010000173.1:0-1549 GCA_964518305.1 uncultured Gemmatimonadota bacterium | reverse complement strand
GAGGGGATTCGCTACGTGGCGCGCCTGCGAACCAACGAGCGGCTGAAACGGATGGCCGAGCCCCATCTCACGCGACCGCCGGGGCGGCCGCCGACCGAGCCCCGGGAGTGGCTGCACGAGATGGAGTATGCGGCCCGCAGCTGGGATCGGAAACGGCGCGTCGTGCTGGTCGTCCTGGAGCGGCCCCGGACGGAGCGGGCCGAGGACGGGACGGTCCAGACCCGGATGTTCCTGGAGCACTTCTTCCTCTTGACCAACGCCCCGCGAGAGGAGGCCTCCGCCGAGGAGCTGCTCCAGCGGTACCGGGGACGCGGCCGGGCCGAGAAGGACTTCGGCGACTGGAAGACCGCGCTCCGGCCCCGTCTCTCCTCCAGCCCGCGGCCCAAAAGCACGTACCAGGGGAGATTCCTGTCCGGAACCGAGCCCCGGCGGGACAGCTTCGCCGTGAACGAAGCCTGGCTCCTCACCAGCCTGCTCGCCGCCAACCTGCTCGACTGGCTCCGCTCGCTGTGGGCGCGGATCAGCGGGCGACGGTACGAGCGACAGCGCTTCCGGCGGACGGTTCTCCGGGCCGCCGTCCGGGTCACCCTCGGCGGTCGCCGCCTCCGGGTCCACGCCGCCGACCGCCACGTCCGCGCCTGGAAGGCAATCCTCGAGCGGCTCGGCGACGTCCGGCCCACACGCGGCTCGCCCGATCGCCTGGCCCGGCCCCTTCCGGCGTAGCGCATCTTGTGGGTCGGGATAGATGCAGGCCGAGCCACCGCCCAGCTCCCCACCGGAGCGGGGGAACGGGGGACCTACGCGAGCCGAACGCGGCTCAGCCACGGTCATCAACCGATAGAGCGATCATAGACGCACAACCTCACTCATCCGCCCGTCGTGAATAGCGTGGGTTGAGAGGTTCCTCGGCCGCTCACAGCCGGTCCCCGAGATCGACCAGCGGGACTGGGAGTCGCTCATCACCCCGCCCAAGGCCGGTGAGATCGACAGCGACGGCGCCCCGGTGGGCGGGGGAGCGGCGGGAGGTGAGTGCGCGGACGGTGACGAAGGACCTGAAGGTGCTGCGGCTGATCTGTAATTGGGCCACTAACCGCCGGGACGGCGGGGACTACCTGCTGGAGACGAGTCCGGTACGGGGGCCGGACTACCCGAAGGCGGCCGACCGGTCCGCGCCGACGGCGACCGACGAGCAGCTGATGGCGCTGCTGGAGGCGGCCGAGGACGTCCGGACCCGGATCGACCGGACGGCGGCCGACCTTGTGCGGAGCTGGCTGAGGGAGATGCTGGTGGTGGCCGCGGCGACCGGCCGGCGGAGGGGGGCGATCTGTGAGCTGGTGTGGGAGGACTGGTACGCGGGGGCCGGCGACCACGGGCAGATTCTGTGGCGCCGGAAGGCGGACAAGATGGACCTTCGTGGGGCCCAGCCCTCGGCACCCCGGCGGTGGGGGAGGCGCTGGAGAGCCAGCGGCCCCGCCTGCTGGGCATGGGTTGGGGGGCGGACGACCACGACCCGGTCTTCCCCGCCCCCCTGTCGGACGGCAGTATCAGC
>CAZFDK010000172.1:0-1550 GCA_964518305.1 uncultured Gemmatimonadota bacterium | reverse complement strand
CCGCGGACGTCCCCGTGGAGATCTATCACCTGAAGGCCGCGGGGAAGCGGAACTGACCGAAGATGGACCGGGTGATCGCCCTCATCGACTCGGCCCGGACGGCGGGCCAGGACGTGCAGGCCGACATGTATCCCTACCGGGCGGGCGCCACGAGCCTGTCGGCCGTCTTCCCGCCGTGGGCCTCGGCCGAGGGGCGTCTGCTGGAGAACCTCCGGGACGCAGAGACGCGGGCGAAGATCCACGCGGCCATGACCCGGCCCGCCGAGGGCTGGGAGAACCTGGGCCGGCTGGCCGGGCCCGAGGGGGTGATGGTCCTCGGCCTGGAGGAGTCGTCGAACGAGGAGTTCAACGGCATGCGCCTGTCGGAGATCGCTGCCGAGATGGGCACGGACTGGGCCGGCGCCGCCGTCGAGCTCGTGGCCTCCGAGGAGGGCGGCGTGGGGGCGATCTACTTTTTCATGAGCGAGGAGAACCTGCAGCGGCAGATGCGGCAGCCGTGGATCAAGTGGGGCACCGACGCCGCGGGCCTCCACCCGGACAGCGCCGAGGGCGGCACCCACCCCCGGGCCTACGGCACCTACCCCCGGATCATGGGCCGCTTCGTCCGGGAGCAGGGGGTGATCCCGCTGGAGGAGGCGGTGCGGAAGGCGACCTCGGCCCCGGCCACCCGCCTCGGGCTGCACGACCGGGGCGCGCTGAAGGAGGGGCTGTACGCCGACGTGGTGGTCTTCGACCCGGAGACGATCGTCGACCTGGCCACCTACCGGGATCCACATCGGCTGTCGGAGGGCGTGAGCCACGTCTGGGTGAACGGGGAGGCCGTGGTGCGCGGCGGCGAGCACACGGGCGCCACGCCGGGACGGGTCCTGCGCGGGCCCGGCTACACGGGAGGTGGACGATGATCGCGCGCCTGTGGACGGGACGCACGGAGCCGGAGGACGCGGACGGGTACGAGGAGCTTCTCCGGACCGAGATCCTCCCCCATATCGCCGCGGAGGCCTCGGACGGCTACCGGGGGGCGGAGGTGCTCCGGCGGGAGCGGGAGGAGGACGTGGAGTTCTTAACCGTGCTCCGGTTCGAGACGGAGGAGGCCCTCCGCTCCTTCGCCGGGGAGGAGGAGACCGAGCGGGCGGTGGTCCCGGAGGCCGCCCGCCGGCTGCTCACCTCCTTCGACCGGGAGGCGCGCCACTACCGGCGGGTGGGGACGGTGGAGTAGGGGCCGGCCGGGAACCCCGGGGTGCTCCTCCGCTCCCGAAGCGCACCGCCACACAGGAGGCGCCGTCCCGGTTTCCGACCGCTGGCCCCCGCCGGGGAGGCCGTTCATCTTCACGGCACCTCGGGGGGAGCTACGGTCGCCCCCCGGCGGCGTCACCCGCCCGCCGCGTTCCGTCCCTCGGGGGCCGGGACGTCGCCAGCGGCCGTACCGAGGTGAGAAGCGAGGTGGAGGATGGGCTCCGAGCAGGTGGGACAGTGGCTGAGGTCGCTTCGGGACGCCGCGCTGTCGGTGGGATGGGGCGGCCTGCTGGGCTGGCTCGCCCTGGCCGCCGTGG
>CAZFDK010000171.1:0-1560 GCA_964518305.1 uncultured Gemmatimonadota bacterium | reverse complement strand
GAGCCGTGCGGGGAGCGGTGGCCGAGGTCTACCCGGAGGCGCGACCGCAGAGATGATCTTATGAAGCGGAGGGGGACGCGGCGGGGGAAGGTCGCCTCCGAGGCGGGGGCCTTGGTACCCTTGAGGGTGAGAGGCTGGTTGGGTGTTGGCGCGCCCAACCTCGGAGGCGAACCATGTTCTTCGGAGGGATCGACAGTCACAAAACGTATCTGACGATCGCCGTCGTCGACAGCAGGGGAGACCTGGTCCAGGAGGAGGGACGCGTCCCGATCGGGGACGGGGAGCCGTTGCTCGCCGCCCTGGAGGGGTATCGCCCGCTGGAGGTCGTCGTGGAGACGGGCTCGTTCTGGCCGTGGATCCACGAGACGCTGGTCCCGACCGAGGTGGGCTTCCACCTGGCCCACGCCAAGAAGCTGGAGGCAATCGCGCAGGCGGAGACCAAGACGGACTCGGTCGACGCCCGTCTCTTGGCGCGCATGCTGGAGGCCGGACTCATCCCGGAGGTCTACCCGAAGCCGGTCGATCAGCGGGAGGTCTGTCGGCTGGTCCGGCACCGGGACGCCCTGGTCGAGCAGCGGACGGCCCTGTGCAACCGGATGCACGGCCACCTGCAGCAGCAGGGGCTCCAGCTCGGGGCCGGCAAGCTGCGGACGCAGAAGGGGCGCCGGTGGCTGCGGGAGGAGGCGTGGTCCTGGCTGAGTCCCGAGCAGCAGTCGCTCATGGAGACCCACCTCGAGCTCGTCGACGCCCTCAACGGGCAGGTCGAGGAGCTCGACGGGCGGATCGAGGAGGAGGCGGAGGAGTGGCCCGCCGCCTGCCTGCTCGAGACGATCCCGGGCTTTGGCCCCTACCGGAGTCTGAAGACGGTGGGGGAGATCGCGCCGATCGAGCGGTTCCCGTCGGCCGATCACCTGGTCTCCTACGCCGGGCTTGCGCCGACCACCCGACAGTCCGGCACCGGGGAGCCCTGGCACGGGGGCATCCCCCAGGGGGCGAACCGTGCCGTCCGGGACGTGCTGCACTCGGCGGTCGGCGACCACCGACGGGCAGCACCGGAGAGTCCGGTGACCGACTACTACCGCCGGAAGGCGGAGGAGAAGGGCAAGAGGACCGCTCGCACGGCGGCGGCCCGCAAGCTCTGCCGCGCCATCTACGCCATGCTCTCCACCGGAGAGGTCTGGCGTGGCTGAGGCGAGCATGAGCTTGGGCCTTCGGCGGAATGGGGCGAGCGCCACCATTCGCATGCGGCTTTGACCGTTTTGAAGAGATGATTGCGCCGTCCCGCTCCGCATAGACGGATCCTGGGGCCCTGCCACTGCGCGCAGGTGACCTCGAATAGCTGCCTGACCGTCGAAGTCCTCACCAGATCCAGCGGACGCCGGAGAAAGTGAATTGCGCGCCAACACCCAGCCCGACAGCTCCGATCGCACCGGCCGCGCCCGATTTTTACGCGGGCTCGGAGGGTCGAAGGAGTCTGTCCCGGTTGACACCCTCCGCTTCATAGCTGCGAGTGGCACGTGCCCCACTCCCTCGACTTCGCCCTCTGGAACGACGACGTGG
>CAZFDK010000170.1:0-1585 GCA_964518305.1 uncultured Gemmatimonadota bacterium | reverse complement strand
CACCTGGGCAACTGGGAGGTGGGGCTCGCGGCGCTGGGCGCCGCCGACGTCCCGGCCTCCGTCGTCGTGAAGCCCCAGCGGAACCGCGGCGTGGACCGCCTCGTGCGCCGACGGCGGCGGGCCCTGGGCGTGCAGCCCATCGAGATGGGCGCGGCGGCCCGCGACGCCCCGGCGGCCCTGCGCGACGGGCGCGTGGTGGTCCTTGCCTCCGACCAGGACGCCCTCCAGCGGGGCGTCTTCGTCCCCTTCCTGGGCCGGCCGGCGTCGACGCATCGCGGGCCCGCGGCCCTGAGCCTCGCCCTGGACGTGCCCCTGGTCCATGCCGCCGTCGTCCGCGACGGCCGCGGGTGGAGCGTCGTGGTGGAGCGGGTCGACCGCTCCGAGCCCGCCGGCCGGGGTTCCTGCTCCGGCCGGGGGGAAGCGGCGTCGGAGGAGCGCGTCCGCGCCCTCACCCGCCGCTGGGTGTCGCTCCTGGAGCGCGAGATCCGGAAGCGCCCTCGGCAGTACCTGTGGTTCCACCGCCGGTGGAAGACCCGTCCGGAGGAGGCCGGGGCCGCCCGCCGGCCGGGCGGCTGAGTCCCCCGCCCCGGGCCGTCGACGGTGGTCGCCGGACCGCCGCTCGCACCCGGAACGCGCCGCCCTCCACCCCGGTAACAACTCGCCGGAGGACGGGTAGTAGACGGGCACGAGCGAGCTGACGAACAGCGACGGAGACGACCTTGATCTACATCGGAGTCCCGGTCCACAACGAGGAGCGCACGGCGGGCGTCCTGCTGTGGCGCATCCGCAAGCTCCTCTCCGAGGGCGGGCCGGAGTTCCGCGTGGTCGTCGTCGACGACGCGTCCACCGACGAGACGCCCGAGGTCCTGGCGCCCTACGACAGCGTCCTCCCGCTCACCCTGATCCGTCACGACGAGCGCCGTGGCTACGCGGCCTCCACCGAGCGGGTCGTCCGCGAGGTGCTCGACACCTCGGACTACCACAAGCGCGACGCCCTCATCACCCTCCAGGCCGACTTCACCGAGGCGCCGGGGGTCATCCCGCGCATGGTGAAGAGCTTCCAGGGCGGCACCGATCTCGTCGCAGGGTATCCTGAGGAGGAGGAAGGGACGCCTCGGCCCGTTCGCTGGGGCCGGAAGGGAGCCCGCTTCCTGCTGGGCGGGACGCGGGAGCTGGAGGGGGTCGAGAATCCGTTCTGCGGCTTCCGCCTCTACCGCCTCTTCCTCCTGCAGCGGGCCATCGACGACCTGCCGGAGGGCCGCGACCGCCTTCTCCGCCGCGACGGCTGGGCCGCCAACGCCGAGCTCCTGGCCTCCGTCCGGCCGCACGCGCGGCAGATGGAGCAGGTGCCCTTCCGCAAGGACTACGGCCGCCGCTATCGCAACACCCGCTTCCGGCTCGTGCGCGAGCTGTGGGACCTGTGGAAGCTCCGCCGTGAGCTGCAGGGACGCAGCCGGAGCGGCGGCTCCCCGGCCTCGGGCTCCGCGGAGGCGCGGGAGGCGTCGTGAGACCCGAGCGCATCCGGCGCCCCGCCGCCGTGCTCGTGGCCGCCGCGGCGGCGCTCACGCTGGCCCTCGCCGGCGGT
>CAZFDK010000169.1:495-1593 GCA_964518305.1 uncultured Gemmatimonadota bacterium | reverse complement strand
GAAGACGAGGACTCCGGGAGCGGCCAGCGGTTGGACGGTCGTGACGATCCAGCCTGCCATCTCGGCCGTGCCGGAGAGGGTAAGCATCCCGGCCCAGAGGAACACCAGACAGAGTCCGGCGCGCAGGAGCCGCGGGCTTGCCCGCTGGAGCGTCCCGAGCGGGTTCGCGGCCGTGACGTCCCACCCCCTCCGTACGGAGGCCGCAAGGACAGCGGGGATCCAGCCGTGCTGTCGGTCGGTTCCGCCGTAGGAACTCGCCACGACGAGGCCGCCGCTCAGCAGCACGAAGTTCTTGATGACGTAGAAACCGGGCGTCGTCGGAACGAACGGCGCGGAGTGGAACGTCACCTCCGGGACTACGAGCAGGGGAACGAACGTCGCTGCCATCTGGCCCATCATGCAGCCGACGGCCAGTTTGATCGTCCGTCGGGAGAGGAGCCCGAGCCCGACGAACGCCTCCCACCAGCCGAGAACGGGCATGAAGACCGAAAACGGGACGACCGCTCGGAGGACGGGTGTGGCCGACAGGGTCTCTTGGACCAGCATCGTCGCTGGCGTCATCCCCAGCGGCTTGATGATCCCGAACCAGAAGAAGACTACCGCGAGTGAATACCGCAGACAGCCGAGTGCATACCTGTTTCTGAAGGTTCCGAACTGCCCGTCGATCGAGAGAACGGTACGTCGAAGCCAGCCGAGCTGATTGACAGTAGACATACTGCTGATCGTGATAAATGGAAAACTCTGGCCCGGCTCTCAGTAGCTGCCGGGGAGCAGCTTCGCCGCGTCCTGGCTGTCGTCGACCACGAGCGACCCACGGCGGATGTCGCGGTGGAGTCGCTCGGCCTCTCTCCGGTTCGCGTCGGTGTCGTCCTCAAGGTATACGAGCCCGAGGTCGTTCACGACGGGGATCGAGTCGACCGACTGCGGTCCATCCCCGTACGCCCCGTCCTCGCTGCAGTCGAACGGGCCCTCGCCGTCCGCGCTCTCGTGGGGGATCGCGACGTACGGTTGGCTCTGTGGGACCGCCGACTCCCTGTTGCCGGCGGGGGCCGCTGCGTTGTACATCGGCACCTCCAGGTCGGTGTGGCGCTCCAGCAG
>CAZFDK010000169.1:0-485 GCA_964518305.1 uncultured Gemmatimonadota bacterium | reverse complement strand
ACAGACTATGCCGGCGAACCGGCTCAGGTCGTGGATGCTCACGTAGCCGCCGGTCTCCATGTACACCTGGGAGATGGTGACCGTCGCACCCGCCGTCTCCTGTGTCGGGATGGTTATCGACCCGCGGGAGGCTCCCCCGGGTGCGGCCGTCGCATCCCCGGTCAGGCTGGCGACCGCCGGCGCTCCGACCGCAGCACCGCCGACCATCTGCAGCACGTGTCGTCGCCCGATACCACTACTGTTCTCGTCTCCGACTGTGTCGCTGTCGTCTTTCACTGCGCTCGGACCGGGGGGGCCGGGAGAGTAAAGACCTACTACACTGTTGTGCTTGCAAAACTATTGCACAACAGTTGCGGCGGGGGATCGTATCAGTTGCGGACCGTCCCGAAGCGGTGCAACCGGCCATACGGCCACGCGTCCGGACCGCTCTATCTCCTGGAGGAGCCACGGGTCACGCAGGCGGAATCGGTCAGTTCCCGAACGAG
>CAZFDK010000168.1:0-1600 GCA_964518305.1 uncultured Gemmatimonadota bacterium | reverse complement strand
CGATCGCCTGCAGGCGACTCGCGTGAGCCAGATGAAGATCGACCTCGGTGGGCTCAAGCACGTCACAGATCCAGGGCCAGAACGGGCACCTATGAAGTGGAGCGTGTCAACGGGACGTACTCCATCGTTCTTCCGACCCGTTCGAGAAATCGGGCGCGGAAGGTGCCCGGTGGACTGTCGAGCCGGGTACTGGCGCGCGATTCATGTTCATTCTCCGGCGTCCGCTTGATCCGATGAGGACCTCTCCGACGGTCAGGCACCTATGGGAAGTCACCCGTCGTCTCGGCGACGGGGCTTCAGGATCTGCTTATGCAGAACGGGACGACCCAATCAAGTCTCAGGCGGTCTACGCCGCATCCCCTTCTCGGAGTTCGTCCCATTCCGCCGGAGAGTCCCAAACGGGGTCGTACTCACTCCCGCCACACTTCCCCCGTCGAAAGCATGGCGTAGATGACCCGACACAGCTTCCGAGCCGCCGCCGTGCGGGCGGTGTGCTTGCCCAGCTCCTCCGCCTTGCGACGGTAGAATCGGCTGACGGCACTGTCCGGCGCCGCCCGGACGTGATCCCCGGCTGCCGAATGAAGCACGTCGCGGACCGCGTGGTTGGCCCCCTTCGGGATCTGGCCGTGCCGGGGATCGCCCGCACCCGACTGGCGAGTCGTCGGGGCCAGCCCTCCGTAGGAGACCAGATGATCGGGCGAGGGAAACCGGGCGATGGGGGCGACTTCGCCGGTCAGCTTCAGGCTCCGGTAGGGCCCGAACCCCGGAATCGTCTGAAGCAGACAGGCTGTAGGGTGCTCCCCAGCCTGCTTCTCGATCCGCTCGTCCAGTTGCTCGATCTGCCGGATCAGTTGATCGATCAACTCCAGATGCCCCTCCGCCAGCGTCCGCTGCTCCGGGCTGAGCCAGGGCCACGCCTCCTCCCGAAGCCACTGCCGTCCCGGTTCGGTGAGCAACCTCCCCGTTCCGAGTTCCAGCCCCTGTTGGTGCAAGTGGCTGTGCACCCGGTTGGCGAGTCGCGTGCGCTCCTCGACCAGGGCATCTCGATGCCGGACCAGTCGGACGATCTCCCGCTGGTCCGGAGGCTTCGGGTAGACCTCCGGAATCAATCCCGCCCCCAGCATCCGGGCCAGAAGACGGGCGTCCACGGAGTCCGTCTTGGTCTCCGCCTGGGCGATCGCTTCGAGCTTTCTGGCGTGGGCCAGATGGAAGCCGACCTCGGTCGGCTCCAGGGTGTCGGCGATCCACGGCCAGAAGGAGCACGCCTCTACTACGACCTCGAGCGGTCGATATCCGTCGAGGCTCGCCAGCAGCGGCTCCCCGTCCTCGATCGGCACCCGGCTCTCCTCGTGAACCAGCTCTCCGTTCTCGTCGACAATGGCGACCGTCAGGTAGCTTCGGTGTGCATCCACTCCTCCGAACAGCATCTGCGGCCTCCTGGGTTGGGCGCGCCAGTACCCAACCGTCTATCGGCCTCCAAGGTTGACCGGCCTCCAGCCCCGGAGGCCAACTTTCTTTCCGCGCCCCCGCTCCGCTTCATAAAATCACGTCTCGACCACGGCCTCCAGGGGACGCGGCCCCTCGAGAGCCGCGAGCAACG
>CAZFDK010000167.1:1133-1615 GCA_964518305.1 uncultured Gemmatimonadota bacterium | reverse complement strand
CACCCCTCGTTCGCCTCCTCGAACTCCCGCCCGTAGCCCGAGCTGCCCCGCACGTTCGGCAGCAACACCGCGTAGCCCCGCTGGGCGAAGTACTGGACGGCCGGCTCCCACGAGTCGTCCCACTGCGAGGTGGGCCCGCCGTGGGTCCAGACGATGCCCGGACGGCTCCCGCTGCCGGCCTCCCCGGGAGGGCGGTACAGGTACGCCGGGATCGTGCGCCCGTCGTAGCTGGTGTACTCCACCTTCTCGGGCACCAGCAGACGCTTCTCGATCCCGGCCCCCGGCCCCGAGTGGGTGAGACGACGGGCCTCGCCCGTCGCCAGCGAGTACACGTACAGGTCCGCCGGCCCGGTCGGCGTGGCCAGGGTGTAGCTGATTCGCTCCCCGTCCGGTGACCAACGGGGATCGCCCAGCACGCCTCGCTCCGGCGCCACCAGCGTCCCGCTCCCGCCGTCGCCGGCCGACGCCACCCGAAGACGGTA
>CAZFDK010000167.1:0-1123 GCA_964518305.1 uncultured Gemmatimonadota bacterium | reverse complement strand
TTCTCGACGAAGGCCAGCCGGTCGCCCTCCGGGGCCCACGCCGCGTCCGACTGGTCGGCTTCGGCCGCCGCCACCGGCCGCGGCGTCCCCCCCTCGCGCGGTACGACCCAATAATTGATCCACCCGGACCGATAGGACGGAAACGCCACGCTCCCCCCGTCCGCCGAAACCAGCGGCCGACCGAAGTCCTCCCCCGCCCCGTAGTCGAAGAAGTCCCGGTCGCGCGCCACCGTGCGCTCCCCGGCGCCCGCCGTGTCCATCTCCAGCACCGTGTGGTCCGTCCACGCCTCGTCGAGACGGACGTAGAGGATGCGACCGTCCGCCGTCCAGGTCGGCGACGTCTCCGGCATCGCCCCGTCGGTCAGCCGCACCACCCGGCCCGAGGGCACTGCCACCTTCCAGATGTCGTGAAAGCCCCGCCGGTCCCCCGAAAACGCGATCCAGCGCCCGTCCGGCGACCAGCTGTATCCCTTGATCGTTCGACCCCCGTGGTGCGTGAGCTGAAACTCACGCCCATCCTCCAGCGACAGGAGCCAGAGCTCCGTCGTACCCCCTTTCGCGGACACGTACGATAGCCACCGCCCGTCCGGCGACCACTTCGGCTCCGGAGACGCGAGAAAATGACCCGCCCCTCCCGCCTTCGCCGGCAGCAGGTGAACTCCTCCCCCGTCGACCGACACCGTCCGAAACGGCGACGAGCCAACCAGAAGACGGCCCCCGCCCGGCGACCACCGCGGCGCCACCCCGGCGACCACCGAGGATACGCCCACCAGCGCCTCCGCCGACACCGGACCCGGACGATCCTGGCCCAGCGCAGTCGATGCCCCCGCCAGCATCAACAGAACGGCCACGACCACTTCGCTGGGCGGACGGGAGGAACGTGTCGGACTGGCTGCTGGACCGCGGATACGTCGAGAGCTACTGAATCCGGCGAGCACAGGTGATCGAGATGGCGGACTACTGGAGCGAGAGCATCGGGCCCCACGGCGCCACCGTCCGGGTACGGGAATCGAGCCGCGGGGGGAACGTGAGGCTGGAGATCTGGGACAGCGAGATCGGCGGGACCCGGACCCGGAGCCTGGGCTACAGGGTGCGGGATGCGGAGGGGGAGCTGATCGAGGAC
>CAZFDK010000166.1:0-1622 GCA_964518305.1 uncultured Gemmatimonadota bacterium | reverse complement strand
AGTGACGCGAATTACGAGCTCAGATCGTACGTGTCATAGGCACGCCGGATGCTGAGGCGCCCCGCGGGCTTCCGTCTCAGTACGTCTGCGTCCCTATCCGTCCGTCCCATCGGGATCCTCGCTTGACGCTCTTCCACGGCGGTCCGTCTGCGTCCCCGTCGATCCGGCTGCGCGGATAACAAAACGGATTACACCCCTGCCCAAGGCACTACGCCGGCTCCACCTCCCTGACGGGATGGACCAGCCGCCGGAGGACCTCCGCGCAGGCCCGAGCGTCGGACCGGGCCTGTCGCAAGCCCGCCAGGGCTTCGGTAGGCAACTATTCGAGAGTCGGCGGGCCGGGCGCTCCGAATCGAATGTATCTAGCCCGAGACTCCAAGAGGTCTTTGGCCAGCGGCCCAACCGGGTCCAGCAGCGACCGCTCCTCTCCGGCAAACTCAAGAACAAGCTCAGGAGGCTCCGTTCTACGGAGTACTTCTCCAATCTGCGGGTTTCTCGCCGGGGCGAAGACGAAGCGTGTCGAATGGTGGCACATTCTATTGGTTACCGTCGCGCACCAACCCTCCGAGCCGACGTTATCGTCCTGGACCCCAGCGCCCATAACGAAAATCTGTTTCGGGGTGAGCGGATACGTGATCTGAGTACCGGGCGTCGCAATCCCACCTCCGAGCTTATAACCGTCACGTCCGAGGCGGGCTACGACGACTGGCATATCACTCGTCGGGAAGGCCACTCCTTCCGGCGCGCGCACTACTCTCCACGGCCTGTCGACAATCTCGTCGGCGATCTCGATCGCCGCCTTCCCGATCAGGCCAAGCCAAGCCGACTCGTGCGGACCAACCTCGAGCTCGCCGGCGTCGAGGCGGTCGCGGAACTTCCGAAGTTCATCCTTGGAGAGCCCGTCTTCTCCGCGTGCGTACTCCTCGTAGGCGCGGTCGATGTCCTCCAGTTTCGATCGGATTTGGAAGGTGCCGTAGAAGGACATCATCTGCTGCATGTAATCCCTCCAGTACGGCGTCCGGACGTACTGCATCGCGAGGAAGAGGCAGAAGCCGACCCACTGCGTCCACGGCGGTTGCTTAGCGAGCCCTACATCCCGTCCCTTGATCAGCCATCGCCGTACTCGTGGGTAGGGACGCTCGATGTACTCCAGCAGACGCTCCATCGCGTCACGGGGCTCCAGCGGCGCATCCTCAGGAACGACGTAGAGGCCATTTTCCACGGCCGCCCGCCGCGGAGACAGCTGAACCGGCTCGTCCGGTTCGTCGCGACGGTACATCCAGAGAAGGCCGTCGTCCGCGAATTTCGTGAGGTGCGTCCGCGGCACCCAGTGGTTCGCGACGCGGAGTTCGTCAGCGGGGTCGGCGATCCAGTCGGGGACTTCGTCCGGCCACTGGTCTCGACTCATACTAAGGCGCCCGTACACCCTAGCCGGGGCGTGTTCCGCCAAGTCGACTGTTCCCCCGCATTCGGGGTAGGTCCCGGTCCCTCCCGGATGGCCCGAGACCTCCATCGTTCGCGCGGCGAGCCCCCGGGGAGCAACCCCGCGTCGGTTAGGATAGCCGACGCACGGGCTGACGTGTCGGGACTCCTGCGATGCCTGTTATCCGAACTGGAATTGC
>CAZFDK010000165.1:0-1632 GCA_964518305.1 uncultured Gemmatimonadota bacterium | reverse complement strand
GTCGTCGCCTGGGCCTTCGAGGTCACTCCTGAGGGCGTTCGCCGCACATCTGGACCGGAGACGGGTGACGACGAGGCAGCCCAGGCCGGAGAGGGCGTCCGCACTGGTTACAAGGCCCTGGTCGGGCTCGGACTGGTGGCCGCGGCGGTGGCGGGCGGCTGGTACCTGATGGGAGGGGGCGGCGGCACCGAGCCACGCGCCGGACAGAACTCTATCGCCGTGCTGCCCTTTGAAGAGCTCGGCCGTGAGGAGCCGGGGGCGTTCACCGAGGGCATGCACGAGGCCGTACTCACCCGACTGTCGAACGTCTCCGGACTGACGGTCACCTCGGGGAGGGCCGTTCACCGCTACCGGGATACCGAAATGACCTCGGCCGAGATCGCCCGGGAGCTGGGCGTTAAGTGGATCTTGACGGGAAGCGTCCAGCAGGCGGAGAACCGTATCCGGGTGAGCGCCCAGCTCGTGGACCCGCGGGCGGAGACGAACGCCTGGGCGGAGAACTACGCGCCGCGTGAGCTCACCACGGAGAACATCTTCGCCATCCAGGAGGAGATCACCAGACAGATCGTCGACTCCCTGCAGACGCAGCTCACGGCCGAGGAGGCGGAGCGGATCGGCCGCCGGCCCACCGAGAACCTGGAGGCGTACCGGCTCTACCTGCGCGGCCGCCCGCTCCTCGATCAGCGGACGGAGGCCGAGATCCGCTCCGCGCTGGACTACTTCGAGCGGGCCATCGCCCGCGACTCGAGCTACGCGCTGGCGTGGTCGGGTCTCGCTGACGCCCGCTCCCTCCTCTGGTTCTACAACTACGCCCCGGCGGACAGCGTCTCCGATCCGGCCCTCCGGGCCGCGAGACGGGCCGTGGAGCTGGATCCCAATCTCGGCGAGGCGCGCGCTTCGCTGGGCATCGTACAGTCGCTTCGACAGAGGGGGCCCTCGGCCCTGGAGCAGCTGCAGCGGGCCGTGGAGCTCAAGCCCAGCCACCCGGAGGCCCACATCTGGCTGAGTTGGGTCAACGTGATGGTCGGCCGGCCGGAGAGAGCGATCGATCCGGGCCGGCGCGCCGTCGAGATCGACCCGACGGGACCGGCCTACCGCGTCTACCTGGCGGAGGCCCTCCTGGCCAACGGCCGCGGCGAGGAGGCACTCCGGCACGCGCGAAGAGCTCAGGAATTCGGACCCGATTACGGCCTGGCTCACTTCATGGCCGGGCTGGCTCTTCACCATCTCGGGCGTCACTCCGGCGCCCGAGCGGCGTGGGATTCGGCCCGTTCTCTGGTTTCCCCCGGCGGTACTCCGACGCACGACGAGGTCCGGGCCGCCACGGCGGTAGCCCTAGCGGCCTCCGGGGACACCGCCGGGGCCGAGTCGATGCTCTCGCGCATCGACCCCGACAGGGCTCCCTTCTCCAGGGCCCTGGCCCTGGCGGCCGTCGGCCGGCCGGACAGCGCCTTCGACGCGGCCCGGCGGATCGAGAGCTGGGGCTCGTTCACCAACGAGCACATCCGTTACTTCTTCCCGGAGGCGCTGGGCCCGCTCCGCAACGATCCGCGCTACGCGCGGCTGCTCCGCCGGCTCGATCGGGCCTGGGGGCTGAACCCGGACGGCAGCCTGCCGGACAGCGTGGACGTG
>CAZFDK010000164.1:0-1666 GCA_964518305.1 uncultured Gemmatimonadota bacterium | reverse complement strand
AGGAGTAGTCTCCGTCCGCAATAGAAACGGGCCGCCACTGTTATCCTTCCTCGATGAGTGTGAGGAGCTCATGTCGCGAGGAGGAAGGGATGCCAGCCACGGCCCGTCGTTCGGAAGCTACCGATTCGTCGACGTCGTTGCATCTGGCCCTGGAGCTGGGTGCACACCACTGGAAGCTGGGCTTTACGACCGGGTTGGGCCGAGAGCCGCGGTACCGGACAATCGCGGCCGGGGACCAGGAAGCTCTCCAGGAGGAGATTGCGGCCGCCAAGCAGCGGTTCGACCTCCCGGAAGACGCGTCGGTGGCGAGCTGCTACGAGGCCGGGCGGGACGGCTTCTGGCTCCACCGGTATCTGGAGGACCACGGTGTCCGCAATCACGTTGTCGACTCCTCGAGCATCGAGGTCTCCCGCAAGGCGCGGCGGCGGAAGACGGACAGGATCGACCTGAAGAGTCTCCTCCGGCTGCTGGTGCGGTACTGGACCCTGGGAGAGGAGGATGCCTGGAACGTGGTGAACGTGCCGAGCCGGGAAGATGAGGACCGGCGGCAGTTGCACCGGGAACTGGAAACGCTGAAGGAGGAGCGGACGGCGCGGGCGAGCCGGATCAAGAGTTTGCTCGTCACGCAGGGGGTCGAGCTCAAGCTCCGGGACGACTTCCCCCAGCAGCTACGAGAGGCCCGTCTCTGGGACGGGTCGCCGTTGCCGCCCGAGCTGCGGGCCCGACTGGAGCGGGAGTGGGCGCGGTACGAGGCAGTGGAAGAGGAGATCCGGGTGCTGGAAGCGGAGCGGGGAGAACGGGTCCGGGAGGCCGACGGAGATCCCGCCCTGGAGAAGGTCCGCCGGCTGATGCGGATCAAGGGGATCGGACTGAAGAGCGCCTGGCTGTTTGTCATGGAGTTCTTCGCCTGGCGGGACTTCAACAACGGTAAGGAGATCGGGGCCCTCTCGGGCCTGGTGGATGCGCCCTACCAGAGTGCGACGGACAAGAAGGGTCAGGGCATGGAGAAAGCCGGCAACGCCCGGGTCCGGGCCATGGCCGTGGAGATCGCCTGGAACTGGATACGGCACCAGCCCGACAGCCGGATCACCCAGTGGTTCGAAGAGCGCTACAGCAACGCGGGCCCCGGTGCCCGTAAGTGCGGCATCGGGGCCGTCGCCCGACGGCTTCTCATTGCGCTGTGGCGCTACCTCGAGTTTGGCGAGGTTCCCGAGGGCGCCGTCTTGAACGGCTGAGACAGCGCCGTCAAACGGCGTCCCGGCTTACAGAGGACGCTGGTTCGGAGGGCCCGTCTCCAACCTGGGTTCAGCTAACTGCTGGACCGACTGTCAGAAGGGGCTCTTCGTCCAGCGCTCAGGTCGCGCCCCGTGGCGCGCACAGGACTTCGGGTGTTCGGCCCACTGCGTGGCCGACACGTATGGGAGGCTGCACGGGGCTCCGTTAGCCCCGGCGACTCGGAAGATCGCGGAGCGGCCAGCGTCCACCACTCACGAAAACAGGCCGTAGGGCCTCAACGAGGGACTGCGTCCAGGGAGGAAGGATCTTGACAGCGGTGGCCCCATGGGAGGTTGGAGAGTCTCTCACCACAGAGTGCTCTCACCTGACAGGGAGAAAGCGATGGCCACCGTGGAAGTTAGCCTCACCGAGGAGGAGCTCCAGGCACTGA
>CAZFDK010000163.1:0-1686 GCA_964518305.1 uncultured Gemmatimonadota bacterium | reverse complement strand
CTCGGGCTCCCGTCCTGGAGCGTCACCCTCGTCATCGTGCTGGTGGCGATGGGCCTTCCCCTCGCCATCGTCCTGGCCTGGGCGTTCGAGCGGACGCCCGAGGGGATGCGGAGGACCTCAAAGCCGGAGTCGGTCGAGGAGGAGCCCGCCGAGGCCGGACGAGGTCTCCGGACCGGATACAAGGCGCTCGTGGGGCTCGGACTGGTGGCCGCTGCCGTGGCGGGGGGCTGGTACCTGACGGGGGGTGGCGAAGGAGACTCCGAGATCACCAACCGCTCGATCGCGGTGCTGCCCTTCGAGAACATGGCCGGGCCGGACAACGAACAGTTTACCCAGGGCGTCCACGACGGGTTGCTCACCCGTCTTTCCAATATCTCTGATCTCCAGGTCATTTCCCGGACCTCGGTCCTTAAGTACGAGGAGACGGACAAAACCGTCCCGCAGATCGCCCGGGAACTGAATGCTGCGTGGGTGGTGGAGGGCGCGGTTCAGCAGGCCGGCGGCCAGGTACAGGTCAACGCCCAGCTCATCCGGGCACCGGAGGACGTCCACCAGTGGGCGCAGACCTATCAGCGGGCGCTCAGTTCGGACAACCTGTTCGCCATCCAGAGCGAGCTGACGAAAAAGATCGCGCGGTCGCTGGAGGCCGAAGTATCGCCAGCGGAGGCGGAACGCGTCGAACGCCAGCCGACCGAAGACCTTGACGCTTACCAGCTGTACGTCCGGGGTCGCCGGGAGCTTGCGCGCCGTACACAGGGAGACATGGCGCGGGCCGTACAGCACTTCCGCCGGGCGATCGAGCGGGACTCCAGCTTCGCGCTCGCCTGGTCCGGGCTCGCCGACGCCGCGGGAACGCGGTGGTGGGGGTTTGAGGGCTATGACACGCTCGGGATCAGCCCGGAAGCTGCGGCCCGACGTGCGCTGGAGCTGGGCCCGGAGCTGGCCGAGGCACACGCCTCGATGGGGCTGATTCACTACCGGACACGGAACGGCCCGTCGGCGCTGCGACAGCTACGGCGCGCCGTGGAGCTGAAGCCGAGCTACGCCGAGGCGCACAACTGGCTCGGGTTTACCTACTTGGTCCTCGGCCGGCCAGAGATGTCCCTCACACACCTGCAGCTGGCGGAGAAGCTGAATCCGCGGCATCTGCTGGCCCGACATTACCTTTATGACACGCAAATTATGATGGGCCGGGCGGACACGGCTCTGGCGCAGATCCGCGAGCAGCAGCGTCGCTATCCCTCCTACGTGGGCCCTTACGTGGCCGAATCGCGAGCCCTGTACGCCCTCGGCCGCTTTGAGGAGGGGCGGAGGGTCGTCCTCAGAGAGATGATCCCCCGTACCGACCATCCCATGTATCAAGCCTATGTAGCCGCATTTGAGACGGCACTCGGTGACACGGCACAGGCTAGGGAGAGGCTCGTCGAGCTTCAGCAGGCCGAGGCATCTCCCATCGTCCTGGCGTACGCCCATGCCGCGTTCGAGGATGTGGAGGCGACCCTGTCGGCTTTTGAGGAGCTCGAGGAGTGGAGTTACGTCCCGACAGTCACGCTCCGGTACCTAACCTTCCCGGAGGGCATGGCCCGCATCCGGAACGGACCACGCTACCAGGACCTGATCCACCAGGTCAACGAGTACTGGGGCCTGAACCCGGACGGCAGCCTGCCGGACAGCGTGGACGTGTCG
>CAZFDK010000162.1:0-1705 GCA_964518305.1 uncultured Gemmatimonadota bacterium | reverse complement strand
CGGCTCATCCACCACCATGATCTCCGCGTCGCCCGCGAACATCCGCGCCAGGGCGACCTTCTGCCATTCCCCGATGCTGAGCTCCTCGCCGTCCTCGAAGAGACGGCCGAGCACCGTGTCGTAACCGTCCCGGAGTTCCTCCAGGGCTTCGGCCACATTGGCCGTCGCCGCGGCGTCCCGAATCCAGTCTCCCGTGGGGTCACGCCGCACGTTTCCGAAGCCGATGTTCTGGCGCGCGGGGAGGTGATAGCGGCCGAAATCCTGGAAGACGACAGAGAGCAGGCGCCGGTACTCGGCGGGGTCGAAGTTGCGGATGTCGATGCCGTCGAGCGTGACCCGCCCTTCATCGGGGTCGTACAGGCGGCAGATGAGCTTTACGATCGTGCTCTTCCCGGCGCCGTTCGCCCCCACCAGGGCAACCGCCTCGCCGGGACGGATCTCGAGGTTCACGTCCTCCAGCAAAGGCCGGGAGCTGCCCGGGTACCGAAACGAGACGTCCTCGAACCGCAATCCGGACGAGAGCGTGGCGGGCACGGGCGACGGGGCGTCGGGGGCCGTGATGGTCGGCTCGACGTCGAGGAAGTCGTCCAGGAGGGAGAGGAAGAGATTGCTCTCGTAGAGGTTTCCGATGCCCTGAAAGAGACTTCCCATCATGGACTTGCCCTTCTGGACAGCGCCCAGGTACATGACCAGGCTTCCGACCGTGATGGCCCCCTCGTAGGTCTGGAGCGCGATGATGACGAACGCCGCGAATGCGGCACCTGTGACGGCCACCTGGGCCGCCACCTCCTCCGTTCCCTCTTCCCGCGAGAGAGCGATTTTCTCCTCCCTGAGGAGGGACCGGAGGTCGCGGAACCAATCCATGAGGCGAGGCCCGAGCCCGAAGATTCGAACCTCCTTGGCCGGCCTCGTGTTGGTCAGGATCCAGCTCAGGTAGTTGGCCCGCCGTTCCGTGGAGGAGCGCCGCTTCTCCCAGCGGTACTGGCGATCGGCGTGCCGGAGACGGACCCACAGGACCGGAGCGACTCCGGCCACGAGAAGCAGCACGACCGCCCAGTGAGCGCTGGCGAGCAGGCCAAGTACGCCGAGTACGGTGAGCCCGCTGCGGGTTACCTGGAGAAGACTGGACAGCACCTGCTGGGGGCGGTGGGGCGCCTCCCGCTGGGCGCGGTGGAGAGTGTCGTGGTATCGCGGATCCTCGTAGAAACCGTAGTCTACGGCAGTCGACTTCTCGTGGATGATCTCGAGGACCCGGTCGGTCACGAGGTGGCCCTGGGCCTCGCGCGCGTGTTTCGCCACCGCCCCTACCCCTGCGCTCAGTAGCGCAGCCCCTGCGAGCAGGGCGAAGTACAGTACCACCGTGCCGAAGGCGACCTCTTCGTTGCCCTGGACCCCGGCGGTCACCGCGTCAACGGCCAGCTTCATGACATACAGGGTGACGACCGGGAGTCCGGCCTGGAGCAGCGTCGTCACCAGGCTGACCACCGTCCAGCGGGGGGACGCCTCCCATACCAGCCGCAGGGCCTGCTCCAGGTGCAGGGAACCCTGCATTCTCTCGATTGCCCGTCGGACGGCGTTCAGTGGCTGCCCCCTGGTGTCGGTGACGGGGAGTGCGTATAGTGACGTAGGCGAGTCGACGGTGGAGTATGGGTGCAGAGCAAGGGCCGTACCCCGCCTCGAGGAGATGAGAACGGCACGAAATGAC
>CAZFDK010000161.1:0-1727 GCA_964518305.1 uncultured Gemmatimonadota bacterium | reverse complement strand
TGCGCGCCCCGGAGGTCATCCTCCGGAACGAGAAGCGGATGCTGCAGGAGGCCGTGGACGCGCTCTTCGACAACGGCCGTCGGGGCAAGGCGATCCGCGGACGGGGCAAGCGACCGCTCAAATCCCTGTCGGACATGCTGAAGGGCAAGCAGGGACGCTTCCGCCAGAACCTGCTGGGCAAGCGCGTCGACTACTCGGGCCGCTCGGTCATCGTCTCCGGCCCCGAGCTGGAGCTGCACCAGTGCGGCCTTCCGAAGGTCATGGCGGTGGAGCTGTTCAAGCCCTACATCGTCCACGAGCTGGAGGCCCGCGGCCTGGCCGAGACCGTGAAGCGGGCGAAGAAGCTCGTGGAGGAGGGGGACCCGAAGATCTACGAGGTCCTCGAGGCGGTGGTGGAGGATCACCCCGTCCTGCTGAACCGGGCCCCGACGCTGCACCGGCTGGGCATGCAGGCCTTCGAGCCGGTGCTGGTGGAGGGGAAGGCCATCCGCCTCCACCCGCTGGCCTGTCCGGCGTACAACGCCGACTTCGACGGCGACCAGATGGCCGTGCACGTCCCGCTCTCCTACGAGGCGCAGATGGAGAGCCGCGTGCTCATGGCTTCCACCAACAACATCCTGAAGCCGGCCAGCGGTGACCCGATCGCCAACCCCAGCCAGGACATGGTCTTGGGCTGCTACTACGTCACGAAGACCCGCCCGGACTTCGAGGAGCGGGTCGAGGAAGACGGCGTGGATCTGCCGCGCCTCCCGGACGCCGACGAGCTCCAGATGGCCATCCAGAACGGCCGGTTCCGGAAGGATTGGGGCGCGCCGGACTATCAGGCCCCCATCCTCTTCCTCGTCGACGGGGAGTGGGAGCCGACCACGGTGGGCCGTGCGCTCTTCAACGGCGTCCTGCCGGATGTCCTGGACTTCGTGAACGAGACGCTGGACAAGGGCGACCTGCAGGACCTCATCTTCGAGTCCTACCAGCAGGCCGGGCTGCGCGAGACCACCGACTTCCTGGATCGCCTCATGGACTTCGGCTTCGATACGGCGACCCTGGGCGGGCTCTCCATCGGGATGGACGACATGGAGATCCCGCCGGAGAAGCAGCAGATCCTCTCCGACGCCCAGGACGAGGTGGACCGCTTCACGAAGGCGTACCACCGCGGAGTCATCTCCAACGGCGAGCGGTACAACAAGGTCATCGACACCTGGACCCACGCGAACACCGACGTCACGGACGTGATGATCGACCGCATCGCCCGGTCCCGCGACGGGTTCAACCCGATCTACATGATGCTGGACTCGGGCGCCCGGGGCTCGCGTGACCAGATCCGGCAGCTGGCCGGCATGAGGGGCCTGATGGCCAAGCCCCAGAAGGAGCTGACCGGTGGGATCGGCGAGATCATCGAGAGCCCGATCCGGTCGAACTTCCGGGAGGGCCTCTCGGTGCTGGAGTACTTCATCTCCACCCATGGCGCGCGCAAGGGCCTCGCCGACACGGCTCTGAAGACCGCCGACGCCGGCTACCTCACGCGCCGCCTGGTGGACGTGGCCCAGGACGTCACCATCACCGAGGACGACTGCGGCACGGTGCTCGGGCTCGAGGTGGGTGCCCTGAAGGAGGGCGAGGACATCGTCGAGCCGCTCCGCGACCGCGTGGTCGGGAGCGTGGCCCAGGAGGACGTCTACGACCCCCTCGACGACGAGCTCCTGGCCGAGACCGGCGCGGGAACGCCG
>CAZFDK010000160.1:0-1743 GCA_964518305.1 uncultured Gemmatimonadota bacterium | reverse complement strand
GGCCTCCCGCAGGCTCCGCCTCGCGGCGGAGGCCGGCCGACTATACATCGGCCGCAGATAGTCGGCACATAGAGCGCTCATAGAGACTCAACGAACTCCCGAACGGACGAACATCGCCCGTTCGCTTCCACACAATCGCGACCTCAGCAACCGAAAACCCGACTTTCTGGACGGCAACTAGCTAGGGCAGCTATGGGGCGGAGTGCGTCAAGAGGGCATAGTCCATCGCGTCGCCGAGCCCGGTGAAAAGTCGGGCGCGGGCGGCAGCTGTTTGGACTGTCGGGCGGGTGCTGGCGCGCAATTCATCTCTCCTGTCCGACGTCCGCTACGATCTCGGTAGGGCCTCCGGCGGCCAGGCAGCTATCCGAGGTCACCTGCCCGTGGGCAGGGCCTCCCATGGGGCCGCTGCTGTCAACTTCCTCCTGCTCGGGATATAGGTGCTCCTTCGGACGCTGGGTCCGTTTTTCGAAGTAGTGGACGCTGGTCGCTCATTGCCATGGAGCGTAGGGGCCAAAGGGCCCCGTACAACCTCCCATCCGTGTCGACCTCACTGTGTGGGTCGAGCACCCGAAGCTGTATGCGCCGTGGGGCGCCAGACGAGCGCTGGGCGGAGGCCCCTTCTCACGAGCGGTCCGGCTTCCTGCCGCACCCAGGCCCCGCACGGGCCGTCCGCACCAGCGTCCGCTGTCTATGAGGAGAGCGTCGGCCGGTGGCCGACGGCCTGTCTCAGCCGTTCAGCACCGCGCCGTCCGGCCTCTCCCCGAACTCCAGGTAGCGCCACAGCGCCACCAATAGCTTCGGGCATTTCAGGGTTCGTGAGGTCCTGATACGCTCAGGACCTAATGAGGCAAGCCTTCACCAGCGATCTTAGTGACACACGAGTTCGGTCGATTGCGCGTGCTATACGCTTCGGGGATAGAACCCGGTGCATCGAGTGCGGCTACACCCGGAAGCTGTGGCAGCTCTCCGACGGCCGCTGGGAGTGTAAGCGGTGCGGGAAGCAGTTCGGGTTGCTCACCGACACCTGGCTCTCCCGCACCCGGTTCTCCCTGGCCGAGGTCTACGAGCTGCTGTTCTGGTTTGAGCTGGAGCTCACCGACCATGCGATCGCCGAGCGGGTGGAGGTCCCCTACCACCGGGTCCACCGCTTCTTCCTCAACCTTCGGCGGGCGATTCATGACTTCGAGGAGTCCTCGATTCGGCTCCTCGATGGAGCTGTGGAGGTCGATGAGACGTACTTCGGACCGAGCTTCGAGAACCGCCGGGCGAGCAAGCGAGCGGCCCTCCGGAAGGCCGGAAAGGTCAAGCGTGGCCGGGGTGCTGGGGAGCTCCAGCAGACGGTCGTCGGTATCTACGAGCGGTCCGACGGGCTGGTCTACGTGGACGTGGTTGAAGACGCCGGCGTGGAGAGCCTGCAGGCCACCCTGGAGGACAACGTCTCGATCGAGACCACCGTCTACTCGGACGGATACGCCGGCTACCGAGACGTCGAGGGCACCTTCGCCGAGCATGAGACGATCAGTCACCGGGAGGGCGAATACGTCCGGGGCCCGGTCACAATCAACGGCATCGAAGGCTTCTGGGGGTTCGCCAAGGAGCGGTTGCTCAAGCATCATGGAGTAGCGGACGAGCACTTCCTCCTGTACCTCAAGGAGGCCGAGTACCGGTTCAACCAGCGAGACTTGGAGCCCGAGGAGTTCGCCCAACACCTCCTTCACGTTCTATTGCGCTGACCTCAGAGCC
>CAZFDK010000159.1:1148-1762 GCA_964518305.1 uncultured Gemmatimonadota bacterium | reverse complement strand
GGACGATGGGCGTCCCATCGTGGGTGTCTGTCCCGTACCGGACGCCGCCGTCTTCGTTCGTATCCTGCGTACAGAAGGGGAATCCCGCGGCCGCTGAGCGGGCCGGCATCAACATCGTCTCGTCAAGCCTGTCGCCCGTGACCGGCGACAGTGTTCGCTGTGCGTGGTCCAGCTGGAACACGGGGTCTCGCGTCTCCGCCCGGAGAACGGATGTCACCCGGTTGTAGAGGTCGTCGCACTCCTCCGGTGTCGCCCCGCGAACGACGATGTACGCCGCGTAACCGACCGGTACATCCTCCCGCCGGGCGAGCAGGTCCAGCATCCATTCCGTATCGGCGAGCCGAGCTTCCAACCGGTTCGTCCCGAGGAACCCGCCCGCCACCAGCGAGTCGATCTCCGCTGTAAGCGACTCCTTCTCACGTTCCAGCTGCTTCTCCGTGGTCCGGAGATCACGGGGCTGGATGAACTGGTGGATGTCGATTTTGCCCTCTTCTCGGAGGACGCGCCGCACCCAGCCGAGATTGACTTCGGACGGGTGTTCTGTGACGGCGGCCACCCGGAGATAGTCGCTTCCGGTGTCGATGTGGCGGGTCGTCGTCTCGCCTGTGTAGACC
>CAZFDK010000159.1:503-1138 GCA_964518305.1 uncultured Gemmatimonadota bacterium | reverse complement strand
TAGACCCTTGTGAGCTGTCGCAGTGAGTTCCCGGAGAGTCGGTCCGCGGAGAGGTCTCCCGCTGTCAGCGTGTCTTCAACCGTCCTGGCCCTGTGCTTGACCTCTTCCACGGGTGAGTCGTGGCTGCCGTCAACCCGGACGAGGACGGCGTGCATGGTCTTCGTGCCCTCTCCGCTGTCGACGCTGATCTGCCGGGAGATGACGTGGACCGGGAACCGTATCTGTTCGAGCAGCTCCCGGTACGTCTCGAAGGCGGCGCGTTGTTCGGCGTCGGTCTTCAGGTCAAGGTTGGTAGGTGAGACGAGGACGCCGGCGAGGGCCGTCCCGGAATCGGTGGTGATGTAGCCCTGCCGGGTGGTGTCGGCCGTTGGGAGTTCCGCGCTGCCGACGGCTTGGGTGGCGTGATAGCGGGCTGCGTGGTAGGCAGTAGCGTCGAGCGGGGTGTCGTGTGGGCGGATGGCGTACAGACCGACGCCAATGAGCACGCCGACGACGGCCGCGGCCGGGTGGAGCAGACCGAGCCCGAGCGTCGGCACCAGGAGCCGGAGCAGGTCTTTCCACGTAAACCGGCCGAAGAACCGTGTTGCGACATCGATGTCGCCTGGGACGCGGACGCGCACCGTCATCGGCTGTCA
>CAZFDK010000159.1:0-493 GCA_964518305.1 uncultured Gemmatimonadota bacterium | reverse complement strand
GGCCAGTCGCCTGGCGGGGAGGTCGACCAGCCGGGCGTCGGTGTCCGTCCGCTGGGACTGCCACTGCTGGTAGCGGCGCTGGGCTGACTGTTTGCCGCGGGCTGCGAAGGTGACCGCCGGGCCGACGATCGCCTGTGACGCCCCGTACAGCTGCCACGGGGCGATGATGAGCAGGGTCATGCCGGCAACGCCGAGCAGCCACCGCGGGACGAACCCGAAGTCGAGCGCCGGGTCGGTCATCGCCAGCACGAACCGGAGGACCAGCACGTCAAGCGGGGCGACGAGGAGGGCGGCGAACCAGGCCGAGATGAACGTGTCCGCGTACCGGCGGGCTTTCGGGAACGCCCACGTGATGGCGAGTAGCGGGCTGATGGCGGCGACGAACAGGATGTAGACGTCCCTGATGATGAACAAGGCAGCCACCGCCAGCAGCAGGACGGCGTCGATCACCCAGACGAGGACCATCCCGGTGCCGAATCCAGCCAGCTGGATG
>CAZFDK010000158.1:0-1764 GCA_964518305.1 uncultured Gemmatimonadota bacterium | reverse complement strand
CGCCCATCTCCTGAACCCCGCCCTCCAGCACCCAGCGGACGCCCAACTCCTCGGCGATCTCGGCCGTTGTCTTGTCAGTCCCTCGGTACTGCTGGACGGACGTCCTTGAGATGACCTTGAGCCCCGAGACGTTCGAGAGCCGGCCGAGCAGGTCGTCGTGCATTCCCTCGGTGAAGGCACCCGGTGCCTGCTCGCCCAGCGCCTCAAAGGGAAGCACCGCGATTGAGCGGTTGCCCAGCCTCGCCTCCTCCGCCGCGGGCTCCCCTCCGCCTCCGCTTCCGGTCAGATACCAGCCGCCGGCCACGACGGCGGCCACCAGCCCGAGCCCGACCAGCACCTTGTAGCCGGTCCGGGTGCCTGCCGTACCCTCCTGCGTCTCCCCTACCGGCTCCGCCTCGGGGGTTCGGCGGACGCCCTCGGGAGTCACCTCGAAGGCCCAGGCGAGAACGACGGCGAGGGGAAACCCGAGCAGGGCCAGGACGACGATGAGGGAGTAAGCCCAGGACGGAATGTTCAGCGCCGGGAAGACGAGGTTGGCGACCTGGAGGACGATGAAGGCCACCGCGGCGTAGACCGCCGCCACGCGGTAGACCTTCCGCCGCTTCAGCTCGGCGAAGAGCTGCCGGAGGCGCTGGAAGGGCTTGTCAGTCATTGGCTCGCGGCCGGCTGTGAGAGAAAGAGCCGGTCGCCGCGCGTACCTCTACGGTCGGAAACGTCGGCGTGCGATGCAAGGAGTTGCGTAGATAGTCCGTCATCCGCGGGATTTTTCGCTCGCTCCGCGATTGTCGGCCACCGAGCATCGCGAGCACATCCAACCCGGGCGGTGCCTTCTTGCGCCTGTCTCAGGACGCTCTTTCCCTACCCGGACTCCTCCTCTGAGGGGATCATCGACTCGTGTGCCTGGACCACTTTCCACTCTCCGTCGCGGCGCTCGTAGACCAGTGTGATGGCGGCTTCGACCTCTCGGCTCTCGCCTGCCGTGTCCACCGGCTGCGCTCGGAAGATCAGGGAGGCCACCGCCGCGTCTCGTCCCAAGACTTCGATTCTCGTCTCGGTCACGTCCACTGGGTACTCCTGGTAGGCCGCCATGAGCTTCCGCACGCCTTTCTCAAATTCCGCGCGGTCGACCCATTCCCGATTGAGAAAATGCAGATCGTCGCTGAAAAGCTGCAGGTAGGCCTCTGGGTCCAGCTTGCTCGCGGTGGCAAGAAGGTTCTGAGCCTGGGATTCGATGGTGTCCGCCAGAGCCTGCTCCTCTTGAGCAGTGAGCTCCTGGACCTGCTGTCCCTGGGGAGTACAACCGAGGAGCACAACACTGGCCGAGAGTACGGCCGCCACCGCCACGCCCGGCCAGGCCCTCGGAGTCGAAGCAGTCCGGGCCTGCGTCGCCGTCGCTACGGACATCGGTTCCTCCTAGGCGGAGATTCGAGGAGCGAACTCGTCGTATCGTCAGCCCTTCCCGGCTTCCTGCTTCGCCGCCTTGTCCACTTCCCGGGCCACGCGCTGGCCGGACGCGACAGCCCCGTCCATTTGCTCGAACGGCGAGGTGTGATCGCCGGCGAAGTGGACACGCCCCTCCGGACGGGAGATCACGGGAAGGAAGTCGGCCATCTGGCCGGGCCGGAAGTAGTTGAGCACGCCCCGGGCCCACGGGTCCTCGGACCAGGCGTAGGTGCTCCAACCCTCCGCGTAGTCGGTGACACCTGGGTGGGCCTGCTCCATCACGTCCCGGGCGAACGCGATGCGTTCGTCCTCGGGACGCTC
>CAZFDK010000157.1:0-1787 GCA_964518305.1 uncultured Gemmatimonadota bacterium | reverse complement strand
ACCCTCTCCCGCCGCCCGAAGACTTCGTCGAACACATCGACTCCACCCTCGAATTCGCCGTCCCGCTCACGAATCTGATTCGAGACCGCGAACACGCCAGTCAGGAAGGCGACACAGACAAGGCCCGGGAGATCCAATCGAAAATTAAGGACCTGCTCGTGGAGATCGGAGCCTGCAAGTCACCGGGCAGGCCCCGGGAGAAACCCTCGGAGTCCCTGCTACGTGATCTTGTCGACGAAGGGCGCCGGCTCATCAACCTCATTTTCAGCCACCGGCCCGTGGAGCCGACCGCCCGGACCCGCAGGATCCTCGAGCAGAACGACGCGGACGAGGACGAGCACCGGCTTTGGCTATTGAACCTGACTCTTCCCGTCTTCTCCCGACGGGAGCTCCGGGCGGTGCAGCGAGCGATAGACCAGAGTGAGACCGAGCGAGGCGGAATTGGTCGAAAGAGACCGACGCCTCGAACCACGAGCGTCTATATCGTTTCCCGCCGACTGGGGATAAAGACCTCAGTCCTCGCGAAGGAAGTTTCCGGCGGACGGGACTCGCAGGAGTTCAAGCAGGGCCGCTACCCGGACCCCTTCCACGACCTCTGAGCTCTGTCCGGAACCGGAACTCCCGCCTTTCCGGTTCCCCCGCTCACCTCGTCCCGGGCCACAGGTTGACGCTCGCAGCGTGGAAGAGGCCCCACGTGAAGCGAGTGGTCACCCTGAGGATCAATGCCGTGATCGACGATGTCTACCGATCAAACCCAGAATTCTGCCCCGGATACATCGATTGATTCCGACCAGCAGGCTTCCGAGGCGGCCCGTTCTGTCAGTTCTGTCAGTACGCAGACGGGGGCCGGGGACGAGCGGAGCGAGTGGAAGGAGCCAACCCGGCCCGGACCACCGCCTCCCCCACCGATCCCCACGACGGGCCTTCCCGACTGGATTCAGGTCCACGTCGAGTCGGTGGCCGCCTTCACGCAGACGCCGCCGGGGATGGCCGTGATGTTCGCCCTCTCGGGACTCTCAACAGCCCTCGCCAACAAGGGGCAGGTACGGATCCGCTCCGAGTGGACCGAGCCTCTCCACATCTGGACGATGACCATCCTGGAGCCGGCGAACCGGAAGTCCGCGGTCCTACAGCAGATGCTGGAGCCGGTTTGGAAGTACGAGCGAGAGCAGCGAGCGAAGGTCGCCGATGCTCGCAGGGAGGCCGAGCGTAAGCGAGACGCGCTTCAGAGCGAGTTGGAACGGAGGCAGAAGAAGCGCGCTCGCGCGGTAGCGGAGGGTGACGACGAGGAGAAGATCGCCGACCAAATCGGTCGCCTCAAGCAGCGCCTCGCGGAACTGGAGATGCCAGATCCAGAGCGCCTCGTCGTGGACGACGTCACGCCCGAAGCCCTCCTCCAGCTCATGGCCGACAACCACGGCCGCGCGGCGATCCTGAGCGCCGAGGGGGAGATCTTCCGCTACATGGGCGGTCGCTACATCGACACGCCGATGCTCAACGCCTTCAAGAAGGCGTGGACGGGCGAGGAGCACATCCGCGACGACCGGGTGACGCGAGAAGGATCGCAGATCCCTCGGCCCGCGCTGACGATGGGCCTGGGACTGCAGCCGGAGCTCCTCCGCGCGCTCACTCAGAAGGAGACGTTCCGGGGCGAGGGGATCTTCGGCCGCTTCCTCGCCATCCAGCCGCCGTCTCCCGCCGGGCATCGGAAGACCGGGTCCGATGTCCCCGACCTCGATGAGGACGCACAGGCGAGATACGAGCGGAACCTCCGGGCGCTTCTCAAA
>CAZFDK010000156.1:0-1805 GCA_964518305.1 uncultured Gemmatimonadota bacterium | reverse complement strand
GTCACCGCTCATACGTTCGGATACCAAGCCCTCCTGGAGAGAGCGTGGCCGTGGATCGGATTTGCTGGGGCGGTAACTAGATCCTGTCCGGAAACCTCAACGCCCTGGTGACCACCATAAAAAACGGCGCATCCAGGGCTGAGATTCTCGCCTCGGTTCGGTATCTTGAAGGTGTCCAAGCCAAACAAGACCCGGAGCCGAGGGAGGCCCTGAATGCGCCGCCGTCGTCTGCAGAAGTCCTTGACTGGCCCGGATGTCGACCACGAGTACGCCGAGGAACTCCGAGCGATCAGCCGCCTGCTGGACTCCCAACCTGGCCTTCGAGAATCGGTGAGACAAGACCTCACGCGCTTGGCCGATCGGCCGGAGACCGGGGCGCCGGGCATGAGCGGCTCGGAAGTCTTGCGGGCCTTGTTGATCAAAAAGCTCTTTCAGCTGAGCTACCGGGAGCTGGCCTTCTACCTGGCCGATTCCCGCACCTTCGGCACCTTCTGCGGCTACGGGCCCCTGGAGGACACGCCGGCCCGGGCCACGCTGGCCGAGAACATCGGCCGGGTCCGGCCGGAGACCTGGCGCGAGCTGAGCCGGGAAGTGGTCCGCCACGCCATGGAGGAGGGAGTGGAGGACGGCCTCCGGGTCCGGATCGATGCGATGGTCACCGAGACGGACGTCCACGAGCCCCGGGACAGCCACCAGCTGTGGGACGGGGTTCGGGCCCTCACACGGCTGATGGAGGAGGCCGAGGAGCGGTTCGGGTTCACCGCATACAGCGACCACACGCTCCGGGCGAAGCGGCGGGCCCGGGAGATCCGACACTGCCGAGAGGGCTCCCGGCGGAAGGACCTCTACCGGGATCTGCTGCGGGTCACCGAGTGGGGCGTCGAGTACGCCGGACGGGCGATCCTTTTCCTGGAGGGCGGATGGGCCGAAGAGCGGACTCGCGCCCGGAAGCTGGTGGCCAAGCTGCGCCGGTTCCGGGACTTGCTGGAACGGGTGATCGACCAGGCCCGACGCCGGGTGCTGGAGGGAGAATCGGTGCCGGCCTCCGAGAAGGTCCTGTCGGTCTTCGAGCCCCACACGGACCTGATCATCAAGAAGGGCCGGGAGGTCGAGTTCGGCCACAAGATCTTCCTCACCGGCGGCGCCTCGGGGCTCGTTCTCGACTGCAAGGTGGCCGACGGGAACCCGGCCGACTCCACCCGGGCCGTGCCGCTCCTGGAGCGGCAGGAGTCCCTGTACGGAGAGGCGCCCGAGCAGGCCGCCTTCGACGGCGGTTTTGCCTCGAAGGCGAACGTCGCGGCCGCCCAGGAGCTCGGCGTCGACGACGTCGCCTTCCACAAGAAGCGGGGGCTCGAGGTCGGCGAGATGGTCCGCTCCAGCTGGGTCTACAAGCGGCTGCGGGCGTTCCGGGCCGGCATCGAGGGCACGATCTCGTTTCTCAAGCGGGCCTTCGGCCTCGACCGCTGCACCTGGGAAGGCGCCGACGGCTTCCGGGCCTACGTCCACAGCTCCGTGCTGGCCGCCAATCTTCTGACCCTGGTCCGACAGATGGGCGCCTGAACCGGCTGGCGGCGCGGCCCCCTGCAGGCTCCGCCCGGCGGCGGAGGCCGGCCGACTATACATCGGCCGCGGACATCCGGCGCAAAGAGCACTCATAGAGCCTCAAAGAACCCGCGGAAGGACGGACGCCGTCCCTCCGCGACACCACATTCGCAACCTGATCAGCCGAAAACCCGACTTTCTGGACGGCATCTAGCGAGTGACTCGAGCAGGGATCCGACACGCGGCAGGTGCCGGGAGGGGAA
>CAZFDK010000155.1:0-1813 GCA_964518305.1 uncultured Gemmatimonadota bacterium | reverse complement strand
CACCGCGGGCCCCGGCCCGGCCGCGGCGCCCTCCGCCTCGTCCCGCGTCCGTCCGAAGAACAGCGTCCGGACCAGGCCCACGGCCTCGTCGACGAGGGAGTACATCACCGGCACCAGGATCAGCGTCAGGAACGTGGCGAAGGTGATCCCGACGATGACCGCCACGGCCATGGGGCCCCACCAGGCCGCCTGCTCGCCGCCCATGTACAGGTCCGGCGCCAGGCTGCTGTAGACTCCGAAGAAGTCGAAGTTGAGGCCCACGGCCAGGGGCACGAGGCCCAGCGCCGTGGTCACCGCCGTGAGGATCACGGGCCGAAAACGGGTCTTCCCGCCCTCGACCAGCGCCTCGCGCACGTCCAGTCCGTCCCGGTCCCTCAGGATGTCGATGTAGTCGATGAGCACGATGGCGTTGTTCACCACGATGCCCGCCAGGGAGATGATCCCCACGCCGGTCATGATGATCACGAAGGGCATCTGGAAGATCATCAGCCCGGCCAGGACGCCCACCGTGGACATGATCACCGAGGTGAGGATGATCACCGGCTTGGCCACCGAGTTGAACTGCGAGACCAGGATGAACCCGATGAGGCCCAGCGCCGCCAGGAACGCCCCCGAGAGGAAGGACTGGGCCTCGGCCTGGTCCTCGTTCTGACCGGTGTAGCGCGTGGTGTAGCCCGGGGGCAGGCTGGACTCCTCGAAGCCGGCCAGCGTCCGCTGCACCTCGGCCAGGACGGCGTTGCTGTTGTAGCCCGTGGCCACGTCCGAGCTGATGGTCACCACCCGGTCCATGTCCTTGCGGCGGATCGAGCCGTAGCCCTCGCCCACGCTCCAGTCGGCCACCGAGGTCAGGGGCACCTTCGTCCCCAGCTCGGCCTCCACCACCAGGTCCTCCAGGGACGTCAGGTCCTGCCGGTAGCGCTCCGCCAGGCGGACCACGATGTCGTGCTCGTCGTTGGCCGTGCGGTACCTGGCCGCCTCGATCCCCTGGATGGCGCCGCGGACGGCCATCCCGACGTCCCGGGTGGAGAGCCCGTACAGGGCCGCCCTCTCGCGGTCCACCTGGACGCCGAGCTCCGGACGCGCCGACTCCATGTCGCTCTCCAGCCCGGCCAGCCTGGCCGCCACCGGGGCGTCGCGGAGCACCTGGAGGATGCTGTCCGAGAGCGCCCTGAGCACCGCCGGGTCCTCGCCCACCACCTCCAGGTTCACCGGCGCGCCGCTGGGCGGGCCGTTCTGCGGCCGCTGGACGGAGATCTCCGCCCCGGCCACCCGGCTGCCCACCCGCTCCTGCATCCGCCGCAGGGTCCCGAAGACGTCGTGGGTGCGCTGGCGGTAGTCCACGAAGCTCACGCTCACGCGCCCGGCGCTGGAGCCCGAGGGGCCGCCGAACATGCCGCCCCCGCCGCCCACCGTGGTCACCGTGGACTCGGCGTCCTCCGCGATGCCCTCCACGCCGGCGAGCTCCTCCTCGATCCGGCGCACGATGCCGTCGGTGGACTCCACGCTGCTCCCCACCGGCGTCTCGACGTCGACCCACGCCTGGGCCGGCGGGATGTCCTCGGGGAAGAACTCCACGCCGGTGCTGAACCGGGAGAAGAGCGCGACCGTGCCCAGGAGCACGGCGGCCGACGCCCCGAGAAGCAGGCCGCGGTGGTCCAGGGCCCACCGGAGCTGGCCCTCGTAGGTGTCCACCGCCGCCGGGAGCCCCTGCTCCTGCCACCACGCCGCCACCTTCGAGAGGAGGAAGACGTGCAGGCCGTAGAGCGCCAGGGCCGTCCCCGCCAGCAGGGCGGCGGTGACCCAGTTGGCGACC
>CAZFDK010000154.1:0-1814 GCA_964518305.1 uncultured Gemmatimonadota bacterium | reverse complement strand
CGGACGCAGGAGGGGACCGACGCGCTGGCGGGGCTACTGCGACCCCTGCAGTGCCTCACTGAAAGGAGGCGCGATGAGCGGTTTCTCGGTTTTACATCGCACGGCTGGAGCAGCATTCCTCGCCGTCACGCTTCTGCTCTCCGGGACCGCTCAAACGGCGGCCCAGGCGGAGCCCGGGCTCGACGGAGCGTGGGTCGTGGAGCGGATCGTTTCCCCGGAGAGGGCAGTGGACGAGGAACCCGATCCCGGGCTCTTCCTCTACACCGAGGGCCACTATAGCCACATGATCGGCGACAGCTCGCGGACTGAGCTATCCGACGATCCCTCTGCCGCCGAACAGGCGGCCGCCTTCGAGGGCTTCGTCAGCAATACGGGGCGCTACGAGGTACGCGGAGACTCCCTCATCCTTCGTCCTTTCGTTGCCAAGCTGCCCTACCGGATGAACGACTTCCCCGACCACACCTGGACGCTCACGTATCGACTCTCGGTAGACACGTTTTGGCTTCGCACACCCGGCGGCACCGAGATCGTACTCCGGCGTGCAGACGGTTCGAGCCTCCCACATTGATGACCCCTTGAAGACGCCGCCGTTCTGGGCCGCTCTGGTCGTCCTTCTCCTCCAGGTCGGGCTCCAAGCTCAGGAGTCCTTAACCGATGCTCCGTCGGTCATCGAGGTCACCGCGTCGGATTACACCTTAGAGGTGCCCGACACCATCCCCTCCGGCTGGGTGACGATTGAGCTTCGAAACCGGGGTGAGGAACCTCACTTCCTGGAGTTGGGAGCCCTTCCTGAGCGCGCGGGCTGGAAGGACGTGCAGAAGGCGTACGCGGGCGCGATCGACACGGCCGGAGCCTGGTGGTCCAGCATCGACTTCGTCGGCGGCGTTGGTCTCGTCGGGCCGGGCCGGACCGCACGGACCTCGCTGCCCCTCCCGCCGGGCACCTATCACCTGTTCTGCTTCGTCCGGGACTCCACCGGGACGCCCCACGACCGGTTGAGGGCAGGGACGCAGCTGGTCGTGACGAGGGATTCCAGTACGGCAGGGCCGCCTGAGCCGGACGTAGGGCTGACGCTTGCCGACTACGAGATCATGACCGAGGGCCAGCTGCGGACGGGCCGACAAACGGTGGCGGTCCACTTCGGCAAACGACCTGACGAGGGCGAGCCTCCCTACCAGGACGTACATCTGGCACGGCTGGAGGAGGGACAGAGCGTGCAGGAGGTCGCGCAGTGGATGGCGCGCCGGCACGCTCCGGCGCCGGCCGCGTTTCTGGGCGGGACGCCGGCCATGGCACCCGGCACCACGATCTATCTCACCGTGGACCTAAAGCCGGGGCGCTACGTCTGGGTCTCGGACGCAAGCGCGGAGAAGGAGACCTGGAAGGGCTTCACCGTAGCGTGAGGCCGCCCCAGCCCGTGGAGGCCAACTGGACCGCTCTGGTCGCGCCGCTCATTCGGGCTCGGGAAACCATGAACAAGATACTCAATGCCCTGCTCGCCCTCGTCCCCGTCACGGCCTCTCCAGCCGTGGCGCAACAGCCAACCCTAATCGTCGAGAATGGCCGGGTGAACATCGGTGACGGGACGGTGCTGGAGGAGGCGTAGGTCCTCATCGCCGGCGATAGCATCCTCTCGGTGACCCAGCAGCCCGTGGACGCGCCGGAGGAGGCCCGTTCCAGGTAGTTCCCCTCTCGAGGAGGCGCTCGCCCGATGAGGTCCCGTCAGCCCGGGGGCTCTTCGTCCGAACCCGTCGGCCCGACGCGGAGCGTGCCGTAGATCCATCCGCAGCTCCCGATGATGCCCAGAAGGAGGC
>CAZFDK010000153.1:0-1824 GCA_964518305.1 uncultured Gemmatimonadota bacterium | reverse complement strand
CTCCCTGGCGCGGGCTTGGGCCGCCTCGCTGGAGGCCGGCGACACGGCGGCCGCCGACTCCGCCCGCCGGGAGCTCGCGGGCCGCCTGGCCGCCGACACGGTGGCCCCGCTCCGGCGCCGGGTGTCCGCGCTCTCCTCCACGCTCGCGCGGATGGAGGGGCGCCTGGAGGAGGCGGAGGGGCCGCCGAGCATCCTCGAGTTCCTGCAGGGCATCGCCCGGGACCTGGGGTTCGGCTTCGGCTCGCTGGGGCTCTACTTCACCGCCTTCCTGGCCCTGTGGAACGGCCACACGCCCGGGAAGCGGCTGCTGGGGATCCGGGTGGCGAAGGTGAACGGGGAGCCGCTGGGCTGGTGGAATTCGTTCAGCCGCTTCGGCGGCTACGCGGCCTCGGTCGCCACCGGGCTCGTGGGCTTCCTGCAGATCCTTTGGGACGCCAACCGGCAGGGGCTGCACGACCGCATCGCCGGGACCGTGGTCCTGCGTGACCGGACGGTACAGGACGCCGGCGAGGAGGACCGGTGAGCAGCAGGCGGTACCTGCCCCCGGAGGCGTACGGCCTGGTGGGCGACGGCCGCTCGGCGGCCCTGGTGGGCCGGGACGGCTCCGTGGACTGGTGGTGCCCGCCGCGGTTCGACGCGCCCAGCGTCTTCGCCCGCGTGCTGGACGACCGGATCGGGGGCTTCTGCTCCCTGGCGCCGGCCGGGGCCATCCACGCCTCGCCCATGTGGGAGAGCTCCCAGCGGTACCGCCCCGGCACCAACGTGCTGGTCACCGAGTTCCGAGGGGCGGACGCCCGCCTGGCGGTCACCGACGCCATGCCGTGGCCCGGGCCGGTCCCGGACGGCGAGGAGCCCTACGATTCCGGCGCCCGGGACCGGGAGGGTGACGCCCCGACCCTGATCCGGAGGGTGGCGGCCCGGGGCGGGCCCGTGCAGGCGGAGCTCCGCTTCGCGCCCCGCTTCGACTACGCCCGGGACCGGCCCGCGTACCGGGAGACCGACGGGGGCTGGGTGGCCGAGGGCGGAGACGGCGAGCTCCTCGCCCTCGGGGTCGACCGCCCCCCCGGGCTCGACGTGGACGGACGGCGGGACGAGGTGAGCGGGCGGTTCCGGGTGGAGCCCGGAGACCCGAGGTGGGTGGTGCTCCGGTGGGGCGAGCGGGAGCCGGGCCGCGTCTCCGCGGAGACGGCCCGGCGGTCCCTGGAGGAGACGTCCGCCCGGTGGCGCCGCCGGGCGGAGCAGGTTCCCCGCTTTTCCGGGCCGGCCAGCCACGACGACGGCCGCGACCCTGCCGGCGGCGGGGCCTTCGCCGGGCGGGCCCGGGAGAGCGTCGTCCGCTCGGCCCTGGCCCTGGACCTCCTCACCCACGTCCCGACCGGCGCCGTGCTGGAGGCGGCCACCACCTCCCTCCCCGGGGCGGGCCCCCTCCGCGACGCGCGGAGGCTCCCCCGGCCTCCGGCCGACGCCACGGCGGTGCTGGCGGCGCTGGCGGGACTGGGGCGGAAGCGGGAGGCCCGGCGGCTGTGCCGGCGACTGGCGGAGCGGGGCCCCGGCGGCCCTGATCCCGGAGACGCCCCCGCCTCGGCCGGCAACCGGGAGCTGGACCACCTGCACGGCCACCGGGGGGAGCGGCCGGTGCGGGTCGGCGGACGCGCCCGGGATCCCGGGGGGTCGGGCGATCGCGGGGACTCCGAGCATCCGGGAGGGCCGTCCGCCTCCGCCGCCGCCACCGGGCGTTCCCTGGCGCGCCGGTTCGAGGAGGCCCGCGACCTGGCGCTCGACGTCCGTCCGCGGGAGGCGGCCGAGCGGTTCGAGGCCGCCGCC
>CAZFDK010000152.1:0-1829 GCA_964518305.1 uncultured Gemmatimonadota bacterium | reverse complement strand
GGTACCACCCCTTCCGCATCGCCTCGTCGATGGCGCTGCCCTCGTCGAAGATGGCGCCGATGCCCTGGTCAGTGCTCGCTGTCATCGCTGTACCCCGGGCTCTTGTGACTTGCTGCCCGACGAACGCTTTGAACTGTCGCCAGCCACCGCTCGTCCTGGAGGACAGTGACTGCGGGGGCGGGAGCCGGGTTCCTGTCGCAAAACTGCAGCCGCTACGAGGGTCAATCCGGACCGGCCGGAGAACAGCTCAGCTTGGCCGCAAAGACCGAGGAGCGCGCCACGCGCCGGAAAGCCTGAGCCCGCGGGGGCACCGTCAATCCCCGAGGGCAGCCGCCGGGCGGATGACCGTGAGCCCGCTCACCGTCTCGCCCCAGTAGGGGCCGAAGTGTGTCCTGTCGCCGGTCACCAGGTGAGTGGCTTCCGCGGCGACGGCGGCCCGAAGGATCGGCCTGTCCTTCTCGGGGAGGTCGACGCCGGTGGGAAGGGGGAGCTCGGGGGCTTCGGGGACGACCTCGATCTCATCGATCAGCTGGCTCAGGCGAGCGGCTTGCTCCTCGGACGTCAGGTTCCGCCGGGCCTCCTCCAGCGCGTACCCGGACGTGACGAGGGCGGCGTCCGGGCGCTCCCACAGCGCCTGGAGGCCCGCGTCCTCCCGGTAGGCGGCCGAGAAGAGCACGTTCGCGTCCAGGAAGAGGCGGTCCACTCAGGCCGTCTTCGGGCGCTCGTGGGGGATGGTCTCCGGGTCCAGCCCCAGCTCGCGGACGGCTTCGGCGGCGCGCTCGTAGTCCGCCTCGTCGGTGGCGTTGTTCAGCAGGAATTCGGCTGTTCGCTCCGGGCCATAGCTCTCAAGCGGAAGCACGGCGGCCGGGCGGAGCAGGAGCCCCTCCTCCCGCGGCTCGGCGATCACCGTGGAGCCCTCCTCCAGCCCGTAGCGGCGGCGCATCTCGGCGGGGATGACCACGGTGCCGCGGCTTCCGACCGTGGTGGTTGTTGGCGTCTCCATTACGGGTCCTCCCACGATTCCGTGCCGGCAGAATTAGTCGCTGAGCGGTAAATCCGATTATCTGATTATCCGATTATCTGATTATTAGATATACCTACCCTCATCCCCTGCCGTCGGTCCCCGGCGAGCTGGAGGGGAGAGTAGAGCCCAAGCCCCCTCCGCCTGTGGACGTCGGGGCGGTCCCCTCACGACGAGCCCGACTCGCGGCAGCGGCTCACTCGGAGTGCGGAGGTCCAGGCCGCTGTTCCCGAGGTCGCCGCCGTGTCGGGTCGCGATCCGGCGGAGACCCAGCGCCAGTCGCCGCAAATTAGGGCGAGCACAGCGGAACGGCCTCTCGCAGCACCCGCTCCCGTATCTCCGGGCGAAGGAACCCCTCGGTCTTGAGGTCGACCGGACGTTTCAGGAGTTCCTGGAGGTCCATCTGGAGTCCGCCGAGGTCCAGGAGGTTCCGGTCCGGATCGAGGTCGACCAGGAGATCGATGTCGCTGTCCGGGCCCGCGTCGCCGCGCACCGTCGAGCCGAACACCCGAACGTTGTGGGCGCCCCGCCGGTGCGCGAGACGCAGGATCTCCGTCCGCCGCTCTCGAATGTCCTCGGGTAGCGTGCCCTCGGAGGTGGTCTCGGGCATCTGGATGTCTCCTGTGGGTCGAGCCTCGGTCAAACCGTGGTAGCTGAGCCCGCCGTCTTCACGGTGCCGGAGGGCCAGAGGGGCCTATCCTCTTCACCCTCTACCCTAATCCCCAATCGGCGGTGCGTCCCCCTCACCCGGCTCCCGCAGCTCCTCCCGCCAGCGGCCGAGCTTATCGAGCTCCTCCTGCTCAAAGTC
>CAZFDK010000151.1:1586-1846 GCA_964518305.1 uncultured Gemmatimonadota bacterium | reverse complement strand
TCATTTCGAACGCCCAAGCCAGGACGATCGCCAACGGAAAGCCGACAAAGGCGATCACCACGAGGACGTCGTAGACGCCCTCCAAGGTGGTCGCCGGGAAGATCAGCTGGGCGGCCTGCAGGGTGACGAAGGCCACGACCGCGTAGGTGGCCGCGACACGGTAGACGTTTCGGCGCTTAAGCTCGGCGAAAAACCGCCGGACGCGCTGGAAGGGCTGGTTAGCCATCGGGCTCAGGCTGGCTGGGAGAAAAAAAGCCGGG
>CAZFDK010000151.1:0-1496 GCA_964518305.1 uncultured Gemmatimonadota bacterium | reverse complement strand
CTACAGGTGGCGGCGCACCGCGTCGGAAAGGGCCTCCAGGGTCGAGAGCACCTGCCGCGCCTCGTCTGCTGTCAGTTCCCTGAGCGGCTTTTGCAGCTCACACCGGAAGCGACCGTCCTCGTGCCGATCGATCTCGAAGGGTCCGAGATCGCGGATCTTCTCGACTCGCTCCACGATGTGGCGCAGCGCTTCGTCGGGGCCGTGTTCGTCGGGGGGACTCGACTCCGTGGAGTTCATCGGGGACGCTCCTCCTGTAGGGTGAGCGGGTCCGTCATCGAGACGCAGAGTCGAACGACACGTCCACCCTATCCGGCAGGCTGCCGTCCGGGTTGAGGCCCCACGCGACGTTAATCTTCCGGAGCAGTTCGTGGTACTGCAGGGTCTCGCGGACTGAATCGAGAATGTCGGGGTAGAAATAGCGTCTCGTGAGCGAGAAGGGGCCAGTCCAAGTTTCCATTTGTCTCCAACTTGCAACTGTTGCCTCGGGCTCACCCAGCGTGGCCTGAATGAGGCCCTTGAGGTGGTATCCGAAGTAATCCAGGCCTTCGTCAGACTCCGTCTTCTCAACCTCAGCAAGGTGCTGGAGAGCAGTCGCCGTGTCGCTATTTCTCACGGCGACTCGTGCCAGATAGAAGTGCCCTACCGGGACGTTCATTTCCTCCTGCAGAGGGGCCGGGATGTCCATCAGCGTGTCTTGCGCAGGGTTTCGAAGCTTCGTCCACTCCTCGGCGGGATAATAGACATCGGCCTGATACTTGTCGCTTCGCGGGTGCTCTTCGGGCAGTGCATCCAGGTGTCGCTGGGCCTCCGCCAGCTGATCCCGCGCAATCAGGTCCACAATGCGAGCCTCTCGGGCTGCCGCATTGTTGGGATTCAACTCCACGGCTAACGAGGTATGCGCCTGAGCGTCCTTCCTTCGGCCCAGAATGAGATAAATCCAACCGAGCCAAGCGTGAGCCTGGTCGTAACTTGGCTTCAGATCGACGGCCCGCTGTAGCTTTTTGATCGCGGCCGGTCCGGCCTGGTTTCGGTAGTGAACGAAGCCCAAGGACGCTTGGGCCTCGGCCAGCTCGGGAGCCAGCTGAACGGCCAGCCCGGCCCAGGCCAACGCGTAACCCGAATCACGGGCGATCGCCCGGCGGAAGTAATCCACCGCGTCACGCATTCCAGCCTCGGTCCGGTTGTTAAGCCGGTCCCTCCCCTTCACGTAGAGCCGGTAGGCGTCCAGGTCCCCCGTGGGCTGAGTCTCGACCCGCTCGGTCTCCTCCGGCGACAACTCGGCCTCCAGGGCCCGAGCGACTTCCCTGGTGATGTCGCTCTGGATGGCGAAGAGGTTTTCGGCCGTGAGGTCCCGGCGGTAGGTGTCCGTCCAAGCCTGGGTTTCCGTGTCGGGATCGACCAGTCGGACGTTGACCTGAATCTGATCGCCCATCTCCTGGACGTCGCCCGACACCACCCATCCGACGCCAAGCTCGCGAGCGACCGCCGTGGTGTTC
>CAZFDK010000150.1:0-1877 GCA_964518305.1 uncultured Gemmatimonadota bacterium | reverse complement strand
ATCCGTTTGACAGGCTCACGTTCAGACGTGGATCACGGGACGACGCTACATCGATACGAACCGCCGTGCGGTGGAGAACCTGGGACTGGCGGAAGAGGCGGAGCCCGTCTCTCCCGCGGCCTGAGAGTGAGCCGCTTCCCCGACGACCGAGAGGCCACCCTCGAGACCAGAGTTACACAGCCTGATTGACCCTGAATCCTGCACTATGGGAACCGTATCGACATGAGAAACCCCTCTGAGCGCCCTACGTTATGGGGGTGTTCGGCCAAGAACGCTCCTCACAACGCGGGTCACCCAGAGGGTGATTCTCATGAGGGATCGTATTCCGTCCCGGCCGCACGTACAAGGAGACCCGAGGCCGCTTCACCTGGAGCGGTGTCCCCAGGACCTGACCGACGGGGCGGGTCTGGCCGCCTTCCGTCGGTTGTGGGACGGGCTGGGCGTGGGGGCCTGGATCGACGAGCGGACCTCCGGGCTGGCCGGCTACTTCCGCCCCTCGCTGATGGTGGAGCTGTGGGTCGCGCTGCTCATCTACGGGGGCGGCTGGCTGAGCGACGTGAAGCTTCTGGACCGCCGCTCGGTGCGCCGGCTCTTCGGCTGGGAGCGGGTCCCGCACCCGACGACGGTGGGCCGCTGGCTGCGGCGGGCGGGAGCCTCCCTGGCGGAGGTTCTGGACGAGCTGATCCGGCGGCTGGTGGCGGTGCGGTGGTCCGGGGTCGGGGTCCGGAAGGCGGTCACGGTGGCGGTGGACGGGACGGTCCAGGTCCGCTACGGGAAGCGGCAGGAGGGGGCGGAGCTCGGCTACAACCCCCACAAGACCGGCCGTCCGAGCCACCGTCCGCTGCTGGCCTACGTGGTGGAGACGGGCGACCTGCTGGGGGTGCTCTGGCGGCCGGGCTCGGCGGGGGCGGCCACGGGCGTGCTGGAGTGGCTGCCGGGGCTGGTGGGGTTCCTCCGCGAGCAGGGGGTGGAGGAGATCACCGTGCGGATGGACAAGGGCTTTCCCTCCCGGGACCTGGTGGCCCTGCTCGAGGAGCTGGACGTCCGCTTCCTGCTCAAGCTGAAGAACCACGAGTGGGTGCGGCGGGAGCTGGGCTCCTGGCGTCGCTCGAAGCGGGCCGAGGGGATCTTCGAGAACGCGGAGGCCGTCTGCACCAACTCCGGCCGCCTGTGGGGGCAGCGCCTCCTCACGCTGCAGGGACGCCGGCCGCTGCCCGAGGCCGACGAGGCGGGCGAGCTCCTCGGGCTCGACACCCACGAGGTCACCAACACCTGCCACATCCTGACCAACATCCCCGGGATCCACGCGCTCACCGCCTGGCGGGCGTACAACCGGGGTGCGGTGGTCGAGCAGCGGATCAAGGAGCTGAAGCAGCTCTCGGCCGGCCAGACCGCCGTCGACGACACCGGCGGCAACCGGCTGCTGTGGGCCCTGGGCGGACTGGCCTACCAGCTCCTCCATCACCTCCGGCGGCAGCTCTCCGGCCCCGCCCGCTACATGCAGCCGAAGACGCTCCGGGCCCGCCTCTTCGGGGGAGCCGCCAAGTTCACCGACACCTCCGGACAGACCGAGCTCCAGCTGCCCGAGGGGGCCTGGAAGGACGGCCTCCTGCTCGAGACACTCGAGCGGCTCTCCGGCGAGCGCGATCCGCCCGTCCTCGCGGCCTGAGGGGCGATCCCGCCCCGGAAACGAGGCGCGACGACGGCGCTCCCGGCGCCGGCCGGGCTCCCCTGCCTCGCGCGGAGATTCCGGCCCGATTCCGGCGTCCATCGACGCCCGATCGGACCGCAAGCCCAGGGACTCAGCGCCGAACAGGCTCATGAACGGCTCATCGGACCAAACCACAACCTACGCCTCGCGTAGTGCTGGATTCAGG
>CAZFDK010000149.1:0-1887 GCA_964518305.1 uncultured Gemmatimonadota bacterium | reverse complement strand
CTCGGCCTTCCCGCGGGACGGGAACACCCCCACCGACAGGGAGTCGGCACCGTGCTCGGCCTGAGCCAGCAGCTCCGCCGCGGCCCACTCCGGCCGCGTCTCTCCGTCGCCCCACACCACGACCTCGGACGGGCCCGCGGGCAGGTCCACGTCCACCTCGGCGAACAGCTCCAGCTTGGCCGCGTTCACCCAGGTGCTGCCGGGCCCGAAGATCTTGTGCACCCGGGGCACCTCTCCGGTCCCGAGGGCCATGGCCGCCACGGCCTGGGCACCGCCGCCGACAAAGAGAGCGTCCACGCCCACCAGGGCCGCCGCGGCCCGGACCGCCGCCGGCGGGCTTCCGTCGGGGCCGGGCGGTGAGAAGGCCACGATCTCCCTGCATCCGGCCACGCGGGCGGGGACCGCGGACATGAGGAGGCTCGACGGATACGGGGCGGCTCCGCCCGGGGCGTAGATCCCGACGCGGTCGATGGGGCGGAACTCACGCCACGCCTCCACGCCCGGCTCTACGCTCACCGGCTTCTCGGAGCGCCGTTGCGCCTCGTGCACGCGGCGGATGTTTCGGCGGGCGCGCTCCAGCGCCTCGCGCCGATCGTCGGGGAGGGCGTCCAGTGCCTCCCGGCAGGCCTCCTCCGGGACCAGGAGGTGCTTGCGCTCCACGCCGTCGAGCCGCTCGGTGTACTTCAGGACGGCCTCGTCGCCGTCCCGGCGCACCTCCTCGATGATGGCGCGGACGGTGTCGCGGACGTCCCGGTCGGGGCCGCCGGCCGTTCCCGATCGGACCCACTCGTTCGCGGCGGGCGGCTCCAGGATCGGCGTGAGGCCCGCGCCGTCAGCGGTCCCGTCGCCGCTCGTCTCGTTCGTCATCGCATCACCTTCTCCACGGGCAGCACCAGGATTTCGGAGCCGCCGGCCTCCTTGATGCGCTCCATCACCTCCCAGAAGACCTCCTCCTTCACCGCGGCGTGCAGGGCCACCATGTCCTCCTCGGCCAGCGGCACCACCGTGGGGCTCTTCATGCCGGGAAGGATCTCCTCGATCTCCGGCAGGGCCGACCGGGGTGCGTTCATGGTCACGTACTTCATCTGCTCCGCATCCAGCAGCCCCCGGAGCCGAACCCGGAGCCGGTCGATGAGCTCCCGCCGGTCGTCCACCTCCAGCGAGGCCGGATTGGCCACCAGCGCCGCCCGGGACTCCCACAGGGTCTCGATGGGCTGCAGGTCGTGCATCCGCATGGTGGTGCCGGTGGAGACCAGGTCGCACACCGCGTCAGCGATGTCCAGCACCGGCGTGACCTCGGCGGCGCCCCGGATCGTGATCACTTCGGCGTCCACGCCCTGCTCCTCCAGGTACCGGCGGAGTGACATCGGGTGGGTGGTGGCGATCCGGCTCCCGGACAGCTCCCCGGCGCTCCGGGCCGAAGCCCCCTCGGGCACCGCCAGCTCCAGGCTGCACTGGCCGAATCCCAATTCCTGCAGCTCTCGGACCTCGGCCTCCTCCTCCCGGACCACGTTCTGGCCCACGATGCCCAGGTCGGCAACGCCGTCCTGGACGTACTCCGGTATGTCGTCGTCGCGGATGAAGAGCAGCTCCAGGTCGAAGTTGCGGCAGCGGGAGAAGAGCTTTCGGTCCTGATCCTCGAAGTCGAGGCCGATGCCGTGCAGCAGCTCGAGGCTCGGGCCGGTGAGCCGGCCGCTGTTCTGCACGGCGATCCGCAGGCTGTCTCCGTTCAGCTCCTTCATGGTGTGGCTCCGTATGGCTCGTCCGTGATGATATCTATGTCGACCCTACAAATGGCGACACTGAAGACGCGACACTAAAAAAAGGCGCCCGCTCCGGAGGAGCAGACGCCTTGCGCGTTTCCGGCTGTCCGTCGACGGCTCGCTA
>CAZFDK010000148.1:0-1974 GCA_964518305.1 uncultured Gemmatimonadota bacterium | reverse complement strand
GCGGACGCGCGAGGCGCCGCTTCTCGGGATGCCGTGTCGCGGTTGAGCTCAGGCCGGCGGCCCGCGGAGCCCGGCCAGGGCCCGCGGCAGGAGGCCGCCGGAGAGCTCCTCGCCGGTCAGGTGGACCCGCCACTTCCGGGCGTGTCGGGTGAGCTTCGCCGGCGTCCGGAAAGCCCAAGCCCGGAGTCGCTTCGGCTGGGCCCGCTTCCAGGCGTCGGAGAACCGGGAGCGCAGGAGATGAAGGAGCTGATAGGCCAGGCCGCCGAGCGTCCAGAGGAGCCGGTTTCCAGCCAGGTCGTCCACGGCGGTCTGCCCCACCGACAGCTGCTTCAGCTCCTCGATCCGCTGTTCGACGACGGCCCCGGCGTTGTAGGCCCGCCAGGCGGTGAGGGCGTGGATGCCGGGTTTGTTCGTCAGGATGTGAGCGGTCTCGGTGACCTCGTAGGTGTCGAGATCGAGGGCCTCTTCCCCCTCCAGGGGACGACGCCCTTCCAGGGACAGCAGCCGGTCGCCCCAGAGGCGGCCGGAGCTGGTGTGGACGGAGGCCGCCTCCTCGAAGATCCCCTCGGCTCCCGTGCTCTCCCGCCAGGAGCCGAGCTGGTCCCGGACGTGTCCGTGATTCGGGACCTTGAGCAGGTAGGAGACCTCCAGTTCCTGGAGCGTGCGCACCACCCGCTCCGCGTAGAATCCCTTGTCGAGTCGGACCGTGATGTCCCCGACGCCGACGTCCCGGAGCCAGGTGACCAGTTCCGGGAGCCACTCCTCCACACCGTCGGCGGCCCAGGCCGAGCCCGGCCGCCAGCGGAGGCCGATCAGGTCCCCGGTCTCCTGGGTGAAGGCGAGCAGCGGATGATGGCTCGGTCGGCCCGGCTTCCTGGGGTTGTAGCCGGTCTCGGCTCCGGCCTGCTCCGTCCCGTAGCGGACGACCACCGTCGAGTCCAGCACCAGGGTCACGGAGTTGGGCACGCCCCGCCGCTCCCAGCGGCGTCGGACCAGCCGGCGGATCAGCTCGTCCACGGCCCGACTCACCGGCTCCCCGGCCCGGCGCAGCCAGCGGCCGAAGGTCGTCGGCACCGGCACTCGCGCCCAGCCAAAGAGCCGTCGGATACCCCGGCGCTGGAGACGCTGAAGATCCGAGAGCCAGCCCCCGCCGTACCAGAGAAGAGCGACCCAGAGCTCGACCATCAGCGAGGGCCGGAACCGGCCCGGGAGATGGGACAGCCGGTCGTCCAGCCAGCTCCCGAGATCGAGCCGGTCCCACAGGGCTCGGAGCGTGAGAAGACCCGCCCCGTCGGTCAGCGGCTGACCACTCCGGCGGAGCGAAAGAGGGGACGAGTTGCCTTGAACCCGAGGACGGGAGGAAATATCGTCCATCGTCACCCGCAGGGTGAGTTGCGTGACGGGAGTGCTTCCTGGCAGAAGACCCCCACAACGTAGCCACTCTGCGGGTGTTCTTCATTCTACCTGATCCGCCTTCCTGCAGGATCTGGGCTCAGCACGACCCGGAGGGAGTTCCGGGCCCGCTCTTCGGTGTCCTCCGGCCACAGGAGAGGAAGAAGCTCGCCCCGGTCCACCGCCTCCCCGACTGGGCGGGTGGCCGGGTAGGCCAGCACCGCCGCTCCCTTCGAGTGCGTCTGGACGGCTTCGATCTGCTCGCCGTCCGGATCGGGCAGGTCCAATCCACCGAAGGCCCGCACTTTACTGCGCATATTGAGCGTAGTTGAGGCGGTCGTCTCGTCGCTCTATGGGAATATAGCGCTACCCTTGATGGCCGTTGGCCGTTGCAACGCCCCCTGATTGCAGCTGTCTGTAATGGAGCTCACTGACCGTAACCCGTACGTCGCTGTCGGGTCATTGATGTCGACGGGCCCGGGCGAGTTTCGCCCAGTGGTCCTATCTGGAGGTCTCGAATGCGGAAGCTGCTGAGTCGGACCGTCGTGGTCCTCTTCGCCGGGCAAGCAACAGGAGGCGTCT
>CAZFDK010000147.1:0-2015 GCA_964518305.1 uncultured Gemmatimonadota bacterium | reverse complement strand
ACCTGGCCGTTCTTGCGAGATGAAAGGAGCTCGCCATGTGAAGATCCCATCCCACATGAAGTCGCCGAGGCGCTGCGGACGGGACGCCCGTCCCTGCCCGTGTCCTGCTGGGCAGCACAAGGTGTCTGGGCGGCGAACGACGTCAGCTGTAGCGAAAGCGAACCTGATTCGGCCTCGAAACGCCATTTGGGGACGGCCACGCTGCCGGATTGGCCGAAGCCTACACCGATCGTGAAGAGATGGGAATGCGCAGCGATCGGGTCCCCCGGGGTGATTGAGGACGGCGGGCGTCGACAGAACGGTCGAGGAGACCTGGGAGGCCCGGCGGAGCGGGTTCGCGACCCAACGTCTTCCGGGAACACATAACCGGAGGGCGGCTCCGGCCGGGAGTCGGATGGGCCCATAGGAGCGACGAAGCGGGTAACGCCCGTGGAGCAAAGGGGCCCTGCCAGAGTCGAGCTGTCTGCAAGAAGAAGGGAGTGCCGCTTGGAGATCAATCCCACTACGGAAGACCCGCATCCGCGTGGATCGTGGATGCCGGAGAAACTCTCCCGTCTGAGGCAGAAGCTAGGCCATAAGGCGAAGCAGGAGCCGAAGTTCCGGTTCTACACGCTGTATGACCGGATCTATCGGCGGGACACGCTGCAGGCGGCGTGGAGCCGGGTGAAGGCGAACGGCGGAGCGCCCGGGGTGGATGGTCTGACGATCGGAGCGATCCAGGACCAGCCGGGCGGCGTGGAGCGACTCCTGGACGAGATCCAGGAGGAGCTCCGCACCAAGCGGTACAAGCCCATGGCGGTCCGCCGGACCTACATCGAGAAGGTGGACGGGAAGCTGCGGCCACTGGGCATCCCGACCGTGAAGGATCGGGTGGTCCAGATGGCGACGGTTCTGATCCTGGAGCCGATCTTCGAGGCGGATTTCCTGGACTGTTCCTATGGATTCCGCCCCGGACGCTCGGCCCACCAGGCACTGGAAGAGATCCAGCAGCACCTGCACTCGGGTTTTCGTGAGGTCTACGACGTGGACCTCCAGGGTTACTTCGACACGATCCCCCACGACAAGCTGATGAAGGCGCTTCAGAGACGGATTACGGACCGATCGGTCCTGAGTCTGATCCGGAAGTGGCTGAAGGCTCCGGTGGAGGATCAGGACGAAGACGGGACGAAGCGACGGCACCGGACCCAGCGGGGCACGCCCCAAGGCGGTGTGATCTCGCCACTGCTTGCGAACGTGTTCCTGCACTGGTTCGATCACCACTTCCACAGCGCCAAGGGGCCTGCGAAGTGGGCGAACGCGCGTCTGGTGCGTTACGCGGACGATATGGTCGTCCTGGCTCGTTACCAGGGCGAGCGTCTGCGGTCGTTCGTCACGGAGGCCCTGGAGAACCGTTTCGACCTGACGATCAACCGCGATAAGACGCGGGTGGTGAACCTGAATGAAGCGGGAGCCAGCCTGGACTTTCTTGGATACACGCTGACCTACGCCCCGGATCGGTATGGGCGAGCGAAGCGGTATCTCCGGATGAGTCCGTCGAAGAAGGCGCTGGCGAGGGAGCGAGCCGTCTTGCGAGATATGACCGCGAAGCGGCATGGCTTCAAGCCGGTGCCTTATCTGGTGGGGGAGATCAACTCCCACCTGCGAGGCTGGCGGAACTACTTCAAGAGGGGTCACCCCCGGAAAGCCTTCCGCGATGTGGAATACTTCGCCCGAGAGCGACTGCGCCGTCACTTGCGTCGACGGAGCCAACGTCCCTACCGCCCGCCGCGAGGGCGGAGCTTCTACTCGCACCTGCACCACGAAATGGGGCTGGTGCGTCTGTAGCTACCCGGGGCGGTCGACTCTCCTGCGAGAGCCTGCGGTGACCGGACTCTGGGAGCGCCGGTTGTGGGAAAACCGCATGGCCGGTGCGACGAGGGGCGAGGGCCGGGGGTCTCCCCCGGCCCCTCGCCTACTCTACCGGCCTCTGGAGAGCCAGGGTTGCCTGGCCGTTCTTGCGAGATGAAAGGAGCTCG
>CAZFDK010000146.1:1078-2033 GCA_964518305.1 uncultured Gemmatimonadota bacterium | reverse complement strand
TGGACCGGGAATCGGTTGCCGCCTGGGACTGTGGGAGTAGGGCCGATACTGCGAGGTCCTCAAGACGCAGTAGACCACAAGGGTGATGAAGGGGCGGTGTGCGGCCTGTGTGCCGGATCTGTTCTTCTTTCAGAGCCTGGAGCGCCGGGAGGATCCCGCGTCAGGCACGGAGCTGGCCGTCAATCAAGAGAGGAGCGGCCGGGGGGTACGGGGGGAAGTTCGAGCGGCGCACTCACGTAAATACCTGCACGGAGCGTCGCTCGATTTTTCCGAAGGCCTCCGCGTTACCACCCTCTCGCGCGGCGCGGTTCCGGCGGGTTAGGAACCGGGCTCAATCAGTACCCACAGGATCACTGCCGGGAGGACGACGAGCCACAGCCCGAGGGCAGCGGGGAAGAGAACAAGAAGGCGAGTCCCTTGCCGACCTCTAAGACTCCGCTCTCTCCCCGCTCGCGGGCCTCCTCCGCCCCCGCCGCGAAGATCACGACCGGGGGGATGAGGACCCAGGCCAGCCCAAGGACCTTCTCAATCACAGGGCCCCCGCAAACATTCGCTCTGTCGTTTCGGCCATCTGCTCCTCAGCCTCGTCGGTAAGGTGAGCGTAGGTGTCCGCCGTCTGCTGGATGGAGCTGTGCCCGGCACGACTGGAGGCGAGCTTGAGGTCAGTCCCGTTGAGGATCAGCCGGCTGATGTGGGTGTGCCGAAGGGTGTAGAGGTTGATCTCATCCGTCGGTAGACCGGCTTCCTTGAGCGCCTTCTGGAAGTGGCGACGGGCGTACTCCTGATAGATGAACCGGCCGTGGTCGTCCGACGTCGGTCCCCTCGTGAAGATGAAGTCCCTGCGAGCGTGGTGGTCGCCCGCAGCCATGATCTCCTTGGCCTGCCTGGTACGATGCTTCTCCAGGGCCTTCACCGTGGAGTCAGGTAGTTTGATTCTGCGCCGGCTGGACTCGGT
>CAZFDK010000146.1:0-1068 GCA_964518305.1 uncultured Gemmatimonadota bacterium | reverse complement strand
GGTCTTCATCTGCTCGGAGACCTCCCAGGGACGGTCACTCTCCTCTGGCGCGGTGGAGATAACGCGCCGAACCCTGAGAAAGCCATCGTCTTCTAGGTCCTTCCACTTGAGTCCGTAGGCCTCTTGCGGTCGGAGCCCGGTGGTGGCGAGCAGAACAAAGAGAGCGTGGAGGCGGTTTCCTTCGGCTGCCTCCAGGAGCGCGGCAAGCTCGTCCCGGTCCAGTATCCTCCGTTCCCGGTTCTGGGGCTTCGGGAGGTCTATCCGGTCGGGGCTCGCAGGATTGATGAGGATTAGCTCCCACGCCACCGCCTTTTTGAGGATCATCTGGAGGCAGGTGTTGATCTGCCGGATGTACTGTGCTGACAGCTCCTTCTCCTGGCCCAGCTCGTCGATGAATACCTGAACGAGTCGGGCGTTGACGTCCTCAAGTTGCAGGTAGCCGAGCGCGGGCTTGATGTGGACCCGCACGTATCGCTCGTAAGAGTCGTAGGTGGCTGGCTTCACCTTGCCCTTCTTGTGCTGCAGCCACCGGTCCGCGAACTCCGCGAGCTTCTGGTCGGAGTCCCGACGGAGCTGGCCGCGGTCCTTCCGCCGGAGCATCTTGGTCAGCTCCTCCTCCGCGTGATCCTTGTCGCCGTAGACGGTCCGCGACTTGTACTTCCGCTTCCCGTCCATGCGTCCGAGATAGACGCGGATCAGGTACTTCTCCTCGCCACGCTTCCGGATCTGTCCTCGTTCCCGTGCCATCGTGATTTCCCTCCTGGAGGTTCGATTTCGCTTGGGGCCTTCTTACGGGGAAGTGAAAAGATCCAGGAGGGGGGTCAACGAGGTTAGAGGGTTCGGCAGTCGGATGTGCCGCTGGTGTGCCGGGCGGCGTTTTAGCCGGCGCGCTGGGGGTCCTGAGGCGTTTTCTATTTCACTTCCCCGGTATGGATTGTAAACTCGTGCCAAAAGCGCGATTAACTGGTCGTAAATCCCTTCTTGTCAGCGGCTTACAGGTGCAGGGACGGGCGTCTGGGAGATGTGCTGGGAGGGGGAGGAATGGTCCCCGTGAGGGAGGGGTGAACG
>CAZFDK010000145.1:0-2034 GCA_964518305.1 uncultured Gemmatimonadota bacterium | reverse complement strand
TCTACGTCCAGCTCGTGCACAACGACTGGGACCCGGAGAAGGAGCAGTCCCGGACTCGCATCCTCCACTCGTTCGGCCGTAAGGAGGAGCTGGACACCGACCAGCTGCGGCGACTGAAGGAGCAGTTCGAGGCGTACCTGCCGCCGGAGGAGCAGGCGGCCGGTGACTTTGAGATCACCGACACCTGGCAGCTGGGCGGCCCGCACCTGCTGGACGGCCTGTGGCGGGAGCTGGGGCTGAAGGAGTTCTTCGAGGAGGCGCTTGCCGACCGAGAGTTCGAGACCGAGGTCGAGCGGGCGATCTTCGCCTTGACGTGCCAGCGGGCGCTCGCGCCCGCTTCCAAGCTGGCGGGCGCCCGCTGGGCGGGAGAGACGGCCTGGATTCCGGGCCTCGAGCAAGGCGGCCGGGAGCTGGAGGTCCAGCATTTCTACCGGGCCATGGACTTCCTGGCCGAGGAGATGGAGGACCTCCGGGAGCACCTCTACTTCCAGGTTACCGATCTCTTGAACGCTGACGTGTCGGTGATCTTCTACGACACGACCTCGGTCTCCTTCGAGCTCGACCACGCCGACCCGGAGGGGGAGGGGCTTCGCCGGTTCGGCAAGTCGAAGAAGAAGCGGCCGGATCTCCCCCAGATCGTCCTTGCCCTGGCCATCAACCGGGACGGGCTTCCGGTCCGGCACTGGGTCTTCCCCGGCAACCGGGTGGACGTGACCACCGTCGAGGAGGTGACCGAGGATCTGGCCGGCCTCCGGCCCCGACGGTTCCTCTTCGTCGGCGACCGGGGCATGGTCAGCCAGGCGAACATCGACTTCCTGGAGAGCCGGGGGCAGAAGTACCTGCTCGGGGCCGGCCTCCGGGATGACGACGTCGTCGAGCACGGCGTGCTCTCCCAGCGGGGCCGCTACGGGGAGGTCACCGACACGCTCGGCGTCAAGCAGACGGTGATCGAGGACGGGGACCGACCCATCCGGTACCTGCTCTGTCGGGACACCGACCGGGCCCGTGAGGACGCTCAGGTTCGGAAGGAGATCCTCGAGCGGCTCGAGGAGGAGCTCGGGGGCGGTGCCTCGGAGGCCCACACCCGGAAAGCCTGCGAGCTTCTCACCAAGTCCGGCTACCGGCGGTACCTGCGGGAGCTGGCGAACGGGGGGCTCACGATCGACCGCGGGGCGGTCCGCCGCGACGAGCGGCTCGACGGCAAGTACGTCTTGATGACCAACGACCTGGAGACCCCCGCCGAGGAGCTCGTCCTCGGCTACCGGGACATGTGGCACGCCGAGCGCGCCTTCCGGTCCATGAAGTCGGGGCTCGAGATCGAGCCGGTCTACCACCGAAAGCCCGTCCGGATCACCGCTCACGCCCACCTATGCGTGCTGGCCTACCTGCTGACCCGGATCGCCGAGGAGCGGACCGAGACCAGCTGGACGCTGCTCAACGAAGAATTGGAGCGGGTTTCCCTCTCCGAGGTCGCAATGAGCGAGGCCACCGTCTAACGGAGGAAGCAGCTTACCGGGCCGGAGAGAAATCTTTGGAAAAGATCCGGCCTCGAGCCACCCCCCGATCCGTTCCGAGTGACCGTGTAGCAACCTGCTACGCGATTTCCCCCCTCTTCCAGCGGCTGGTACACGCCCGCTTCCCGGTAATCACGTAACTATTTGCCATCGTTCACGCTACACGATCCGTGTACCGGGCGACCGTCGAACGCCCGCCGGGATCAGCCTCGATAAACGAGATCAAAGGCTTCAGGGACTAACCCAAAGAGCGGCTAATCACGGGGTGAGCCCCGAGCCCTTTTTCTCTAGCTCTAGGAGATGAGGTTCCCGCTTCAACCACCGAGAACTGGAGCCGGCGAAATTAACCGACCACGCCTCGTATCGGCTGGGGCAAACGGCGGATAGGAAGGAGAGAAACAAGTAGAAGACCGGGCTGAGTACTCGGACCCCGAACAGCGCCATCGCGACCCATCGGCCTCATCCGGCTCGCCTCCCCAGCCTCGAGCCTCTCGATCATCTGGGCTCGCGCCACAGGTGT
>CAZFDK010000144.1:0-2048 GCA_964518305.1 uncultured Gemmatimonadota bacterium | reverse complement strand
CCTTCGGTGATCCCTGCCCCGCCCAGAAAGGTCGTCGGCGCCGGGTTTCGGTAGTGCTCCTCAGTCATCCAATGATCCAACTCCTCCAGGGGCGTCCCACCGAGACGAGTCAGGTTCGCCTCGACCAGGCCGTCTTCTTGGCCCGGAACCGCGTCCACTCGGAACGCCACGACCTGCCGGCCGGACTGAAAGGAGCCGTCCGTGATTACCCGTCCGCTGTCGTACCACACCTGGACGTCCGGCTCGGGAGGCCGCGCGTCCGATGGAGGTCCGGCCGCCTCTATGAACGCCTCCATGCCAAGCGCGGTGTGGTCCTCGTCATCCGGGGTATTCAGGCGGCAGGCCAGCAGGTAGGTCCCGGGCTCGAGCCGAAGGGTGGTCCGCGCCGTTTCCCCGGACCCGACAAATCCCACATGGCCCGCCTTCCTGAGTTCCGGGACGACCTTGCGGAACCTGCGGTTCGCCTCCGCCGTGTCGATCGTACCCTCGGCCAACATCTCGTCGAGGCTATCCTGGAGGGCTTCCAGCCTCTCGCCGCGGGCCTCAAACTCCGAGACGGTCATATTGTCGGGAAGCTGGTCGAACTGAACCTGGTGGGTCTCCGATCCCTGGTTGTGCATCCGGATTGTGACCCACCCGGAGGGAATGGTGTCGGAAACCGTGAACTCGTAGTCTTCCGCGATGATGTTCACGACCGGCGGGGCGTCGGCGCGCTCTCCGCCGCAACTGGAGAGGGCGAAGCAGGAGAGTAGGAGGAGGACGGTAGCCGAGGCCGGAGCACGTCGGAGCATGGTCGCCTCCCTGAGGCAGACGGCGCGGAGACCGGATTGAGGCCGCTGGCCGTTCTTCGGGACCGAACGTTGGTACGGGAGGCTACGTCGTCAACGTCCGCTCAGCTCAATGGGGCCTTCGCTCGCTGTGGCGAGTCCGTCTCCGCTCCTGGCGATCCCCTGAAATACCGATGCGGGTCGGGTCAGGGCTCCTGAATCCGTCGCAGGACATTGTGGCTATGGCCGCCATGTCCATCCAGACGGAGCTCAACGATCCGATCTCCGGCACGGACGAATCGGTAGCGAATCGTACCGTGTCGCCACGTGAGGCCCGAGAGATACTGAAGGCGCTGCTCGTCGCCGCTCCTGTCCCGGGCCACAAGCCCGCCGTCCTCGACCTCGAATCGGAGGTCAATGATTCTCCCCTGGCCCGGCCCGGTGTATCGGCCGGTGAGTTCCTTCAGCTCCCCCTGGTAGTCGTCGGTCTCGACCGGCTCGCCCGGACCGAGGACGAGCCGCGCCAGCGAGTCCGCCAGCGCGTCCGGCTCCCGAGGTCCGTACGTGTTCTGGAGCACCACCACGATGAGGTGGTCGTTCGGGTAAAAGCGGGACTGGGAGAGGAACCCAGGAATCCCACCCCCGTGCCTAATGACTCGGTGGCCTTCAAGCCTGTAATGGATGAGCCCCGCGCCGTACCGGAGCTCGGTGCCATCGGCGAGCCGCCCGGGAGTGACCATCTCCTCGTAGGACGCATCCGATAGAACCATTCCCCCGTGCAATGCTTGGTTCCAGGCCACCAGATCTGCGGCCGTGCTGCACAAGGACCCCCGGCGTAGGGCCAGGTGTGGTCAAAGTACTCCTTCCGGCGCAACCGTCCTGACTCACCGTTCCACACGTAACCTTGCGCGCCGTGGTGGACGACGGCCCGCTCGTCGCAATAGTGGGTGGCCTCCATGCCTGCCGGGGCAAGCAGGTGCTCTTTGAGGTAATCGCTGTACGATTGCCCGCTCGCCTCCTCGATGATGAGGCCGAGGAGGAAGTACCCCGTGTTGCTGTAGCTCATCTGGGTGCCCGGGGCGAAGCGAAACGGCTCCTGCTCAATCAGCCTGAGCAACGTGTCCCGCGGAAGATCCTTCGGAGCGAGAACGTCGAAGGACGGGAGGCCCGTGAAGCTTCGGATTCCCGAGGTATGGTGGAGAAGCTGGCGCACGGTGACCGAGTGCCCCCGGGTGTCGTAGTCCTCCAGGTACTCGGTGATGTCCGCCTCCAGGTCGAGAG
>CAZFDK010000143.1:0-2087 GCA_964518305.1 uncultured Gemmatimonadota bacterium | reverse complement strand
TCGGGGGTTCTCGGGGTCGCCCGCAGGGTGGTCGTTGGTTATGTTGGGGCAGCCATCCTTGTCCACGTAAGTGCGGGCGGCGCTTATGCTTGGGCGTGAGTCTCCTCAGCAGTCCTTCCTGGACGCTTCCTGGTCCGCGGAGTCGCTTCTCGAGGGGGAGGGCTTCTACGAGCTCCTCTACCGGGAGGGCCCACGTCTGTACCCGGACGAGTGGTTCGCGGACTGCTACGACGACTCGACGGGCCGTCCGAGTGTGCCGCCGGGTCGGATGATGAAGCTGCTGTTGCTTCAGACCTACGAGGGGCTGTCGGACCGGGAGGCGCGGGAGCGGATGGCCTTCGACCTCCGGTGGAAGGCGGTCCTGGGGATGGGGGTCGACGAGGGGCCGGTGGCCCAGAGTACGCTGGTTCATTTCCGGGCCCGGCTCCAGGTCCACGACAAGCTGGAGGCGGCCTTCGAGCGGTTCCTGGAGCGGGCGGTGGAGGTCGGGCTGCTGGACCCCGGGGAAGTGCAGGTGGTGGACTCCACGGCGGTCTGGGGCCGGGGCGCGGTGGAGGACACCTACAACCTGATCGGCAACGCCGCGGGCAAGCTGTTGGGCGTAGCGGCGGAGAGCCGGGGCGTCTCCGCGGAGACGGTGGCCGCCGAGGTGGGCCTGGAGCTCGTGGCGCCCTGCGAGGAGGGAAGCCTGAAGGGCCGGGCCGAGATCGACTGGTCGGAGGAAGAGCAGCGGCGAGCCTTTCTGAACGAGGTGGTGGGGGAGGCCCGGGCGCTTCTTCGTGAGACGGCCGAGGAGCAGGCCACCGACCCGGAGGTGCGGGAGGCGGCCGAGCTGCTGGCGCGCCTGCTCCGTCAGGACCTGGAGCCGGCCGACGACGAGCCGTCGGCGCAGGAGGAGCCGGAGGGCCCGGAGCGTTCGCAGAGCTCCGGGCCCTCCTCCCCCGAGGCGCGGGAGGCGGAGCCGGGGGAGAGCGGGCCGGCGTCCGATCCTCCGCCGGCGCTTCCCGACGACCCGGTGCTGGAGGCGGGCCGGGCGGTTCAGATCCGGCGGGGGGTGGCCCGCGAGCGGGTGGTGAGCGTCCACGACCCGGAGATGCGTCACGGTCACAAGTCCCGGAAGCGACGCTGGGACGGCTACAAGGCGCATGTGAGCGTGAGCGCCGAGAGCGAGTTCGTCACCGCCGTCGAGGTCACCCCGGCCAACCAGAAGGACGCCGACGTGGCGCCGGAGCTGATGGACCAGCAGGAGGAGGCCGGCCTGGCCCCGGACGTCCAGGTCGGCGACATGGCCTACAGCCCGATGGACCTGCGGACGAAGGCCCGGAAGCGCGGCACCGAGATCTGCGCCCGGGTGCCCTCGCAGCCGGCCCCCGGCGGCCGCTTCCCGAAGGAGGACTTCGAGCTCGACCTGGAGGCCAGCACTGCCCGCTGTCCCGCCGGCGAGGTCACCGACCGTCTCCATCACCACCAGGATGGAGGCGGCCGATTCTTCTTCGACGGCGACACCTGCGCCGCCTGCCCGCTCCGGGAGCGGTGCACCGGCAAGGACCCCGAGAAGATGCGGGAAACGGGAAACGGACGGACCATCAACGTGCATCCGCAGGAGCGCCTGCTGCAGGAGGCGCGTGCTGAAGAGGAAACCGAGCGCTTCCAGCAGCTGATCGGCCTCCGGCCGGTGGTCGAGCGCAAGATCGCCCACCTGCGCCGCTTCGGGCTCCGGCAGGCCCGGTACCTGGGCGCCGCCAAGACCGAATTCCAGGCCCGGGCCACCGCGCTCGTGGCCAACCTGGCCCGGATGGCCGCCCTCCTGCCGGCCGAACCGAAGCCTCGAACCGGGTGGGCGGCCGCCGCCTGACCGGGACGTCCGAACGCGAGTCGGAACTCACCCTGTAAGGCCGATTCTCACCGCACGACGGGAGGACGCCCAACAGAAAGACCACGGGGATTATCGAGCAACGGCATCAGAACCCGGAACCAGAACCCCCGTTTCTGATCAGGTTTCTAGGCCCGGCTGCTTTCCCGCCAGGAGCCGAGCGCCTCGATCACATGAGCTCCCGCCGGGACCTTGAGGAGGTAGTCGACCTCCA
>CAZFDK010000142.1:0-2140 GCA_964518305.1 uncultured Gemmatimonadota bacterium | reverse complement strand
CGCGAGAGCGGGGCTTTCGTCGTTCGAGGCTGTGGAGTCGCCGACCTCGGGCCGGCGACGGAGCTCGCGAGGTGACGATTCTCGCAAGAGCCACCGGGCTTGAGGTGAACGTTCAGCGTACGTACGACGACGGTCGGGGCCGTCGCTCTTCGCCCCCGGGGTAGTCCGTCGGATCCGCGGCCCGGTGTGGCGGTAGGTACAGGTCCGTTCCCGGCGCGTGGATCACCGCCGCGACGTGCATGGCCGCGTGGCCGATGGGTGACGCGACGGGATTGGCCGACAGAAGCGTCGGGACCACCCCGATGGTGCTACCGATGTTCGGCTGGACGATCTTCCGGGAGCGGAAATCCCCGTAGCCCAGATGGTAGGTCGTGGTCACGACGAGCACGGCGATCCAGGCGAGGGCGCCGGCCCTCACCTTCCTCCACATGCCACCCCGCTCCGCCCCCAGGGCCCGCCAGGCCACGACCCAGGGGAAGGCGAGGAGCAGCAGGCCGTCGACCGTGCCGTAGATCACGCCCCTCCGAGGACGTCCCACCAGAGCTCTGCCCCGGTCTCGCCCGCGGTCGCCGTCTGCGCGAGGACGCCCGTGACCAACACTGCGCCGCCGGCCAGCCCGAGGAGGACTCCCCGGACGAGGCGTCGCGAGATCCACTCCGAAACGTCGAGGTCTGTCCGGTGGGCATAGAGCCACAGGAAGCCGACGACGACCGCGAAGTAGAGCGGGTAGTAGAGGTCCACCGGCAGCGGCAGCAGATCCCCGAGCACGAAGGAGCTCAGGAACCCCACCGCCGCGCCGGCGGAGATCCAGGCCAGATGTCGCATGTCCTTCACACGCGCTCCCTCCCCTCGAGCTTACCATAGCGGAGGAAGAGCGCCGGGACCACCACCATGTTGAGAGCGGTGGAGGTGAGCAGCCCGCCGAGCACCACGATGGCCAGCGGCGCTTGGATCTCCTTGCCCGGTTCGCCGAGGCCGAGCGCCAGCGGGATGAGCGCCAGCCCGGCGGTGAGGGCGGTCATGAGGATCGGGATCAGCCGCTCCTGCGATCCTTCCACGATAGTGTCCCGCAGGCTGCGCCCCTCGTCCCGGAGGTCTTGGTACCGGCTCACCAGCAGGATCCCGTTCCGCACGGCGATCCCGAACAGGGTGATGAAGCCCACCAGCGTGGCCACGGTCAGGACCCCGAACGTGAGCAGCACGGCGAACACGCCGCCGGTCAGCGCCAGGGGCAGGTTCACCACGGAGAAGAGGGAGAGGATCGCGATGCGGCGGGTCGCCGTCCGGCCGCTCTCGAACTGGCCGCCGTACTCCACGAAGTAGCCCTGGGGCAGATTCACGTTCGACTCGATCGTGGAACGGATCTCCTCCACCACGCTCCCCACGTCGCGGCCGGCCACGTTGGCGCTCACGACGATCTTCCGCTGCACGTCCTCCCTACTGATCCGATTCGGCCCCCGGCCCCGCTCCACGTCGGCGAGCTGGGAGAGCGGGACCTGCGGCCCGAGGGGCGTGCCGATCAGGGCGTCGCGGATCCCGGAGGGGCGGGCCCGGGCGGACTCGTCGAAGCGGACCGCCAGGTCGAAGGCCCGCTGGCTTCGCCGGATCTGACCCACGACCTCGCCGCGGAAAGCCACGTCCACGGCGTCGGCCAGACCGCCCGACGTCACCCCGTAGCGGGCCATGGCGGATCGGTCGGCCCGGATCTGGAGCTGCGGCACGTTCGCCTGTCGGCCCACCGCCAGGTCGGCCAGTCCCTCCGTGGCCTCCACCGAGTCCCGGATCGTCCGCGCCAGGGTCCGGAGCCGCCGGAGATCGGGCCCGAAGAGCTTGATCGCGATGTCCGCACGCGTTCCGGAGAGCATGTGGTCGATCCGGTGACCGATGGGCTGGCCCACGGTAATATTGGTGCCGGGCACCCCCGCGAGGCGCTGCCGGACCCCGGCCATCACGTCGTCCAGCTCGCGTCCCTCCAGATCCAGGTCGGCGTCGATCTCCGAGCTGTTCACGCCCTGGGCGTGCTCGCTCAGCTCCGCTTCGAGGTTGGCGAGCAGCGGCTGCTTGTGGAGATCCACGAACGTCTCCCGCAGCAGCCGGTGCATCCGCTTCGCGTTGGCGGCGTGGCACCAGAACGAGTCAT
>CAZFDK010000141.1:1798-2143 GCA_964518305.1 uncultured Gemmatimonadota bacterium | reverse complement strand
CCCTCCTGGGCCGATTCCTTTTTGCTGGCGGTAGCCGTCCTGGGATTCCCGATCGCGCTGGTCGTCGCATGGGCCTTCGAGATGACGCCGGAAGGTGTCCGGCAGACGGAGGCTTCTGACGAAGAGGCGACCGGGCCCTCTGCCGGGGGCGAAGCGGGCGGCTGGATTGCTGCCCTCGTGGTCCTGCTCCTGGCCGGAGGAGGCTACTGGTATCTAACGGGCGGGGGCGGGGAGCCCGCCTCGAGGGAGCCGACAGCGGCGACCGATACGACGGCCCGCACCACTTCCGCTGTCCGCGACACGGCCGTTTCCCCCCGCATCGCGGTGCTTCCCTTCGAGAACATC
>CAZFDK010000141.1:0-1788 GCA_964518305.1 uncultured Gemmatimonadota bacterium | reverse complement strand
GCGGTGGCCGGGGCGGGCCTCTGGCAGTTCACGCCCATCGGCGGAGAAGACGGCGGCGGAGGCGAGACGACCACGCCCCGCATCGCGGTGCTTCCCTTCGAGAACATCGCCCCGGACTCCAGTGAGGATTACTTCGCGCGGGGAATCCACGAGGAGGTCCTCAACCAGCTGTCCAACGTGTCCGGCCTAAAGGTGATCTCGCGGACCTCGGTTCTACGCTACGCTGACACTGACAAGTCTGTCCCCCAGATCAGCGAGGAACTTGGCGGCGTGAATGCCCTGCTCGAGGGAACAGTCCGTCGGGCGGCGGATCAGGTGCGGATCACCACCCAGCTCATCGCGGCGCCCGAGGACGAGCACCTGTGGTCGAACACCTACGACCGCGAGCTGTCGGTGGATGCGATCTTCGAGATCCAGGCCGACATCGCCGGGCAGATCGCCTCGGCCCTGGAGACGGAGCTGACCGAAGGAGAACGCCAACGGATCGAGAGTCCTCCGACGGACGACCTCGCCGCCTACGACGCGTACCTGAAGGGGCGGAATGCCATTAGCCAGTACTGGGCCACGATCGATCAAGCCCACATTGATCGAGCGATCGGCCACCTTCGCGACGCCATCCGCCGCGATTCGAGCTTCGCGGAGGCCCACGCCTGGCTGGGGGTAGCGTACTCGCTCGGGCCGGGCCGTTCCCGAATCGATTCGGCGGCGGCCTCCGTCAAGCGGGCGAAGGCCATCGATTCCGACCTGGCCGCCGTCCACTTGGCCCGGAGCTATGTCTACGAGCGACGCGGCGCCACCTCCGCCCGCATCGAGGCCCTCCGCCGGGCAGTGGAACTGCAGCCCAGCCACGGCTTCGCCACGGCCATCCTGTCGGACGCTCTCGAAACCGGAGGCCGGTACGCCGAGGCCGTCCGCGTGGCCCACAAGGCCGTCCGGCTTTCGCCGCGACGGCCAATCGTCCTGCAGGAGATGGCCGACCAGCTGCGGGCGGTCGGGCTGTACGACGCGTCCGCGGCCTGGGACCGCCAGGTTCTGGAGATCGAGCCCGGACACTTGGAGTCGGTACAGGGGCTCACGTGGACGCTACGCCTCCAGGGGCAGCCCGAGCGAGCTCTCCAAACCTGGGAACGGTTTATCGAGGAACGGCTGCCTGATCCCGCGTCCCTTGTACTAGCGGCCGACGCGGCGCTCCGGGCCGGGCATCCCGAGCGGGCGAAAGCCTACATTGAGCGCATTTCCGCGGCCCATCAACGGACTCGGTCAGAGGAGACGCCGTCCCGGTCGGAGGATACCGGGTGGAGGATTTGGGAGCGGGGGCACCTCGGCCTGGCCGAACTGCGGCTCGGCAACCAGGAGCGGGGCCGCGAGCTGCTTACAGCGGCCGTCGATTCGTTTCGGGCCGAGTTCGAGCGGCCGGACGAGGATGTTGGTTCGCGCGTCCACGTCGAGGTTGCAAAATTCTATGCGGCGCTTGGCGAGACCGAGCGGGCTCTCCGGCTCCTCGAGCAGGCGATCGCAGGGACGGAGGACAATGGCTTTGAGGGCTCCGGGAAACAGGAGCTGTTGACCTCCTCCTTCTTCGACAACCTCCGCTCGGAGCCCCGGTTCCAGAAGATCGTCGAGCAGGTCCAGGCGGAGCGGCGGAAAGCCCGCGAGGAAGTACTCCAGATGGGCCTCGACCTCTACCCGCCAGGGACGGAGGCCGACTCGGCACAGCAAGCGAAGGCCCCATCGAGCTGAGCGGACGTTGACGACGTAGCCTCCCGTACCAACGTTCGGTCCCGAAGA
>CAZFDK010000140.1:948-2143 GCA_964518305.1 uncultured Gemmatimonadota bacterium | reverse complement strand
GCGTAGCGGAAGGTGGCCGTCTCCTCGCCCCGCTCCCATCCCAGGGGACGGCCCTCGTAGCCCATGCGGCCGAGCAGCCGCTCCAGAACCTCCGTGTCGGCACCGGGCTCGTCCAGCACCACCTCCACGGTGGTCACGGCGCCCTCGGGCAGGAGCCTCCGCTCGATGCGCCCCAGCACGAAGAGCGTGATCACCACCAGCACTGTGGCGCCCACGGCCACCACGTAGGCCCCGATGCCCACCGACATCCCGATGGCCGCCACGACCCAGATGGTGGCCGCCGTGGTGAGCCCCACCACGTTGCCCCGCATCACGAGGATCGTCCCGGCCCCCAGGAAGCCGATGCCGGACACGATCTGGGCGGCGATCCGCGCCGGATCGGAGCGGATCAGCTCGTGGGGCGCCACCTGGGAGGCCACGAACACGGAGATCTCCGTCAGCAGGGCGGCGCCGACACAGATCAGCATGTTGGTCCTCAGCCCCGCCGGCTTGCCGGACAGCTCCCGCTCGAGTCCCACGGCGGCGCCCAGGACGAGGGAGAGGAGGAGGCGGCCCAGGACGTCCAGCTGCAGGGGACCCGCCCACGACGGAAGCCCCGGGATCGGTTGGGCCGCGGCGGCCTCCACCGCCGGCCACGCCTCCGCCGCGGCCGTCACGTCGCTCCAGACCGCGAGGACCCGGAGTCCCCGGAGTCGCCCCCGTCGGCGCGGACGGTGTCGGGCACGTGGCGGCGGCGGAGGCCCATGCGCTCGTAGGCCTCCTCCAGGGTCTCGGAGGCGATCTCCCGGCACCGCTCGGCGCCGGCCTCCAGGATCTGGTAGACCCGGTCGGGGTTCGCCTTCAGCTCCCTCGCCCGCTCCCGGATGGGGCGGAGCCGCTCACCCATGTTCTCCGCCAGCCGCTCCTTGCAGGCCACGCAGCCGATGTCCGCCGTCTGGCAGCGGACCTCCACCTCCTCGCGGGTCGCCTCGTCCGAGAAGTGGCCGTGGAGCGCGTAGACGTTGCACACGTTCGGGTTGCCGGGGTCCGACAGCCGCACCCTGGCCGGGTCGGTCACCGCCTCCGACAGCCGTTCGCGGATCTCCTCCGGCTCGGCCAGCAGGCGGATGGTGTTCCCCCGGGACTTGGACATCTTCGAGACGCCCTCCAGCCCCAGGATCCGCGCGCCGCCGCCGATCAGCGGCTCCGGCTCCGG
>CAZFDK010000140.1:0-938 GCA_964518305.1 uncultured Gemmatimonadota bacterium | reverse complement strand
ATACCTCCCCGAAGCGGTGGTTCCACCGGCGAGCGATTTCCCGGGTCAGCTCCAGGTGCTGCAGCTGGTCCTCGCCCACCGGCACCAGCTCGCCCCGGTAGAGCAGGATGTCCGCCGCCTGCAGCACGGGGTAGTTCAGCAGCCCCGCCCCGACCGACTCCCGGCGGGCCGACTTCTCCTTGAACTGGGTCATCCGCGTCAGGTCGCCCAGCGGGGTCACCGAGTTCAGGATCCACATGAGCTCGGCGTGCTCGGGCACGTCCGACTGCACGAAGAGGGTGCACCGCTCCGGGTCCAGGCCCGCCGCCAGCAGGGACACCGCCAGGTCGAACACCTGCCGCGGGATGTCGTCCGGGTCGAAGTCGCCGGTGATGGCGTGCAGGTCGACGATGCAGTAGATGCAGTCGTACTCGGCGACCAGCTCCACCCAGTTCCTGATGGCCCCCAGGTAGTTGCCCAGGTGGGCCTCTCCGGAGGGCTGGATCCCGCTGAAGACTCGCTTCTGGTCGTCGCTCATCGGGCACGTCCCGGGCGTTCGCCTCCGGCGCGTTCCGGACGCGATCGCGCGCGACCGGCAGGGCGTCGGAGGGCCGTCGGTCGGGCGACCGCCGGCGGTGCGTCGGTGGAAGTCGGACTCAGGCCGTCGGTAAGTTAGGCGCGCCCACGGGGCGGATCAACGAGCGCCACCCCCTTCCCGCCGAGGACCGCTTCCGCCGCACCCACCCGCCAGCGAGCACGGACCGACATGAGCGCCGACGAATCCGAAGTCGATTTCGACGACGAGGAAGTGACCGCCGATGACCGCGCGCTGCTGGAGGTGGCCGTGGAGGCCGCCTCGCGCGCGGCGGAGATCCACCGGGAATCGCGGCTGGAGCCCGGCGAGGAGTGGGTCGACAAGTCGCGCTCGGACTTCGTCACCCGGGTGGACCTGGAGGCCG
>CAZFDK010000139.1:0-2152 GCA_964518305.1 uncultured Gemmatimonadota bacterium | reverse complement strand
CCCCTCAGCACCCGCCGACACAGCTCGTTGTCGTCCACCTCCGGGTCGCGGATCCGCTCCTCGATGCCCTCCAGCCACTCGTCGTAGATCTCCGCGGCCTTCTCCTGCGGCTCGATGTCCCGGTACGGGCGGTGGACCATGGCTGTCTCCGGTCGAGAGTGCGTCGATGACGAGAGATGAACGATGAGTCGAAGCGGGGAAGGGGCCCCGGCGGCCGGTCGCTCTCCCCGGCTCGTGTCGGGCCGGTCCCGGGCCGCCGGGCGGGGCCCTCCCGGGCGGCGTACGTACCCGCCCCGCTCCCCCTCGTGCCAGCGAAGGGGACCCGCCGGGGAACTGTTCCCCGGGCCCGGACCCGCGCCCCGCCCTTGACGGGTGCCGGGCGGCGGCATACCGTGTGTCCTCGTTGAGAATGAATTTCAATCTCACTTAATCGAGAATCGTTATCGATAGACCGATCGCTAGACGCCACCGGAGGGAAGACGTGGAGAGTGCGACGACGAGGGCGACGCGGAGCTCGACGGAGAGGCACGGACCGGGGCCGGGCGCCGCCGGGCGGCTCGCCCGGAGGGTCCTGCCCGTGGCCATGGCCGCCGTCCTGGCGTTCCTGTCGGTGGGGCCGGAGGCCGCCCCGGCGCAGGAGACCGAGACCGAGGCCCGCCTGGACAGCCTGGAGAGCCGGGTCGAGGCCCTGCAGGAGCGGCTGGCCCGGCAGGACACCAGCGAGGTCGCGGAGCTGCGGCAGCAGATGGACGCCGTGCTCCGGCAGATCGAGCAGATGCGCCTCGGCCAGGACGTGGTCCGGGCCGACACCAGCCTCTACGGGCTCGCGCCCGCCGCCTCCAAGGTCTACCGCGTGGACCGCGGCGTCTCCGTGGGAGGCTACGGCGAGGTCCTCTACGAGACCTTCGCCGACGAGCGGGAGGACGGGACCGAGGCCGGCGCCGAGAACCGCTTCGACGCGCTCCGGGGCATCGTCTACGTGGGCTACAAGTTCAGCGACGACCTGCTGTTCAACTCCGAGATCGAGTTCGAGCACGCCACCACCAGCGGCGGGACCGGCTCCGCGTCCCTGGAGTTCGCCTACCTGGACTACCGGATCGCCGAGGAGTTCAACCTCCGGGGCGGCCTCCTGCTCCCGCCCATGGGCTTCATCAACGAGGTCCACGAGCCCCCCACCTTCCTCGGGACGGAGCGGCCGCTCACCGAGCAGGTGATCATTCCCACCACGTGGCGGGAGAACGGGTTCGGGGCCTACGGCGGGAGCGGTGACTTCGAGTATCGGCTCTACGCCGTGAACAGCTTCGACGCCGTGGGCGACGGGTCCTCCCCGGCCGGCGGGTTCAGCGCCGGGAGCGGCATCCGCGGCGGGCGCCAGAAGGGCGGCAAGGCCTCCGCCGAGGACATCGCCGCCGTGGGACGCGTCGACTGGAAGGGCGCCCCGGGCCTCACCGTGGGGAGCTCCTTCTTCCTGGGGGAGACCGGCCAGAACGCTCCGGTCCCGCCCGAGGTCGGCACCGACGACGAGACCATCGGGGCCCGCACCTTCATCTGGGAGGGCCACGCCCAGTACAGGGCACGCGGCTTCGACCTCCGGGGGCTCTACGCCACGGCCGACGTGGACGACGTGACCCAGCTGAACGCCGCCCTGGACCTGGCCGGGAGCGAGTCCATCGGCGAGACGATGCGGGGCGGATACGTCCAGGCCGGCTACAACGTCCTGCGGTCGGCGCAGACCGAGCACCAGCTGCTCCCCTACCTGCGCCTGGAGCAGGTGGACACCCAGGCCGAGGTGCCGGAGGGGGCCGCCGCGAACCCGGCCAACGACCGCACGGTGCTCTCCGTGGGGGCCGCCTGGAAGCCCGTGCCGGGAGCCATCCTGAAGGCCGACTACCAGGTCCGCTCCAACGAGGCCGACACGGGCGTGGACCAGTTCAACGTGGCCGTGGGCTACCTGTTCTGACCCCGACTGTCCCGATTCCGAACCCGACGCCCGCAGCTCCCGAGCCTTGCTCGCACCGCGCTCCGCCGCGCCGGCCCTGCTGCTGACCGCCCTCCTCGTCCCCGCCCCCGGGGGCGACGGGGGGCTGTTCGGCGTAGACGCGGCCCGGGCCCAGGAGGTGGTGACCCAGGAGGAGGCCCTGCGGATGGCCTT
>CAZFDK010000138.1:0-2243 GCA_964518305.1 uncultured Gemmatimonadota bacterium | reverse complement strand
GGGCCTTGTTCGGCGGAGGACTCGAACCGCCAGGCTCGGTTCTCTGGAAGAGACCGGCCGCCGTACTCCCTCATGACGTGGCCTGGGTGTCTGTTGTGCCACGGCTTCAGACGTGTCGTTCAGCCGGAGGCCGACGTGAGGGTTGCCAGGTCGTCTGCTTGATGGAGGATAGCCCCCTCAGAGCGTGGCGTCGCCGGGTGCTAAAACTTAAAGTCCTCAACGGGCTCCGCCTCCTCTCGATATAAGTCAACGGCACCAGATGCCTCGGCCCACTCGTGGGGGATGCCGTCGGGAATCAGGCTCTCGTACGCGATCTCCAGGGCGTGGAAGAATGCCTCGGGCGTATCCCTCGGCTTGTTCCCGAGCGCGGTTCGGAGCCGGTCCGCCCAGGCGTGAGCTAAGTCTTCCTCCCAGTTCTCGTCCACCTCTCTCTGGTCGCGACGCTTCCGCTTGAAGTTGTACCAGGTGTAGTTCCTCGGATCGAACTCATACTTATCATCGTTCCGGAGCTCCTGGCGCATCTTGTTCACGGTGGACTTGCTGACCGTCGTGAAACGTTCGATGTCCCGGCAGCTGTACCAGCCTCTCTTTTCGTCGAACAGCACGGCCGACCAGGCCGCCTCGAGCCGTTCCCGCTGCGTCATGTTCAGGGTCTCCTTCGAGTTCCGGGCAGCCGGTTGCTTGAAGGCGTCCCGAAACTCACCACGGAAGTACTCGACGGGTACCAGCGTGCTCTCGTCCAGATCAGCCGCTCGGTAGGCCATCACCCGGCAGTGGCCGTCGAGTACGATCCGGTGACCATCAATCGCGTAGAGAAGGAGCGGGTCGAGCAGCCCGTCCTGCTTTTCCAGCGCCTTCACCAGCTTCTTGATGTGGCCCTCCTTATCCCACGGACGGTATGACTTCTCCCGGTGCTGGAAGGCGTTTGGAGCGACCTCGATCTTCCCGAGGGGCTCTTGGGTCTTTGACAGTTGATCGTCGCTAAGGCCGGGGCCGCGCTCCTTACGAAGCGCAGCCAGCTCCTCGGCTGTTTTCGTAAGACAGGTCGTCTCGGTGTCCAATCTGATCCCTCTCCTTCGGGTTGGGCGAGTGAGTTTCGTAGCGGCTAAGGTTCTGAGGGTGTAGGGCTCAGCTGTTCTCGTCCGGCTGGAAGGGGGGCGTTGGATCGGCCTCCGGGGGGGGTACTCGATGTCCGGCCGACACCGAATCGGGCAAGGAACCGATGAACCAGCTACAAAAACCCGGCTTCCGCCTCTTGGTGGACCGAAGATTGGTGAGCACTTGGGACTGTGGGAGTAGGGCCGATACTCAGTAACGCCAGGACGGCGCCGCAGAGGCGAGAATGGCGGCGCCGGCTGGCATTGCATACCAGGCAGTAGTTGCTCATAGATACGTATGACGCTCCATAGTTATATCCTCCAGCCCTAGGAGGTGCGGAATGCGGATCGGAATGTCTCGCCTCGCCAGCGTCCTGGTGGCGTCTCTGGTCAGTCTTCTCGCCTTCACGGCCTGCGAGCAGACGGCGCCGTTCTCCACGGACGGCGACCAGATTCGTACGAGCCGGCAGAGTCGGGCCGAGACTAATCACGAGTTGGCTCAGGTCAGGCGAGCCACGGCCCGATACAACGATCTGCGGGCTGCGACCGCCGACGGCTTCGTGAAGTTCTCGCCACACGTGCCCGGTATGGGCATCCACTACCTTCACGAGTCTGCCATCAATCCCGACGGGAGCTCGGCCCTGGATGATGAACTGGATCGCCTCGATCCCGAGATCCTGGTCTACGTGGATCAGGCGTCGCAGAGTCAAGAGAAGCGACTGGTGGCGGTTGAGTACGCGGTGCCCAAGGACGGAGAGGCGCCCCCGCAGAACGCTGTGGACCTCTTTTCCGGGGCGGATGCAGGGGACTGGCACGTGCATCCGAGCGCGCACGAGTTTCCGATGTTGGGCCACGATTGGACCCTCCACGGGGAGTGCCATTACCAGGGCGGAATCGGCGTCTTCTTGGCGGAGAATCCGGAGGGGGACTTCGTCCTCTGGACGCCCCCAACCGGCCCGGTGGGCGGCTGGAGCGGGACGGTAGCTCCTGGCGAGTGTCCCACGAAGCTCGGCGAAAATACGCTTCCTCCGCTCCTGATCGCTCACGGAAAGTGGTGGACGCTCCACGCGTGGGTATGGATGTCGAACCCGGAGGGTGTTTTCCACGCTACGAATCCTCGGGTCCCCTAGCTTCCTCTCGCCGGGA
>CAZFDK010000137.1:0-2278 GCA_964518305.1 uncultured Gemmatimonadota bacterium | reverse complement strand
TCTTCCCAGGCCGCGATGAAGCGACGGTAGGCGGCGGTCGCGTCCTCCGGTCGGTCCATCTCTTCGTAAAGCTGGCCGAGGCGCTGATGAGCCACGGGCTTTCGCCAGGCGGCCAAGTACCACCCCTCTGCCCGTTCAAACTGGCCGAGTTGGCGGTACAACGTTCCTCGCCAGAGAGCACCGAGGTCGTAAAAGCCGGGCTTGGACCGCGACCACCGGCGCTCGGCGCGTTTGAGGTTCCCCGCCTTGAAAGCTCGGTAGCCCTGCAGTTCCCGGGCCCACGGGCCAGTAGTAGCGGTAAAAGCGAATGTATCCCGCTCCATGGCCCGCCTCAGGCCCTCCAAGATTCCGGTCAGCTCATCGGTCCGGCCCGTTTCGATGAAATAGATTCCCGTGCAGGCCCAATCACGGGGAACCGCATCCTCCGGCAGTCGGGACGGCGATAGGTGATCCCGGAGGATCGAATCCGGGATTGGATAGCCGAGACTGAGGGCTTCGGCCAAGGCGCAACGGAAACGGCTGTCAGCTCCCTCCGCCAGCCCCGAACGGAGTGCCCGCTTCACCTGCCCTCGATGGCGCCAATTTACTCTCAAACCCCTCCGAGCAGAGGCTAATGCTGGGTCTCCGGCGTCCACATCCGTTCGCCCTAAGATCGCCCGATAGACCTCTCCTTGGACCTCAAGATCCTTTGGGTGGGAGAGGGCATCGGATGCGTAGTCCGCGGTTCGCCATGCTGGGCGAATCGTATCGAGACGGCCGCGGGCCGACCGGCGCCGGTCCGGGGAACCGAAGGTCAGGTCCCAAAACGTCTGATAGATGTCCTTATACTGGCCCGGATAGACTGCAATGCGGCGGGCCGAAAGCGCACTGTCTTGGTGCAGCGACATAGACAGGTCCACCAGGTGGATGTGGTAGGTCGTCACCCCCGGTTCCAGCTCCACCGCGCGCTCGAAGGCCCGGTCGGCCGCCGGCCAACCGCCGGGAACCGAGCCGTGGAAGATGACCTCGCCCAGACTGTACCAGACCCGGGGGTCGTCGGGATACGCCTCGGCTAGACCCCCCAGACTGTCCGCCGCCGTGAGGGCGCGATTTTCGACGAAGAACGCGCGGCGGGCTCGAAGGAGCCGGCGCTCGCGGAGCGGAAGTTGGGCCGCGCGGTCGGAGGCCTGCAGAATAGGTCCGCGAACTGCTCCGATTCCTTCACCCCACATCGCCGCGTAGCTGGCCCGGGCGTAGGCCAGGGCGAAGGTGCTATCTTGCTCGATGGCCCGTCGGTAGTGCCGGACGGCCTCCTCGTACTCTCCAGCTCGAAAGTGCCGTTCCGCCTGCAGGTAGGCCTGGAGGGCGGGAAGCGACTGGGTGGTCAGGCTCGCCACGCCCGCGGAGCGGACGCCCGTTCCCGTTTGTTCGGCCAGGACGCCGAGGGTCCGGCGGGCCAGGCTGTCCGTGAGCGCCGTCACACTGTCCGGCGCTCCCGCCACCTCGACCTGTCCAACCCGGTCGCCGGAGCGAGTATCGTGAAGGGCGGCCGTGAACCGCAACTCCTCGCCAAGCTGGACGGCCGAGCCGACCAGGGCGTATTCGGCCCCGACCTGTCGGGCCACCCCGAGCGCCTCGTCCGTGCCTGCGCCCTCGCTCGCCTGTGGGCTCTCCTCCCAGGCCGCCAGGACCGTCCGGTCAGAGATCGCCCGCAGCCCGCCGGCCCCGTCCAGTTTGGTCGAGAGCATCGTTACCATTCCGTCCCGCCACGTGTCGGCTCCCGAGCCGGACACCTGGAAGGGAAGCACCGCCACCGTCCCCTCGGCCACCTCCGGGCTCTCGCCTCCGCCCCCGGTCAGGTACCAGCCGCCGGCTACAGCAGCAGCGATGAGCCCAAGGCCAACGACCACCTTGTAGCCAGTCCGCAGCCCGCCCTCCGCTTGGACTTCCTCGTCTTCGGTCAGCTCCGCTCCGGGCGTCCGTCGCACCCCCTCCGGAGTAACTTCGAACGCCCAAGCCATTATTAGGGTCAGGGGGAAGCCGACGGCCGCCACCACGATGATGAACGTGACCGTCCAGGCGGGAAGGCCGAGCCGAACGAAGGTGAGGTCGGCCACTTGGATCAAGACGAAGGCGACCGCGGCATAGACGGCTCCAACGCGATAGACCTTCCGCCGCTTCAGCTCGCGGAAGAAGCGACGGAGGCGGGAGAGCGGGTCAGTCATCTGATGCCGGCTCGAACGACACGTCCACGCTGTCCGGCAGGCTGCCGTCCGGGTTCAGCCCCCAGGCCCGATCG
>CAZFDK010000136.1:0-2291 GCA_964518305.1 uncultured Gemmatimonadota bacterium | reverse complement strand
CCTCGTAGAGCCGGCCCATGCGCTCGTGGGCCACGGGGTGCGTCCAGGCGGCCAGATACCAGCCCTCCGCCCGCTCCACTTCTCCGAGCTCCCGGTACAGATCACCCCGCCAGACGGCGCCGAACTCAAACGACTCGTTGGAGCGGCTCCCCCGCTCGGCCGCCCGCTCCAGCTTCCCGGCCTTCCAGGCGCGGTAGCCCTCCAGCTCGGCGATCGCCGCCTCGATGACCGCCTTCCGTCCCGCCGGACCGGCGGCCGTGTCCCTCTGGTACCGGAGGCGACCGATCAGCTCGTCCAACTCCGCCGTGCGCTCCGCCTCGGCCAGGTAGTAGCCCGTGCAGAGAAGCCGGCGGGCCGACGCATCCCGCGGCACGTTCCGCAGATCCACTGACGCGTCCGCGAGCGAATCGGGGAGGGTGGCGGCCAGCGTGGCCGCCCAGCCCGTGATACACGCTGCCGACTCCGGGGAGAGCTCGACCCGCTGCTCAAGGTCCTGGACGGCCGGCTGAACCCGTCCCCGATACAGATCGGTGAGGGGAACCCAAGACGCCCAATACGTCCCCGGCCCCAGCTCGTCGCGGGCGAGGAGCCGGTCGAGGACCGTATCCCGGGTCGCCAACTCCTGGGGTGTACCGAAAAGGGCCGTGAAATAACCCCACTCGTCGGGAGGCTCCAACGAGTCGTACCGCGCAAGAGCCCGCCGGCGTGCCTCCGGGCCGCCGAACACGACCCGGAACGGCACACGGAGGTTCCGCTTCCACTCCCCGGCCGGCATGGCCTCGATCCGCTCCGCCGCGAGGGCGCTGTCGTGATGTAGGGTGAAGGCCGGGACGACATAGTGGTCGTAGTAAGCCGTGTGGCCGGGGTCCAGCTCGATTGCCTGCTGATGCGCCTTCTCGACCTCCCGGACGCCCCGGGGAACGTACTCGTGGGCGATGAACTCCCCCAGGCTATTCCACATCGAGGGGTCGTCCGGATAATCTCGGCTGAGCCGTCGGAGGCTGTCCGCCGCTGCCAGCGTCCGACGCTCGATGCGCCCGAGGTACAGCGCCCGTATGAGGCGACGCTCTCGCTTCGGCAGTTGATCCGACAGCTGGTATGCCCGGCGGACGGCGGGACGCTGGCTCCGGTGGCCCCAGAAGCCCGAGAGAGCGATCCCGGCGTGCGGGAGGGCGAAGGTGCTGTCCACCGCAATGGCCGCCTGGTAATCCTCGATCGCGGCGTCAAGGTTACCGTCCCGGGCGTGGCGCTGGCCCTCGAGATAGTGCTTCAGGGCGTCCACCGAGGACGTAGTAACGCTCGCCAAGTCCGCCGACCGAAGTGGCTCCCCCGTTTCCTCGGCCAGGACGCCGATGGCCCGGCGGGTCAGCTCGTCGGCCAGCGCGGTGACACTATCGGGGGATCCCCGCGCCTCTACCCGGCCGAGCCGCTCGCCCCCCGTGGTCGAGTAGATGCCGGCCGCGAGCCGGAGCTCGGAGGCCAGCGCCGTGGCCGACCCCACCAGCGCGTACCGGGCCCCGACCTCCCGGGCGACCGCCAGCGCCTCCTCCGTGCTCGCCTGACTCGTTGACGGACCTGCTCGCTCCCAGGCCGAGAAGACCGTCCGGGCGGCGATGGCCCGGAGGCCTACCGCCCCGTCGAGGCCAGTGCTCACCAGGTTTACCATGCCGTCCCGCCAGTCCTGGGCCCCGGAACCAGATACCTGGAACGGGAGCACCGCCACCGTCCCCTCGGTCACCTCCGGGCTCTCGCCTCCGCCACCACCCGTTAGGTACCAGCCGCCGGCCACCGCTGCCGCCACGAGCCCGAGCCCCACCAGCACCTTGTAGCCAGTCCGGAGGCCGCCTTCGGGCTGCCTCTGCGTCTCTTCGGCCGGCTCCGCTTCTTCCGTTCGGCGGACCCCCTCCGGGGTCATCTCGAAGGCCCAGGCGAGGGCGATGGCGAGGGGGAATCCGAGTCCCGTCAGGACCCAGATCATCGGCTCGAACCAACCGGGGAAGCCGAAGGCGTCCGCGGCAAGACTCGCGACCTGAAGGACAATGAAGGCCGCGACGAGATAGCCGGCCGCCGCGCGGTAGACCTTCCGCCGCTTCAGCTCGCTAAAGAAGTGGCGGAGCCTTCCGAACGGCTCACTCATCGGGCTCGGCCTCTCCAGCCGTCAGCTTCTTGAGCCGCTTCCGCGCCGCCTCCACCCGGGGCTGCAGCGCCTCGTCGGCGTCCTCCCACGCGGCGATGAACCGGCGGTAGGCGGCGGCCGCGTCCTCGGGGCGGTTCATCTGCTCGTAGAGCTG
>CAZFDK010000135.1:0-2295 GCA_964518305.1 uncultured Gemmatimonadota bacterium | reverse complement strand
GCCGGGCCCGGGGCCACGCACCTGCAGAGGTCGGCGTCCACAGGATCGGCCGCCGCCGCTCGACGCTCCTCCCCGGTCAGTGGGCGGCTGTACGTGAATGCGCACTCGGGATCGACGCAGAGCAGACGGCACCGGGGTGCGTGAGTCCGACGTATCCCGCTGGCTCGATCCGGGCCCTGCCCCCCTTAGCCTTCGGACTCCTCCCGAGCCGTGGGCGGCAGGAGGTCGTTGAGGCGCATGTAGGTGGCCAGGTGGCCGTAGTGGTCCCCCCAGTCGGCGGCGAGGATCAGGGCGGCCATCGCCTTGCTGTCCCGGTAGTCGCCAAACAGCGCAACTTCGTCCGCCCGGGTGGCATCATCGAAGCTGGCGATCGCGGCGTCGCAGTAGTCGAAGGCCTGCCTCAGTCCACTCACCAGCCGTCCCTTGTCGGTGCCGTGGAGGTCGGAGAGGTCCGGAGCGTCCGGAGCCTCGGGGCCGGAGAGCGCGGAGCACAAGCTCACGCTGGAGGTGGCCACGTGCGCCAGCTCGCCCGCGAAGGTGCGCTTGTCCTCGGTGGGCTTATAGTCGTAGTGCTCGGACGGCATGAGCTCCGCCGCCCGGACGATGTTTTCGCGATACCGGCCCATGAAGCCCTGCAGGGCCGAGCGGAGCGCATTCGAGGTGTCGGCGGCGGGCGCCCGCACTTCGTGGGGCGCGTCGGTGCCCTGTACGGCGGTCTCCGCCTCGTCCGCCGACAGATCTCCCCCCACCCACAGAACCGCCCCGACGGCCAGAACGACGCCCACGATACGGTTGCGTCCCACGACTTCCTCCCGGTCCGTGAACAACGAGATCGTACGCGAAAGCAGTCCGGGGACGTCCGACGTGTGATTGGCCAAACGTCCCCTTACCTCCGTCGGTTCTGGCCGCACAGAAGGTCCGGCGTACGATTATTGACGTTGACGGACGACGCAAACGACCGGGAGTCGCGGTAGACCGGCTCCCCGGGGGTCGGGGGTACCCATCGTCCCACGAGAAGACGGTCGCATGCGTTCGTTTGCAGACGTCACAATGGATCGATACATAGCAAGCGAATCGAACGGCTGTCGGCCGGGTCACTCAATCGAGACGCCGAGCGCCTTCGACTTCGGGACCGGCACCGCTCAAGAAGGAGGTGGGTGGGCCGATCCCTCCTCCGAGGTGGGGGGCACAGTGCTTCGAGCACGCGCGCTTTCGGTCGTTCCTCTCCTTCTCCTTCCCCTCCTGTCTGGCGCCCAGCCCGAGGGGCCTCAGATCCAGTGGAACGACAACGAGGAGGCCGCCGGAGAGCTGGAGGACGGCCGGCTTGAGCTCGACCTGGAGGTCCGGAAGGGCGATTGGCATCCGCTGGGGGAGGAGGAACCGCCTGTAGAAAAGCTCGCCTTTGCCGAGGTCGGCGAGCAGCCGCAGGCGCCGGGCCCGATGATCCGGGTGCCGGAAGGCACCGAAGTGAGGGCGACGGTTACGAACCCGCTGGAGAAGCCGCTCGAGATTCAGGGACTGGGCGCTCGCCAGCCTCCGAACCTGGATCGGGGTCGGCTGCCGCCGGGCGCGGAGCTGCCCTGGGTTCGGGTGCCACCGGGCGAGACGAAAGCGTTCTCCTTCACGGCCGACGAGCGCGGCACCTACTTCTACCGGGCGCGGGTGCCGGAGGAGGCCATCGGCGAGGAGGAAGAGGCCGACGACGGCCTGCTCGCCGGCGCCCTGATCGTGGACGCACCCGGCGAGGGCCCCCGCGAGCACGAGAAGGTCATGCTGATCCAGGGCTCCCACGGCTACCTCCCCATCAACGGCCGACCGTGGCCCCTGACCGAGCGGCTCACCTACGAGATGGGCGATGAGGTCACCTACCGGGTGATCAACGCCACGGGCATCGCCCACCCAATGCACCTCCACGGATTCTTCTTCACGCTGCAGTCCCGGGGGACCATCGCCCAGGACACCCTCTACGGCCCGACCCGACGGCAGAGGGAGGTCACCCAGACCGTCCAGCCCGGCGGCACGATGAAGCTCAGCTGGAGTCCGACTCGTCCCGGCGGCTGGATTTTCCACTGCCACATCAGCTGGGACTTCATGCCGAACCCGGAGATCTCGGAGACGCCGCCCGGACACCTTGAGCGGACCCGTCAGCAGACCCGCGAGGTCCCCACCTCAGGGGCGCATCAGCGCCCGGAGAAGGGAATGGGAGGCATGGTCATGGGGATCTACGTCCAACCGCCGGAGGACTGGACGCCGGCCGAGCCCCAGGGGGAACCCACCCGGATCCACGTCCGCCAG
>CAZFDK010000134.1:0-2305 GCA_964518305.1 uncultured Gemmatimonadota bacterium | reverse complement strand
TCGTGGCCATCCTCCGCTACCTGGTGGAGCTGCACGAGGGACGGGGCTACGTCGACGACATCGACCACCTGGGGAACCGGCGCGTGCGGTCCATCGGCGAGCTGATCGCCAACCAGTTCTCGGTGGGACTGTCGCGCATGGCACGGCTGGTCCGGGAGCGGATGTCGATCAACAACGACCCGGACAAGATGTCCATCGACGACCTGGTGAACGCTCGCACCGTGAGCGCCGTGATCCAGTCGTTCTTCGGGAGCTCGCAGCTCAGCCAGTTCATGGACCAGACGAACCCGCTGGCCGAGCTGACCCACAAGCGCCGCCTGTCGGCGCTGGGCCCCGGCGGGCTCACGCGTGAGCGGGCCGGCTTCGAGGTGCGGGACGTCCACTACTCCCACTACGGCCGGATCTGTCCGGTGGAGACGCCCGAGGGACCGAACATCGGCCTTATCACCTCGCTCACCACCTACTCGCGTCTCAACACCCTCGGCTTTCTCGAGACGCCGTACCGGAAGGTGGACGAGGAGGGTCGTGTCACCGACGAGGTCCACTGGCTGTCGGCCGACGACGAGGAGGAGGCCTCCGTCGCCCAGGCCAACGCCCGGGTGGACGAGAACGGCAACTTCGAGCGCGACCTGATCCTCTGCCGCCAGAAGGACGATTATCCGCTGCTCCCGCCGGAAGAGATCGACTACATCGACGTGGCGCCGGACCAGCTGGCCTCGGTCTCCACGTCGCTGATTCCCTTCCTGGAGCACGACGACGCGAATCGGGCGCTCATGGGATCGAACATGCAGCGCCAGGGCGTGCCGCTGCTCTTCCCGGACGCCCCGCTGGTGGGGACCGGCGTCGAGCGGCAGGTGGCCACCAACTCGGGCGCCGCCGTGACGGCGAAGCGCTCCGGCGTGGTGACCAAGGTCACCGCCGACGAGGTGGTGGTGGACACGGGTACGCCGAAGGGGGCCGAAGGCGAGGGCCGGGCGCCGCTCCAGAAGCTGACGCAGTTCGACCGCTACCGGCTGAAGAAGTTCTGGCGCTCGAACCAGGACACGTCCATCAACCAGCGTCCCATCGTCCGCGTGGGCGACGAGGTGGAGAAGGGCGAGGTCCTGGCCGACGGCCCGGCCACCGACGACGGCCGGCTGGCGCTGGGCCAGAACGCCCTGGTCGCCTTCATGCCCTGGTACGGGTACAACTTCGAGGACGCCATCGTCGTCAGCGAAGAACTGGTCGAGGACGACAGCTACACCTCGATCCACATCGAGGAGCTGGAGCTCCACGTCCGGGACACCAAGCGGGGCATGGAGGAGATCACCCGCGAGATACCGAACGTGGCCGAGGAGGATCTCACCGACCTGGACGAGCGCGGCATCATCCGCGTGGGCGCCGAGGTGGAGGACGGCGACATCCTGGTGGGGAAGATCACGCCGAAGGGCGAGACCGAGCTCTCCCCCGAGGAGAAGCTCCTGACGGCCATCTTCGGTGAGAAGGCCAAGGACGTGAAGGACAACTCGCTCCGCGTCTCGCCCGGGGTCGAGGGGACGGTCATCGACGTGAAGGTCTTCTCCCGCCGCATCGACGACCCGCTGCTGGAGCGGGAGCACGGCGAGCGGATCTCCGAGCTGCGGGAGCGGGAGCGCGAGAAGATCTCCCGCGTGAACGAGGCCCGCGACGAGGAGCTCCGCGACCTGCTGGAGGGCGAGACCGTCGAGCTCTTCCTCCAGCGCGGCACCATCGAGCCCTTCTTCGAGGAGGGCAGGGAGCTCACCGCCGAGGATCTGGAGCAGCTGGACCTGGGAGAGGTGGACCTCTCGACGCTCAAGGTCCAGGACGAGGAGGCCAACGAGCGGATCCGCGACGTCATCGACGCATCGAAGCGCCGGATCGAGACGATTCGGGAGGACACCGAGGAGGCCATCGACAAGGTCTTCCAGCCCGACGAGCTGTCTCCGGGCGTCGTCCAGCTGGTGAAGGTGTACCTGGCGCAGAAGCGGAAGATCGCCGTGGGCGACAAGATGGCCGGGCGCCACGGAAACAAGGGCGTCATCGCCACGGTCGCTCCGGAGGAGGACATGCCGGTCATGCCCGACGGGACGCCGATACAGGTGGTGCTGAGTCCGCTCGGTGTCCCGAGCCGGATGAACATCGGGCAGCTGCTGGAGACCCAGCTGGGCTGGGCTGCCGACGTGCTGGGCTTCGAAGCCCACACACCGATCTTCCAGGGCGCCTCGGAGCACGAGATCGGTGCACTCCTCAAGATCGCGGGAGTGGTGTGGGCCGGGGACAACCGCGTCGCGGAGATCGACGCGGC
>CAZFDK010000133.1:0-2308 GCA_964518305.1 uncultured Gemmatimonadota bacterium | reverse complement strand
GACAGGTCGCGCGAGCGGGCCAGCTCGGCCACGGGCAGCAGGGCGTCCAGGTGGCGGAGCGTGGCCAGGTCCGAGGCGGCCTCCCGGCCCAGCCCGTCGGTCCGGTGCAGGCTCAGCTGGTTCTCGAGCTCCGCGCGGCGGCGGTCGGTGAGCAGGTCGTCGAGGTCCTCCCTCAGCTCCGCCACGGGCGCGGCGTACCTCTGCACCAGCTCCCCCACGGTCGCGCCCGTCGGGGCGCTGGTCAGGATCCAGCGGGTGGCGGCCTCGAGGTCGTCCCCCGCCTGCAGGAACCACTGGCTCTGGACCCCGGTCCGCACCTCCCCGTCCAGGGCCTCCAGGGCGTCGTACAGCGGATCCACCTCGCCGACGCGGTAGGCGGCGAACCAGGCCCGGGCGATCCGCGGGTAGGGCTCGCCCATCTCCCGGGCCAGGCGCACGTGGCTCGTGGCTCCCATCCGGTTCACGAACCGGTTGGTGAGCTCGGTGGCCACGATCCGCGGGGCCAGGGGGTGGTCGTCGATCTCCGCCCGGCCCGCCTCGTGCGCGACGCGGTCCGGGACGTATCCGAAGAGCAGCTCGCGGACGACGGGCTCCGAGGTGAGCCCCGACCGCGCCAGCCTGTGCTTCATCTCCAGCTTGGCGTAGGCGAGGATCACGCACAGCTCGGGCCGGGTCAGGTGCTGGCCCTCCTCCAGGCGGTCCGTGAGCTCGTCGGAGGTGGGCAGGTCCTCGATCTCCCGGTCCAGGCCCGCCTCCTTCTCAAGGTGGAGCAGGGTCTGCCGGAACTCGCCGGGCCGCTGGCGGGCCCGGTGCCGCTCCAGGCTGACCGCCAGGCTCTGCAGGTAGTTGTCCCGGAGCACCTGGCGGGCGACCTCGCCCTCGACCTCCTGCAGGAGCTCGTTGCGATGCTCCCGGGACAGCTCGCCCTCCCGCACCTGGCGGGTGAGCAGGATCTTCAGGTTCACCTCGTGGTCCGACATGTCGACGCCGGCGGAGTTGTCCAGGGCGTCGGTGTTGATCCGCCCGCCCCGGGCGGCGTACTCCACCCGGGCGCGCTGCGTGAAGCCCAGGTTGCCCCCCTCCCCGACGATCTTCGCCCGGAGCTCGCCGGCGTCCACCCGCACGTCGTCGTTGGCGGGATCCTCCACCTCGGCGTCGCCCTCGTCGCTGGCCTTCACGTAGGTCCCGATGCCCCCGTTCCACAGCAAATCGGCCGGCGCCCGGAGCACCGCGCGGATCAGCTCGTTGCCGGTGAGCGGCCCGTCCTCCTCGATCGCCAGGGCCTCGCGGGCCTCCTCCGGGAGCTCGATGCGCTTGGCGTCCCGCTCCCACACCCCGCCGCCCTCGCTCAGGACGTCGCGGTCGTAGTCCATCCAGGTGGAGTTCTCGGCCTCGTACAGCCGCTTCCGCTCCTCGAAGCTGGCCGCCGGGTCCGGGTCGGGGTCGACGAACACGTGCCGGTGATCGAAGGCGCCCACCAGGCGGATGTTCTCCGACAGCAGCATCCCGTTGCCGAAGACGTCGCCGCCCATGTCGCCGATCCCGACGACGCTGAACGGCTCCGCCTCGATGTCGCGGCCCAGCTCCCGGAAGTGCCGCTCCACGCACTTCCAGGCGCCGCGGGCGGTGATGCCGAGCTTCTTGTGGTCGTAGCCGTGGGAGCCGCCGGAGGCGAAGGCGTCGTCCAGCCAGAAGTCGTAGCTCCGGGCGAGCCGGTTCGCCGTGTCCGAGAGGTGGGCCGTGCCCTTGTCGGCGGCCACCACCAGGTAGGGGTCCTCGCCGTCCCGGATCACCGTCTGCGGCGGATGGACCACCTCCTCGTCCACGATGTTGTCGGTCACGTCCAGGAGCCCGCGGATGAACTCGCGGTAGCTCGACTCGCCGGCCTCCTGGCGGGCCTCGCGCTCCGCCGGGGGGTCCTTCACCACGTACCCGCCCTTGGCGCCAGAGGGGACGATCACCGAGTTCTTGACCTGCTGGGTCTTGGCCAGGCCCAGCACCTCCACCCGGAAGTCCTCCGCCCGGTCGCTCCACCGGATGCCGCCCCGGGCCACGGTCCCCATGCGGAGGTGGGCCCCCTCCGTGTTCGCGCTGTTCACGTACACCTCGTACCGCGGCCGGGGGCGGGGCAGCAGGTCCACCCGCTCGCAGTCGATCTTGATCGCGATCATCCCCGAGTCCCGCTGCCGGGCCCGGTCCTGGTAGAAGTTGGTCCGGGAGGTCCCCTCCACCAGGTGCAGCAGGCTGCGCAGCGTGCGGTCGTCGTCCACGCCGCGGACCTCGCCCAGCGCCTCCTCGAACTCGGCCC
>CAZFDK010000132.1:0-2331 GCA_964518305.1 uncultured Gemmatimonadota bacterium | reverse complement strand
GGAGAAGAGACGGCGGGTCGTACTGGTCGTCCTGGAGCGGCCGCGGACGGAGCGGGCCGAGGACGGGACGGTCCAGACCCGGATGTTCCTGGAGCATTTCTTCCTCCTCACCAACGCCCCGCGCGAGGAGGTCTCCGCCCGGGAACTGCTCCAGCGGTACCGGGGACGCGGCCGGGCCGAGAAGGACTTCGGCGATTGGAAGACGGCGCTCCGACCCCGGCTCTCCTCCAGCCCGCGGCCCAAGAGCCACTACCGGGGAGAGTCCGTGGCCGGCACCGAGGCCCGCCGAGACAGCTTCGCGGTGAACGAAGCCTGGCTCCTGACCAGTCTGCTCGCCGCCAACCTGCTCGACCAGCTCCGCTGTCTCTGGGCCCGGATCAGCGGACGGCGCTACGAGCGTCAGCGCTTCCGTCGGACGATCCTCCGGGCCGCCGTCCGGGTCACGCTCGGTGGACGCCGAATCCGGGTCCATGCCACCGACGGGCACGTCCAGGCCTGGAACGAGATCCTCGAGCGGCTCGGCGACGTCCGGCCCGCACGCGGCTCGCCCGACTCCCCGGCCCGGCCCCTTCCGGCGTAGCTGTACTCCGGGGCCGGGACAGAGACGTACTGAGCCGCCGCCCAGCTCCCAACCGGAGCGGGGGAAAGGGGGATCTACGCGAGCCGGACGCCGCTCAGACACAAGCCTCAACCGATAGAGCGATCATAGACGCGCTAAGTCACTCAAGAGCCCGTCATGAATAGCGTGGGGTCAAGGATTGCGTTCTATTGTGTTCTCTGTAATAGGACAGTCCGAGTGATTTCCGCCTGCCAGGCTTCCATCCGCAGTCGTGGTGGGACGGCCATGCCGCCCCGCTGCATGTTGGGGTCCGCACCGTCTGGCTGCTGCCATCTCGATGTCGGCCTCGAGGGGCCAAAGGCTTTTGCGCAGTCCACCGGACGGGGCGTTGACGGAAACCCTCGTCTGTCCTCCGTACCGTCTTCGGAAGCGACGTCGTCAGGCAGCCTCCTCGTCGGCGTTGTGGAGCGGCTCGTAGACCTCCCCGGTGATCCACAGCCGGTGCAACAGGACCGCCAGCTTCCGGGCCACGGCGACCGCCGCCCGCTTCCGGCCGTGCTCCCCGCCCTCTTCGGCGAGCCGAAGTCCCCATCGCCGGAGGTCACAGTCCTGGCCGAAGGGCCCGAGGATGTACTGGGCAGACTCGACGAGCAGCCGGCGGAGCGTCTCGTCCCCGGCCTTGGTGATCCCCTCCCGCTGCTCGGTGTCCCCGGACTGCTTCCGCTTCGGAACCAGTCCGAGGTAGGCACCCACGGTCCGGCTCTTCTCGAACCGGGTCGGGTCTTCGATGGTGAGCACGTAGCAGAGGGCCGTGATAGCGCCGACGCCGTGAACCTGTCGCAACAGCTCGGTCTCCGGATAGACCTCCTCGCAGAGCCGTTCGATCTCCCGCTCGTAGCTTTGGATCTGTTCGTTGACTCGCTCGATGTGATCCAGGATCGGGTCCAGGGCCGGGGCGAGCGCCGGCGGAATCTCCTCCCGGACGGTCCCCGGGAAGGCTTCCGTCGAACAGCTCGACAGCTGCCGGCCGACGGTCTTGGCCGTCCCCCGGACGTGGTTCACCAGCTGGGTGCGGACCTTGACCAGGTTGTCCCGGGCCAGCAGCACCGCCCGGTCGGCCTGGGCCTGCGCGCTCCGGTGGTTGACCGGGGCAAGCAGCTCCGGGTCCAGCCGCCCCACGCGGGCCAGGTATTCGGCGTCGGCTCGGTCCGACTTCTGGTCGTTCTCGTAGATGAGCCGGAGCTTCCGCGGGTTGGCGGCGATCACCTCGTGGCCGAGCGTGCCCAGCAGCCGCGTCGCCCAGGGCGATTGCGGGCCGACTTCGAGGACGATCCGCAGCGCCTCCACGCCCTCGAACCGGCTCCGGTACGCTTCCTCGGTCGTCTGGACCCGGCCCTCCTCGAGAATCTCGTCTTCTGTGTTGAGCACACAGATCTGCGTGGACCGGTCGCCGACATCGAGGCCGACTGTCCGAGTCGGCCCCTCTGCAGTAGATTTATTCATCAGGCCAACCTCCGTGCTCTGGGCTTCGAGCCCGTTCTTGCTTTGGGGTACCGTCAAGGTAACCCCGCCGCGCGGGGGTTGGCCTTCTCATTTCATCTCGATCCCGTTGATCGAGGCCGGCCCGCGGACGTATTCCCCGGCCCGGTGGCTGACCGTCTCATGCTCGGCGAATTCGGCGTCCAGGTTCCGGTAGCCGCCATGGGTGTCGGAGTAGACGGTGGTCTCGATGGAGACGTTCTCGCGGAGCGCGGCCTTAAGCTCGGCCCCGG
>CAZFDK010000131.1:0-2388 GCA_964518305.1 uncultured Gemmatimonadota bacterium | reverse complement strand
ATCTCCTCCCGCCACCGGCCGAGTTTGTCGAGCTCCTCTTGGTCGAAGTCCTCGTCGAGGGCGAGGGCGAAGGCGGCCTTGACGAAGTCCATGGGTGGGTCCCGGTCGGAGAAGCGGCGGCGGGCCTCCGGGTGGGAGGAGACGTAGATGAGACGTTCGGCGGGGGAGCCGTCGTGAGCGTCCGCCGTTCCGCCGCGTGGCTACGGGAGGATGGGATCGATTTCGGATTGGATTATCCGTTCTACCTCCCGTGCCGCTTCAAGGGCGGACCGTGCCTCTCCGGCAGTTGCCCCCGTTTCCACCTCGGGCGCAGGAGGCGGGTAGCGGACCTCGACGGCGTATTCGCTCAATTCGTCCGCCACCTCCAACCGGCGCGCGAGCTCCTCGTCCCACTCGGCCACGAGCTCCCGGAGATCGTCGATCTCGTGGGTCCGGAGCCGGCCGTGTCCGAGGACACGCCATGGGCGAGGAGATAGGCCTTGATGAACTTCTCGGCTGCCCGTTGAGCGTGGTAGGCGATCACCCAGGGGCCGAGCAGCCGGGCGCCTTGGTGTCCTCGCGCAGGTCACCGCCCATGTAGCACCCGACCGCTTCGGTCCACTGTCTCGACGAGACACCCCGGCACGTCCCGGCCCGCCTCATACTGGCTCGCGGTGACCACCCGGAGATCGGCCAGCGGGCGCAGGTCGCCGAGAGCATCTCGGAACCGGCGCCGTGCCTTACGCCGGGGGACGGCCCCGTCGTAGACCACCAGCAGGTCGAAGTCGCTGTTCGGCCGCGCCTCGCCCTTGGCGCGGGAGCCGTAGAGGATGATCCGATCGATGTGCTTCCCCCAAGCCTCAAGCAGCCGGCCCCTCATCCGATGGAGGAGGTCGTCCGGGTCGTGGCCGTCGGTCGACCGCAGCATGATTGGCTACCCGCTCATCCCGTTCCGGTGGTCCACGAATCTGTCGCCCGGACTCCGAATGCCCGCTAAGACGGGGTCACCGGTGTCTCGTCTGCAAGTCAGGGGACGACCCGCTCGCGCGGACCACGGCTCCCGTCACTCATCTTCTGACCTCCTGGTCAGCACCGGCCTCTTGTACCCTACGGATCAGTCGACGGGGCTCAGCCCTCTCCACGCGGTCGGCTGTGCTCCCGGATCCAGCCGGCAGTCGCCTCCAGGGTCGGGTCCTCCGTCACGACCGAACGGGTGAACTGTTCGAGCTCCTCGTTGGTGGCAGTGAAGGCCCGTCCGTTGTACTCCAGGAAGAGACCGGCGGCCGTAATTGCGGTGCGCTTGTTTCCGTCGACGAAGGGGTGGTTGTCCAACAGGGAGTGAAGGAGGGCCGCCGCCTTCTCGGAAACCGTCTCGTAGAATTCCTCGTCGCCGAATCCGGAGCGGGGCCGGGCGACGGCCGACTCCAGCGCCCCGGGATCCCGGAGTCCGGCCCCCTCGGTCAGGACGTGGTGGATGTAGAGGACCTGCTCGGGGGAGAGGTACTGCACCTACCCGTCCGCGAGGGCGTCCAGGGCCGGCTTGTAGCGGTCGATGAAGTCGCTGAGCCGCCGGGAGAACTCGGCGTCCACGCCCGGCAGGTCGTTGGTCGGGCGGAGGATGAGGCGGCCCTGTTCCTCGTCCACGACCACCTCGACCTCGGAGCCGATCTCGAGCCCGAGCGCGTCGAGGCTCTCCCGGGGGATCGACACGACCACGCTGTTGCCGGATTTGAAGATCTTACGGGTCATGCTTCTTCTGAAAGCCGGGACGAGAAAGGTCGCTGTGTCGTAAGCACGCCGTAAGGACACCGTATTGCGCGCCGAGTGTCGAGGCAAGCCCCGTCCTACCGCTCCCTCTCTGGGCCCTCGGTCTCCAGGTTGGCGGTCGCTTCGCCGATGATCGGGAGCTTCAGCTCGACGTGGCTCCGACGCGGCTCGTCCGCCGCAATCCTTCTTATTGTTCGACACCGGTGTTCGAGGATGGCGTTGATCTCACGCGGAGAATGTTCTCGAGCCGCTGCTCGTCGCGCCGCGTCACAGCTCGACAGCTTCCTGAAGGACCCGCTCCCGGATGTCCCGCCGGAGGAACCCCTCGGTCCCCGAGGTCAATCGGACGTTTCAGGAGCTCCTGGAGGTCCATCCGGAGTCCGCCGAAGTCCAGGAGGTAGGGCTAATCCTCATCACGTTCTACCCGAATCCCCAATCGGCGGTGCGTCCCCCTCACCGCGGCCGCGCACCTCATCCCGCCAGCGGCCGAGCTTGTCGAGCTCCGCCTGCTCGAAGTCCTCGTCCAGGGCGCCCCCAAGAAGTCGGCCCCCGCGACGTCCACCGGCGGGCTCCCATCGGAGAAGCGGCGGCGGGTCTCGGGGTGGAGAAGACGTAAATCAGGCGCCCGGCGGGGGAGCGAAT
>CAZFDK010000130.1:0-2400 GCA_964518305.1 uncultured Gemmatimonadota bacterium | reverse complement strand
CCCCCACGGCCCTGCTGGCGGCGGGGCTCCTGCTGGCCGGCTGCGGCGGGGAGGGCGCGCGCGAGGCCGAGGGTCCGGACCTCCAGGCCGCCGCCGAGGCGATCTTCACGGGGGAGGGCGTCCGCTGGGTGGACATGACCCACGCCCTGGACGAGGAGAACGTCTACTGGCCCACGGCCCGCCCCTTCGAGCTGGACACCGTGATGGCCGACTCCACGGCGGCCGGCTACTGGTACGCCGCCTATAACTTCTCGGCGGCCGAGCACGGCGGCACCCACCTGGACGCCCCCTGGCACTTCGCCGCGGGCGGGTGGAAGGCGCACGAGATCCCGATGAGCTCACTCCGGGGGCCCGGCCCGGGTGGTGGGGGTGGTGCCGGAGGGCGGGTGAGGCGATCCACGCCACGTCCCGCGTCTCGGGCGCGAGGCGGCCCGTGCAGCGCTTCGTTGCGGGCGGACCCCGGCGCGCCCTACCATGGCCACGAGCGATGGCGATGGAGTTCGCCGAAACCGCGGCCGGACGGCGCCGTCCCGGCCGCTGATGACTCCTCCCCCCGGACGCGAAGTCCGGGCGGGAGGTTTTTTCATGCAGGGACGGACGCCGGGGAGGAGGCGCGATGGCCTGGCTCTACATCGCCATAGGAGGGGGAATCGGCGCGCTCCTGCGCTACGGCCTGACCGGATGGGTGCAGGAGTGGACGGCCGGGGCGTTCCCGTGGGGGACGATGACGGTGAACACGGTCGGCTCCGTGCTGCTGGGCTTCGCGGTCGTGTGGCTCGAGACCACCACCGCGCCCGCCGAGTGGCGGCAGTTCGCCACCATCGGCGTGCTCGGGGCCTTCACCACCTTCAGCACCTTCTCCTTCGAGGCGGTGGCCCTCCTTCGGGGCGGCGACCGGTGGGGGGCGACCGGCTACGTGGCCGGGAGCCTCGCCGCGGGCCTGGTCGGGATCGCGGTCGGACTGGCGCTGGCGAGCTGGCTCCTCCAGCCCGGGGGTGGCGGATGACGCACCGGTTCGAGGGCGAGCGCACCCTGATGCGGATCTTCCTCGGCGAGAGCGACCGCTGCGAGGCCGGGCCGTACGAGGGCAAGCCGCTGTACGAGGCCCTGCTGCTCTTCCTGCGGGAAGAGGGCTTCGCCGGGGCCACGGTGACCCGGGCCATCGCCGGGTTCGGGGCCAGCGCCCGGCTCCGCACCGGGAAGGTGCTCCGGCTGTCGAGCGACCTGCCGGTGGTGGTCGAGGTGGTGGAGCGGGAGGAGAAGATCCAGGAGGTCCTGCCCGACCTGGACGAGATGATCGGGGGCGGGCTGATCACGCTCGAGCGAGCCCGGGTCATCATGTACCGGCCCGAGGAGGCGTCGGACGAGGGCCGACGGGGGAACCGGACCGAGGGTCTCGAGGAGGACGACGCCGAGGACCGGGAGCGGGAGAGCGGGGAGGGCTGACGGGGCTCGTCAGGCGTCCCGGACGAAGACGTCCTCCAGGTCGACCTCCCCGACCTGCTGGCCGCCGACGCGCACCGGCAGGCGGTCCGTGAACCGCTCGTGGGTCGTCTCTTCCTCCGCGCCGCGTCCTCCGAACCGCCACACCTCGACCGCGTCCTCCTCCGGGTCGACGACCCAGTACTCGCGGACGCCCTGCCGCTCGTACAGTTCGCGCTTGAGGCCGCGGTCCCGCTCCTCGGTGGTCGGGGAGAGGATCTCGACGACGAGATCGGGAGCACCCCGAATCTCCTCCTCTGCGACGATCCCCTGCCGCTCGCGGGAGACGAAGAGGAGGTCGGGCTGGACGCCCTCGCCGGTCTCCGGGAACTCGACGCCGACCGGGGCGTGGAGAACCTCGCCGTGGCCGGGGGCGTGGAGGAGCGCGTAGAGCTCCTTCAGGAGCCGGACGCTGATCCGCTGATGGCGCACGCCGGGGGCGGGCGTCACGTAGAGGTCGCCGCCGATGGCCTCCCGACGCTTGCCGTCGTCCGGGGCCTGCTGGACGTGCTGCCAGGTGATTCCCGTGGTGACCATGGGACGCACATCATACCTCCGCGCGGGGGCCGTGACCATCGTGCCGGGGGACACGATGGAGGCCTCCCTCAGCGGAGACTCATCGCCGCGGACTGATTTCCCTGGCCGATGCCGCCCGCCTACGTTCGGGTGAGTCGCGATTGCACCGGAAAGGGAGGTGACGATGGAGTCCACGAGCGGAGGCGAGTCCGGTGCCCGGGAGGAGCTGGCGGGCCGGATCCGGGGCGAGGTGCTGGCCCCCGGCGACCCGCGCTACGGGGAGGCCCGCGCCGTGTGGAACGCCCGCGTCGACCGTCGCCCGGCCCTCCTCGCCCGCTGCACCTCGGCCGCGGACGTGGCGGCGGGGGTGGAGTTCGCCCGCCAGCGCGACCTCCCCCTCTC
>CAZFDK010000129.1:0-2406 GCA_964518305.1 uncultured Gemmatimonadota bacterium | reverse complement strand
ACGACTGGTGGGAGGTGAGCGAGCCAGCGTTAGCATATGCTAACGCAGGCCAACTCCTGTCACCGTTCCCGAGACGTTCTCCCGCCAGATAGGTGTCGAAGCTCCGGTACTCGGCTGATCTGTCTTGAACAATCGGCCGTCTCGAGCCCCGAGACGGAATTAGGCTCGCCGCTAATGGCCGTGAGCGTCATGCCTGGCCCCACGAGCCCCCCGAGCAGGCTAGTGCTTTGAGCCCAAGAAGCCGAGTACTGGATTCTGGAGGTGTGTCTGATGGAGGGTGTGCTCAGGCGGCATGACAAGACTGTCTCGACCGGTGTGCTGTTCGGCAGTCGTATATAAATATGTTTATTATACATGATAAACTATAACTAGAGTCACTCTCAACTGACAAAAACCGGGCCCCGGGAGCCGAGGGGGAGAGTATTGCGTCGAACTCCCGGTGACCCGGTATTACCTTGTCATGTCCTAACATGAAAGCTCTTATCATACTAATTCAGGAGTAGAGGCGCCTCGCTGCTTTGGAGGTCCTCGACGGCCTTCTCCGGACCTCGGCACCCTCAACGATCGGCTCGCCGGCGAGCCAGAGGACCCTCCCGACGACGAGAGCGAACACACGGTATGCGTGGATCCGCGGTGTCGGATCCCCGGGACGCGTTCGTCAGGATCCGGAACCACGGCCCCGACGACGGCGACCGCGCCCCGAGCAGCGCCAGCTCGTCAAGCGCGAGGAAGCCCCGATCGCGGCGATGCCCCCGCCGACATTCGAGGCGCTCCTGGCTGAGTAGGTGGCCGACCGGACGGGCCACAAAGCCCACCAAATCCAGGTCCTCCGAGCGATTGGGGCGTTCCCGTGATGGGCAGGCCGAATGGTTAAGCAGGACAAAATCAGACGGTAGATTATGTCGGATGCTAACCGCCAGGCCGATGAGGAGGAGGAGGAGGACCACGCGGGCAATATCAAGTCGGCTGTGCGAAAAATAGACGAAGAAGAAGAGGAGGAGTGGAAGTTGACTCCCGAGGAGATGAGAAATGCAGATCCGGTTCCGATGCCGGACGTGAGCGAAGAGGACATCGAAGACGAGGAGGACGAGGACGAACCCGACGAACCGCTGTAAAGCGCCCCGAGACACCCCCGCGGTAGGTTTTTCCGCCCGCCAGATAAATGTAAGAACATTATGGATATGAATTTATTATGCAGGACAAATATCATTGGGTGGGACAATGGCAGAAAACCCCAACGGAAACGGCGGTTCGACGCAGGGCGACACCGGCTCAGACGGGCCAGCACCCACTGGAGACGGAAATACCGGGAATATCAAATCCCCGGAGCAACCCCAACTGGCCAGCACAGAACTGCTCTCCTCGACCGAGATGATGGACGCCACGCCGATGGATCTCCCCACCGTGGAAGAAGGTCAGGACCGGGCCGCAGAATCCCGGATGGCTGACGAGGACGCACCAGAAGGCCCCGGAGAAGGAGAGGGCGTGGCTCCCGGTGGGCGTCCGTCGGAAGCCGCCGAGCAAGCCGGCGATGTCGAGACGCAGGCGGGGTTCAGTTACCCGCCCCCGTACACGACGCATTCTGTCGTCCCCGACTACCAGACCTACCCCTACCGGGCGGTCGGGCGGCTGTTCATGAAGACGGATGGAGGCTGGGGGTCATGCTCGGCATCGTCAATCGGCGGGAATGCAATCTGGACGGCCGGCCACTGCCTCCACGCGGGGAATGGGAGTACGGACGGGTGGGTGGACAAGGCGATATTCGTCCCGGCCTACAAGGATGGCAACGCCCCATACGGGCAGTGGCCGGTCAAGAGCAAAATCGTCCGGACCGCCTGGTACAGAAACGGGTCGCTATGCGAGGACATGGGCGGGGCCATCCTCCACGAGAAAGATGGGCAAAAACTCCACAACGTGGTCGGCTGGCTGGGATTCGCCTGGAACTGGAGCCGGGACCAACACTGGCACGCGATGGGGTACCCAGCCGAGGGGTCGGATTTCGACGGCCAGTCGATGATGGAAACGGAATCCTCGTTCGCCTACAACGGAAGTCGGAGCTGTAGCCCCCAAACGGTGGCCATCGGAAGCAACCAGACAGGTGGCTGTAGTGGCGGTCCGTGGATCTGGCGATTCGGTGGCGGGAACTACGTGTTCGGTCACAACAGCTACCGCTACACTAGCCGGCCCGAAGAGATAAAATCGCCGTACTTCGGCGACGCCGCCAAGTCGCTGTACAACGCTCTCAAGTGAACTACCTCCACGCCCCACCCGGCGTATAGATACCCACCGGCCCACGGCTCCTCGCCGGTGGGCATGCCCTACGTATCTCTTGGCAGTACAACGAATATTCCGGCGACCCCCTGTCGGTGTGAACGGCGACGCGACAGCACTGCCGCTCCCTAGGAT
>CAZFDK010000128.1:0-2436 GCA_964518305.1 uncultured Gemmatimonadota bacterium | reverse complement strand
CCGCCCTGTACCCGACGAAGGCTCCCCCGTGGCTCGTCCGCCGCAGGCCGCGGTAGATCAAGTCCCGAAGAGTGTGTAATCCGCTCCTCCCGCCTGGCTGGAGGCGGACCGATCAGGCCGCTGATTCCAGCGGCCGGTCAGCTGTCTGTTCTTCTTTCCACCGCTCGTATTCGTCCATCCGGAAGTAGCGTCTCCCGGTGCTCCAGTCCTCGTGGATCTCGGCGGCGACGGCGCCCAGCAGCCGCCAGGCCGATTCGTCGTTCGGGAAGATGCGGACGACCCTCTCTCGCCGTCTGAACTCCTCGATGAGCCGCTCCACGGTGTTGGTCGACCGGAGCCGCTTGCGGTACTTCTCCGGCAGCCGCAGGGCGGCGATGGCGTCCTCGAGGCCGGCCTCCAGCGTGTCCAGGGCCTTGTCGGCCTTGCCCTCGAGCTCCTCGGCCAGCTTGTCGAAGTGGGTCCGGGCCGAGCCCGGGTCCTCGGCCTCGAAGATCCGCTCCAGCCCCTCGTCCATGGCCTCCCTCCACTCGGCCGGCGTCTTGTCCAGTACGTTCCGCTTGAAGTGGGTCTGGCACCGCTGCCACGACGCCCCCTGGAAGCACCGCCGCAGCGCCTCGGTGAGGCCCTCGTGGGCGTCCGAGACCACCAGCTCCACCCCGTCCAGGCCCCGACCCTTGAGCCACCGGAACGTCTCCAGCCAGCTCTGCTCGCTCTCCGAGTTCGCGATCCGCAGCCCCAGGATCTCCCGGTAGCCCTCTTTGCTAATCCCCACCGCGACCAGGACGCTCGTGGAGCGGACCGCGCCCTGGCGGCGCACCTTGATGTGCATCGCATCCACCAGGACGAACGGATATTCCGTCCCGTCCAGGGAGCGCTCGTTCCACGCCTCCACCTGCTCGTTCAGATCCTTGGCCAGACGGCTCACCGTCGATTTGGAGAACGCCCGGCCGCAGAGCTCCTCGGTGATCTCCTTCACCTTCCGGGTGCTCACCCCGTTGACCACCATCTCCATCAGGGCCAGCACCAGCCCCTTCTCGCTGCGCTGGTACCGCCGAAAGAGTTTCGTGCTGAAGCTACCGTCCCGGGCCCGGGGCACCAGCAGGTCGATCGTCCCCACCCGGGTCACCAGCGAGCGCGTGTAGTGATCTTATGAAGCGCAGGCCGGGCGCGGAGGGCTAAAAGAATGGCCCCCTGGGCGGGCGTCCGGTTACCCTCTCGGGTGAGCCGGTTGGGTGCTGGCGCGTGCCCAACCCAGGAGGCCGATCATCGTGCCGTATGGAGGCATCGATGCACACCGAAGCTACCTCACGATCGCCATCGTGGACAAGCAGGGGACACTCCTCGCAGAGGAAGGACGGGTGCCTGTGGGCGACGGCGAGCCTTTGCTCGCCGCTCTGGAGGAATACAGGCCGCTGGAGGTGGTCGTCGAAACCTGTTCCTTCTGGCCATGGATCGCCGACACCTTGGAGCCGACGGAGGTGGGATTTCAGCTGGCGCACGCCAAGCGGCTCGAGGCGATCGCCGACGCCAAGACCAAGTCGGACTCGGTCGATGCCCGGCTTCTGGCCCGGATGCTGGCCACGGATCTCATCCCCGCGGTTTATCCCAAGCCGCCCTCACAGCGGGAGATCTGTCGGTTGATTCGACACCGCGACGCCCTTGTGGAGCAGCGTACGACGCTGTGCAACCGCATTCACGGTCATCTGCAGCAGCAGGGACTCCGACTCGGCCCGGGGAAGTTGCTCACGAGCGAGGGACGTCAGTGGCTCCGAGAGGAAGCGTGGTCCTGGCTCGAGGACGAGCAAAAGGCGTTGGTGGAGAGCCACCTGGAGCTGATCGACACCCTTATCCCGAAGATCGGGGAACTCGACGGTCGGATCGAGGCGACGGCAGACGAGCATCCGGCCGCCACTCTGCTTCAGAGTATTCCGGGAATCGGGCCGTACCGAAGCTTGAAGTTGGCCGGCGAGATTACCCCTATCGAACGCTTTCCTTCTGCCGATCACCTGGTCTGCTATGGCGGGCTGGCCCCGATTACCCGACAGTCCGGAGCCGGCGATCCCTGGCACGGCGGGATGCCGAACGACGCTAATCGGGCCGTCCGAGATGTCTTCCATTCAGCCGTTGGCGACCATATCAGAGCGGCACCGGAAAGTTCGGTTACCGCCTTTTATCCGGGATCTTGCACGGCCGGTCGTCTGACGACTATGACCGCTCTTTCTCCGACTATGGGCTCGCCATGAGGCCCGAGGCGGGGTTCGCCGCCCGGATCGCACCGATGCTGGACGGCGATTCGGCCGCTGATCTCGGACCGATGGCCACTCCGACCGCGGGGACGAAGCGCGAGTCTCGCGGAGCGGGGTCGCTGCTACGCGGCCCGGGCCGGCGGTCCCCGCAGGCCGGAGCCCTCGAGGGCCTCCAGGGCGCGGGGCAGCA
>CAZFDK010000127.1:0-2531 GCA_964518305.1 uncultured Gemmatimonadota bacterium | reverse complement strand
GGATCTGAACTTCCCCTCCGCGTGGACACAGCCGGCCTTCCTGCTGCCGACAGCCTCGTCCGGGTCTCCCTTCCGCAGGCCCTCCGGAGATTCAGGGAAGAGAGCATCGAGCTCCGCCTCGCCCGGGAGCAGCGCAATCGGCGGGTGGGAGAGGCCCGGCAGTCGGCGGCGTACTTCAACCCGTCTGCCACGGCCTACCACGAGTCGCTGAGTGGCTCCGGCGGCGATTACCGGGAGAGCGTGTTCACGCTGGAGCAGCGGATCGAGTGGCCGGGAGCCACCTCCGCCCGTTCGAAGCGGGCGTCCCGGACGGCGTCGGCGGCACGCGCCGGCTACCGGGCCGACAGTCTGGAGACAGCCTTCGAGGTCCGCCGCGCCTACGTGCGGGCGGCAGCGGCCGAGTCCCGCGTCGAGGCCCTCCGGCGGGTGGCGACGGTCTTCCGTGAGGCGGTGGAGAGCGGCCGGGCGCGCCTCGAGGAGGGTGACATCTCGGGCTACGCGGTGCGCCGACTCCGGCTGGAGCGCGCCCGGTTCGAGAGCGCGCTGGAATCCGCACGGCTCACGCTCGACGACGAGCGCCGGTCGCTGACCTCGCTCCTGGGTGGCGCCGATTCGGCCGCGGTGCTGGCGCCCGAGGACCTGCCCCCGGGCTCTCCGCCGCGACCGCCCGAACGAGAGGAGGCCGTGGGCGCCGGGCTCGCCGCCCCTCGCGTGGAGGCCGCCCGCGACGAGCTGGAGGCGGCCCGCGCCGAGGCCCGTGTGGCCCGGCTCTCCCGGGTCCCCGACCTCACGGTGAGCGGAGGCTACAAGACGCAGTCCGACGGCCTCGACGGACTGGTGCTCTCCGGCTCACTGCCGCTCCCGGCGTTCGACCGGCAGGGGGGACGGGTGCAGGCGCGATCCGCCGGCGCGGAGGCGGCGGCCCGGCGACTGGCCCTGCTGGAGAGAAGCGTCCGGAACGAGGTCATCCGCGTCCGCCGGCGCTACCGCTCCTCGACCCGGCGGATGGACCTGATCGCCGGAGACCTGCTGCGGCAACCGGCGAAGCTTCTGGAGAGCGCCCGGACCGGCTACGCCGCCGGCGAGATGTCGCTGGTGGAGCTCCTGGACGCGGCCGACGCCTACCGGGAGACCCGCGTCACGGTCATCGACCTGCGCGCCGAGCGCTGGATCAGCTACTTCGATCTGCTCCGCTCCATGGGCGGAGCGCAGACCGGCCGCACCGCGGCCAGGGGAGGAAGCGCACGATGAGAAATCTGGCCATGCCCGCGATCCGCACCGCGACCTCCGTCCTCGCTCTCGGAGTGATCGCCGCCGGCTGCGGGGGCGATACGGGGAGCGAAACGGCCGGGGAGGAGCACACGCATGCGGCCCGGTCCGTGACCCGCTGGACGGACTCGCTCGAGCTCTTCATGGAGCACCCACCCCAGGTGGCGGGCGAGGCCGGTGGCGGGTGGGGCATCCACCTCACGCTGCTGGACGGCTTCCGGCCGGTGCGGGAGGGCGAGCTCCTCCTCCGCTTCACGTCCGCGGACGGGACGTCCCACACGGCGCGGGCCACCGGTCCGTCGAGCCCCGGCATCTACACGCCCTCCCCTGCGGTGCCCGAACCGGGCACCTATGCCCTGGAGCTCCACCTGACGAGAGAGGGCGGGCGCGGCCTGACCGTCCCCGCCGGGTCCCTCCGGGTCTACGCCGCCGCCGACTCGGTGCCCCACCAGCAGGGAGCAGCGGCGGGGGGCGGCATCTCGTACCTCAAGGAGCAGCAGTGGGAGGTTCCCTTCTCCGTGGCGGAGGCCCGGATGCGGCCCGTGCCCCGGTCGGTGGAGGTCACCGGTGAGCTGGAGTCGCCGCCGGACCGGACGGCGAAGATCTCCGCTCCGGTCTCGGGGATCGTGGTGTCGGACCCCGCGGTTCCGCTCCCCTCCGTGGGAACGGCGGTGGAGCGCGGCGGGGCCCTCACGGTGCTGGCCCCCACCGGCAGCGAGTCCTCCTACGCCTCGCTGCACGCCCGGGTGGAGCGGCTCGAGCGCCAGGTGGCCCCTGGTCGGGGCCGAGGCCATTCCGGAGAAGCGGCTGGTGGAGAGCCGCCACGACCTCGACGCCGTCCGGGCGGCCCTGGCCGCCGTCGGCGGCAGCTCGACGGTGACGCGGCCGGCGACGGACGACGGGGAATCGGACGGCGGGGAGGAGACCACCTACCGCTTCCGGGTCCGGAGCCCCATCGGAGGCGTCGTGGCCGAGCGAAGGGTGGCGCCCGGCCAGCGCGTGGAAGCCGGCGAGCCCCTGATCACGGTGGTGGATCCGACGACACTTCGGCTCCGACTGCAGTTGCCGGCGCGGAAGGTGCCGCGGGCCACGCCCGCCACGGGTGCCTCCTTCCAGGTGGAGGGGGGCGACGAGGTTCACCGGGCGGGCCGCGTGGTCTCCGTGGGAAGCGTGCTCGACCCCGACACACGCACCTTGCCCGTCCTGCTGTCGGTGCCGAACCCGGACCGGGAGCTCAAGGTCGGCATGATTGGCACGGCCCG
>CAZFDK010000126.1:0-2622 GCA_964518305.1 uncultured Gemmatimonadota bacterium | reverse complement strand
AGGCGGCCGAGCGGTTCGAGGCCGCCGCCGGACGGGCGGGACCCGCGGGGCTGCTGGCCGAGGCCGTCGACCCGGACTCCGGGCGTCTCCGCGGAAACGTCCCGTCCGCCGCGGCCCACGCCGCCCTGGTGGACGCCGCCCGGGTCATCGCCGCCGCGCCGGGCAGGGACGGCGGCGAGGGCGCCGGCGGGGAGCTCAGAACGACCAGTAGATCGAGCCCATGAAGCGGTCGGCGCCGCGGCTGGCGCCGTCCCGCGCGGTGATCACGAAGGTACGCTGGAGCTGCACGTCGGTTCGGCGCCACTCCAGGCGGACACCGAGGTCGCCCAGCGCCTCCGGCGCCACCTCCACGCCACCGCCGTACATCAGCGATCCCTGGGAACGGGACGGCAGGGCCGGGTCGAACGCGCCCTCCTCGGCGCTCGGGTCGTGCACCACGCTCCCGACGCCCAGGAGCCCGAAGGGCACCACGCCGGCCCGCCGCAGCGGCCCCACGCCGAGCCGCGGCTCGGCGATCAGCTCCAGGACGACCTGGTTGGCGTCCACGCTCCGGGTCGTGCCGGACTGGTCGGGCCCGGTGATCGTCGTCCGGCCGTAGCCGACCCCGAACCGGAAGGAGACCCATCGGCTCACGCGGGTCTCCAGGTCCACGCCCAGGAGCGCCCCCGTGTCCACACGCTCGTCGCCGGCCGCCTCCGGCTCGTCCCAGGACATCCATCCCGCAGTGACCGAGGCGCGGAACTGGTCCGGGGCGTCCGCCATGGCCGGCCCGGCCCGGTCCTCCTCGGTCTCCTGCCCCGCGGCCGGCGCCGCGACCACGCACAGCGCCAGGAGCCCCGCGGCCGCCGACAGCGCCGCCGAAACCACCGCCGACCCCACCGCGGTCGGCCCGGTCACGCCGCTCGATCTCCCCGCCGTCGATGCGTCCTCCATCCCCTCTTCCTCCATCCCCTCGTCCTCCATCCCCGCTTCCTTCCTCCCGTCACTCGCGGTGCTCGGCGAATCGTCCGGTGGTCCGTCGTCTCCGCCCGGGGCCGGAACGCCGGTCATCGCTGCCCCTGGGCGGCCTCGAGCTGGGCCCGGGCCACGTAGTAGTCGTGCAGCGCCCGGGCGTAGTTGGAGCGCGCCCGGGTCACGGCCAGCTCGGCGTCGTTCAGCTCCACCTGCGTGGAGAGGCCGTTCCGGAAGCGGGTCTGGGCGATCTCCAGCGCCCGCTCGGAGCGCTCCACGTTGGCCTCCGAGGCCCGGATCTGCTCCCGCGCCGACTGCAGGTTCTGTCGCGCCTGCTGCACGTCCAGCCGCACCTGCTCCTGCAGCTGCTCCAGCCGGTACCGCTCGCGGTCCACGGCCGCCTTGGCCTGCTGCACGCGCCCCGACCGGGCCATGCCGTCGAAGAGGGGCAGCGAGACGTTGAGGCTGGCCCCCGCGGTCTGCGAGAAGTCGCGCTCCGGCGGCAGGATGTCCGCCGAGGACGCCCGCCGCTGGACGGAGGCGGAGAGCGACAGGCTCGGCAGCGCCTCGCCCTCCCGGGCGTCCACGTTGGCCTGCTGCAGGTTCACCCGCACCCGCTGGCTCTCCAGGTCGGCGCGGTTCGCGCTCGCCACCGAGACCGCGCTGTCCAGCGGCGCCACCTCGGACTCCGGCGGGCGGCTCAGCGAGTCGGTCAGGGACACCTCGCGCTCCAGGGGCACCCCGATGACGCGCTTCAGACGGTTCCGGTTCAGCTGGAGCCGGTTCCGGGCCTGGATCAGCTGCGGCCGGATGTTGTCCACCTCCACCCGGGCGGTGAGCACGTCGAACTCCGAGCCGGTGCCCGCCTCGTAGAAGCTCCGCACCTGCTTCAGCCGGGCCTGCGCCTGCTCCAGGGCCCGCTCCTGGACCCGCACCAGCTCCCGGTCCAGGAGCACCCGGTAGTACGTGCTCCGGGCCGACAGGGCGACGTCGGTCCGGGCCGCCTCCACCTGGGCCGCCGTGGCCGAGCGGCTCAGCTTGGCCGCCCGGCGGGCCGGGCCCAGCGAGAAGTCCAGCAGCGGCTGCTCGAAGGAGAGCGACGCCGACATCTCGTTCTCGTCGCCGATCTGAATCTGCTGGGTCTCGCCGCCCTGATTGAAGAAGATCACCGGCGACTGGAGGTTCCGGGTGTAGCCCATGTTGAGCCGGAGGTCGGGCAGCGACTGCGCCCGGGTCTCCTTCACGATCCCGGCGGTGCGCGCCGCCTCCGCCCGGGCCATCAGCACCTGTTCGTTCTCGGTCACGGCCCGCCGGACCGCGTCCTCCACCGAGAGCCGGAGGGGCCCGCCCTGCTGCGCGCGGGCGCCCGGCGACTGCTGGGCGACGGCACTCGATGGAGCGAACGGAACCAGCGCAGCGGTCAGTACGGCGGCGAGGAGGCCGCGGAGCCGGTTCGTCCCGGCCCGTCCCCTCGCCTCTGTGTCACGGTGTTCGGTCACGTGTCTGCTCGCCTCGTTGAATTCTGACAGCTCGAAGCTCTCGAACCCGGAGATCTCGTTCGTCGTCGGCGCCGGACCGGACACGGGGGGCACGGGGCGCCCACGGGTGTCGCTCAGCTCGCGCTCGGCGGTGTGGACGCGCTCGACGCGGACGACGCGGACGGAGCCGACG
>CAZFDK010000125.1:0-2688 GCA_964518305.1 uncultured Gemmatimonadota bacterium | reverse complement strand
GGAAGCGGAGCCCCGGAGGCGGCGGCCGCGGCCCCTGCCGGTCAGCAGAGCCCCGGGCGCGCGGGCCGGGTGATCAACGTGGAGGTGGCGACGCTCGAGGCGGAGCCCTTCACGGAGACCATCCGCGTCACCGGCGTGGCCGAGGCGAACCGGGACGTGACGCTGTCGGCCGAGGAGAGCGGCCGGATCCGGGAACTCCCGGTGGAGAAGGGGAGCGCCGTGTCGGGGGGCGACGTGGTGGCGCGGATCGACGACGCCGTCCTGACCGCCGAGGTGGGCCAGGCCCGGGCCCGGGCGGAGCTGGCGCGGGAGCGCTTCGAGCGCCAGGGGCAGCTCTTCCGGGAGGACAGCGCCATATCGGAGATCACCTACCTGGAGGCGCGATACGGTGCGGAGGAGGCCGCCGAGCGGCTGGCGTCCCTGGAGGAGCGGCTGGCCCGGACCCGGGTCCGCGTGCCCTTCGACGGCGTCATGGACGGACGGCTCGTGGAGCTCGGGAGCATGGTGTCGCCGGGGACCCCGGTGGCGCGCCTGGTGGACCTGGACCCGGTCCGCGTGAGCGGCGGCGTGCCCGAGCGGTACGCGCCGGACGTGGAGGTGGGCACCGAGGCCACGGTGCGCTTCGACGTCCTGCCCGACACGGCCTTCCCGGCCCGGCTGGCCTACGTCGGCGCCACGGTGGACCGGGAGAGCCGGACCTTCCCGGTGGAGTTCACGGTGCGGAACCCCGGTCGGATCGTGAAGCCGGAGATGGTGGCCGACATCGAGATCGTCCGCCGCCGGCTGACCGACGCGGTGGTCGTGCCGCGGGACGCCCTGGTGCGGCGCGAGGCGGGCTTCGCCGCCTTCGTGGTGGAGGAGGACGAGGACGGGCCGGTGGCCCGCGTGCGTGCCCTGGAGACGGGGCCCGGGCGGGAGGACCGCGTGGTGATCCGCTCCGGCCTGGAGCCCGGCGACCGCCTGGTGGTCGTGGGCCAGAACCAGGTGGCCGAGGGCGACCGCGTTCGGGTGGTGGGCGGAGAGGAGCCGGCCGTCTCCGGGGAGGATGAGGTCCGATGACCGGCGACGGTCGGCACGAGGGGCGGGAGGGGCGGCAGGGGAGAGACGGGCTACTGGAGCGCTTCAAGGAGTTCCGGCCCACCTCGCTGGCCACCGAGCACCGGACCGCCGTCCTGGTGCTCTTCGCCCTGATCACGGTGGGCGGGATCCTGGCCTACGGCTCGATCCCGAAGGAGTCGCAGCCGGAGATTGAGATCCCCACGGTGGCCGTGAACACGATCTATCCGGGCGTCTCGCCCTCGGACATCGAGACGCTGGTGACGCGGCCGCTGGAGGAGGACCTGAACACGATCTCCAACCTGGAGGAGCTCCGCTCCACGTCGGTGGAGGGCTATTCCAGCATCACCGCGGAGTTCTCCACCGACGTGAACATGGAGGACGCCCTGGCCCGGGTGCGGGAGAAGGTGGACCTGGCCCGGCCGGAGCTGCCGGAGGACGCCGAGGACCCGCAGATCCTGGAGTTCAACCTCTCCGAGTTCCCGGTGATGCAGGTCAACCTCTCCGGCGAGTACGGCCTGGTGCGGCTGAAGGAGATCGGCGAGGACCTGCAGGACCGGCTGGAGGGGATCCCGTCGGTGCTCCGGGTGGACCTCCGGGGCGGCCTCACGCGGGTCGTGAAGGTCGACGCCGACCTGGGGCGGCTCAAGTTCTACGGGCTCACGCTGGACGACCTCATCGAGACCGTCCGCAGCGAGAACGTGAACATCCCCGGCGGGTCCATCGAGGTCGGCGCCCGCGACTACCTGGTGCGGGTGGACGGCGAGTTCGTGGACCCGTCGGTGATCGAGGAGCTGGTAGTGGCCACGCGCCGGGGGCGGCCGGTCTACGTCCGCGACCTGGCCGAGGTGGAGTACGGATTCGAGGAGCGGGACAGCTACGCCCGGCTGGACGGGGCGCCGGTGATCACCCTGGACGTGGTGAAGCGCTCCGGGGAGAACATCATCGAGACCTCGGAGGCCGTGAAGGCGTCCGTCGCCGGGATGGAGGGTGAGTTCCCGCCGAGCACCGTGGTGAAGATCACCTCGGATCAGTCCGAGGACATCCAGACCATGGTGAGCAGCCTGGAGAACAACATCATCTCCGGCCTCATCCTCATCGTGGCCGTGCTGATGTTCTTCCTGGGGGTCCGGAACTCGGTCTTCGTGGCCATCTCCATCCCCACCTCCATGCTCCTCTCCTTCCTGGTCATGAAGAGCCTGGGCATCACCATGAACATGGTGGTGCTGTTCAGCCTCATCCTGGCCCTGGGGATGCTGGTGGACAACGCCATCGTGGTGGTGGAGAACATCTACCGCTACATGGAGGAGGGGTGGGAGCGCGCCCTGGCGGCGCGGAAGGCCACCGGCGAGGTGGCGGTGCCCGTGATCGCGGCCACCCTCACGACGCTCGGCGCCTTCGCCCCGCTCATGTTCTGGCCGGGCATCGTGGGCGAGTTCATGATGTACCTGCCGATGACGCTGATCATCACGCTCGCGAGCTCCCTGTTCGTGGCGCTGGTCATCGTCCCCACGCTCTGCGCCATGTTCATGAGCGTGGAGCCGGGGAGCTCGCCGCGCGTGAGCGACGGCGATGCGCTGGCGGAGGCGGGGGGCGACGTGCCGGCGCCGCCGGAGGCCGCGGCGGGCGCTG
>CAZFDK010000124.1:0-2711 GCA_964518305.1 uncultured Gemmatimonadota bacterium | reverse complement strand
CCGGAGGGAGCGTTCGGCCGACGAGGTGTTCTCCCTCCAGCAGGAGATCACCCGAAGGATCGCCGGCGCACTGGAGACGGAGCTGGCGACCGTGGAGCGGAACCGTGTGGACGAGCAGCCCACCGGGGATCTGGCTGCCTACCAACTCTACGTTCGGGGGCGGCGAGAACTGGCCCGTCGCGCCGAAGGGGACATGCCGAGGGCAGTAGAGTCCTTCCGCCGAGCGATCGAGCGGGACTCCAGCTTCGCGCTCGCCTGGTCGGGGCTCGCCGACGCGGCGGGAATGCCGTATTGGGAGTGGGGCTACGGTGGCTACGATACGCTCGGGATCAGCCCGGCCGATGCGGCCCGCCGAGCCTTGAAGCTGGAGCCCGATCTGGCCGAAGCTCACGCGTCGATGGGGTTCGTGCACTACCGGGAGCGGAACGGGCCAGCGGCCCTGCGGGAACTAAAGCGGGCTGTCGAGCTGAAGCCCAGCTACGCCGAGGCGCACAACTGGCTCGGCCTTACCTACCTCGTCCTCGGACGACCAAAGGAGGCACTCACGCACCTCGACCTGGCGAAGGAGCTGAACCCGCAGCACCTGCTGGCGCGGCACTACCTCTATGATGCCCAGATTACGATGGGCCGGGCGGAGGCTGCACTCACGGAGATTCGCGAGCAACAGCGTCGTTATCCCTCGTACGTGGGCCCGTATGTGGCTGAATCGCGGGCCCTCTACGCTCTCGGCCGGTTTGAGGAGGGGCGGACCGTCGTACTCGAGGAGATGATCCCGAGACGGGACTATCTCGTCTATCAGGCGTATTTGGCCGCCTTTGAGACGGCGCTCGGCGATACCGCTCGAGCACGGGAGCGGCTCGCCACAATACAACAGTCTGACTCGGGCTCCTTCGACTACTCACTGGCTCTCGTCTACGCTCACGCCGCGTTCGGACACGTAGACGCGACCCTCGACGCGTTCGAGAGAATCGAGGACTGGTCCTACATCCCGACCTTCGTCTTTCGGTATGCCATCTTCCCCGAGGGGCTGACTCGGATTCGGAACGATCCGCGGTATAAAAAGGTCATCCGGGACGTCAATCGGGCTTGGGGACTGAACCCTGACGGCAGCCTGCCGGACAGCGTGGACGTGTCGTTCGGGACGGAGTCTGATGACTGAGCCCGTCGGCTGCTGATTCGATCCCCGCACAGGAGGCCTGGAATGAGCGATCCGGCTGACGAGGTGATGGACCTGATCTTCGGCCGCTGGCGGAGCCAGACGCTCTACCACGGCGTGGAGTTGGGCATCTTCGAAGAGTTGACCCACGGGCCGCGTTCCGCCGGTGAGATCGCCGAGGCACGGGACCTCGACCCGGACAATACCTACCGGCTGCTCCGCGCCCTGGGTTCGCTCGAACTGCTGGAGGAGAGGCCCGACCGCACCTTCTCGCTGACCGAGAAGGGGGAGTGTCTCACCGAGGATCACGATCCAAGCCTGCGCGGCATCGCTCGTCTCATCGAAAGCCCCGAACAGTATGCCGTCTGGCCCCGGCTCTCGGAGCTGGTCCGCACAGGAGAGGAGGAGGCCTTTGAGGACGAGTTTGGCCAGCCGATGTTCGAGTACATTCAGACACACCCGGAGCACGCCGCGGTCTTCCACGAGGGGATGGAGAGCAACTCGGCGATCGAAACCCAGGACGTTCTCGCCTGCCTTGGGGACTACGGCTTCTCGAGTCTCTCACGAATCTGCGACGTGGGGGGCGGCACCGGCCACCTTCTCAGCCACCTGCTTGCGGAGCACCCTCACCTGGAGGGCGAGGTGCTCGAGCTTCCGAGGGTGGTTGAACAGGCCGGATCGATTCCGGACCGGGTTGGCGTCGGGGAGCGAATCACCTTCACCGCCGGCGACATGTTCGAGAAGGTGCCGGAGGCCGACGGCTACGTGATGAAGCAGATTACGGTCGATTGGAGCGACGAGGAATGCGTGAAGATCCTGGAGAACATCCGGGAGGCGGGGCCCGAGGGAGCGCCCGTACTCGTGGCCGACCAGATCATACCGGGCCCGGACACCTCGCACTTCGCGAAGATCTTCGACCTCCACATGCTCCTGATGACCGGAGGCCGGCTACGGACGGTCGACGAGTTTAGGGGGCTGTTTCAGGACGCCGGTCTGGAGTTCGTCGGTCACCACACAGACGAGGACGCGACCATGAGCGTGGTGGAAGCCCGCGTGTCGTAGCGACTCGGTCGGGACTGGCTTCCCGGTCGTGACACGGCGCGGTGGTAGGCGACGAGGGCGTACGCCGACTGTGCCGATCCAGGTGCCCCCGATGGACCTCGACCGCTCCCCGCCGGGGGCGGAGCCGGACTCACCGCAGCAGAGGACCGCCCCATCGAGCTGAGCGGACGTTGACGACGTAGCCTCCCGTACCAACGTTCGCTTCTGAAGAACGGCCAGCGGCTTGGCACCGGTTTCCGTGCCGTCCGACCCCCAGGGAGGCGACCATGCTCCGACGTGCTTTGGCCTCGGCTACCGTCCTCCTCCTTCTCTCCTGCTTCGCTCTCTCCAGCTGCGGCGGAGAGCGCGCCGACGCCCCGCCGGTCGTGGACATTATCGCCGAGGACTACGAGTTCACGGCGCCCGACACGGTCCGCTCGGGGTGGACGACCCTCCAAATGCACAACCAGGGCTCGGAGCACCACCTCTTTGCGCTCGTGCGCCTGCCGGACCG
>CAZFDK010000123.1:0-2764 GCA_964518305.1 uncultured Gemmatimonadota bacterium | reverse complement strand
GGCGTTGGCGGTGGCCGCCTGGATGATGGTGTACCGGGACATCCCTCCGCACCGACACGCTTCATTTCCCCGGCCCGTACTGCGCCGGCCCTGTCCGGGGTTCGGCCCTCACTCCTGGCGTCGGGCTGGTTGCGTGGCTATACCGTGCACGATTTTCCACTCTCCATCGATCTTCTCAAAGACCGATGTCCCCCAATAACTGACCCGTGTCGAGTCCCCCCCGTCTCCGACGGAGACCTCCCATTTCATCGTGGCCCACGCCATGTCGCCGGACGGCGCAACCCGAATCTGCATGTCCCGAGTGCGAACGGTATGAGACGGACCTTCGCCGACCCGTTTTCGGTACTCGGGACCGACTTCGTCCCACCCCGACAACCATTCCGGTCCGCCGGGATGGACGAGCTGTATGTAGTCGGCATGCGCCCAGAGCGCCGAATACGACTCCCAGTCGCCAGACTCGAGCGCCCGATTAGCGCGGTTCCAGACGTCCCGGATGGCCGCCCGCTCCTCCTCCACGTCCACGGTTCCTCCACAGGCAACCGCAGCGAGCAACAGGGCCGTCACAGCGGCCTGTCTGAACATCTCTGCTCCCCCTCCCCTCAAGTGTCAGAGCGCTAACGTGTAGTCAGCCTCACCCCTGCGGCCGGGATCAGCCGTCCGAGATCGGACGCGAGTCTACTGACCCTCCTGGGGCGGCAGGCGCGAACTTGCCACCTCCCGCTTCACCTTCCAGCCGTTCTCCGTTCGGTGGTGGAGCACGAGGAACGAGTAGCGTACGGTGCGTTCTTCGTCCGCACCCTCCGGGGTCCAGGTGACGGTGCTTGTGCCGAGTTCGTAGACCCAATCCTTGTTGAGGATACGAACCTCAATCGGATTGATCTCCTTCTCGGCTCCGGCTGGGTAGGGGCCTGGAGAAGCCGACACGACCGTATCCCAGGTTGCCCCGCCCGGGAGGATCATCACCAGATCATCAGCGGCGAGGGAGTTGAGCCGTTGCCAGTCGCCGTCAGCAATCGACTGCTCGAAAGCTTCCCGATTGCTGTCGATTGCAGCCATGATGGCGGCCGTATCAATCGTCGCCGACTCGCCACCTGGCTGTTCTGCCGGTTGCTGGCACGCGGTGCTACCTGCCAACAGAGCGAGACTCACCGCGGCGGACATCCACCGTTTCGGCATCCTCACGGATCCCCCTGGTATAGTTACATACTTCCCGACTACCACGTCGCCGGTACGGAACGAAAAGGCTGGATGCAGTGCAATCGTCGGTGTGACGGTGTGCTCTGCACCCGCTTCCCTTCAGCCTCCGTACCGCTCCGGGATCGGGGCTCCCTTCCGTTCCGGGTGAAACGTGAGAGTCATGATCCACCAGCGCTCGCCGTCGTACCAGAGCTGCAGGCTGGCCACACCTCGCGCCGCAGGCTCGGCGTGGTCGGCGGAGTCGAACACCTCGTAGGTATAGAGCACGTGGGCTATGTCGCCGAACCGGTCGATCTCCGTGTGGATGAGCCGTTCATCAAGGTATTCCTCGGTGCGTTGCTCGGTGTTGAGGCGCTCGACCACCTGCTGAACCGTCCGTACGTGGTGGACGGGCTCACCTGCCGAATCCCGACTCGTCGAAATGAGTCGCGCCTTCGGCAGGAATAGTGAGCGGTACCGATCCCAGTCCGGCCGTTCGCCCGCTTCCGAGGAGTACGACTCCACCAGCGCCTGCACGACCGCGCCGGGGCTCTCCACATCCGCGGGATCCGCTTCAGGACGTTCCTGAGCCACCGCCGTCCCGTCGCCGGTGATCACCCGAGCGTTCTCGACCACAAGGGTTGGCTGTTGGGCAACGCCCGGAGGGACGACGAGAAGAAACACGAGAAGAGTGGAAACGAGAGCTCTCACGTAGACACCCGCCCGGTTGGAGGAACAGTCGCTACATCAGGGGCAACAGAACGGCTTCTAAGGACTCCGCCATCTGCCCGGCCATCTCATTCCACGTGTCCGTGAAGATGAATGGAAACCGAGACTCCATGACGACGATGAGAGCCGTCCCGAGCACGGTAGCCGGGTGGAAGCCACGGCGGGTCCTCCAATCGTAGCCGAGCAACAATAACCCAGGGAGGACCGGGAGATAGGTCACAAAGGCCCCGAGATCGACCAGGCGGTGTAACCGGCCGGCCGCCGCACTCAACAGCCCGGCGGTCGCGAGGACCATGAGGCGCTTATGAGCCGCCGGTCGGTTCCGCAGTGCTATGCCGGCCACAAAAAGGATGCTGAACGATACGAGGCCGCCGAGAAGTACCGGCAGTTCCGCGATGAAGCCCTAGAGGCTGTCGTACTCCGTGCCCACCGCAGGGGAGATGTTGCCCAGAATCGCTGCCAAGCCCGTGACGATGAGCAGCAATCCCCAGAGCAGGCCGACCGACGCTCCGAGTCGCTGGTGTAGGTCGGTCCGGCCCCGATAGACCAAGACGGTCTGGAGGGCCAGCACCGCGAGCCACAGGGTGAAGACCAGCCCGTGGACATGGAGTAGCCAGTGAAGGTCGAGGCTACCGCCCAGGAGGGGCCCCCAGTAGGTCGGCCAGAACGCGCCGACCGTAATCACCGTCATCAGTAGTGCCAAGCCGACGTAGAAGCCGCGTCGGACCGTGAGCGAGACGATCTTCCGGCCGTCGCTCATCTCAGGGCTCCTCGTTCGGGGGACACCATCGGCTCCCGGGCGTCGTTACTGTGACGTCGTCGCTGTCGCTCACGTCTGTGCCGAGTCCGGCTCCACGCC
>CAZFDK010000122.1:0-2954 GCA_964518305.1 uncultured Gemmatimonadota bacterium | reverse complement strand
GACGGTTTCGTCCTCCGCCACGACGTCGTAACCGGTGTCCCGAATGACCTCCGTCAGTTCGCCGGTGTCCGTCGTATCAGGATCGTACTCGATGGTGGCGGATTCGGAGGCAAAGTTGACGTCGGCCTCCAGGAGCGCGCGTCGCACGTCACGGAGGCCCTCGTCGAGCATCTCCTCGGTGAGGATCCCCCGCTCGGTGAACTGCGAGAGGGCGTTGTCCAGGCGCTTCGAGAGCTGTTCGAACATCCTCGGGCGTCGCTGAGTGGTGGTTCGCCCGCGCGAGCCGCGCGGACGGGCTCGTCTCGATCGTCGATCGCTGCTCCGTCGGCTGTGAGCTGGGATGCGGGAGGTTCCCGGGGAAACCGTCTGGAAGCCGATCGGAAGCCTCGGCCCGGTTGCCGGTTCGCCAGAGTGCCCCAGCAACCCGCGTAGCCTACTCTTGTACGGCCGAATCGTCAACGAGGTCCCGGCCACACGGCGTCCTGCCGGCCGGCGGGCCCCTCGCGCCCTCCGCTCGCGCCCTCCGCTCGCGTCAGCCGCCCACGCGGATGAAGTCGCTCCGGGCGGCCCCCACGGAGACGTACCGGATCGGGGTGTCGGCGATCTCCTCCAGCCGCTTCAGATAGCGGCGCGCCGCCTCCGGCAGAGCCCGCCACCCGGTGCACCCGGCGGTGGAGCCGTCCCATCCCTCCCAGGTCTCGTAGACGGGATCCACCCGCTCCAGTTCGTCGGCCCGGGCCGGAAAGCCTCCACCGATTCCCCGTCGAGCTCGTATCCGTCGCCGACCCGGATCTCGTCGAACTCGTCCAGGACGTCCAGCTTGGTCACGGCCAGGGCCGTGAGCCCGTTGACGCCGGCGGCGTAGTTCACCACCCCGCCGTCGAACCATCCCACGCGCCGCGGGCGGCCGGTGGTGGCGCCGAACTCGGATCCCAGCTCCCGCAGCCGCTCCTCGGCCTCGCCCTCGAGCTCCGTGGGCAGGGGCCCGTTGCCGACCCGGGTCGTGTACGCCTTCACCACGCCCACCACCTCGTCGATCACCCGCGGGCCGACCCCCACGCCGGCGGCGGCCCCGGCGGCCGTGGTGGTGGAGGAGGTGACGTAGGGGTAGGTCCCGTGGTCGATGTCCAGGAGCGAGCCCTGGGCGCCCTCCAGCAGGACGCGGCCCTCGACCCGGTCCAGCTCCCGCCGGATCTCCCGTCCGGTGTCGGTGGCCAGGGCCAGGATCTCGTCCCGGATCCCGTCCAGCCGCTCCAGGATCTCGCCGGTGTCCGCCCGCTCCTCGACGCCGGCCTTCTCGAGCAGCGTGTTGGCGTCGTCGACCCGGGCCTCCACCACCCGGCGGCAGCGGTCCGGGTCGGCCAGGTCCGCCACCCGCAGGCCGGTGCGCCCGGCCTTGTCCCGGTAGGCGGGGCCGATGCCCCGGCCGGTGGTGCCGATCCTGTCGCTGCCCCGGTTCTCCTCCTGGGCCCCGTCCAGGAGCTGGTGGTAGGGAAGCACCAGGTGGGCGCGTTCGGAGACGCCGAGCCGCCCGTCCATCTCCACGCCCCGCTCCTCCAGGGCGTCCCGCTCCCCCAGCAGCGTCCAGGGATCCACGACGACGCCGTTGCCCAGCAGGCAGCGGACGTCCTCGTACAGCACGCCGGAGGGGATCAGGTGGAGCACGAACTCGTCGCCGTCGACCCGCACGGTGTGCCCGGCGTTGGCGCCGCCCTGGTACCGCGCCACCAGGGTGGCCTCGGCCGAGAGGACGTCGATGATCTTCCCCTTCCCCTCGTCGCCCCACTGGGCGCCGACCACGGCCACGCACCGTCCCGCCTTGTCCGCCTTCATGCCTCCACCCCCGCGGCCTCCAGCGCGCGCTCCACGTCCTCCCGGCCGCCGGACTCCAGCGGCAGGAAGGGCGGACGCGGCGGCCCACCGTCCAGGCCGAGGACGTCGAGAGCGTGCTTCACGCCGGGCACGCCGTGGCGCCCCACGACTTTCCGGTGCAGGGGACCGATCCGCTCCTGCAGGGCGCCGGCCCGCTGGCTGTCGCCCTGTCGCCAGGCCCGCTCCAGCTCGCAGCACAGGCCCGTGGCCACGTTCCCCACGGCCACGATCCCGCCGGCGGCGCCCACCTCGAGGCCTCCGTAGAGCAGAGTCCCCGAGCCCACCAGCACGTCCAGTTCGCCGCCGACCGTCTCCACGTACGTGCCGAGCCGCTTCACGTCGCCGGAGGAGTCCTTGAGGGCCGTCACGTTCTCGTGTCCGGCCAGCTCCTCCACCAGCTCCGGCTCCAGGTCCACGGGCACGTAGCGCGGGATGTGGTAGAGGAAGACCGACACCGGCGACTCGTCGGCCACGGTCCGATAGTGGCGCTTGAGCGCGGCGTGGCTCATGGCGTCGGCGTAGTAGGCCGGCGGGCGGACCAGCACCGCGTCGGCACCTCGGGCCGCGACCTCCCGGCACCGGGAGACCGTGCGGCGCGTGGACTCGGCACCGGTGCCCACCACCAGCTCCCGGCCGTCCGCGACCTCCTCCCGGGCGGCATCCACCAGGGCCCAGAGCTCGCGGTCGTCCAGAAGCGGCGCCTCGCCGGTGGAGCCGGCCACCACGATTCCGGACACGCTGTGGTCCAGCCACGCTCGCAGGTTCCGGCGGAAGGCGTCGAGGTCGGGGGCGCCGTCCTCCTCGTCGAAGGGGGTGGTGACGGGCAGGTACACGCCCCGCACCTGGCCGCCGCGCTTCGGGCCCTCGGTCTTCGTATGTCGCTCGGTGTCGGCGGTCATGCTCAGTATCCTCGGCTCTTGTCCACCCGGTTCCGGAGGGGCTCCCCCGCCCGGTACCGGCGAACGTTCTCTTCGATCAGGTCCAGCTCGCGGTCCCAGTAGCCCGGCGCCTGCCCGGCCACGGGGGGCGTGATCAGCACGTTCTCCAGCGCCCACAGGGGACTGGAGGGGGGAAGCGGCTCC
>CAZFDK010000121.1:0-3180 GCA_964518305.1 uncultured Gemmatimonadota bacterium | reverse complement strand
GAGGACACGGACTCGTCGATCCTCACGTGGGAGGCGCCGTAGCCCGGAGCGACGCGGCCGGCCAGGAGTGCGTTCGGCGCTCCGGAGAAGCTCAGGGCCAGGGACTCGAGTTCAGTACGGACGTTTGCGTTCCCCGCGAACGCTCCTCATGTATCGAGTGCTTCCAAGTTTGCTGATGATCGGTGGGGTTCATGGTAGCTTCCAGGCGTTCGACCCGTCTCCTCGCGCTCGCCCTTCTTCTCTCCATCGGTCCCCTGGGTTGCGGTGATGACTCGACCACCGGACCCGAGCCCCCCGCTCGAGCCGAGGTGGCCAGTGTGGAGGTGAGTCCCTCGGAGGCCGACGTTCCGGCCGGGGACAGTCTCCAGCTGGAGGCCACCGTTCGAGACGCCGAGGGCAACACGCTTTCCGGTGTAGACGTTTCCTGGTCGGTGCGCGACACCGGTGTCGTGAAACTCCTCGATGACAGCGGCCAGGTCCGGGGATTTCGCCTTGCCAGCACCGAGGTCTACGCGGTGGCCGACGGGGACACCGGTACTGCCAGCATCCACACGACGCCGGCCCTGTCCGATGAGACCACGGTGATGGACAGCACCGATTACGCGCTGGTCAGTGACACCTCCGAGCTCGCGCAGGGCACGTACCGGTTCCAGGCCAAAGGGGACGCTCAGCTGCCCGACCTCGAGAAGAGCGACATTATCGTCGGACGAAGCGAGGGGGGAGGCTTCCTGCGAAAGGTCACCTCGGCCAGCAGCTCGGGCAACGAGTTGGTGGCCGAAACGGAACAGGCCAGGATCACGGAGGCGCTGGATGCCGGAAAGTTCAGCCTGACCATGTCCATGGACCCGACGGCCAGTGCCAGGGTCAAGCGTTCCACCGTGACGGGTCAGAAGATCTACATGGGACCGGTGCACGTGGAACGCGTGGCCGAGGGGGTTACCCGCCAGAACGGTCAACTGGTGTTCAGCCACGGGTTCACCAAGGGCAAGCTCAAAGTCGACTGGAACGGAGACATCAACTTCGAACCCGAGACCCGCGCCGCCTTTGCCTGGAACAAGTTCGCCGGAACGCCGACCGGCGTTGACTCCTTCCGGGTACAGATCGGGGGCACGGCGGAGCTCAGTGCCGAGGCCCAGGTGGTGGCCGAGGCCGCCGTGGAGCGCAAGGCCGAGGCGACCCTGGCGTCCTTCGGCAGAAACTTCTTCCTGCAGATTGGACCGTTGCCCGTCCAGGGAGAGGTGCAGCTGAATCTGATCGCCGGCATGCGGGGGAAGGCGGCCGCTCAGGGCTCACTCTCCACGGGCACGGCCAAGCTCACCCAGAACGCCGTGGTGGGCGCCCGGTACAAGGAAAAGTTCGAGTTCTTCTCGGACTTCAGCAATGAATTCCAGAAGCCCAATCCCACGTTCGGCAGTCAGGCCGAGCTCTCCGTGCGACCGTACGTACGCACGGACGTCGTGCTCGTCCTCTACCAGGTCGTGGGACCGGCCCTGGGGCCGGAGCCTTACGTGGAAGGGGTGGCCGCCGCTCACCGCGAGGGAGCGAACCACTGTGAGGACCACGCTGCCATCTACGGGGGGCTGGACGCCGTGGCGGCACTTCGCTGGAAAAAGGCGGGCAAGAAGGTCGCCAACCTGCTCGGAATCAAGGACGCCGAGAAGCGCTTCCAGGGCCCCCGGGACCAGATCGCCGGCAAGGTATGGGCCTGCACGGGTGATCTGAGCGTCAACACCAGCACGAGCGGTGACGGGACGGACTCGGACGGCTACTACCTGCGCATCGCCGGGCTGGAGAACCGTCATCTGAACGCCAACGGCGGCTTCATCGAGACCGACGTCCCGACCGGGGACTACCAGATGGAGCTGGACAGCGTCGCCCAGCATTGTTCGGTCGCCGACTCCAACCCCCGCACCGTGACCGTACCCAACAACGGTTCCGCCAGCACGACCTTCGAGGTGAGCTGTGCGGCCAGGACCACCGACCTTCAGGTGACGGCCTCGACGAGCGGGCAGGACCTGGACTCGAACGGCTACCAGGTGGTCGTGGACAGCTCCACCAGCAAGTCCGTCGGCATCAACGGCTCGGTGTCCTTCGACAGCCTCCAGACGGGCGACCACCAGGTGGAGCTTCGCGACATCGCCCAGCAGTGCTATACCAGGGACGACAACCCCCGCACGGTACCCGTCTCCGAGGACAGCCTGTCGACCACGGCGTTCGAGGTGACCTGCGTGTCCGCTCCGGAAGGCACGTTCGTCTTCACCTCCACCCGGGCCAGCGGGGAGTCGGACCAGGAGCTGTACACGATGAATGCCGATGGCAGCGGGCTGACCAGGATCACCGACAACGTCCGGGCCGACTATGGAGCCGCCTGGTCGCCCAGCGGCGATCGCATCGCGTTCCAGTCCGACCGGGATGACAACGTCAAGGCTGAAATCTATATCGTGAATGCCGATGGTACGGGCGAGTATCGAGTCACCTCCGATACCTCGACCGCCTTCGAGACCCCCAACTGGGGCCCCGACGGCAACAAGCTGGTCATGGCCGGCGGCGAGGGAGACAGCACGGAGATCTATACCATCAATGCCGACGGCTCCGGTCTGACCCGGGTTACTGATGATACTCTGCAGGACATGCAGCCGGACTGGAGTCCGGACGGTTCGAGGATCGCGTTTTCGTCGCTGCGGGACGGGGGAAGGAACGCTGACGTCTACGTGATGGACGCGGATGGCACGAACATCCAGCGGGTTACCGATCACTTCGAGGGCGACCACGACGTGGACTGGTCGCCGGACGGCAACTGGCTGGCGTTCACGTCGAGCCGGAGCGGGTTCTTCGACCTCTACACTGTTCGCCCGGACGGCACGGACCTGACCCGAATCACCGACCACAGCGCTACGGACGGGGCCCCCGCGTGGTCGCCCGACGGCGGGCGCCTGATCTTTTCCTCCCGGCGGGACGGGGACAACGAGCTGTATCTCATCCAGGCGGATGGGACGGGGCTTATCCGGATCACCGACAACAGCGAATACGACTCCTATCCCGACTGGACCAGCCCCTGACAGCCCTCTGGCGGCGGACGGGCCGCCGAACGTTAACCGGGGTACCCCGGGCCCGCGGCCCGTCCATCAGCTCCCACCGCTCTTCTCTCCGACGTCTTCCAGCAGCACCTCGACGGCCTCG
>CAZFDK010000120.1:1405-3284 GCA_964518305.1 uncultured Gemmatimonadota bacterium | reverse complement strand
GGCCGCACACCGATCTGGCGGTGCGGGTGGCCGGGGCGCTGGCGCGTCGGCACCGGGCAGCGGTGCGGCTCCTGAACGTGGTGGATCCCGACCTCCCGCTCACGGAGCGGAAGGAGATCGAGGCGGCCCTGGAGGGGAAGGCCGAGCCCCTGGGCGACGTGGAGCACGAGATCGTCCTGCTGGAGAGCGAGGACGTGGTCGAAACGATCGTCCAGGAGACCGGCCGCCACGATCTGACCGTGATGGGGGCCACCCGGGAGGGCCTGCTCCAGCAGCTCCTCCTCGGGGCCATCCCCGAGTCCGTGGCCGCGGCGACCCGGAGCCCCATGATCATGGCGAAGCGCGCTACGGGGGTGGTGTCGCGGCTCAAGCGCTGGTTCCGCTGGAAGTAGCCTCCTCCTGTTCCGGGTGGCCGGCACTTCGGCACCCGCAGGAGTCCGGCCGTTGCAGTCGTGAACTGCGGGGCCCGGCGGATTTTCATGATGTGGACCGGGCGGGCTGAACACCTATCTTTCCGTTCGAGTCAGGAGCCTGGACCTTCGGTAAGGTGTTCCGTGTCTCGACTGTCCTTCGGCCGTCCATTCACAGTGTTCCTGATCCTCCTCGCCCTCGGGACCGGGTGCGGATCCGGCGCGGAGGAGTCGGCCCCGGGCCCCCGGGAGGAGAGAGGCGCGCCCGAACCGGCGGCCGCGGACAGCGCCACGGAGCCCGCGATCTCACAGGCGGTCTACGTGCCCGACTACGCCCACGTCTACCACGGTAGCGGGCTGTCGCGTTTTCCGCTCAGCACGACCCTGAGCGTCCGCAACACGGACCCGGAACGGTCCATCACCCTCCGGTCGGTCCGTTACTACAATATGGAGGGGGAGCTGACACGCCAGTATCTGGACGGTCCCCGCCGGCTGGATCCCCTGGGCACGGCGGACTTCGTGATGGAGGAGCACGACGTGAGCGGGGGCACGGGCGCGAACTTCATCGTGGAGTGGTCGGCCGACCGGCCCGTGAGCCCGCCTCTGATCGAGGCCGTTATGATCGGCACCCGGTCGGGACAGGGGGTCTCGTTCACCAGCCGCGGCCAGCCGATCGAGCGAACACGGCCGTAGCTCGGGAGGATCTCAGCCCTCACTTCAGTACTTCCGCTGGGGAGAGGCCCGCATCCGAACAGCCGACCGACATCTACGGTGGAGGTGAGGAGGATACGTACTCATCCGACAACACGAACCTGGCTTCCGCTACTCCTCGGGCTTGTGATCGCGGCGGGCGGATGTGGCGGAGAGCCGCCGGAGATTACTGAACGACGGGTTGCGATCGATCGTCTCAACATGCTGGTCGATACGGCCTCGGTGACGTCTGGAGAAGCCCGTCGGGTCACCCTCCGGGCAGCCGTACGCACCGGATGTGACACGGTCGAGATCGGGGGCCGTGGCTCCTGTTCCCTCCAGGATGAACTTCGATGGACCGTTCGGGACTCGAGCGTGGCTCGACTTTACACCCACACGACCTCCGGCTATGAGGCGCGGGATACCGCCGTGGCGAGGTTTCTGCCGCGGCGCCCGGGTCGAACCTGGGTGGTGGTCACGAGCCAAAACCGGGGGCTGACCGATTCGACGCTCCTTGTCGTGGAGCCGGAGCCGTGAGGGAGTAGCTCGACTGGCGCCTCCCCACCGATCACGTCTCGGCGCGGTCGGCCTCGCCGGCAAAGGTTCGGTGGGCCGACCGGACGGCCTCGCTCGGGCCCACCAGCACGACCTGATCGCCCGGACGGATCTCGGTGTCGCCCCGGGGGACCACGAACTCCCGCTCCCGGATCACGGCGGCCACGACGCAGTCCTCCGGGATGTCGATGTCGGCGATCGACCGGCCGACCACCTCTCCCTCC
>CAZFDK010000120.1:0-1301 GCA_964518305.1 uncultured Gemmatimonadota bacterium | reverse complement strand
ATCTCGAACAGCTCGGCCACGCCGGGGCGGTCCAGGTAGTTCTCGACCATGGCGGACGTGGCGTAGGGCTGGCTGATGCACTCCACGCCGGCGTCCTCGAGCAGGTCGACGTAGGCCGGGTCGCGCACGATGGCGATCACGCGTCGGACCCCGAGCCGCCTGGCCTGGAGGGCCGCGATGGCGTTCCGGTCGTCGTCGTCCGAGGCGGCGATCGCCACGTCGACGTTCTCCGGCTGAACCTGCTCGAGGACCTCCTGCCGGGTGCCGTCCCCGTGGAAAACGGGGGCGTTGTAGCGGCTCTCGAGCTCCTCGCAGCGCTCCTCGTCCTCCTCGATGAACGTGATCTGGTACTGCGAGGACCGGAAGATCATCCGGAACTCGTCCTCGGACAGCAGGCGGTCGGCGATGTTTCCGCCCTGAGTGCCGCCGCCGATGATGAGTACCTGCATGTCGGGCCTCCAGTGTGCTTCGAGGCGGATCCGTGCGTGACGAAGATAGTCGGTTACGTTCCGGAGCTGCGCCCGGTTCTCCGGGCGGACCAGGTAGAGGACGCCCCCGGCCGCGGTGAGCCCGGCCCCCAGGAGAAGGCTGCGCGGCTCCAGCGTGGGGACGAAGAACCAGCACGCCACCATGCCGACGATCGGCGTGACCGGGTACAGAAGCACCTCGAACGGCCGCCGCAGATTGGGTATGCGCCGGCGGAGGGCGATGGCGGCGTAGTTGACGATCCCGATGGCGACCAGGTAGCCGAAGCTGCTCGCCGCGGCCAGGAACCGCACAACCCCCAGCGCTCCCAGGATGGTGACGAGCCCGGCGCAGAGGTAGAGGGCGACGTGGGGCGTCTTGAAGCGGGGGTGGAGCCGGGCGAAGACCTCGGGGACATGGCCGTCCCGTCCAAGCGCGAAGAGGACGCGGGAGCTGGCGCCGAGGGTGACGCTGAATGCCGAGAGGCTGGCCATGATCGTCGCCCAGACGCCGGCCCACCGGCCCCAGGCGCCGAACAGGTGCTCGGCGACGAAGATGAAGGGGGTACTTGAGCGGGCCAGCTCCTCGTGGTCGACCACGCCCATCATCACCCACAGCAGGAGCACATAGATGGCGATTCCGATACCGAGGGTGACGAGGATGGCCCGGGGAATGTTCTTCGCCGGCTCGACGATCTCCTCCCCCGCGACGGTGATCAGATCGAACCCCACGTAGGAGATGTAGATCAACCCCATGGTGGGGATGAGGGGGCCGAGTCCCATGGGGGCGAAGGGCTCGAGGTTGGCGGGCTCGATGTGGGGGACCCCGAGGACCCC
>CAZFDK010000119.1:0-3295 GCA_964518305.1 uncultured Gemmatimonadota bacterium | reverse complement strand
AAAACCGTCTATGGGGACGAGGAGCACGCCGAGAAGAAGCTGACGGAGATGCTTCGGCGGAAGGACCAGGGGCGGCTCCAGGAGCGAACCGATGAGACCGTCGAGTCCTTCGCGGATGAGTGGCTAGAGACCAAGAAGGGGACGGTCAAGCCGTCCACATACGAGGCCTACGACCGCTACGTGCGGGTCCACATCAAGCCCGGGCTCGGCCACGCCAACCTGGACAATCTCAGCTTCCGCCTGGTCCAGGGCTTCATCAACGACCTGGACAACGAGAAGGGCCTCTCTGGGCAGTACATCCGGCAGATCCACACCTGCCTCCAGATGATCTTGAAGAGGGCCGTCGCATGGGAGCTGATCCACAGCAACCCGGCCAACATCGACAAGATTAGCCTCCCGAGCCGGGACGAGCCGGACTACCGCACGCTTGATAAGGCCGAGATCAAGGACTTCCTGGAGGCCGCCAGAGGCCACCGTCTATACGCCCTGCTCGTCCTCCTGGTGAGCACAGGCTTACGCCCGCAGGAGGCTTACGGGCTGAAGTGGACGGACCTGGACGAGGACGGCTGGCTTCAGGTCAAGCGGGTCGTCTCCATCGCCCCGAAGGAGTCGGACCACAAGTACGAGCTCTCCGACAAGATGAAGACCAAGTCCAGCAACCGTCGGCTTAAGCTGTCCGAGGGAGTCCAGAAGGTCCTGGAGGAGCACCGGACCCGGCAGGCCAAGGAGATGCTGGAGTGCGGCGAGGCGTACGACCGCCAGGGCTTCATCTTCGCCCGCGGCCCCAAGGCCAACACCCCCGGAAAGTACATCTACAAGGAGTACGCCCGGAGGTACTTCAAGAGGGCGCTGGACCGCGCTGGCCTTCCCGCCGAGGACATCCGCCTCTATGACCTGCGGCACACCCACATCAGCCGCCTCATCCTCGACGGGGTGGACCTGAAGCTCGCGTCCAGACGCGCTGGCCACAGCTCCATCAAGCAGACGGCCGACACCTACGCTCACCTGGGCGACGAGGCCGAAGAGCAGATGGCCGAGGTGACCGAGCGGATGCTCCAGGGGGCGCTGTGATGCTACAGGACGGGCTGATCTTCGTCGTGGGCCTGTCCCTGCCCCTCACCATCCTTACGTGGATCTCCGATGATTGGGAGACCGCCACGAGTATGTTCTGGCACATGGGGCGGCGTCTGGGATTCATCTGGCTCCTGCTGATCTGGGCCACCGCCTGACGTTGCACCCCCGGGGGCGAGAGCCCATCGGGTAGACGGATCCGTAGCTCAGCTGGAAGAGCACCGCACTCTTGACGCGGAGGCCGCAGGTTCGACTCCTGCCGGATCCCTTTCTTCGAGGGCATCCTTCGAATCGTCTCCCGTCTTCGGCACAGTGGCCGCAGACCCGGCCGGCGCTGACGGCATTGCTACCGTCGTCATTTCACCGTCCGACAGCATCGCAACGAAGAGGGCCTTCGGTGAGGTTGACCCGGTTTGATGGACACGTACTGTCTGAGGACTACAAAGGAGTCCATCATGCCGAGAACGAGACCCCCGTACCCGGACGAATTCAAGCGCCGGATGGTCGAGCTGGTCCGGTCCGGTCGCACGGCCGAGTCGCTGGCTCGTGAGTTCGAACCCTGTGCCGGCTCCATCCGCGGCTGGGTGAAGCAGACCGACCTCGATGAGGGCCGTCGCACCGATGGTCTGACCACCGAGGAGAAGGAAGAGCTCCGTCGCCTGCGCCGCGAGGTCGAGCGCCTCCGGGAAGAGCGGGAGATTCTGGAAAAAGCCAGCGCCTGGTTCGCTCGGGAGGCCAGCTCGATCCCCCCGAAGCGTTCGAGTTCGTGAGCGAGTACCGGGCGACCCATTCCGTGAGAACCCTCTGTCGGGCCCTGGGAGTCTCCCCCAGCGGCTACTACGCGTGGCGCAAGCGTCCGCCCTCGAAGCGAGCCCGGGAAGACGCCGAGCTCCTCGAGGAGATCCGTGAGATCCACACCTGGAGCCGCGGCACGTACGGCTCGCCGCGCGTCCACGCCGAGCTCCGCGCCCGGGGTATTCGGGTCGGCCGGAAGCGGGTCGCCCGCCTGATGCGGGAGGCCGGTCTCCAGGGCGTGAGCCCCAGAAGCAGCGTGCGGACCACCCGTCGGGGGGACGGGCGACCGGCACCGGATCTGGTGCAGCGGGAGTTTGAGACCGGCGGTCCCGACCGGCTGTGGGTGGCTGACATCACCTACGTGCCCACCGCCTCCGGCTTCCTCTACCTGTCGGTCGTGATCGACGCCTGGAGCCGCCGGGTGGTCGGGTGGTGTATGGCCAGTCACCTGAAGACCAAACTCGTGCTGGATGCGCTGAACATGGCCGTCCAGCAGCGGCAGCCCTCCGAGGTCGTCCATCACAGCGATCAGGGGACCCAGTACACCTCGGTGGCCTTCGGCCAACGGTGCGAGGACGCCGGGATTCGGCCCTCCATGGGATCAGTCGGGGACGCGTACGACAACGCCCTCTGCGAGAGTTTCTTCGGGACGCTGGAGTGCGAGCTCATCGACCGGGTCTCCCTGCGGAGCTTCACCCACGCCCGGCGCGAGGTCTTCGAGTACCTGGAAGGCTGGTACAACCCGCACCGACGACACTCCGCCCTCGAGTACGAATCCCCGATGACCTACGAGGAGAGAAAGGAGGCCATAGCCGCCTGAGAACCGAAGCGTTCACCCGTCCACGAAACCGGGTCAACCTCATCGGAATAATCGGCCGCTCGTCCGTGTCGCTATTCACGTAGGCGAGTTGCGTGAGTTCCCCCCCTTACCCCCCCCGGTTTCTGTCTCTCTGAGCGAGTCGTCGGGGCCAGGAAGGGACGCCGCGACTTCTCTTCTTCCTCCGCGGTAAGCTCGTCCGACGGCGGGGGATCCGCGTTGAGACCGGCACACAGCTCGCACACCGGGGGCTGAGAGGGCCTGTGCCCTCGGGGTCCTGAAGGTGGGTCGGTATGGACTGTACTCGCACATCCCGGGAGTAAAGAGGCTGGTCCGCGGCCGTCCTCGGTTTTCTGGCTGGCTGATCGGTTCGTTTTTGACTCCCTCCAGGCGGAGTCGGAGCGCCGCAGTGTCGTGGCGAGATCGCACTCAGTCGGTCTACAGAAGCGCGGTCAGGCCAGCGGCTGGGTACAGTGCCACAATGAAAGGATAGCTCCGCTTCACGGAGGAGGACCGCTGTCTTCCTTACTCCGGCAGTGACCGAGAAAAAGTAAGGGCGCAGGGCCGTTCCCAAGGGACAGTACCTCCACGGCAAGAGGAGCAGGAGTGATC
>CAZFDK010000118.1:0-3380 GCA_964518305.1 uncultured Gemmatimonadota bacterium | reverse complement strand
CTACCTGGACACCCAGAACAGGGTGCTGTCGGAGCGGCGGGTGACCGTGGGGCTCCTCAACGCCTCACTGGTCCACCCGAGGGAGGTCTTCGCCCCGGCGCTCCGGCGGTCGGCGGCGTCGGTGGTGGTGGCCCACAACCACCCCAGCGGCGACCCGGAGCCCTCCGAGGAGGACGTGGCCGTGACCCGGCAGCTCGGCGCCAGCGGGGCCCTGCTGGGCATCCCGCTGCGCGACCACGTGGTGCTGGGTGCGGACGACTACGTGAGCCTCAGGAAGCGGGGCTGCCTTCCGGTGAGCTCGCCGTCCCCGGCCGCGGGAGAGACCGGGCAGACCGGCCCGGCTAGCGGTACGCCTCCATGAGGACGTCGGCGACCTCGGGCCGGCTGAACGTCTCCGGCGGCCGCTCGCCGCTCCGGAGCATCTTCCGCACCTTCGTTCCCGACAGGTAGACCTGGTCCTCGGGGCCGGCCGGCGAGGTCTTGGAGGTGGCCATCTGCCCGGTCACCTCGCACCAGAAGGCGTGCTCGAACTTCATGGGCGTGATGCCCAGGGCCGCGGCGTCGAACTCCTCGAAGATCTCCTGGGCGTCGTAGGTGCCGTAGTAATCGCCGACGCCGGCGTGGTCGCGGCCCACGATGAAGTGCGTGCACCCGTAGTTCCGGCGCATGATGGCGTGGTGGACGGCCTCCCGCGGGCCGGCGTAGCGCATGGCGGCGGGGAGGACCGAGAGCAGGGTCCGCCCCTCCGGAAAGTATCCGTCCAGGATCGTCCGGTAGCAGCGCATGCGGACGTCGGCCGGCACGTCCCCCTCCTTGGTCTCCCCGACCAGCGGGTGGACCAGCAGGCCGTCCACCAGCTCCAGGGCGCACTTCTGGATGTACTCGTGGGCGCGGTGGATCGGATTCCGGGTCTGGAATCCGACCACGGTGTCCCAGCCCAGCTCGTCCATGCGGGCGCGGGTCTCGGCCGGCGTGAGGTTGTCGTCCGGGAAGCCGGAGATGTCGTGCGGATAGGTGTAGTGGATCGGACCGGCCACGTACTTCTCGCCCATCTCGTGGATCGCGGCCACGCCGGGATGGGCCTGCTCGCCCGTTCCGTAGACGCTGTGGGCCTCGCGTTCCGCGTCCCGGTCGTAGACGTTCTCCACGTCGATCACGGCCGCCAGCTCGCCGTCGGCGTCCACCAGGGCAGCCTCGCCGCCCTGCTCCAGGTGCCGGGCCTCCTGCTCGGTGGCCGGGAGCACCACGGGGACCGTCCACGGGAGCCCGCTGGTCAGCCGCATGTCGTCCAGGACCGAGACGTAGTCGTCGCGGGACATGAAGCCCGTGAGGGGCGACAGGCCGCCCACCGCGATGAGGTAGAGGTCGCTCAGTATCCTGTGATCGACGCGGATGGAAGGAAGGTCGTCGGCCCGGGCCCGGAGGGCGTCGGCCTGCTCCGGGGCCGTGGTCCGGTCGACGAGCTGTCCGCCGTAGGGTTCGCTGCTCATGTGGTTGTTCGCATCCGTGGTGTCGGGTTGAGATCGCGCTCTCGAGGTCTGGCGTCGTCGGGGCCGGCGCCGGTCGTGCACTCGCCGGCGGGTCGGTCGCGGCCGGACGAACTGCTGCGCGGCCGCCGGCAATATCGCGGCTGTCACCGGATCCATCAAACGAACCCAGCGTGGCCTCGATCGTATCAGATCGTGCCCGTCGGGCCGCCCGGTGGGCTCCCGGGACGGCCTCCGCCGCCGTCCGCGCGCGATCGCCCCGACCTCCACTGCCAGATCCGGTCAGCACGATGGCCGACACCATGGCCGAGCGAGCAGATTTCGACCTCCAGCTCCCGTTCGAGCCCACCGGGGACCAGCCCGAGGCCATCGAGGAGCTCTCCCGCGGGGTGGAGAACGGGGCCCCCTGGCAGACCCTCCTCGGGGTCACGGGTAGCGGGAAGACCGTCACCATGGCGGGCGTCATCGAGGAGACCGGACTCCCCACGCTGGTCATGAGCCACAACAAGACCCTCGCGGCCCAGCTCTACGGCGAGCTGAAGCAGTTCTTCCCGAAGAACGCCGTGGAGTACTTCATCTCGTACTACGACTACTACCAGCCGGAGGCCTACGTCCCGCAGACGGACACCTACATCGAGAAGGACGCCTCCATCAACGACGACATCGACCGCCTGCGGCTTCGGGCGACGTCGTCGCTCATGGAGCGGCGCGACGTCATCGTCGTCTCCTCCGTCTCGGCGATCTACGGCCTGGGGGATCCCCGGGGATACCGCGAAACGATGCTGCACCTGGAGGAAGGACAGGAGATCTCCCGCCGGGACATCCTCTCCTCGCTGGTCCAGATCCAGTACAAGCGGAACGACCTGGACTTCCACCGCGGGACCTTCCGCGTCCGGGGCGACGTGATCGAGGTGCTGCCGGCCTACGAGGAGCAGGCGGTGCGCATCGAGCTGTGGGGGGAGGAGATCGAGCGGATCTCGAAGATCGACCCGCTCACCGGCGAGACGGTCACGCGGCTCCCGCAGACGGCCATCTATCCGGCCACCCACTATGCCACGGAGCAGGAGCGGCTCGATTCCACGGTAAAGGCCGTCCGCCAGGAGCTGGAGGAGCGGCTCATGGAGCTCCGCCAGCAGGACAAGCTGCTGGAGGCCCAGCGGCTCGAACAGCGGACGAAGTTCGACCTGGAGATGATCGAGGAGGTCGGGGTCTGCCCGGGCATCGAGAACTACGCCCGCTACCTGGACGGCCGGGAGCCCGGCGAGCGGCCGTACTGCCTGCTGGACTACTTTCCGGATGATTACCTGGTCTTCGTGGACGAGTCCCACGTGACCCTCCCCCAGATCGGCGGGATGTACAAGGGAGACAGGAGCCGGAAGACCACGCTTGTGGACCACGGCTTCCGTCTGCCCTCGGCCCTGGACAACCGGCCTCTCAACAAGGATGAGTGGGAGCAGCAGGTCTCCCGGGGGATCTTCGTCAGCGCCACGCCGGGGGACGAGGAGCTGGAGAAGTCCGGCGGCGTGGTGGTGGAGCAGATCATCCGGCCCACGGGCCTGGTGGACCCGGAGATCGAGGTCCGCCCGGTGAAGGGCCAGGTGGACGACCTCCTGTCGGAGATCCGGGAACGTGCGGACCGCGGCGAGCGGGTCCTCGTCACCACCCTCACGAAGCGGATGGCCGAGGACCTGTCGGAGTTCCTGGCCGCCCGGGGCGTCCGGGTGCGCTACATGCACTCGGACATCGACAGCATCGACCGGGTGGAGATCCTCCGGGACCTCCGCCTGGGCAACTTCGACGTCCTCGTGGGCATCAACCTGCTGCGCGAGGGGCTGGACCTGCCGGAGGTGTCGCTGGTGGCGATCCTCGACGCCGACAAGGAGGGATTCCTCC
>CAZFDK010000117.1:0-3505 GCA_964518305.1 uncultured Gemmatimonadota bacterium | reverse complement strand
CACGGAGGAGCTGGCCGAGTATATGGACGACCTGGACGTGGACCCGGGCGTGATGAAGGCCATTCACCGGCTGTTCGAGGCCGGGCTCGAACAGGGCCGAGGGGACCACGACTGGTCCTGCGTGGCCGAGCTACGAGCCGAGCATTCAGGACAGGGGGAGGGGCGTTCGCTCCCGTCTGATAGTCGGTCCCAGTGCTGACCACCGAGACCACCATGCGCGAACGCTTTGAGACGGGAGGAATCCTCGCATTCGCTCTCCTCCTCGCTGTATCACCGGCTGCCGGTGCCCAGGAGGACCTGTACAGTCGCCCCGCCGTCCTCCCGGTTCCCGAGGACGCCCAGGTCGAGATCAATCAGGACCGGACCTACAAGCGCGCCGGGGGCCGGGCTCTGGGCATGGACGTCTACCTGCCCGCGGACCGGAACCCGGAGGCCCGGCTGCCGACGGTCGTCTTCGTCCACGGCGGCCCTGTCCCGGAGGATCTGCCCGAGGGAGCGAAGGACATCGCCCAATTCACCTCCTACGGCCGGCTCGTGGCCTCCCGGGGGCTGGCGGCGGTGACCTTCAGCCACCGCTTCACGAGCACCGACATGATGCCGGGGGCGGCCGAGGACGTGGCCGACGCGATCCGCTATGTCCGGGAGCACGCCGACGAGCTGTCCGTGGACCCGGACCGGATCTGCGTGTGGGCAGTCTCGGCGGGGCCGATGTTCACCACTCCCCTGCTTCGGGAGCGGCCGCCGTACCTGCAGTGCGTGGTGCTCTACTACGGCGTTGTGGATCCGGCCGCGTTGGAGGAGGTGGGCATGGAGGGCGTCCCCGAGAAGTTCGCCGCAGAATACAACGCGACCGAGGCGGTCATGGATTCGGGCGGCAGCCTTCCCCGGCTCGTCGTCGGACGGGCCGGTCAGGACGCAGAGCCCATAAACCGGGCGCTGGACGAGTTTATCCGGGCGGCGTTGGAGGCGAACGCGCCGCTGGACGTCATGAACCACCCGGAGGGACGGCACTCGTTCGACATCGATAATGATGACGCCCGAAGTCAGGAGATCATCCGACGGACGCTGGAGATCGTCCAGGCCGCTCTGTCCGAGGATGAGCCGTGAGAAGACCGGGCGGCCGTGACAGCCACGCACAGAGAGCCCCGATCATAACCACAGTCCTTCCCGAGGTGGCTCGATGAGAACGTCCCTCCCCGTTCTGGTCGCCTTCGCTCTTGTCGTGGCCTCACCCGCCTCAGCCCAGGAGCCAACCCTGGTCGTGGAGAACGGCCGTGTCATCACCGGCGATGGGACGGTGCTGGAGGAGGCCTCGGTGGTGGTCGCTGGGGACCGCATCCTGGAGGTCACCAGGGAGTCCGTGGAAGCCCCGGACGCCCGCCGGATCGACGCCTCGGGGAAGACGGTGCTCCCGGGCCTGATCGACGCGCACGTCCACCTCACGATTCCCCCCGACGGACGGGACTCCGTGGCGGTGGCCCGTCACATGGAGGAGAACGTTCCAGGAATCCTTCACAGCTTCCTTGAGCACGGCGTGACGACGGTCCGGTCTACGGGCGAGTACTGGCCTGCTGGCCGGGAGCTTCGAGGCCGACTTGCTTCCGGCGAGCTCAAAGGCCCGCGCATGATCACCCCGGGACCTACTCTTACGGCCGAGGACGGCCATCCGGTTTCCACCATCTGCGCGGGCGGCTTTTCCGGGGTCGACCTCGATCGCCCTGATTCCTTCTGTCGGTCCCGGCTCGCCGAAGTCGTTAGCGAGCCGGAGGAGGCCCGCGCGGCCGTCCAACGGCTGGCCGAGGAGGGGGTGGACTTCATCAAGCTCATCTCCGACAGCGTCAACGCTCCCGTTCAGATCAAGGACGAGGTGGTCGAGGCCGTCGTCGAGCAGGCGCGTCGCGAAGGTCTCCGGGCGGTCGGCCACGTCTACGACGGCGAGCACATGGCGCGCTATGCCGAGATGGGCCTGGACGGATTCGTCCATCTCGTGTATCCCGCCACGATTCCGGGTGAGAACATGGAGCAGTTCGGCCAGCAGCTGGCCAAGCAGGGCACGCCGGTCACGACGACGCTCTCAGCAATACTTCTTTTCGCCCCGGGCGGCGTGAGCGGCAAGCAGATCGAAGCGGTGCTCGAAGGTGAGTCGTCAGCCCGAGAAGTCGTTGAATCAGTAGCCCAGGAGGCGGCTGCCTTCGACGAGGCGGGTGTTACTGTCGTGGTGGGCACGGACTGGTGGGGTGGAGCGGCAACGATCGACCATCCGGCCGTCCAACCCGGTGCACTGACGATCACCGAGATGAAGATGCTCCGCTGGGGAGGCATGTCCCGACACGCCATCCTCCAGGCCGCTACCTCTAACGCCGCCCGGGCGCTGGAGATGGGAGACGAGGTCGGCACCCTCGAGGCGGACAAGCTCGCCGACCTGATCGTAGTGGACGGGAACCCGCTGGAGGACCTGTCGGCGCTGGAGGAGGTCGAGGTCGTGGTCAAGGGCGGAACGACCGTCTCGGATTCGGAGATGGAACGGTGAGCGACGGAACGGTCGGAAACCCGGACCTGCCTCTCGAACGGGCGTCGTATCTGGGCCTAACCCTGTTGATGACGGCGATTGCGGTCGCCGGGTTCTGGTCTTCTTACTGGGGGCCGTTGCTGGCGGGGTCGCTCGACCTCCACTGGGTGCTGCACGTCCACGGTCTCGTCTTCACCGGGTGGATGGCGGTTCTAGTGACGCAGGTGGTGCTCATCTACCGGGGGCGGACCGACCTCCACATGACTCTCGGGAAGACGGTCGGGGCGACGTGGGGGCTGGTCGTCATCACCATCGGCCTGATGGCGGCGTTTGGGTCAGCGGCACCGAGCATTGGAACGGAGTTCGAGTCGTTAGAGCAGTTCATCTCGCGGCTACGCGCTCCCTTGGGCGATATAGTAGCCTTCGTGCTCCTTTTCGGAGCGGGCCTCGTGCTTACCGACCGACCGCAGGCCCATAAGCGCCTTATGATCCTCGCGACCGTTGCCCTTCTGGCCGCGCCGGTCTCCCGACTCATCAGCCCTTTCATAAGTCCGCCCTCTCCAGCCTTCTACGTGTCTCTGTTCGTCCTTCCGTTGGTGCCGGCGGTGTTGGCCATGGGCTACGACTGGTGGGACCGCGAACGTGTTCACCCGGCGTACTGGGCTGGAATGGTCGTCCTGCTTGTAAACGCATCGAAATACCTCTGGGGTCGGACGGATATATGGCGCACTCTCACCGCTGACATGGCAGAGGCCGTTCGGGCGGCGCTGCTGCCTCTCCTGTAGGCTGTTTGTCAGGACGTTCCGGTAGGGGGTAGCTGTACATGGATCAACGGTTGCGCTCCGGCTCGTCCTCCACCCGGGGAGGATCATGCGACATCTGACGCGGATCTGCCCGTCGCTCGTCTGCTTGCTGGCCCCGGGTCTGGCGGGCTGTCAGTCGAACGGCGCCCCGCCCGATTCGGAGAGGGGGGACGACGGTCCGCCCGTCATCGAG
>CAZFDK010000116.1:0-3724 GCA_964518305.1 uncultured Gemmatimonadota bacterium | reverse complement strand
CGGGGTGGTTCTCGGTGCGCCGCTCGAGCAGGGCCGCGCGCTTGGACTCGGCGGCGGTGAGCTGCTGGAGCACATTCTGGATCGCCTGGTTCTTGAGGAAGGTGGGGAAGGCGGCGAGCTGCTGGTAGTCGGGCTCGCCCTGGGCCGACTCCACCTTCTCGAGAAGATTCCGGAGCGCCTCTCGCTCGGTGGCGAGCTCGGAGCGGCGGGCCCTGAGGTCGGCCAGCCGGTTCACCGAGATCTCGGCCTCGGTCTCCGGGGCCACCACGCCCTCCTCGGAGCGGAACTCCTGGAGGGCCTGCTCGGCCTCCTCGAGCTCCCGCTCCACCCGCTGGTTCTGGCTCTCGAGGAACTGCACCCGGCTCCGGGCCTGGACGTTCTGCACGCTCTGCCGGCGCTCGATGTAGGCCCCGGTGAGCCGGTTCAGCACCGAGCGGACGAGGAACGGGTCGGTCCCCTCCGTGGAGACCTGAAACAGGCGGGCGTCCGGGTCGGGGCGGGTGACCGAGAGCCGGTCGCCGAGGGCGGAAACCGTCTGCGCGAAGGGCCGGGTGGCCACCAGCAGCCGCTCCGGCGGGCCGCCACGGTCGCCGCCCCGGAACGCCGAGTCGGGGCGCACCGCGAACGCGCCGCCCGGCACCGACACCGTGTCGCCGGCGCCGAAAGAGCGGGTCAGCTCGGCCGTGTCGGGCTCGAGCACCGAGAGCCGGTAGTGGCCCTGCCCGGCCCGGACGACCTCGTAGGTACGCCCCGGCGTGGAGCGGCCGAACTCGCGGTGGGCGACCGCCTCGCTGCGGGGGAGCGTGGCCGGCGAGACGAGCTCGAAGTTGAGGTCGAGCCCGTCGGCCACCTGCTCGAGGATCGGCCGGGTCCGGACCACCCGCATCTCGGTCTCGAGCTCGGTGCCCGACCGGAAGAGGGAGAGCGCGCGGAGCCCCTCGCCGGAGGCCGCCCCGGCGCCGGGGCCCTGCTCGCTCTGCTCCACCCGGACCAGGGTGGAGGTCCGCCAGGTGGGCACCTGCCACCAGGTCCAGGCCGCGGCGGCCCCGACGACGGCGACGAAGGTGAGCAGCACGGTCCACTTCCGCCGCCGGAGCACGGCGAGCAGATCCGAGAGCCGAATCTCCTCGCCCCCCGGGTAGGGTTCCTCCGGACGTCCCGGTCCGCCGGGCGGCCGGCCGTCGCTCCCGCCGCCCCTGGAGGGAGCTCGCTCGACCTCGATGAAGGTCGGGCGCGACTCCTCGTCCCGCTCCTCCGGCAGTCGGTCGCTCATCGGAGCAGGCCGAAGATGAGGGCGGAGCTGAGCGTCCCCCCGATCCACTGCCAGTTGCGGGCGAACCAGGACTTCTGGCCGACGAAGATCCGGTCACCGGACTGGATGGGGGTGGTGCCGAGGAGGGTGCGCTGGTTCAGCCCTTCCCGGAGCACGCGCCCGTCCCGGATGAGCCGGATGTCGCCGCGGTCGGCGTTCGGCGTCACGCCGCCAGCCGTGGCCAGCGCCTCGGCGAGGCTCACCGTCGGATCCACGGGATAGAGGCCGGGCTTCTTAACGGAGCCGAGGATCGAGATCCGCCGCAGCATGGTGACGTCCATCGCCGGGTTCTTGAGGTACTCACTGTACTCGGCGAGCAATCGCGAGCGGAGGGAGTCCGGCGTGAGGCCCGCCACCTGCCGGCGGCCGAGCAGCGGCAGCACCGCGTCGCCGTTCTCGTTCACCGGGAATTCGCCCGTGAGGCTGGTGTCCCGGTAGACGCGGAGCCGGACGGCGTCACCGGGCCGGATTCCCACCGCCGTGTCCGCGTTCACCGAGCGTGAAGTGGCGGCCGACGAGGCATTCGGGGACGTCCGGGGCCCGGGGTTGCCGCCGCAGGCGACCACCGTCCCGACGAGAAGGGCCGAGAACACCAGGATCACGGAAATTCGAGGCTCGGGTTCGGGCTTCGCTCTCACGGCGGTCGTGCGCTCGAGGAGAGAGGAAACGGCGCCTCGCGGGCTCCGGAGGCGCCGCGGTCCATGTGGATCACGGGATCGACAAAGGTAGCGGCGGGCACCATCGGGCAAAACCGCCTCCGGGCGTCCCTCGACGCCGGTCGGGTCTACCCGCCTCGCTCCATGATCTCGGGCCACTTCCCCAGCAGGCTGATCACGACGGAGTAGAGGATCAGCTTGAGGTCGAGCCACAGGCTCCGGTTCTCCACATAGAAGCGATCGTAGCGGAACTTCGTCCGGTAGGTGACGTCCCGGGGCGCCCGGGTCTGGGCAAGCCCCGTGAGGCCGGGCCGGATCGACAACCGCTCGCGGAACCCCCTGACCTCGTCCAGAGACCTCGCTCTACCCTCGAAGTCCTCCGCCCGCTCCTCGGGCGGGGCCGCCCTCGGCCCGACCAGGCTCATCTCGCCCCGGAGCACGTTGATCAGCTGCGGCAGCTCGTCCAGGGCAGTGGGGCGGAGGACGGAGCCCACCCGAGTGACCAGCTCGCCGGGCGGGTGTCCCTTCACGTTCGGCAGGTCGTTTGCCGGGACCATCGTCCGGAACTTGAGCAGCTGGAAGGGCTCGCCTCCCTCGCCGAGCCGCGTGTCGCGATAGAGTACAGGGCCGCCGTCCTCGAGCTTGATCGCGATGGGAATCAGGACCCAGGCCGGCGCCGTGAGAGCCAGGCCGATCAGCGAGAGGACCACGTCGAGCAGCCGCTTCAGCGGCGGGGGCGTACGGGTCGCGACCCCTCCCGGACCCTGCTCCGCCGTCCGCCGCTCCCCGAAGGACGCGACCTCCGGGTCGCTCGCCGGTGCACGCCGACTGGCCTCGGGAACGCGGCGGAGAGGCCTCGCCACGTCCCGGCTCCCGGTGTTCACGGCCTCTGCTCCACTGCCGAGCAGTGAAACTGTAGAGCGTGCAGGACGGGCCTCCGTTCCGGAAACGGTGGAAGAGCTTCGCTCATCGACTCCACGTGGCGAGCGGGCTCGCGCCGTGGTACGAGGATCCGCGATCCAACGCCCACTGGTGGTTAGGTTCTGACCTCACGGTCCCATTTTCAACCGCCCCTACTCCCTCCGCCGGGCCGGAACGACCGAAGCGCCGACTCGAGCTCGTCGTCCACCAGATGCGTGTAGATCTGGGTGGTCTGGACCGACGAGTGGCCGAGGGCCTTCTGGACGAGCCGCAGGTTCTTCGTCTCCCGGTAGAGGTGCGTCGCGAAGGTGTGTCGCAGCGTGTGCGGCGAGACGCGCTCCCACTCGGCGACACCCGCCTTCCGAGCGACGCGCTTCACCATGGCCCGCAGGTACCGGGTCGAGAGCTGACCGCCGCGGCGGGTGGGGAAGAGATAGCCGCTCGACGGCCGACGCTCCTCCCAGGCCTCGAGTTCCCGGGCCACCTCATCGCCGAACCAGAGCTGCCGGTCCTTCGCTCCCTTCCCCTCACGCACCATGAGCCGGCGTGCCTCCGCGTAGATGTGCTCGGACCGGAGCGCCACCACCTCGCCGGCGCGGAGTCCGGTGGCGAGCATGAGGCGAACGAGCACCCGATTCCGGTGCGGGATGAGGTAGCGCGAGTCGAGCTGATCGAGCATTCTCGTCTGCTCGTCCGCCGAGAGGACCTTCGGCAGCTTCCGGCCTCGGGACATGCAGGGAGGATGGCGCCGCGGGTCAACCCTCCCGCAACGCGAGGACGAGCGGCGTCTCAAGGACACCGGAGCGGTCCCGAAACCGTCTTCCCGACCGACACC
>CAZFDK010000115.1:0-3856 GCA_964518305.1 uncultured Gemmatimonadota bacterium | reverse complement strand
GGGAGGGCGGCCGCACCGTGGGCGCCGGCGTCGTCACCGAGATCGTCGAGTGATCATCGAATAGGAGTCGTCGGGCAGACGTCGCCGGACGGGTCGGGCCGAACGGGCCGACCGGCGGGAACGCCGAGGGCCCGGCCCGGTACCACGTCGGCCCGCCAGATGAACGCCGCGGAACCGTCGCGGGCGGAGCCCGCTGGCGCCGGATTTGCGCCAGGTCGGGCCCCGGGCCGTCGCCGGAGGGCCGCGGCATGGATTACGCGTGCATACCGAGTCCGAGAACGAACCGAATCAACCGAAGGCAGCGGGGAACGAGCAGTTCGATGGCCGAGAAGATTCGCATCCGACTGAAGGCGTATGACCCGGCGGTGCTGGACCAGACCGCGTCGGATATCGTGCGCACGGCTCAGAAGACCGGCGCCTCGGTGAGCGGCCCGATCCCGCTGCCCACGCGTCGTCAGCTGTTCACGGTGCACAGGAGCCCGCACAAGGACAGCAAGGCTCGTGACCAGTTCGAGCTGAAGACGCACAAGCGCCTGATCGACATCCTCGACACCCGTCCCCAGACCATCGACGCGCTGACGAAGCTGGACCTGGCGGCGGGCGTCGACGTGGAGATCAAGGTCCAGTAGGAACGTCCGAGCGGGACGGGAGGAGAGTACGGGGGACTCCGGACCCGGGGTCTCATCGACGGAAAGCGGCGCGCCGGGAGGCGCCGCCGCGTCGACTGAACCGAGCACAGCAAAGAGCCGCGTAGCTCGCCGCGATCACCCTCGCTGGCGGCCGAACCCGCCGAGACCGGCGGTCCGGACGTCGGACGCGCTGGGCATCGGGGCGGCGGCCGCGGCCACAAGAGAGCAGGAGAATGGCAGGACTCATCGGAAAGAAGCTGGGGATGACCCAGATCTTCACGGACGACGGGGAGGCCGTCGGCGTCACGGTCGTCGAGGCCGGGCCCTGCCCCGTGGTCCAGGTGAAGACCGTCGAGCGCGACGGATACGAGGCGCTCCAGCTCGGCTTCGGAGAGGTGAAGGAGAGCCGCGTGAAGAGCCCCGAGGCCGGGCACGCCGCTCGCGCGGGGCTGGACCACGTCCCGAAGGAGCTGGCGGAGTTCGAGCCCTTCGCGGTCGGCGACGAGCCGATGGAGGCCGGCGACGAGGTCACCGTCGAGGCCTTCGAAGAGGGGGAGCGCGTGAAGGTCACCGGGAAGACCAAGGGCCGCGGCTTCCAGGGAGGGATCAAGCGGCACGGCTTCTCGAAGGCTCCGGGCTCCCACGGCGGACAGTCCGTGGAGCGGCAGCCGGGTTCGGCAGGGCCGGGCACCGATCCGTCGCGTGTGATCAAAGGGAAGCGAATGCCCGGTCAGATGGGCGATGCGACGCGGACCATCGAAAATCTTCGGATCGAGGAGATCGACCCGGAGCGCAACGTTCTGCTGATCCGGGGCGGCGTCCCGGGTCCGAAGGACAACATCCTCCACATTCGGTCGGCTGGACGATGACGATGAACGCAGAGGCATACACGGCGGAGGGCGCCGAAGCGGGGGAGCCCGTGGAGCTGCCCGAGGAGCCGTTCGACGGCACGATCAATCGGGACGTGCTGCACCAGGTGGTGACCGCGCTGCAGGCGCGCTCACGCCAGGGAACCGCGTCCACGAAGAATCGCGCCACCATCACCGGCGGCGGCTCGAAGCCGTGGCGGCAGAAGGGGACCGGCCGCGCCCGGCACGGGTCGATCCGCTCACCCATCTGGTCCGGCGGCGCGGTGACCTTCGGGCCCCACCCGAGAGACTATCAGCCGCGGATTCCGAAGCAGATGAACCGGCTGGCCATCAAGTCCGCGCTAAACGCGAGGGCACGCGAGGGACGACTCGTGGTGGTCGAGCGCTTGGGGCTGGAGGAGCCGCAGACCAGCGCCGTGGCCGGTCTCCTGGACGAGCTCGGCTTCGACGGGGACAACGTGCTCCTGCTCACGGCCGGTCTGAACCAGATCGTCCACCTCTCCGGGCGAAACATCCCGGACCTCGAGGTTCGGCCGTGGGGCGAGGCCTCGGCCTACGACATCCTGTGGGCCGACCGGGTCGTCGTGGAGCGCGACGCCTGGAACGCCGCCAAGGATCGGGACGACGACGAGGCGGAGGAAGAGCGATGAACCGCACGCCACAGGATATCCTGGTGCGACCGGTGGTGACCGAGGAGAGCTCCCGGCTCCAGTTCGAGGAGAACAAGTACACCTTCGAGGTGATCTCGGAGGCGTCAAAGCCGCAGATTCGGGACGCCGTGGAGCAGTTCTTCGAGGTGGAGGTCACGGACGTCCGGACGATGAACGTGCCGGGCAATCCCCGGGGCCGCCGCGCGAACATGCAGGAGGGCCGGACCCGCTCCTGGAAGAAGGCGATAGTGGGGCTTGTCGAAGGCGACAGCATCGACGTGTTCGGAGGAGCAGCGTAAAAGCCATGCCGATCAAGAAATTCAAGCCGGTCACCTCCAGCCAGCGGTTCCGCGAGACCGCGGATCACGCCGAGGTGACCCGCGACGAGCCCGAGAAGTCGCTGACCGAGGGGCGCTCCCGCAAGGCGGGACGGAACAACTATGGACGGATGACCGTCCGTCGGAGAGGCGGCGGGCACAAGCGCCGCTACCGTCACATCGACTTCAAGCGCGACAAGGACGGCGTCCCGGCCCGGGTGGCGAGCATCGAGTACGACCCGTTCCGCACGGCGCGAATCGCCCTCCTCCACTACGAGGACGGCGACAAGCGGTACATCCTCCAGCCGCGGGAGCTGAACGTCGGCGACCGCGTGCAGTCGGGGCCCGATGCCGAGGTGCGGCCGGGCAACGCGCTGCCGCTCAGCGAGATTCCGCTGGGAACGACGGTGCACTGCGTCGAGCTCACTCCGGGCAACGGCGCGCAGTTCGCCCGCTCCGCGGGTGCCGGCGTGCAGCTGGTGGCCCGCGAGGGCGACTTCGTCACCATCAAGCTGCCGAGCACCGAGGTCCGGCTCGTGCCCCGGAAGGCCCGGGCCACGGTGGGACAGGTGGGCAACGTGGAGCACGAGAACGAGACGTCCGGCAAGGCCGGCCGCAGCCGGTGGCTGGGTCGCCGGCCGAAGGTACGGGGTGTCTCCATGAACCCCGTCGACCACCCGTTGGGCGGCGGAGAGGGGCACACCGCCGGAGGCCGTCCCCCGGTATCGCCGTGGGGCCAGCCCGAGGGCAAGAAGACGCGGAAGCGAAGCAAGGAGAGCGACCGATACATCGTCCGGGGGCGGCGTCGCGGCGAGAGCACGGAGTCGGTTGGGCAGAAGAAGCGAAAAGAAGGGTGATCGAGAATGCCGCGTAGCGTACACAAGGGACCTTACGTATCGGACAAGCTCCTGCAGAAGGTGCAGGAGATGAACGAGACCGGAGACCGCGACGTCATCAGGACGTGGTCCCGGGACTCGACGATCACCCCGGAGTTCGTGGGGAACACCGTGGCCGTGCACAACGGCCACAAGTTTATCCCGGTCTACGTCACGGAGAACATGGTGGGGCACAAGCTGGGCGAGTTCGCCCCCACCCGACTGTTCCGCGGGCACGGCGGTCGCATGGCGACCGACCGGCGCGCGGTGCTCTGACGGCGCCGTGACCGCGGCCACGCGAGTCCAGGACGAGAGAGCGATGGAAGCACGAGCGGTAGCGAAGAACATCCGGATGTCGGCGCGGAAGATGCGCCTCGTGATCGACGGGATCCGGGGCGAGTCCGTGAACGACGCGTACGGCGTCCTGCAGTTCTCGAAGAAGAAGGCGTCCGAGCCGATCCAGAAGTGCCTGAAGTCCGCCGTGTCGAACGCGGTCTACCAGGCCGACGAGGAGGG
>CAZFDK010000114.1:2234-3955 GCA_964518305.1 uncultured Gemmatimonadota bacterium | reverse complement strand
GTGATCATCAGAAGATGGGCGGCGAGGATCAGAAGGACCGGGCGCACCCAGAGCCCGACAGTTAGAAGCGCACCACCAATCATCTCGACGAACGGCACGGCGACTCCTGCGGTCCAGAGGAGCCAGGCAGGAATCCACGTCCCGGCGTACTCGGCGACGAAAGTCTGCCGGGCGAACTCCATGGGCCCGAGTCCGAACACTTTGGCCCAGCCGGGCATCAGGAAGAGGAGCGCGAGCAAAAGGCGGGCAAACAGGACGGCCTCGGGGAACCCCGGCCGTGAAGGTGATCGTGGGTCAGGCATGCATCCTCCCCTGTCTTCCCGCGGGAACCGGGGCTACTGCCTGTTCTGTCCTTCCGCTATTCAACGACCACCGGCTCCCAGATTGCGTTCTCGGTCCGGCCAATGAAGCCCGAGACCAGCCAGGCGTAGCGGCCCGGCTCGACGTCCTCGGCCGTGAAGGTGGCCGTCCACTCGGCGGGCGTGTTGCCGAACAGGGCGTGGCCGCCGAGGAACTCCGTGGGCTCGGGCGACTGCCGGCCGTCCGGCGTCCATACCCTGCGCCACTGCTTCACCTCGTCCGGGTCGACCCCTGAATCCGCGCGGACCAGGTGCACGGTGTTCCGCTCTTCGGTCTCCCCCAGCCGCGCCCTCACGGTGATGTCCCCGGCCCGGATCGTATCCGGCGACCGGACCGAATCCCCGGCCACGGCGATCTCCACGTCGGCCTCCGGCGGGGAGGCGCCGGTGCTGTCATTGGTCACCACCAGTTCCCGGATCATCCCCTGGACCAGATGAGGCTTGCCGTTTGGGGCGCGAACGTAGCAAGCGAGCATGTATGTGCCGGGTTCGAGGTAGACCGTCTTGCGGGCGCTCCGCCCCGCGGAGAGCACGCCCTGGTCCGTGATGACCTTGTTCTCCTCCCCCCACCACTCCGGACTCATCTCGGACGACCGCTTGCCGAGCTCGTTCACGCTACCGATCTCGCCCCGCTCCACGAGGGTGAAGATCGAGTCGTAGTAGGGAAGGACATCCCGGCCCACGTCCTCCATGGTCCGCCCCGCCGGCAGGCGGGTGAGCGTGATCTGGTGGGCCTCCTTCGCGTCGGTGTTGTCGAGACGGACGGAGAGCCAGCCCGAGGGGACGGAGTCCGGCGCCACGAAGGCGTACTCGACGGCATCGACCTCGATGACGGGCGCATCGTCGTTCGCCGTCTCCGACCCGGCCGGTCCGTCGTCCGACTGACAGCCCGCCAGACCCGGGGCCAGCAAGCAGACGAGCGAGAGCCACGTCTGCATCGAGGGCCTCATACATCCTCCACGAATAAATCAGAGTAGCCAGACGCTTCCGTTCATGATCCAGGCGACCGTAACCGTTCGATCCGACCGGTGGAAGGGCGCGGCCTACTCCCTCCGAGCCGCTACGGGGTCGACGCTTCGACCATGCTGAACATCGACTCGTCGGAGGAGCGTGCCCCCCGATACTCCATCCCCGACCGCTGGAGGATCGACCGGTACTCCTCCGGACTTCGCGACCCACCGCCGGACGTGATCATCAGCTGAATGTCGAACAGCTTCGTGAAGTCCAGCTCCGTGGTCTCGAGAACCATCGGTTCGATGATGAAGACCCGAGCGTCCCGGGGAGCAGCCTCTCGGATATTGGAAAGAACGTCCAGCGCGTCCGCCTCCGTGTAGCCCACCGTCACGTTCGCGTACGCGCCCG
>CAZFDK010000114.1:829-2224 GCA_964518305.1 uncultured Gemmatimonadota bacterium | reverse complement strand
GATGCTGTTCAAGATCCCCTGGAGGAAGTAGGCGTCCGCCCGGGGGACCTCCTCGAGCATGTCTCCCGCTTCGTAGGTGCACCGATCGTCGACCCCCAACCTCGGGGCCCAGTGTTGCTCCGACTGTTCGATGGCGTTCGGGAGGTCGAGCACCGTCCCCTCCAGGTGAGGATGGGCGTCGAGGACGTGGCTCAGCATGTGGCCATGACCTCCCCCGACATCGCAGACGTGGGAGATGGAGGCGAAATCGTCGTCATCGAGCATATCGGTGATGACGGACGTCCGCCGGTCCCGCAGGGCCGACATGAAGCGATGGAACTGGGAGGAGAGGTCGGGGTCGTCTTCAAAGTACTCCCAGAGGCTCTTGCCGAACTCCCGCTCGAAGCCGTCGGGGGTACCCTCCGCGATCATCTCCGGGAGACGGGACCACGCCGCTTCGAGTTTGGGGTGGAACCAAAACCGGATCCCGTCCCCGATTGACTCTGGATGATCGCGTTCGAGATATTGCCCGGCCGGCGTGATCGAGAAGTGCCTTTCGGGCTCTTCCACCACGAAGTCGGTGAAGGCCAGCGCCCGGAGGAGGCGGTAGGTCTGCTCGGGCTCCAAGTCGAGATCCCGGGCGAGTTCTCCGGCTGCCTGAGGCTCGGCTTCGAGCAACTCGAACAGCCCCAGTTCGATCCCGGTGCGGAGTACGTGTCCGACCATGAAGCCCTGCATCAACTCGAAGAGGGTCCCCATGACCACGCCGTAGCCCGCTTCGTCGGATGGGTCCGTGGACACATCGTCCGACATCGGTTCATCCTCCCCGGTAATCCGCTGGATGAAAAGAACTCGGCTCTACCGGACACCTCGGCTGGCTGGCTCGTTCGATATCCGGACACGGGTCCGAGCCTCAACCCTTGAGTCCAGGCGGTCTTATCAAGCATCGGGGCCAGGCCGCAATGGAGAGCGGGAAGGCCCGGCGGCGAGCGTCGTGTCTACGGTTCCGTCCGTCGGCCCCGGACGCAAGGAGACCGCAAGCAACGAGCGACCCAATTCGAGGCACGCGCGTCGGACGGCTTCCACAGGTTTGGCCGCGGCCCGACAACCGCCTCAGCGGTCGGACCGGCCGGCGGAATCCGCTACTCTGATCTCTGTTCGTCGGTCCTCACCGAGTCCGCTTTTGCCCCCGGCGGGTAGAGGTCGAGGCCCATCTGCAGTACCTCCTCGCGGGCCTTCCGCCGGTCCGCCTGGATCCCCTCGACGATCTTCTGGAACCGGGGCTCCGATCTGAGATTGTCGAAGAACGGGGAAATTAACAGGGACTGTGCGAAGCCGGATCCCCCCGAAAAAACCTCCTCCAGATGTCGAAGAGCCCGTTCCGTCTCGTCGAGCGGCGCATAGGCCTGTGCAAGC
>CAZFDK010000114.1:0-819 GCA_964518305.1 uncultured Gemmatimonadota bacterium | reverse complement strand
GAAGTGATTCAACGAACTATCGTCCCGCTCTAACTCGGCCCGGAACGAATCGACCGCCGCCGTGAGCATTTCGCGGCCCCGCTCCCGGTTGCCGAGCCGCAGCTCGGCCAGGCCGATCGCTAGCTGATCCCGCGGGCCAAACCGGCCGTCCTCCGGCCGCGACGGCGCCTCTTCGGCTCCGACCGGGCGACGGGCCTCGGGGACCCGCTCGATGTAGGCTTTGGCCCGCTCCGGCTGTCCGGCGTGAAGCGCCGCGAGGGTCGCCACTCGAAGGGCATCGACAGTTGGCTCCCGCTCCTCCGGGTACCGCTCCCCGGTCTGGACCGCCTGCTCGGGCTGCCCCCGGAAGCGGAGCGTTCTCGTGAGCCCCCTCACCGACGCGAAGTGTCCGGGCTCGATCTCCAGGACCCGCCGGTCCCAGGCCTTCGAGGCCTCGTACAGCCCGACCGCCCGCAGCTGGTCGGCCATCTCCTGCAGGACGAATGGGCGTCTGGGCGAGAGCCGGACGGCCTCGTCGGCCACCCGGACGGCTTCGGCGTAGCGGCCTCCGGTTTCGAGAGCGTCCGACAGGATGGCCGTGGCGAGGCCGTGGCTGGGCTGCAGCTCCACCGCCCGGCGGAGGGCCTCAATGCGGGCGGCGTTCGCGCCGCGTCCCTGGTAGAGATAACTCTGGGCCAGGTGGACGGCGGCCAGGTCGGAATCGATGGCCTCCGCCCGCTCGACGGCGGCCGCCGCGGAGTCGATCTGGGTACTCTCCCCGACCAAGTAGGCCATCCCCAGCCACGCATGGGCCTCCGCGAAGCCCGAATCCCGGCGAAG
>CAZFDK010000113.1:2368-3988 GCA_964518305.1 uncultured Gemmatimonadota bacterium | reverse complement strand
AGCCGCCCGACGTACTCGTCGGTGGCCACCTTGAAGGCCAGTGCGGCGAAGGGCTCGTCGTCCGCCGCCTCCCGCGTGACCTCGTGCTCGTCGTGGTGAGGGAGATGCCCCTTCACCGGCGGCACCTCGGGCGGCGACGGCAGGTAGTCGATGATCGCGTCGAGGAGCCGCTGCACACCCTTGTTCTTGAGAGCCGTCCCGCACAGGACCGGAGTGAAATCACCCGAGAGGGTGGCCTTTCGGATCGCCCGCCGGAGCTCGTCCGGCGTGAGCTTTTCGTCCTCCTCCAGGTACTTCCTCATCAGCTCGTCGTCGTACTCGACGACGGCCTCGGTGAGCTCCTCCCGCAGGCGGCTCACCTGCTCCTCCATGGCGTCCGGGACGGCCCCCTCGACCCACTCGGTCCCCAGGGACTCGTCGTCGTAGACGACTTCCTTCTCCTCGACGACGTCCACGAGCCCCGTGAAGAGCTCGCCCTCGCCGAGGGGCCACTGCACCGCGTGCGCGTTGGCGCCCAGGCGGTCGCGCATCATGTCGATGACCTTGCCGAAGTCCGCCCCCGTCCGGTCCATCTTGTTGACGAAGGCGATCCGCGGAACCTGGTACCGGTCGGCCTGCCGCCACACCGTCTCCGACTGCGGCTCGACTCCGCCGACGCCACAGAAGAGCGCCACCGCACCGTCGAGCACCCGGAGGCTCCGCTCCACCTCGACGGTGAAGTCCACGTGCCCCGGAGTGTCGATGATGTTGATGCGGAAGTCTTCGCCGCTCCGCTTCCAGCGCGCCGTGGTGGCGGCCGACGTGATGGTGATCCCCCGCTCCTGCTCCTGCTCCATCCAGTCCATCGTGGCATCCCCGTGATGGACTTCGCCCATGCGGTGGACGCGGCCCGTGTAGTACAGGATTCGCTCCGTGGCGGTGGTCTTGCCGGCATCGATGTGGGCCATGATGCCGATATTTCGGAGCTTCTCGAGGGGGGTCTTCCTGGGCATCAGTCTCGCTCTCGCTTTCCTGCCATATTCCGTTAGGGTTCGTTAGCGTCGCATGGGCTCGTTCCGTCCGGCCTCCCGACGGGCCCTCCCGGCCCCGCGGCGCGGCGGCCTACCAGCGGTAGTGGGCGAATGCCTTGTTGGCCTCGGCCATCCGGTGGATCTCCTCCTTGCGGCGGACGGCTCCCCCCTCACCGTTGCTGGCGTCCAGGAGCTCGCCGGCCAGGCGCTCGGCCATGGTCTGCTCGTTCCGGGTGCGGGCGAAGTCGACGATCCAACGCCGGGCCAGCGAGTCCCGCCGGCTGCCCGTCACCTCCATGGGCACCTGGTAGGTGGCTCCGCCCACCCGCCGGCTCCGCACCTCGAGCACCGGGCGCGTGTTGGAGAGCGCCTGCTCGAAGACGTTCAGGGCCGGCTGCCCGGTCCTCTCCTCGATGAGGCGCATGGCCTCGTAGAAGATTCCCTCGGACCGGGACTTCTTTCCGTCCTCCATCAGGACATTGACGAACTTCGTCACGTCCCGGCTCCCGTACCGGGGGTCCGGGCGAATGTCTCGTCGTTGCTGTACCAGCTTGCGTGCCATGGTGGTATCTCTGGTGGTGTCTCTCTCTCGCGGCCGCCCCCGGAGGGG
>CAZFDK010000113.1:497-2358 GCA_964518305.1 uncultured Gemmatimonadota bacterium | reverse complement strand
GCCTGTACCCTCAACGTGCGGAGGCCCGCCCCGGGCCGCCGCGTCGGAATCTGTCTTCCGTCGGCGGTGCCCGTGGGCGGGCCCGCTCCCCCGATCGGGTTCGGCCGATCAGTCGGGCTTCTTCGTCCCGTACTTGGAGCGGCCCTGCTTCCGATCTTCGACGCCGGCGGTGTCCAGCGTGCCGCGGACGACGTGATACCGGACGCCCGGGAGGTCCTTCACCCTCCCGCCCCGCACGAGCACGATGCTGTGCTCCTGCAGGTTGTGGCCTTCTCCCGGGATGTAGGCGGTCACCTCGTAGCCGTTGGTGAGCCGGACGCGCGCCACCTTGCGCAGCGCGGAGTTCGGCTTCTTCGGCGTCGTGGTGTACACCCTCGTGCAGACCCCGCGCTTCTGGGGGTTCCCCTCCAGCGCCGGAGCCTTGTTCTTCTCGGAAGGCTTCTCGCGGCCCTTGCGGACCAGCTGGTTGATCGTCGGCATACCCTCGTGTCGTCTCGTTCGTGCGCGCGACGAACGCTCGTCTGCGGACTCGCGCGACAGCGGATTGGAGTGCGTGCGCACGGGCCACTCGACCCGGATGGGATCGAGGCCCGTCCCGGGACCGCGAACCGCTCCCGGACGCGAAAGGCGGGCCGACCGGAACGGCCCGCCGTCTGGCGAAACCTAAAGTTTACGCCGGCCGGTCGGGGGTGTCAACTCGCGCTGTGCCCGTCAACTCTCGCTTCCGGCCTCCACCGTCGGCGAGCTCGACCGGACGTCCTCGAAGATCCCCGTTCCGGGGCCCTCGCGCTCCCTGGTCTCCTGCAGCTCGTCCAGGTCGCGCTCCACGGATTCGCCCACCAGGAAGTCCACGTCCTGGTCCCTGTAGATGCCGGTTCCGGCCGGAATCTGGTGCCCGATGATGACGTTCTCCTTCAGCCCGCGCAGCTCGTCCTTGGCTCCGTGCACGGTGGCGTCGGTGAGGACGCGCGTGGTCTCCTGGAAGGAGGCGGCGCTGATGAAGGAGTCGGTATTCAGGCTGGCCTTCGTGATCCCGAGCAGGATGGGCTCGGAGCGGGGCGGACGGCCGCCGCTCTGCAGCACCTCGCGTGTCCGAACCCGGAACTGGCGACGGTCCACCTGCTCCTTCTCCAGGTACTCGGTGTCGCCGGGGTCGGTGACACGCGCCTTCTTCAGCATCTGGCGGATGATGACGCCCAGGTGCTTGTCGGCGATGCGAACGCCCTGGAGCCGGTAGACCTCCTGGATCTCGTTCAGAAGGTACTCCTGGGCGGCACGTGGTCCCTTCACCCGGAGGATGTCGTGCGGGTTGACCGGCCCCTCGGAGATGCGGTCGCCGGCCCGCACCTTGTCGCCCTCGTGGACGCGGAGATGCTTCCCCACGTCCACCTTGTAGAGCCGCTCCTCGCCGTCCTCCATGGTGACGATGATCTCGCGCTTCCCGCGCTTGATGCCCCCGAAGGAGACGCGGCCGTCCACCTCGGTGATGGTCGCCGGATCGTCGGGCTTCCGTGCCTCGAAGAGCTCCTCGACCCTGGGCAGACCTCCGGTGATGTCCCGCGTCTGGTAGGCCTCACGGCTGATCTTGGCCATCGTGGTGCCCGGCGTCACGTGCGCCCCGTCCTCGACGCTGAGCTGGGCGCCCGCCGGCACGATGTACTCCCGCATCTTCTCGCCGTCCTCGTCGAGGATCTCGATGCGCGGGTGGAGGCTCTTGTCCTTGTCCTCGATGATGACGGACTGGCGCCGGCCGGTGACCTCGTCCAACTCCTGCCGGACGGTCTCCTCGGGCACGATGTCGCGGAAGCGGACCGTCCCCTCCTTGTCGGCCACGATGGGCTCGGTGTAGGGGTCCCAGGAG
>CAZFDK010000113.1:0-487 GCA_964518305.1 uncultured Gemmatimonadota bacterium | reverse complement strand
GTCGCCCTCCTCGACCTCCTGGCCCTCCTCCACGGTGAGGGTGGCGCCGTAGGGCACCGACAGCGTGGAGACGACCCGGTCGCCCTCGGCCCGCAGCCGGACCTCGCCCTCCCGGGCGGTGACGATGCGGTCGCCCTCCTCGTCCTCGACGGTCTCCAGCCGGTGGAACTCGGCGACGCCCTCGCGCTTGGCTTTCCGGCGCGTCTGCGCGCCCACGCGGGACGCGGTGCCCCCGGTGTGGAAGGTGCGCAGGGTGAGCTGCGTGCCCGGCTCGCCGATCGACTGGGCCGCCATGATCCCCACGGCCTCTCCCAGGTCCACCATCTCCAGGGTGGCCGGGTTGCGGCCGTAGCAGCGGCGGCAGATTCCTCGCTTCGCCTCGCAGGTGAGGACCGAGCGGATCTTCGCCGTCTGGACGCCGCTCTGCTCGATGGCGTCCGCCGTCTTCTCGTCGATGAGCTCGCCGGTCTCGGCCAGGAGCTCGTCG
>CAZFDK010000112.1:0-4031 GCA_964518305.1 uncultured Gemmatimonadota bacterium | reverse complement strand
CAGCGGCCGAGTTTGTCCAGCTTCTCCGGGTCGAAGTCCTCGTCGAGGGCGATGGCGAAGGCCGTCCTTCCGCTGTCGCTTATGGCCGACTGGGCGACAGGCCTGGAGTCACTTCCCATCAGTGGCGCGCTCGTCCAGGCCGCTCAGCTCGAACTCCTCGCCTACGTCGCCTGCGTCGCCCCGCTCCTCGACCCGCCGGCCTATCACCCGGTCTCTGCATTCTCGATCTGGCCGCTCAACTCCTTCCAGCGACGGACGACCGCAGTCCTGATGCTCCGGGCTTCGATTCGCTCAATCCAGTCGGTCAGCGTTCGTTCGGAAAAACCCTCGTTGAATTCCAGTTCTGGGAGGCGTGCGAACTGCCGTCCTTTCCGGACGGAGATGTACAGGGCGTCGAAGATGGCTTTCTCCGGGGTGGCCAGAAGATAGCTCCATCGCCGGTCGGCCGGCTCGAATCCTCCGTACAGTTCGTCCTGTAGCTGGTGAAACTCGAATGTGCCGACGGGGGTCTCGAGGGACTTCTTGTTGATTCGCGTGGCAACTTCGATCAGCTGCGGGATCTGTTCGATCATACCGTGCAGGTTGAGGGCTGTGAAGAAGGAGACGTAGCCGGCGTCCTTCTCCTCGAAGAGGTGTGGGACCACAGCGTACGGTGAGAAGTCCGGGTGGCCCGTGACAGCCCACAGTCCGCGGCGGATGCGGACGATCCGACCGTCCTCGGCCAGTCTCGACAGGTCGCGGGAGACGTTCCGGACGTCCATACCTCCCAGTTCGGTCACCTCGCCCGTCGTGAACACCGGTGATCGGGGAAGGATGTCGTTCCATACGATTTCGGCGACTCTGGTCACGAGACCGCCTCCTGTCGTTCCAGGACCGCGTCGACGAGCGAGGCTGCACTCAGCCGCAAATGATCCCATCGCTCCTGTGAGCGATACTCTGGACGGACGTCGTCCTCGAGAAAGCGCACGACCAGACTTTCGTAATCGGGGTACTCCAGTTCGAGCGCTCGCTCGCGGGCCAGCTGGAGGGTGCTCGAATCGATGGTGTCGGCAAGAAAATCAGTGAGCGTCGGTCTTCCACCGTCTTCATCTCGCAGCAACACGTGGATGTCGAAGATGTCCCTCGCTTCGATGCGGGTGCGGCCGGCCAGGGCTTCGATCTTCTGGCGCACGGCGGCGGGCCGTTCGTAGCGCTGGACGCGTATTTCGTCGCCTTCAGGGAGGTACCGGCCCAGTCGATCGCTCGGCGGCGTGGCGATCCCGAATGGATCCGTCTCGTTCCGCTCACGAAACGAGACTTCGACCTTCGTTCCGTACGACTGGTTCCCGGGAGCGAGGACGTGGAGCTTGTAGCGGAAGGTGGTCTCGGTGTCCTTGTTGGGACCCTCTCCCGGATCGACCCCCCGAAGACCGAGACGAGCCAGCGAACGTGCGAAATCACGGTCGTCGAAGATGCTGCGGATGGTGCTCCGGATGGCGAGCCGGGCGCCGGGCACCCCGTCCAGGTCGATGTCCTCCGAGTAACGTGGGCTACCGTGGAACAGGCGCAGATTCACTCCGCCCTTCAGGATCACCGCTCGGGCGTCCTGTACCTTCTGAAGCCTTCGGAGAAGCAAGACGTGCACTGCTTCTCTTGCCTGGGTCGCGGTGAGCATGGGGGTTAGTTATGAGTAGAAGTCATCAAATACTGATGACAATTACTCATAAACTGCGCGGATGTTTCGTCACGATCCACAGACACATTGCACCGCCAGGCCCATCTTCTGTCCCGTCTACGTGTTCGGCGCCGTCGCCCAACGACTGCTGGGCGACACGCCTACCCGGCGCTCCGGATCCAACTGCTCTGGCGAGGCGCGGTCTTTCCCGAGCCTACCCCGGTGGACGAAGCCAGCGGGCTTGGCTACCGTGATGTCCATGTGCAGAAGTAGGATGAGTCGGAGACAGGAGGGGATGAACATGAAGCGCGTCACGGTGACCGGAGCGGGCGGATTCATCGGCCACCACCTGGTGGACTACCTGAAGGAGGAGGGCTACTGGGTCCGCGGGGTGGACTTGAAGCGGCCGGAGTTCGAGGAGACAGAGGCCGACGAGTTTCTCGTGAAGGACCTCCGGGAGGAAGAGAACGCCCGGGCGGCGGTGAAGGGCGTCTCCGAGGTCTATCATCTCGCCGCGGACATGGGTGGGATCGGATACATCACGGGCACCCACGCGCCCATCTCGCGCAACAACACGCGCATGAATCTTCACATGCTGGATGCGGCGCGTGAGGAGGAAGTGGACCGCTTCCTGTTCAGCTCCTCGGCCTGCGTCTACCCGCAGTACCTGCAGGAGGACCCGGACGTGGACCCGCTCAGCGAGGAGGACGCGTGGCCGGCGGACCCGGAACCGGGCTACGGGCTGGAGAAGCTGTACATGGAGAAGCTGTGTGAGTACTACCGCGAGGACTTCGGCCTCGAGACCCGCGTGCTCCGATTTCACAACGTCTACGGGCCGAAGGGCGCCTGGGAGGGCGGAAAGGAGAAGGCGCCAGCCGCTTTATGCCGGAAGGTCGGGGAGGCCGAGGACGGCGGCTCGGTCGTGGTCTGGGGCGACGGCCAGCAGACCCGCTCGTTCATGCACGTCGACGACTGCGTGGAGGGCATCTACCGGCTCATGCAGTCGGACCACGCGGAGCCGCTGAACCTGGGCACGGACCGGCTGGTGACCATCGACGAGCTGGTGGACATCATCGCCGAGGCGGCGGGCAAGGAGATCGAGAAGGACCACGACCTCTCGAAGCCCCAGGGCGTGCGGGGGCGCAACTCCGACAACAGCCAGCTCCGCCAGGTGCTCGGGTGGGAGCCGGAGGTCGAGCTCGAGGAGGGCATCGCCGAGACCTACGCCTGGATCTGGGAGCAGCTGGACGCCCAGGGACGAGCGAAACAACCCGTTCCCGGAGAAGATCGCGTAGTGGCCGCGGGTTGAACCCTACCGGTGAACTCCGGGCTCGGGAATGCTGAGTCGCTCGACGGGCGAGCAACCGGGGGCTCTACGCGTCCTGTTCGAGGACCCGCGTGAGCTGTTCCCGCAGTTCGGGGAGGTCACTTTTCACGACTTCCCAGGCCAGGTCCAGGTCCACCCGGAAGTACTCGTGAACGAGCACGTCGCGCATTCCTGCGATCGCGCTCCACTCGACCTCGGGATGTGCATTCCGGACGTCATCGGGAAGGCCCTTGACGGCCTCACCGATGATCATGATGCGATGGAGGACGGCGTCCTGGAGAATGCGACGTTCCCGGCATTCCTGGCTCGAGACGCTGGCCGTGTACTCTCCAATGAGATCCACGGAATCCCGAATATCTTCCAGCAGGACACGAGCCGATCGCTTCATACGATTCGAACCTGCTCGTCGAGGACCCGGTCTTTGAGCTTCGGGTGCAGCCCCCCCGGTGTGACCACGTCGACCTCTCGTCCGAGAGCTTCCACGAGGTCGAGGCGAAGGGCCGAGAGGTCCAGAAGGCTCCGTCCGTCTTCGAAAACCACGAGGACATCCACGTCGCTGGCCTCGTCCGCCTCTCCCCGGGCCAAGGAGCCGAACACAGAGGCGCGCACCACTCCATGTTTCCTGAGCACGGGCTCGAGCTGCTTCCCAAGATTCTTCAACTGACTCTTCGTGGTGTCGCTACTCATGTCGTGTAGCTCGCCGGTGGAGATTGGCATCAGCCCTGTCTTCGTCTACCATACCCTAACTGCCTGCCTGTGATGCGTGCACGACAACTCACTTCTCTCACATGTGGTAGCGATCGGCGGAAGCTACGCGGACCAGGAGGCACGTTACAAAGCAGAGGAGGACCGGTGGTCTTGCGTGACCTGTTGAGGAACCTTGCACTGGCGATGGACTCTTCGACGCGCTCCGGAAGCCGCTGCCGTGGTGAGCGGACGCGTACGGAGAATAGGTATGGCTTTGATATTCGAGTTCCGTTTTTGGAGGGAAGCGGGCCCCAACCCGGGCAAGCGCGACCAGCAACACCTCTCCCTCGCCACGGCGGCTGG
>CAZFDK010000111.1:0-4048 GCA_964518305.1 uncultured Gemmatimonadota bacterium | reverse complement strand
AGGGAATCCGGCTCCAGACTGGCCCCCTCCGCCGGCGCCGTCGGCTCCCTCAGGCCCATGGTCTCCCCCAGCGTGTAGCGGGCGGACCGTGTGTCCTGCCGGGCGTTGAGCAGGGCCACCTGGGCGTTGTTCAGGTCCACGCGGGTGCTGAGGCTGTCGGCCCGCGTGGCCTGTCCGAGCTGGATCTGCTGACGGACGAAGTCCAGCTGGTTGCGGAGGCGCTCCACGCGCGCACGCTCCACCTCCTCCCGGCGGCGGGACGCCACGGCGTTGTAGAAGGCCGTCTTCACCTGGAGAAGCGTCTCGAATCGCTGCTGCTGATACGTCTGGCGCTGAGCCGCCGCCGACTTCCGGCTGCTCTCCAGGTCGTGGAAGCGGCGCATCCCGTCGAACAGCGTCAGGTTGCTCGTGAGCTGTGTGCTGTAGCTGGTTTGCGTGATGCTCTGGCCGGTGGGATCCAGGCGGCCCGTGCTGGCCGTGGAGAAGCCGTAGCCCACGTTGACCGACGGGAGGAAGCTGCCCACGGCTCCGGTGACGGCGGACTGCGCGGAGCTCAGGTTGGCACGGGCCTGCTCCACAGATGGGCTGCGCCGGAGAGCGATCTCGGTGGCCTCCTCCAGGTTCACGCGGCGCACGGAATCAGAGCGCGCGGAAGGCGTCGTCTCCTGGCCAGGGGCGTCGGCGGCGCCCGTCAGCCACATCAGCCCCGCGGCGGCGAGAGCGACCACCGTCGGGCCGGTGCCCGGCCTGGCGATCTCCGTCCCCGTTCCGTCCCCAGCTGCCATGATCGCGCCTTCCGGTGATTCGTGTCCGCTGTTCTCCGGCCCGCTCCGGTTGGTAGACGCGAACGGTCCGGCGAGCGTTTGGCGGATGCCGGAAAGACGGCGGCGAGCCCCGCTCGGACGCTCTCACGGGGCCGGTCGGCCATGGCGCTGTCTGTCTATCCGCCCCCTGGAGCTCCGAGGTTCACGCGGGTCCAGATCTCCAGCACCGGTATCTCGCGGGACGCTCCCGGGGACGCGGCGGGGGGGCGTGTTCGCCGCCCCCCGCGGGCTCCGGCCGAGTCCGCGGCCATGGAATCCGCCGGGAGCGAGTCGGCCACCGCCGTGTCGCGGGGCTCCCCGGACGGCTCGCTCATCAGCTCCCCCTGGTCCCCGCCCGCCTGCAGCCCCACGGAGATGTTATCGACGCGCGCCGCGGGGAGCGCGTGCTCGGCGCCGTCTCCGGAGTCGCCTGCCCGTAGCGGTATCCGTGCCTCCCAGGTGAAGAGACCCCGATCGACGGAGGCCGCCGCGTCCAGACCCGCCGCCTGGCCGGGCGAGACGCGCTCCTCCGTGGAACCGTCGGTGACCAGCACGAGGTCGGACCCCGCAGCCCGCAGCAGCCGCTGGCGATCCGGTCGCCCGCCGGTGGTGTCCGCCCGGAGCTTCTGGCGGGCCTCGGCCCCGAAGACCGGGTACCGGACGCCGTGCACCCGGCGCCGGGTCGCCGCGGTGTCGAACCAGACCGTCAGGCCGGACCGGAAGACCCGGGCGTCGAAGGAGGGGTCCTGTGAGACGATGGCCATGTACAGCGCGTCGTCCGTGCGGTGGAAGCCGGCGAAGACGTCGCGGCCGCCGACCCGCGTGAGGTTCCCCTCCCAGTCCCGCCGAAGTCCGTCCACGCTGATGTCGGCGCCCCGGACCCGGCTGTCCAGCTGCTGGGCCGGCGGCTCCGGAGCGCCGGAGCCGCATGCCGCCGCGGCCACGGCGGCCGCCAGCACCGCGACCCCCATCGCACCCGTGAGCGCTCGCGCGGCCTCTCCCTTCCCTTCTTTCGCTTCTCTCACCTGTCGGCTCATCTCCCTTTCCTGCCTCCGGACACCGGTGGACGATCGCGCCGGGATCGAATACTACGGTTCTATCTGGAGCGGAGAGAGGGGGGCGTGAGAGGGGAGGGTGCCGCCGGTGCCGGTGCGCCGGCCAGGGCCGATGCCTCAGAAGTCGTCGCCCAGGTTGTCGAACCGCGCGTTGACGACGCTGCTGTAGATGGAGCCGAAGGTGTAGCTGAAGCCGATCCGGGTGTGGTACTCGAAGTCGGTGGCGAACTCCCGCTCGCCGACCAGGATCTCCTCCCGGCTCGCCTCTTCCAGCGGCAGGTAAATCTGGTCGCGGACCCGGGAGGCAACGCCGAAGACCTCGAACGACAGACCCTGGATCAGCTGAATCTCGGCGTTGCCAGAGAGCGTCACACGATTCTGCTCGATCGCGTCCAGGAAGTGCGATCCACGCAGCGAAACGCCCACCTCGCCCCAGGGCTCCTCGGCGTCCAGGGAGACGTTCAGGCTGTGGCTGAGCCGTTCCTCCGACAGCTGCTCGAACACCGTCGTCTGGTCGTAATCGAATGTGTTGGCGCTCACCGAGTAGAGTACCGTCAGCTGGCGGCGGGTGGACTCCGAGTAGGGGAAGACGTTGTACTCGATGGCCGGACCGCCGGTGGCGGCGAGATCCTGGTTCCGCTCGGTCGAGTGGCGGACGGATCCCTGCCCCCCCACCGACCAGTGCGAGCCGATGCTGTTCACCACCACGGTCCGGACGCCGTAGCTGCGCTGGATGCTGGTGAAGGTACTGTCCTCGCTGAGCTGGAAATCGCTTTCGCTGTACTCGCCGTTCAGGCCGATGTCGATCTTGAGCTCACGGGTGGTGCGGTTGGCGGAGAGGGAGCCGTCGACGTTGAACCGCTCGCTCCGCCCCTGCTTGTCGAAGCCGCCGCCCATGTCGAACTCGAAGACCCACCGGTTCCAGGGATCGTCCGCCCGGGTGGTCGGCTGATCGCCGCCGACCTCGGCCTCCCCCCGGTAGGTGAGATCCAGTTGTCCGGCGGCGTCGGTTCGGGCCAGAAAACCTGCCAGCCCCAGCTTCAGCACCCGGAGCAGACCGTCGCGCGTGTCGGCGTCCGACTCCGAAGGCCCCGCGGTGTAGGTGAGGCGACGCTCGATGCCCTGGAACTGCCTGCGGCCGATGAGATCCAGGGTGATCTTCTGGCCGCCGCCGCCCGTGTCCTGCTCGGTGACCAGAACCTGGACGTCGGCCACCTTCCGGTCACGGACCCAGCTGACGTAGCCCACCTGGCGCCGGAAATATTCGAAGTCACAGAGCCAGTGCGGACAGTCCAGGTAGACGCGGATGGTCTTCTGATCGGAGTCGGCAGGCGCCGCCCCGGCGGCCGTGGTGTCCGTCGCCTGGGCCGGCAGATTCGAAGGGACCAGCAGCGCGACGGCGGCCACGAGAAGGGCGAGCGGCGAGAGACCCGCCTTGAGAGGGTGAGATCGATCCATCGACGCGTGGTGATTGTCCCGCAGCCGTGGCCGGTTGCGGAGCTGTGAGTGGGTGCGGTTCTTTCGCGGGGCGGTCAGTTCGCGGCTACGACGGCCCTCTCAACAGGGGAAGTTCGATTTTCGTTGAAGTCCGTCCGCGGGTCCCGCTGTGAAAACTCGGCCCTGCGAGGTCGAGATCGGACTCGTGGGCCTCGACGCGGGCACGGACGACGTGCTGGCGGTCCTGGCGCGACGGACGGGGGACGCCGGAGAGGACGCCGGAGGGACGCCGACTCAGCCCGGTCCCAGCCCGCTGAAAAATCCGCTGCGGAGCATGCTCTTGAGGGTGCGGATCTCCATGTCCCGCAGGTTCGTGTCGCGCGTCATCCCGAGCAGTACGGAACGAGCCTGAGTCTTACAGTCCGGGGCGGACTTCCGCGCCGTACCGAGGGATTCGTCGAACTCCGACAGGAACTCGATCCGCTGGAACCGGCGGTCCGCCTTCTCGTTGAGCCACTCGACGGCAGCGTCCGCGACCTGGGCCACCGTGGCCTCGTTGGTTCGACAGGTCATGCTCAGGCTCTGCAGCAGCGTCGAGTACCGCTCCACGACGACCTCCGGCACCCGCACCGACATGATGTCCCGGAAGGCCAGACGAACAGCAGGTGGAGACTCTGCCGTGACCTCGACCCACGAGGTGTCGGCGCGGGCCTCCGATGGCGCAGCTGATGCCGCGGTGGCGGTGAGAAGGAG
>CAZFDK010000110.1:0-4382 GCA_964518305.1 uncultured Gemmatimonadota bacterium | reverse complement strand
CTGCGAGAGCTTCTTCGCCTCGCTGGAGTGCGAGATGATCGACCGCACGTCGCTGGATCAAAGTCCAATTTGTTGTGTACGTAGCGCCGCCCGCCGGTTGGGCTGATCGCGCTCAAGCGGCGGCCTGAGCAGCGGGTGTCTCCGGTTCGTAGTTCTCTTTCCAGTCGAAGTATTCACCCATCTTCAGGTAGCGCCGTCCGGTCGACCATTCCTCGTGCCGCTCGGCGAGGAAAGCGCCCAGCAGCCGCCAGGCGCTCTCCTCGGAGGGGAAGATCCGGATCACTTTCTCCCGGCGGCGAACCTCCTCGATGAGCCGCTCCAGGGCGTTGGTGGTCCGTAGCCGCCGGCGGTACTTCCGCGGCAGCCGGAGGACGGCCGTGGCGTCCTCGAGCCCCTCCTCCAGGGTGTCCAGGGCCCGGTCGGCCTTCCCCTCGAGCTCCTCGGCCAGATCGCGGAACTCACCCCGGGCCTCGGTCGGGCTCTCCGCTTCCAGCACACGGTCCAGCCCGCGGCTCATCGCCTCCTTCCACTCGCCGGGCGTCTTGTCGAGGATGTTCCGGCGGAAGTGGGTCTCCCGTCTCTGCCAGCTCGCGCCCTGAAAACAGCGCTGCAGCGCGTCGGTGAGGCCCTCGTGAGCGTCGGAGACGACCAGCTCCACGCCCTCCAGGCCCCGAGACCTCAGCCACCGGAAGGTCTCGAGCCAGCCCTGCTCGCTCTCCGAGTTGGCGATCCGCACGCCCAGGATCTCCCGGTAGCCGGCCTCGTTCACGCCGACCGCGATCAGGGCGCTCGTGGACCTCACAGCGCCCTGTCTCCGGACCTTGATGTGCATAGCGTCCACCAGCACGAACGGATACTCCGTCCCCTCCAGCGACCGCTCGTTCCAGGCGGTGACCTGCTCGGCGAGTCCCTTCGCCAGCTCGCTCACCGTCGATTTCGAGAACTCCCGACCGCAGAGCTCCGTCGTGATCTTCTTCACCTTCCGGGTGCTCACCCCGTTCACGACCATCTCCATCAGCGCCAGCACCAGGGCCTTCTCCGAGCGCTGGTAGCGCTCAAAAAGCTCCGTGCTGAAGCTGCCCTCCCGGGAGCGGGGCACCCGAAGCTCCAGGGTCCCCACCCGCGTCGTCAGACAGCGCTCGTAGTGACCGTTGCGCCACCCGCGCCGGGTTTCTGTCCGCTCATGCGGGTCCGCGCCCAGGTGGTCGCTGATCTCCGCCTCCAACACCTGGTTGCAGATCTCCTCCAGCAGACGGGCCAGCGGCCGGTCGCTCTGGAACAGCCCTTGGAGTTGCTCCTCGTCGACGGTAATTTCCACGGCGGCCATCGTTTCTCCCGTGTCGGTTGGTGAAGCTTTCTCACTCACTCACTTCCCAACCTATGCGGGAGGCGATGGCCTCTTCTTATGCCACGAGGCCGGTCACCCGATTCGGCCTTCTACACAACTTTTTGGACTCAACTCGTCGCTGACCAGCTTCACCCACGGACGGCGGAAGGTCTTCGACTACATCGAGGGCTGGTACAACCCTCACCGCCGACACTCCTCCCTGGACTACGAATCCCCGATCAACTACGAGAGGAGGACCCAGCTCGCTGCCTGAAACCCAAGCCGTTCACTGTCTACCGGATCGGGGCAACTCCACCCCGAGTAAGGAGGGAGACGACGTTCTGCCTTCCGGTAACGGGTGAGCCCTGGGCGGGCAGGAAGACGAAGTCCCCGGAGAACATGCCTGCGACGGCGGCCGTGTCGGCAGCGTTGTACGCCTCCTCGTACGCGGCCAGGAGACTGTCCGCCGCGGACTTTATCGCGGCGGTGTCCACCCCGGTCTGTTCCATCTCCCCCACACCGAGTAGACGGTATAGATCGCCACGAGCCGGTGGCGATCCTCGTCCTCGACCCCTCGGGCCTCCGCCACGAGTTCCTCGTACTCCTCTTCCGCCAGCACGCCCTCTTCGAGTAGCCCTCCGCCGATGGCCTCGAGGCTCCGGGTTACGAGCCTCCGAACCGTGTCGCCCTCGGTCTCGACGATGACCTCGGCGTCGACTTCCGTCCCGCGAATGCCGGTATCTACGAGCTGCTTCCACGCCTTGCGTCCCGCCTCGACGTCGAAGAGCGCTCCGGCCAGCTCCGCGGCCCTCTCGTACGCGCGATTCGGCGGCCAGGCGCCCGTCGACGCGAAGTCGGGCTCCTGGACGGCAATCGTACCGCCCGGGCGGCAGACGCGCGCGAACTCAAGTACGGCGGCCTCCGGCTCGGGAAGGTGGGCGAGCAGGAAGCGCGCGAAGACCAGGTCAAAGGAATCGTCCGGGAAGGGCAACTCGGTGGCGTCGCCGGTGCGGTAGCCGAACTCGGCCGCGTCCGAGCTTGGACGACGGTCGCGGGCGACTTCGAGCAGGTCCGGGTCAGCGTCGAGGCCGACGACCCGCTCCGGGTCCGGGAGCCGGTCGACGAGGAGCTCGGTCGTGCGCCCGATGCCGCACCCTGCGTCCAGACAGGCTGCGCCAGACGGCGTGTCCAGGTGATCGAGGAGTCGTCGGGAGACGTCCTCGAACACGTCGGCGAGCAGCTCCTGCCGCTCCAAGTTCGATTCGTCGACCGCGTAGGCCACGGAATCCTCCTCCGCTCGATGGGGAAGAACCGGGCTGGACCGCCGCCTGCCGCTCCTGTCCGAAACGTCCCCGCTCCCAGGGGTGCTGCAACGATAAGTTGAGATCGCCCCCCCAAAGGTCTCGCCGCAGTTTCACAGGCGTAGTCGTAGCGGGCCATGGCCGGTGGCTCCCTCTCCTCTAAGCTTCCTCCGCACCTTTTCTGGGCCACGGGATCAGCATCGGCACCCGCTCCCGGTACTCGGCGTACTGCTCCCCATGGTAGCGAAGAAGATCCTGCTCCTCGAACTGGATTGCCAGCAGGATGTAGCCGGTGGTCGCACCGGCAAAGAGCAGATGCCCGACCGTCAGCTCCGGAATCGCCCAGAAGGCGAGCAGGAAGCCGAAGTACAGCGGGTGGCGGACGTGCTGGTAGAACGCGGTCTCCTGGAACTCCGGGTATTCGTAGGGCTTCCCCCGGAAGTGCGCCCAGACCTGACGGAGGCCGAACAGGGAGAAGTGATCGATGAGAAACGTGGTCACCAGCACGACAACCCAACCGAGGCCGAAGACCGTCCAGAGCACGGTTGCGCCCGCGCCGCTCACACTCCACACCGTCTCCGGGATCGGACGCCACTGCCAGAAGATGAGGGCCAGAACGAGGGAGGCGATCAGCACGTAGGTACTCCGCTCCACGTGCTCGGGGACGACCTCCGTCCAGCGCTGCTTGAACCAGTCCCGCGCCATCACGCTGTGCTGGACGGCGAACAGGAGCAGAAGGCCCACATCGATCAGCAGCGCCGTCCCGAGGGCCGCCTCCGGACCCACGTCGACGGTCCGGGGCACCAGGAAGTCGCCGACGAAGCCAACGGCGTAGAGGAAGACCACGAAGAAGACGAGGTAGGCAAAACCGCCGTAGGCGAGGGAAAGGGGCCGGCCCATTGGGGCCTCCCGGCTGAGGCAGCGGTTTGTTGAGACTACCCTATACGTATGGAAGGGTGTACGATCTGTCCACCACCGACCGCCAGCACCGATTCGATCTCCGGAGACGAATTCACCCGCCGGATCCTGACGTGACCCTGACGTTCATCGTCACCGCCTCCCCCTCCATGTGCATCCGGCGCATCTGAACCACCTCGTGCGGACTCCCCTCGATCTCGACGGTGTCGCCCTTTCCGAAGCCGAAGCCGTCCACGTAGATCCCGACGCCCTCCTTCCACGTGGCGTCTCGGTCCACGCCATCGACGGTGACAGTGAGATGGCGGGTCTCCCGCTGCGAGTCCGTCACGAAGAACCATCAGTCTGGTAGAAGTCCTCCCCACCGGACTCGCCAAACCGGAAACCGTACTCCTCCTGAAGCCACTGGAGTGTCGTTCGGACCTTCCAGACGTGGTAGATCGGTACGGAGGCAGCCAGCGCCATGGCGAGCATCTCGTTCTCTCCCGAGGGCCAGAAGTAGAGGGCGAGGAGAACGCCGCCCGTGAGGACGGCCCCGAAAACCCACATCACCGCCACGTCGCTACGGCTCCATTCCCCGACGTTCATCGTCGCCACTTCCCTCCTCTCGGTCCGGCTGGCGATTCCGACCCGCGCTCTCTTCATCACTACCAGTACGTCGCGGCTGAGGATGCAGCGGCATCAGCCGGTCGAGCCAGTCGATTCCGGTGAGCAGTCGGGGCCCGGCTCCTCCGCGCGAGTGTAGCGGGTTGCCATAAGCGTAGCAGCCGGACTCAACGGGGAATCAACCGACGAACCGGACCCAGGGCTCCCGATCGGAACGCATCCGGACGGATGAG
>CAZFDK010000109.1:2885-4406 GCA_964518305.1 uncultured Gemmatimonadota bacterium | reverse complement strand
GGGGCGAGCCGGCGACCGGGCCACCGGCGGCGACCCGGAGCGATCGAAGGCGGGCACGGCGGCGTCCGTGCTCCGTGCCATCCCGGGCTTCGCGAAGCTCCTCTACCGCCTCATGAAGGACCCGAGGGTGTCGCCCGTGGACCGGGCGCTCTTCGGCTTCACGCTGGCCTACCTGTTCATGCCGGCGGACCTCATCCCGGACTGGATCCCGGGGATCGGGGCCGTCGACGACCTGGTGCTCATCGGCCTGGCCCTGGACCGGCTCCTCTACCGCGCCGACAGCGGCGTGCTGCTGGAGCACTGGGAGGGCGACCCGTACCCGCTGGTGAAGATCCGCGACCTGCTGGACCGCGTGGCGGAGGCGCTCCCCCCCTGGGCGCGGTGGCTCGTCCGCTCTGGCTGAGGGGCGCTCGGGTTTGACGCTGTCCCTCACGCGCGCCTACGATTGGTTGGGGCCCATGAGCCCCGGAGCCCACCCGCACGAGCCGGCGGCCGACCTCGGCCGCCGCGAGTCGTGCGGATTCTTTCATAGACGCACGTTCACAGGCACCCGAGTCGTCCGCCGCCGGTCAACCGGATCCCCATGAGTCCCGACTCCATCCGCGAAGCCCTCACCTTCGACGACGTCCTGCTGGTGCCCCGCCGCGCCGAGGTGCACCCGGCGGACGTGGACGTCTCCTCGCAGTTCACCCGCGGCATCCGACTGGCCATGCCCGTGGTGTCGGCAGCCATGGACACGGTCACCGAGTTCGAGATGGCCATCGCCGCGGCGCGCGAGGGCGGGATCGGGATCATCCACAAGAACATGTCCGTGGAGTCGCAGCGCTCCCAGGTGGACCGGGTGAAGCGGGCCGAGAGCGCGATGATCCTGGATCCGATCACCGTGGGCCCGGACGCGTCACTGGGGAAGGCCACGGCGCTCCTGGAGGAGTACTCCATCAGCGGCCTCCCCGTCGTCGGGGAGGACGGGCGGGTGGTCGGGATCATCACCAGCCGGGACCTGGAGTTCGAGAGAGACCCGGACCGGGCGGTGCGCGAGGTGATGACCGGCGAGGAGCTGGTGACGGTGCCCGAGGGCACCTCGCTGGAGGAGGCGGAGCGGGTCCTCCACCGCCACAAGATCGAGAAGCTGCCGGTGGTGGACGACGAGGGGCGCCTGGCGGGCCTCATCACGGTGAAGGACATCAAGAAGCGCCGCCGGCACCCCGACGCCACCAAGGACGAGCACGGCCGGCTGCAGGTGGGAGCCGCCGTGGGAGCATCCAACGAAGACTTGCATCGTGCAAGACAGCTGGCCGACGCCGGGGCCGACGCCATCGTCATCGACACGGCCCACGGCCACGCGGAGACGGTGCTGGAGTCCGTAGACCGCACCCGTGAGGCGCTCCCGGACGTGGAGCTGGTGGCCGGCAACGTGGGGACGACCGAGGGCGCGCGGGCCCTGGCCGAGCGCGGCGTGGACGCCGTGAAGGTGGGCGTCGGGCCGGGCTCGATCTGCACGACCCGGGTGGTCACCGGGGT
>CAZFDK010000109.1:0-2785 GCA_964518305.1 uncultured Gemmatimonadota bacterium | reverse complement strand
CGCAAGCTCGTACCGGAGGGGGTCGAGGGACGCGTCCCGTACAAGGGGCCCGTCTCGGAGACGTTCCTCCAGCTCGTGGGCGGACTCCGCAGCGGCATGGGCTACTGCGGCGCCGCCGACGTGGAGGAGCTGCAGCGGGAGGCGGAGTTCGTGAAGATCACCAGCGGGGGGCTCCGCGAGTCCCACCCGCACGACGTGCACATCACCCGCGAGTCCCCGAACTACCAGCCGTGAACCACCAGCCGTGAGGACGCCGATCATGCGAAGGCAAGGAAACGGCAGCGGGATCGGGATGGCGGCGGCGGTGGCCGCCGCGGCGATGGTCGTGGCCGCGTGCTCGGGCAACCCGTCGCCGCAGCCCGCCGCCCCCACCACCGGGTCCGCCACGGCCCTGCCGTCGGACAGCGCCATGGCCGAGGCCCGGGAGGAGGCCGGCGTCGACACGGCCCGGCTCCGTGAGGCCCGGAAGCGGGCCTCGCGCCGCGTCTCCCGCCTGGACGAGGCCACCCGCCGGGAGTTCATCGAGCTCTTCGGGGCCGACCCCCTCGGCCTCTCCACCGTGCCCGAGAACGCCGCCCGCTTCGAGATCCCGCTGGAGACGAACGACGCGGTCGAGATGTGGATCGACCGCTTCACCCGGGAGATCCCGGACCGCTTCGCCACCTACCTGAGCCGGCTCGGCCAGTACGAGGAGATGATCCGGCCGAAGCTGCGCGAGGCGGAGCTGCCGCAGGACCTGATCTACCTGGCGCTGATCGAGAGCGGGATGAATCCCAACGCCTACAGCCACGCGCACGCGGTGGGACTCTGGCAGTTCATCGCCTCCACGGCCCGGCGCTACGGCCTCGAGGTGAACTACTGGGTGGACGAGCGCCGGAATCCGGTGAAGTCCACCGACGCGGCCGTCGCGTTCCTCTCGGACCTCTACGACGAGTTCGGCTCCTGGTACCTGGCGGCGGCGGCCTACAACGGCGGCCCGAACCGCGTGCGGTGGGGGATCAGACGGGTGGGCTCGAACGACTTCTGGGACCTCTCCGACGCCCGGGTCCTCCGGCGCGAGACGCGGAACTACGTGCCGAAGATCGTCGCCGCGGCGCTCATTGCGAAGAATCCGGCCCGGTACGGCTTCGACGACGTGGATCCCGGGGAGCCGATGCGCTACGACACGGTCACCGTGCCCGAGGCCACCAGCCTCGACGTGATCGCCGAAGCCGCGGGCACCTCGGAGGACCGCATCGAGCGGCTGAACCCGCAGTTCCGCCGTCACGTCACGCCGCCCGGGGACACGACGCGGGTGCTGGTGCCCTCGGGCCACGCCACGCAGTTCGCCACCAACTACGCCGAGATCCCGGAGGAGGAGCGCGTGACGTGGCTCACCCACCGGGTGACCCGGGGACAGACGCTGTCGGAGATCGCGGACCGCTACGGCACCAGCGTGCGGGCCATCAGCTCGGCCAACGACGGCGTGTCGGCGCGACGGCTCCAGATCGGACAGCGCCTGGTGATTCCCCGGGCCACGCGGGCCCCGGCCAGCGTGAGCTCGGCCCAGGTGGCCTCGGTGCGCCAGCGGGCGCGGCAGGGCCCGAACGGGTCGCGTGAGATCACGGTCCGCCCCGGCGACACGCTGTGGACCATCGCCCGTGCCTACGACGTCAGCACCGATCAGCTGATGGCGTGGAACGACCTGGAGAACAGCGTCATCCGCCCGGGCGACGAGATCACGGTTTCCCGCTGAGGGGGTGTCGCCGATGAGCAGCCGGAACGGGCGGGGGAACGGGCAGAACGAGGAGAACGAGCGGATCGCGCAGATCGAGACCAGCCAGCCGACGGACATGCTGAAGGTCGACCTCCACTCCCACACGCGCCACTCGCCGGACGCCGCCCTGAGCCCGGCCCGGCTCGTGGAGCGGGCCCGGCAGGCGGGACTCGACCGGATCGCCGTCACCGACCACGACGCCATCGACGGGGCGCTCCGGGCCAGGGAGCTGGCGCCGGAGACGGTGATCGTCGGACAGGAGATCTCCTGCACCGGGGGCGTGGAGCTCATCGGCCTCTTCCTGGAGGATCGGATTCCCCTCGGCCTCTCCGTGCGTGAGGTGGCGGACCGGATCCGTGCCCAGGGCGGCCTCGTCTACGCCCCCCACCCCTTCGCCTACCTGCTCGACCGCGACCGGCGGGGGCGGGCGCTGATCGAGGCCGCCGACCTGGTGGAGGCCGTGAACGCCCGCGCCTTCTGGCCGGCCTGGAACCGGACGGCCCGGCAGGTGGCCCGCGAGCGGCAGCTGCCCCGTTGCGCCGGGTCGGACGCCCACTTCGCCCGCGAGGTGGGGCGGGCCTTCACCCGCATGCCCGCCTTCCGGACGGCGGGCGAGTTCCGCGCCGCCCTCACCGGGGCGGAGCCCGTCCTCCGCAGGACCACCTCGCCGGTGAACCACGTGCGCTCGGCTGCGCTCCGGGCGGCACGCTACGCGACGCCGGGGCTCAGGGGCTCCAAGGGACCGCGTCCGGACTCCGGAGACTCCGGAGAATCCCGGGACGAGCGCCGGATCGGCGTCGGGACGGCGGGGACTCCGGGACGGGCGGCGGGCGCCGGCGCGGGCGAGGGGCAGGCCCGCGCCCCTGCCGAGCCCGCCGAGGCCAGGGACTGGATGCCGCCGGTGGGCGAGGCTCCCGAGGGCGCCTCGGGGGCGCGGAAGCGGAAGGTCGGCTAGTCAGCGCTCGGCCGCAGAGGGGCCCGCGTGGAGATAGGGGAGATACCGACCACGCTGATCGTGGTCATGGTCCT
>CAZFDK010000108.1:0-4546 GCA_964518305.1 uncultured Gemmatimonadota bacterium | reverse complement strand
AATGACCGGGGTGGGGATCGAACCCACGACCTACGGATTAAAAGTCCGTTGCTCTCCCAGCTGAGCTACCCGGCCAGGTCGGATGGAGAATACCCGTCTCTCCGGCCCTTGAGCCAGACGCAGTCGCGAGACGTCTCCGCGGAGACTCATCGGATCGGACGCGGGCTCCCCCGCTTCGCACGTCCCGGCCCAACCCCCGGCGGAGCGACGAGCGGGCCGGGGGCGGACGCGTGAGGAGGACTCACTTCTTCCGCACCGGTGCCGCCTGATAGCCCGCCCAGCACCCGGCCACCCCGGTCACGAGCTGCACCAGGAGCGCCAGGGCCGCGCTCCGGGTTCCGATGAGCGCCCAGGAGCCGGAATCCCCGGTGAGCCCGGCTCCGAGGAGCACCAGGAGGAACCACGCCACGAAGCTCAGCACCGCCATGCCCACACCGTGCAGGATCGGAGCGGCCGATACCTGGTAGCCCACCAGGTACCCGCCGGCCGCCCACCCCACTCCCACGGCCACTGCCACGACCACGGCCTCGGCCGTAGCGGAGGCGGTGAGAATCCCCACGGCGGCCAGCACCAGGGCGATGCTGCTGGCCAGGCTCAGGGCGACGAACCACCCGAAGAAGAGCCAGCCGGACCGGACGTTGTTCAGGTGCTCGGTGTGCACGTGTTTCCTCCTACAGCTCCAGCTCGTACTGGGAAACGGGTGCGAAGGTGCGGCGGTGGTGGGGCGTCGGGCCGAGCCTGGCCAGGGCCTCGGTGTGCTCCGGGGTGTAATAGCCCTTGTTGGAGGCCCAGCCGTACTCGGGATACTGCGGCGAGAGCCGCTCCATCAGACGGTCGCGGATGACCTTGGCGACGATCGAGGCGCAGGCCACGGTGCGGGAGCGGCGGTCGCCCTCCACCAGGGAACGATGGTCGGGGAGATCGGGGATGCCCTTCCCGTCCACGAGCAGGAGCCCGGGATCGGCGCCGAGGCCCTCCAGGGCACGGCGCATGGCCAGCGAGGTGGCCCGCAGGATGTCGAGGCGCTCGATCTCCCGGGTGGAGGCGGCGCCCACGGAGCACGCCCGGGCCTGCTCCCGGATCCGGGAGCAGAGCTCCTCCCGACGGGCGGCGGGGAGGGCCTTGCTGTCGGTGGCGCCCTCGAAGGTCTCATCGGGCGAGAGGACCACGGCCGCCGTCACCACGGGACCGGCCAGCGGTCCACGTCCGGCCTCGTCCATCCCGGCCACGACGCGACGGCCCGCCGTCCAGGCCTCGCGTTCGATGTCGAGCGGGGCGCCGGCGGCCATGAGGGCGGACGCCCGGCGACCCGGGCGCTAGTCCTCGTCCTTCTCGGCTCCGCCCTCTTCGGCGGCGCCCCCGGGCTCTGACTCGGCCTCCGCGGCGGGCTCCTCGCCGGTCGGCTCCGCCTCGGCCTCCGTTCCGCCGCCCGCGTCCTTCCAATCGTTGCGCTCGCGCACGCGAGCGGCCTTGCCCCTCCGTCCCCGTAGGTAGTAGAGCTTGGCGCGGCGGACCTGCCCGCGGCGCACCACCTTGATCTCCTCCACGGTGGGCGAGTGGAGCGGGAAGATCCGCTCCACGCCGACGCCGCCCGAGATGCGGCGCACGGTGAACGTCTCGTTCACGCCGGAGCCGCTCTTGGCGATGCACACGCCCTCGAAAGCCTGCAGGCGGGACTTGTCGCCCTCGGTGACCCGCACGCGGACGCGCACGGTATCGCCCGGCGAGAAGGACGGGACCCCCGACCGCATGTACTCCTCTTCGATCTCCCGGACTTTCGGATCCATTCTGGTCCTCCTCTGCCTCGGCGGGCGCGTCTCGATGGCGCGTCGACCCGCCTCACGATGGTTCGGAAACGTCTCGTCGTGCTGTCGTCAGCCGCCGGACTCGTCGTCCAACGGGTCCTCTTCGTCGGCACCGGAACCGGGCTCCTCGATCAGACCGGGCCGGCGTTCTCGGGTGAGTCGCAAGGCCTGTTCCCGCCGCCATTCCTCGATCCGTCCGTGGTCGCCCGACCGCAGCACCTCGGGCACCTCCATGCCCCGATACTCCGGCGGCCGGGTGTAGGCCGGCGGGGCCAGCAGCTCCCCGTCGTAGAAGGAGTCGCTGGCCGCCGACTGGTGGTCGCCGAGCACTCCGGGCAGCAGCCGGACCACGGCGTCCACCACGACCAGGGCCGCCGGCTCTCCACCGGAAAGCACGAAGTCGCCGATGGACAGCTCGTGGGTGGCCAGCCCGCGGGCCACCCGCTCGTCCACTCCCTTGTAGTGTCCGCAGAGGAGGGTGAGCTCCTCCTCGAGCGAGAGCTTCACCGCCCCGTCGTGGTCGAAGCGCCCGCCCCGCGGGGTCAGCAGCACGATGGGCCCGTCCGGATCGACCTGTTCCACGGCCTCGAAGTAGGGCTCCGGCTTCATCACCATGCCGGCGCCGCCTCCGTAGGGCGCGTCGTCCACGGTGTTGTGCCGGTCGTGCGTGTAGTCCCGGAGGTCCTCCACGCGGTACTCGACGTGGCCCTGCTCCCGGGCCCTCGCCGGTATGCTCACTTCCCGCAGCACCTCGAAGTACTCCGGGAAGATGGTCAGGATGTTGATGCGCATCGCGTACGTCCCTGCCGCTCCCGAGGGGTCGTTGAACTGTGCCGCGCGTGTCAGTTGCGACCCGGGCGGCGCGTGCTACATCTCCAGGAGTCCCCCGGGCGGATCGATCACGACGCAGCCGTCCTCCAGGTCGACCTCCTTTACCACGTTCCGGTCGAACGGAACCAGCTGCTCGCCGTGCTCCGCGGTGTACACGGCCAGGAGCGGCGTGCCGGGCGCCTCGTAGAAGGCCCTCACCTCGCCGACCATCTCGCCGCTCTCCAGGCGCACCTCCAGGCCCAACAGGTCGTGGAGCAGGAACTCGCCCTCGCCCAGCGAGGCCAGCTCCTCACGGTGCAGCGTCAGCTGCGCGTCCCGATACCGCTCGGCCAGCGTCCGGTCCTTCAGCTCCTCGAAGTGCAGCAGCAGGCCGCCGCCGTGGGGCTGCACCGACTCCAGCGTCAGCTCCCGGTTGAGGAGCGGGCCGGCGCCAGTGACCCCGAAGCTCCGCCCGAGCTGGAAGGTCTCGTCCGGGTAATCGGTCTCGACGCGGACGATCACGCCTCCCTCGAGGCCGTGGGCGCGCTCGATCTCCGCCACCACGATCCGGTCGTCCGCGGTCTCCTGTCGTCGCTCTCTCACTGTGCGGGAGGGGGTGTGGACGTCGTGGTTCGTTCGGACCGGGCCGGAGGGGCGTCAGCCCTCCTTCTCTTCCTCCGTTTCCTCCTCTTGTTCCTCTTCGTCCTCTTCGTCTTCTTCGTCGTCCTCGTCGTTCTCGGCGCTCGCCTCGGCTTCCTCGGGCTCTTCTCCCTCTTCCTCGCCCGCTTCCTCCTCGGAAGGTTCCGGGGGCTCCAGCTCTACGTCGGTCTCCGCTTCGGCCTCAACTTCAGCCTCCGGCTCTTCCTCGACCTCGGCTTCCGGCTCCTCTTGGTCGGCCTCGGCGGCTGCTTCTTCCGCGACCTCTTCTTCCGCGGCCTCTTCCTCCGGTGCCGGTTCTTCCGCGACCTCTTTGTCCACGGCTGCTTCTTCCTCCGCCTCCTCGGCGGCTTCACCGGCGGCCTGCTCCTGGGCACCTCGTCGGGAGGTCTTGGCCTCGCCGGGCTCGGGGCCCCGGAGAATCTGCGCCTCCTCGGGCGCCAGGTCCCCGGGCTCGGCTCCCTCGTGGAAGCGCTCCCAGAGGCCCACCTCTCGGAGAATGGAGCGGACCGTGTCGCTGGGCTTGGCCCCGTCCCGCAGCCAGTGCAGCGCCCGGGCCCCGTCCATGCGGACCACGGAGGGCTGGGTGCGGGGGTTGTAGACCCCCAGCGACTCGATGTAACTGCTCGTGGCCGCGTCCGACTTGTTGGCCACGACGATGCGGAAGGCCGCCTGCTTCTTGCGGCCGACCCTGCGGAGTCTGATCGTAGCTGGCATCTCTGTGTTGTCCGTTTCTGGCGCGATTCGTCTGCGTCTGCGTCGTCGGTCGTCCGTCGTCTCTCTTATCCCGGGCTTCGCTCGAACCCGGCCGGGCTCAGCTGAGCATCTGCTTCATCTGGCTCAGCTTGCCCCCGCCGCCACCCATGAGGGAGCCCATTCCGCCGCCGGGACCGCCTTCCCCCTGCATCTTCTTCATCATCTTCTTCATCTCGCCGAACCGATCGACGAGCTGGTTCACCTCGTGCACGGGGCGGCCCGCGCCCTCGGCGATCCGGGCGCGGCGGGATCCGTCCAGGACCCGCGGCCGGCGCCGCTCCTCGGGGGTCATGGAGAGCACGATGGCCTCCATGTGCGTGATGCGCTCGGGGTCGGTGTCCACCGCCTCGAGCATCTCCGGCTTCACGCCGGGGAGCATCTTCAGGATGTTGTCCAGGGGGCCCATGTTCTGGAGCTGGCGGATGGCGGTGAGAAAGTCCTCGAGGTCGAACTCTCCGTCCCCGCGGATCTTTTCCTCCATCCGCCTCGTGGCGTCCTCGTCGATGGTCTGCTGCGCC
>CAZFDK010000107.1:0-4664 GCA_964518305.1 uncultured Gemmatimonadota bacterium | reverse complement strand
GCAGGAGCAGGAAGAGGGAAGGGGCGCCGCGGGCCGGTCGCCGCGGGATCGCGTCTCCGCGGAGACGCCGGGGGCTGCGGAAGCCGCGGAATCCGGGGGCGGGGACGTGGACCCCGCCGACCCCCTGGACGCCCTGGACCCGGACCAGCGGCGGGCGGCGGAGGTCGCCGACGGCCCGCTCCTCATCGTCGCCGGCCCGGGCACGGGGAAGACCCGGACCCTCACCCACCGGGTGGCCCACCTGGTGGAGAGCGGCCAGGCGGAGCCGGAGGCCTGCCTGGCGGTGACCTTCACCCGGCGGGCGGCGGCCGAGATGCGGGAGCGGCTGGAGCGGCTCGTCCCGGAGGCCGCGGACCGGATCCCGGTGACCACCTTCCACGGCCTGGGGCTCCGGATCCTGCGCGAGCGTCCGGAGGCCGCGGGAACGGGCGAGTCGGTCCGCGTGGCCGGGCCGCGGGAGCAGCGGCGGGTGGCCCGGGAGGCCCTGGGGCTGGACTCGGGCGTCGAGGCCCGCTCCGCGCTCCGGAAGATCTCGGAGCGGCGCCGGGAGGCCGCCGCCGGCGAAACCGGCGACGGAGGGGACGCCGGCGACCCCGGGGAGCGGGCCGCCCGCTACGTGGAGGCCCTCCGGGAGCGGGGGCTGGTGGACTTCGACGACCTGCTGGTCCTCCCGGTGCGGGCGCTGGAGGTACACCCGGAGTGGCGCCGGGAGCTGGCCGAGCGCTGGCGGTGGGTCTCGGTGGACGAGTACCAGGACGTGGACCCGGTGCAGTACCGCCTCGTGCGGCTGCTGGCCCCGTCCGGATCCAACAGGTCCAACATCTGCGCCATCGGCGACCCGGACCAGTCGATCTACGGGTTCCGCGGCGCCGAGGTGGGCTTCTTCCTCCGGTTCCGGGAGGACTACCCGGAGGCACGGGTGGTGGAGCTCACCCGGAACTACCGGTCGAGCCCGGCCATCGTGGACGCCGCCCTGGGGGCGGTGCGCCCGGAGAGCCTGGTGGACGGGCGGGAGCTGGACGCCGTTTCCGAGGGACGGGAGGAGGGACGGGGGGCGGCCGCCCCGGAGCGCGTGGCCCTGCGGGAGGCGCCCACGGGCCGGGCCGAGGCCGAGTTCGTGGTCCACACGATCGAGCGGCTCGTGGGCGGCACCTCCTACTTCTCGCTGGACAGCGGGCGCGTGGCCGGCACGGAGGAGGGCCACGACCTCTCGTTCTCCGACTTCGCGGTGCTCTACCGAACGAAGCAGCAGGCCGGGCCCCTGGTCGAGGCCCTCGACCGCTCGGGAATCCCGTATCAGCGGCGGAGCCACGAGCCCCTGGCCGAGCGGCCGGCCGTGGACCGCCTGCTCCGGGCGCTCCGGGAGCTTCCGGAGCTTCGCGACGGGCCCGCCGGGGAGGGGGGCTCGAGCCCGCGCGGCCCCGGAGCCGGCCTGGAGCGGTGGCTGGACCGGGCCCTGGAGCGGGCCCTGGACCGGGAGCGGGGCGGCCAGCTGGAGCTGCTGGATCCCGCCGGGGCCGAGCCCGACGGGCCCGAGGACGGCCCCGAGGCGGACGGGCCGGTCTCCCCGGAGGCGCTCCGGGAGGCGCGGCGCATGCTCTCGCCGCTGGCCGAGCGGCACGGATCCGACATCGGGGACTTCCTGGCGGCCCTGTCGCTGGGCGCCGAGATGGACGCCTGGGACCCGAGGGCGGACCGGGTCTCGCTGCTCACGCTGCACGCCGCCAAGGGGCTCGAGTTCCCGGTGGTGTTCGTCGTCGGGTGCGAGGACGGCCTGCTTCCCCTCCGCCGGGGCGGAAGCGGGAGCGGAAAGGAGAGCGGGACCGGGGACGTCGACCCCGGGGACGACGATCCGCCCGCCGCGGATACCGCGGAGGAGCGCCGCCTCCTCTTCGTCGGCATGACGCGGGCCGGGCGCCGGCTGTACCTGACCCGGGCCGACCGCCGGCAGATGGAGGGCGTGCCACCGGAGCGGGAGCCCTCGCCGTTCCTCGAGGACATCCCGCGGGAGCGGCTGGAGCGACGCGAGCACGAGCCGCCGGGCCCCGGGCCCGCCGGGGGCGCCGGGACGGCGGCAGGAGCCGCGGACGCAGACACGCAGCTGGACCTGCTGGGATGAGCCGAGAGCGGAGCATCCGCCGACGGAGCATCGACCGCGAGCCACGGAACCACGACACCTGAAAGCACAGGAGAGCGAATCATGGAGCGTCCCGCCGAAGGAGACCCCGCGCCGGACTTCACGCTGCCCGATCAGCACGGACGGGAGCACGCCCTCAGCGACTACCGGGGGCAGTGGGTTCTCCTCTACTTCTATCCGAAGGACGACACGCCCGGGTGCACGAAGGAGGCATGCGGGATCCGCGACCACTGGGAGCACTTCGAGGACCTGGACACGGAGGTGCTCGGCGTGAGCCCGGACACGGTGGTCAGCCACCGGGAGTTCGCCGAGAAGTACGATCTCCCGTTCACGCTGCTGGCGGACGTCGAGAGGAAGGTGGTGAACCAGTACGGCGTGTGGGGCACGGCCACGATCGACGGGGAGGAGATGCAGACCACCCACCGCGTCTCGTTCCTCGTGGACCCGGAGGGCGAGATCGCGCGGGTCTACGACGACGTGGATCCCGAGGGCCACGCCACCGAGGTGATCACGGACCGGGCGGAGGTGGGAACGGTCTGACGGGGGAACCGTCCGGGAGGGAACGGTCCGGGCCGGGGATACGTTCGCCCGTCGCGGGGTAGCTCCCGCCCGGAACCGCAGCGGCCCGCGCCGGTGCGAGGGCGACCCGCGGGTGAGGGGAACCGGGCTGGCGGGCGGGACGCGGACTGCAGGCAGACCCTCGGGAGGGCGTCGACTCCATGGCGACGGCAGGCATACATCACGTGACGGCCCTGGCCTCGAAGCCGGCCCGGAACCTGGACTTCTACACCCGGGTGCTGGGCCTCCGGCTCGTGAAGCGGAGCGTGAACCACGACAGCCCCGGCGTGCACCACCTGTACTACGCGGACGCCGTGGGCTCGCCGGGCACGGTGCTCACCTTCTTCCCGTATCCCGGGGCCCGGGGCGGCCGTCCGGGGCGCGGGCAGGCCACCGAGGTGACGTTCCGGATTCCCTCGTCGTCGGTGGACTTCTGGACGTCGCGCCTCCGGAAGGAGGGCGTGGAGGGGGTCTCCGGGCCGGAAGAGCGCTTCGGCGAGCCGGTGGTGCGCTTCCGAGACCCGGACGGTCTGCCGCTGGAGCTGGCGGCGGCGGAGGGCCCCGACGACGGGGTCGAGCCGTGGGGGGACTCGCCGGTGCCGCCGGACCGCGCCATCCGGGGCTTCGCCGGCGTCGGCGTCACGGTGGCCGGCACCGACCCCACCCACCGGGTGCTGGACGAGGTGCTGGGGCTGGAGCGCGGGCGGTCGTCCGACGGCCGCACCCGCTACCGGGCCGGGAGCGCCGGGGCCCGACCCGGGACCCGGCTGGACCTGATCGTGGAGCCCGACGGCCGGGGAGGCCGCAGCTCGGCGGGGACGGTCCACCACGTGGCCTGGCGGGCCGCCGACGAGGAGGAGCAGGAGGAGATCCGCGCGGCCGCCGTGGAGGCGGGGCTCGCCCCCACCGAGCCCATCGATCGCTACTGGTTCCGGTCCGTCTACTTCCGGGAGCCCGGCGGCGTGCTCTTCGAGGTGGCCACCGACGGCCCCGGCTTGACCCGCGACGAGTCGCGCGGGGAGCTGGGCTCGGGGCTCCGCCTGCCGCCGTGGCTGGAGGACCGGCGGGAGGAGCTGGAGGCGGAGCTCCCGCCGCTGGAGGGCGCGGGGGACGCCTGACGCCCGACGGGGGGTCGGGTCGGCGGGCCTACGCCATCAGTCGCCCGCCGTATCGACCCCCGAGGAGTCCCCGGCGAGCTCCCGCTCCACCCACTCGCGCGCCACCGCGCGGTGGCTCCGGCCCTCGCCGTCCACGGCCCGGTTCATCCGCCGCATCTCACGGGTCGTGATCCGCGCGCCGAGCCGCTCCAGGCTCCGGGCCACCTCGGGGCGGCGCTCCAGGAGCTCCCTCCGGACCACGGGTGCCGCGTCGTAGGGCGGGAAGTAGCGCCGGTCGTCGCGGAGCACCGCCAGGCCCAGGGCGTCGATCTGCCCGTCCGTGGAGTTGCCGGCGGTGAGGTCGATGCGCCCCTCGGCCAGCGCCCGGTAGGTGAGGCCGAGCTCCATGGTCCTCGGCTGTGCCCCGAACTCGAGCCCGTACGTCTCCTTCAGGCCCGGGAAGCCGTCCTCGCGCTCCGTGAACTCGTACCCGAAGCCGGGCGTCCACTCGCCGGCGTGGGGCACGGCGTCGCTCACCGTCTCCAGGCCCAGGGAGTCGGCGGTGGCTTTCCGCACCAGGATCACGAAGGTGTTCTCGAAGCCCAGCGGCGCCGTCCAGTCCAGACCCCACTCCTCCCGGTACGCCCGGTCCACGGTCCGGTAGACGGAGTCCGGGTCCTGCATCGGCTCCCGCTCCAGGATCGCCGTGAGCCCGGTGCCCGTGTACTCCACGTAGACGTCGATCTCGCCGCTGCGGAGCGCCCGGTGGCAGACGAAGGTCCCGCCCAGGTGCAGGCGCCGCTCCACCGGCAGGTCCGTGGTCCGCTCGATCCACGTGGCCACGATCTCCCCCAGCACGTCCTGCTCCGTGA
>CAZFDK010000106.1:0-4696 GCA_964518305.1 uncultured Gemmatimonadota bacterium | reverse complement strand
TCCGGTCGAGCGTCTCCGGGTCGAACAGCTCCAGGGCCGGGCTCCCGGCGTCGGGTAAGTGCTCGTACAGGCAGACCGCCAGCCCCGTCGGGGTGGTCCCGAGCTCGTCGGGCGGAGTCTCATCCGAGAGGTCGAAGGGGGACTCGCCGGCAGGCTTCGTTCCGTTCTCGTGCTCCGGGGGCAGATCGAGCTCCATGTCGCCGTCTACTGGCGCGCGAGCGCCTCGTCCGCCGGAATGGGGAACTGCTCGTGCACCACGTGGCTCGGCTGGTCCAGCGGAAGTTCGTCGAGACGGTCGTAGCGACGCATGTCGATCCACCGGTGCCCGCCCTCCCACATGAGGGAGTAACGCTTGTTGTAGAGGAGCTCGTCCAGGGCCTCCGTCTCGCCCGTGAGGTCCACGGAGCCCAGACCGCCGGATTGCTGTCGAATGAAGTTCAGGTCGTCCTCGGCGGTCTCGACGTTGCCCAGGCCGATGTTCGCCTCGGCGCGGAGCAGGATCAGCTCCTCGTTGCGGATGATCGGGATCGGTGCCGACACGCTGCCGTAGAGCGTAAAGCCCAGGTCCGAGCTGATGCCCTGCCACGTGCGCTCGGGCAGCGGCAGGGTCTTCTCCTGGAACCGGTCGTCTGGCTCGCCGTTCGGCTTCTGTTGCGCGTCCGGACGGACCGACGGATGTGCCCGGAGGTCTCGTCCCTCTCCGGGCTGGAAGAGACCATTCTGCACGTCTCCGGAGCCGCCGCTGTACGCCATGTAGACGCCGCGATCCAGCGGGGTGTTGCGGTCGAGGAACGAGTTGTCCAGCGCCTGGAGAGCGGTCTGATGGTCCTGCATGTAGACCGCGACACGGGCCCGGAGTGCGCGGTTGAACTCTAGGAACGTCGACGGCGTCTCGAACCCGCTGAACCCGCTGCTCAACTCGAAGGGGAAGCTCCCGCCCGCACTCTGCAGGTGACCGCGGGCCTCGTCCAGGAGCGTGACGATGTGGCCCATGACCGCGTCACGCGGTTCGATGGGCGCCGGCTCCGCGCTCACCTCGCGGCCGACGTCGATCGGGGCTCCGTTCTCGTAGCGGGTGTTGATGATCTTCAGGAAGTCGAACGCCTGGATCGTCTTGGCGAACCCCCTGATCGACTCCTTCTCCTCCGACGACAGGGCCTCGACTTTACCGACGGCGGACAGGACGAGATTGGCGTTCCGGATGTTCGAGTACGGCCCGTCCCAGAGGAAGGCGCCGAACCCGGCCGGATCGAGGTTCTGGCCCAGGAGGTCGGTCACCCACCGGGGGTCGGCGATGTCCATGTTGTAGGACTCCCGTCCCACGATGCCCAGGACGTTGACATATCCGGCGTATCCCGACCGCGTGCCGATCATCAGGCCCTGCGTGGCGGTCAGGACCGCGGAGCGGGTGGGATTCTCTCGCAGAGAGGAGATGCTCGGCTCGTTCTCGTTCGGCGCCGAGAGGCTGTCACAGCCCAGCGCGCCGACCGTGAACACGAGGCACAGGATCGTGAGAACTTCGCTGTGGCGGTTCATGGATCGTCCCCTGTGTCGTTGTTGCTTGGTCACCGTGAGCGGCCCGACGTTCGCGATGCGCATCAGAGGCCCAGGTCCACGCCGACCCAGAAGGTCCGGCTCGGCGGGAAGGGAGCCACGTCGATGTTCCGGCCGACCTGCTGGTTGCCGAAGTTGCTGACTTCGGGCGTCAGCCCCTCGAACGGGGTGAACGTGAGCAGGTTACGCCCCGTCGCCGTGAGGCTCAGGCTCTCGAGCGGCAGCGGAAGAACGCCGGACAGCCCGCGGCGCACGCTCTCGGGCATCCTCCACGTGAGCGAGAGCTCCCGAAGCTTCACGAACGTGCCGCTCTGGGTGTAGCCGCGGGCGAAGCCGTCCAGGAAGCCCTCGACTCCTCCGAACGCGGACCCGACCCGCTCCTGTCCGTAGCAATCCGGGTGACACTCCGTCACCGGCTGCGGCTCCTCGCCCTCCGGCACCTCGAAGTCCGGGCTGTTCTGGGAGATGTCGTAGAGGAGCTGGGTCAGGTGGATGATGTCGCCGCCCTGCTTGTACTCGACGAGCGAGTGCATCCGGAGGGAGCCGAACGTCAGGTTGTTCGAGAAGCCCATCTGGAAATCCGGGCTGGTGTTCCCGATCTTCACCACCGTGTCGCCGGCGGTCCCCACGATCTGGGTGACGGGCTCACCCTCCTCCACCTGCGGCATCCCGAGGCTCGCCCCGAACCCGGTGGGCCGGAAGGCCGGCACCGGCAGCTCGGTGACCTCGCTGGTGTTGAGCGAGAAGGTGGTGTTCGAGTTCCAGGTGAACGTCTCGCCTGCCACCGGAGAGGCGTCCAGGCTCAGCTCGATCCCCTGATTGCGGAGCTCCCCGCCCTGGAAGAACTGGGTGTTGAAGCCGGAGGACGGCGCCAGCTGCCGCTCGAGGATCAGGTCGGTGATCTGCTGCCTGTAGTACGTGGCAGCGAACGTGGCACGGCCGGAGAACAGCGTGGCGTCGACACCGGCCTCGAACTCGCTGCTCCGCTCCGGCGTGATGTTCGAGTCGCCCGCCTGGTCGCCGACGGTCACCCCCGCGATGCCCTCGATGTTGGAGGACGAGAGGTCGGTGAACTTCTGTCCGAACTGCGGCTGGTTCCCGGTCTGTCCGAAGGCGGCCCGAAGCTTGACCTCCTGGAAGATCCCGCCCAGATCGGTGAATCGGTAGGAGGCGGACGCGTTCGGATAGAAGAAGATGTCGTCGGGATCGCCGTTCGAGCTGCTCTGGTCCAGCCGCCCGCTGGCGGAGAGGAAGAGCCGCTCGTCGAAGGCCAGGAGCTCCTCCTGCAGGTAGACGCCGAAGTCCTCGACGATCTCGGTCTGCTCACCTACCTGGATCTGCGTGCCCGCGTCGATGTTGGGGAAGCCCGCCGTCAGGTTCCGGCTCGTGGCCCGGGCGATGTTCAGATCCTGCCGTTCGAACTGGGTCCCCACGGAGGTGGTGAGCTCGAATCCCCCGGGCCGGTAGGTGTGGATGGCGTTGACGTTGGTGTTGAAGTTCACGTTGTCGCTTTTGGTGAGCAGAGACGTGCCCGGCTGGCCGTCCACGTCCTCGAAGTGCAGGGCCGGTGGGAAGAAGAGTTCGTTCTCCTGCTGGAAGGCGTCGACCCCGGCGTCGGCGGTCAGTCGCAGGCTGTGGACGTCGCCCGTGACCGCGGCGATCGAGAGGTTCAGGCCTCCGACGCCCCTCCACACGTCCTCGTTCACGTCCGACAGCGCCGCCGTCTGGAGCGGATTGCTGCCGTTTCCGATGAAGGGGTTCACCGGAAACTGTCCGTCGTCGTTCTTCCGCAGGTCGAAGAAGTTCGGCGTCCCCTGCAGCACCATGTAGTAGCTGGTCTGGCTGTTGTCGTTGTTCGCCACTCCCCGCGCGGCCTCGTTGTGCACCACGTTCGTGCTGACAGTGAGGTTCACCTTCCCCGAGCGGGTGCTGGCGTTGGCACGCACGGACTGCTTCTCGGCGCCCGTGTTGGCGATGATCCCCTCGTTGTTCTGCCAGAGTCCGGAGAAGAAGTAGCTTCCCGCCTCGGTACCGCCGGCGACGCTCAGCGACGTCTCGTGGTTGAGGTCGTTGCGCCCGGCCAGCGCCTCCTCGTGGTCGAAGGTCCTGCCCGGCTCGAAGTACTGGCTCGCCACGTCACCGAAGACGGCGACGGCCTCCTCCTCGGTGTCGAAGGTCCGGGACCCGAAGGTGTTCGAGAGATCGGAGAAGCCGAACCTCTGGCTGATGTCGATCCGCGGCTCACCCTCGGTTCCGTGTTTGGTCTCGATGATGATCACGCCGGCACTGGCCTTGGATCCGTAGATGGCGGCCGCCGACGGCCCCTTCAGCACCTCGACGCTCTCGATGTCTTCCGGGTTCAGGTCGGCTACCCGGTTCACCGGATCGTCCTCCTGCCTGGACGTGGACTGGGTGGCCGCGGTGAGGTTCGAGGGGATGGCCTCGTTCGAGATGATGATGCCGTCCACCACGTAGAGGGGCTGCGACCGCTTGGCGTTGATGGAGGTGACGCCGCGCAGGCGGACCTGCATGCCTCCGCCCGGGGCGCCCGAGTTGTCGCTGATGATGGCGCCGGGGATCTTGCCCTGGAGCGAGGCCTCCACCGTCGCCGACGACACCTCGTTCACCTGCTCGGTTTCGATGGCCGTCACGGAGGTGGCCAGGTTCTTCTTCTCCACGCGGGTCGCCCGACCCGTGACGACGACCTCCTCGAGCTGGACCGACTTCGTCACGGTACGGATCGTCACCTCGGTCTGGCCCGGAGGCACGCTGACGGTCCGGGTCCGGAAGCCGATGCGCTGCATCCGGAGGTCGATGCTGTCGCCCGGGACGTCCCGGAGGACGAACGTCCCGTCGGCCGCCCCGACGGTACCCCGGTCGGTACCCACGATCGTAATCGTCGGGTTGGCGACGGGCGTCTGGCCGAGGCTGTCCACGACCGTGCCCCGGATCGTGCGCCTCTGCTGCTGTTGCTGTGCGAACACGGTTCCTGCCGTGAACAGGCAGAGCAGACCGGTCAGAAAGAGGGATCGAGCCTTCACGGTCGCCTCCTGACTACGTTCCGGATTGGTGGGTTGGCGGGGGAGTGGGCTTTCCCGGCCGTCGTGCGCGGGAGCGAAGTGAGCCGACGGGTCACGGTGAC
>CAZFDK010000105.1:0-5062 GCA_964518305.1 uncultured Gemmatimonadota bacterium | reverse complement strand
GCCTGAGGGAGCCGACGGCGCCGGCGGAGGGGGCCAGTCTGGAGCCGGATTCCCTCGAGCTCCAGACGTCCGAGGTGGAGCGCCGCACGATCGAGTCCACGGTGGAGGCCACGGGGACCATCGAGCCCCTGGGCGTGGTCGAGGTCAAATCGCAGGCCTCGGGCGAGATCCTGGCAATGCCGGTGGAGCTGGGCGACCGGGTCGAGCAGGGCGATCTGCTGCTGGAGATCAACCCCCGGGACGAGGAGAACCAGCTGCAGCAGGCCCAGGCCGATCTGAAGCAGACTCGGGCACGGCTGGAGGTGGCGGAAGACCAGCTCGCCCGCGCCCAGGCTCTGCGCGACTCCGGCGTGGTCACAGCCGGCGAGCTGGAGTCGGCCAAGCTGGAGCACGCCAATGCTCAGTCCTCCTTCGTGAAGGCTCAGACGAGCGTGGAGCTGGCCCGGGAGCAGCGTGCCGACGCCACGGTGCGGGCGCCGATCACGGGGACGATCATCGAGAAGCAGGTGGAGCAGGGCCAGGTCATTACCTCCGCCAACACCGTGACCGGGGGCACCACCCTGCTGCGGATGGCCGACCTGGACACGGTCCGGGTGCGGACCATGGTGGACGAGTCGGACGTGGGCCGGGTCGAGAAGGGCCTGCCGGCCGACATCACCGTGGAGGCCTATCCGGACCGGACCTTCGAGGGCGAGGTGCACCGCATCGAGCCCCAGGCCACCGTGGAGCAGAACGTGACCATGTTTCCCGTGCTCATCCGCATCAGCAACGAGGAAGGCCTGCTGCGGCCGGGCATGAACTCGGACGTGGAGATCGTGATCGGCGAGGAGGAGGGCGTCCTGGCCCTGCCGAACGCCGGGATCAAGATGCCCGGCGAGGCCCGCCAGCTGGTCAACGCCATCGGCATGGACGAGTCGCTCCTGGAGCAGGAGCCGCCGAAGCCCGAGGGGGCCGCGGGCGACCCCGCCGGTGGAGCGGCCGCGCGCGACACGGGCGGTCCGCCCTCCGCCTCCGAGTTCCGGGCCATGTCGAGGGAGGAGCGGAAGGAGCTCATGGCCTCCATGAGCCAGTCGGAGCGCCGCGAGCTGATGAAGCAGGTCCGGGGGGGCGGAGAGGAGAGCCGCCGCAGGAACCCCGGAGAGCCGCGGAAGGCTTTCGTCTTCGTGCGCGACGAACAGGGAACGCTCACGCTGAAGCCGGTCATGATCGGGCTCTCGAGCTTCGAGCACACGGAGATCGTCACCGGCCTGTCGGAGGGGGACAGCGTGCTCCAGGTCCCGCTGGCGCTCATCCAGCAGCAGCAGATGCTCGACCGCTTCCGGAGCCGCTCCGGCGTGCCCGGCATGAGCGGGAACTGAGGAAGCGGCCATGCGCAAACGCGGCTTCGTGCTCGAGGTCGTCCGGGTCGCACTGGACGCCATCCGGAGCAACAAGCTCCGCTCGGTCCTGACGATGCTCGGCATCGTCATCGGGATCGCGGCGGTGATCACGATGGTGGCCCTCGGCCAGGGCGCCCAGCAGGCGGTGCAGCAGCAGATCGCCAGCCTGGGAACCGACGTCCTCACGGTGCGTCCGGGCTCCGGCTGGTTTCGGCGGGGCGGCGGCGACGAGGCCCGGCTGACCATGGAGGACGTGGAGGTCGTGCGTCGGACGGCCACGGCCGTGGACGGCATCGCACCGGAGATGGATCAGAGCTTCCAGGTCGAGTACGGACGGGCCAACGGCAACTTCCGTGTCGTCGGGACCAGTGCCAGCTACACCGACGTGAACAACCGAGATGTGGACATCGGCCGGTTCTTCGACATGCAGGAGAACGCGGGGCGGCGCCGGGTGGCCGTGCTCGGGGCCGCCGTCCCCGAGGCTCTCGGGGTCTCGCGCCTGGAGCTGGTGGGGCGCGAAATTTCCATCCGCAACATCTCCTTCACCGTGGCCGGCGTCCTCGAGGAGCAGGGATCCTCGGCCGGCCCCTTCAGCTCCGACGAGCAGATCTTCGTGCCGGTCGGAACGGCCCAGTACCGGCTCATGGGCACCGACGAGATCGAGTCCTTCAACGCCACGGTGGCGTCGGCGTCGTCCATGGACATGGCCACGATGCAGATCGAGGAGGCGCTGCGGCGAGCCCAGCGCCTGCGGCCCGGCGAGGCCAACACCTTCTGGATCCAGAACCGCGCCGATATCCTGGGCACTTTCCAGCAGACCAGCCAGACGTTCACCTACCTGCTGGGCGGCATCGCCGCGGTGAGCCTCCTCGTGGGGGGCATCGGCATCATGAATATCATGCTGGTCTCGGTGAGCGAGCGGACCCGGGAGATCGGGCTCCGGAAGGCGCTCGGAGCCCGGCGCCGCGACATCCTGGTGCAGTTCCTGGTCGAGGCCCTCGTGCTCTGTCTGGCCGGGGGCGCCCTGGGGATCGGCCTGGGGGCCGGCGCCTCCCGGGCCTTCGCCGAGCTGGCGGGGTGGAACACTCTGGTCTCGGCCGAGGCCGTGACGCTGGCGGTGGTCTTCTCCGGCGCGGTGGGCATCTTCTTCGGCCTGTGGCCGGCACGACGTGCCTCGCTGCTCGATCCCATCGAGGCCCTTCGGTACGAGTGAACGGGAGGCGCGAACGGTGACGACGACGGCGAGCGAGGAGGGCCCGACGGGAGCCGAAGCCCCGATCGAGGAGCGGGCGCAGGAGGTGCCCATCGTGACCCGCGGCCTGCGCAAGGACTACGAGATGGGCGCCGAGACCGTTCACGCTCTGCGCGGGGTGGACCTGGAGATCGGGGAGAACGAGTACGTGGCCGTGATGGGACCCTCGGGGTCCGGCAAGTCGACGCTCATGAACCTCATCGGCTGTCTGGACACGCCTACCTCGGGGAAGTACTGGCTGGACGGCGAGGCGGTACAGGACCTGGCGGAGGACGAGCTGGCGGAGATCCGGAACCGGGAGATCGGCTTCGTCTTCCAGACCTTCAACCTCCTCCCCCGGGCGTCGGCGCTGCACAACGTGGAGCTTCCGCTGGTCTATGCCGGTGCGGACCGGGAGGAGCGCCGAGAGCGGGCGGCGCAGGCGCTCGAGTCCGTCGAGCTCGGCGACAGGATGGACCACGCGCCGAACCAGCTCTCCGGGGGACAGCGGCAGCGGGTGGCCATCGCCCGTGCCCTGGTGAACCGTCCGGCGATCCTCCTGGCCGACGAGCCCACCGGGAACCTGGACTCCGGGACGGCCGCCGAGATCATGTCCGTCTTCGACGATCTCCACGACAGCGGCCAGACGATCATCATGGTCACCCACGAGCACCCGATCGCCGCCCACGCGGCGCGCATCGTCACCCTCCGCGACGGGAACATCGAGTCGGACGACGCCACGGTGCAGGCGGATCCCGTCGCCCAGATGGTGGACTCGTGATCCCCGTGGCGGGAGTCCGTCGCGGCGGTCCGTGAGCGATGAGGACCGCCCCGATCCCTCGGAGGACGCGCGGCTGGTGGTACGGGCGCGCGACGGCGACCGGGACGCTTTCGAGCGCCTCGTGCGCAGGCACCTGCGCGCGGCCCACCGGGTGGCCCTCTCCCGGACAGGCGATCCGCACGACGCCGACGATGTCTGCCAGGACGCCTTCCTGCGGGCGCTGGAGCGGCTCGAGGACTGCCGCGAGCCGCAGAACTTCCGGGCGTGGCTGCTGGCCATCGTCCGGAACAGGGCCACGGATCTCACGCGCGGGTCCGCCCGCTCCCGGCGGGAGCCGCTCGACGAGCTGGGCCCGGCCGAGATCGGCCGCGTGGCGGCGGAGCCGGCCGCTGAGCGGGGCGTGGGAGAGTCGCTGGCGGCGGCCGTCCACGATCTGCCGGAGCGGCAGCGACGGGTCGTCCTGATGCACGACTACGAGGGATGGAGCCACCGGGAGGTGGCCGAGGAGCTGGACATCGCCGTCGGGACGTCCCGGTACCACCTGCACGAGGCGCGCGAGCGTCTTCGCGCGTCGCTGGCCGAGACGGGATACGCGGAAGGGAGGACCGGATGAATCGGGGCAGGAGATCGGACGACGGCAGCGAGCGGGGCTCCGGCGAGCTGGGCCCGGCCGACGATCCTGCCGGCTGGGAGCGACGGATCGAGGCCATCACCGCCGCCGCGGAGCCCGAGCTGTCTCGCCGCGCCAAGCAGCTGGCGCCGGCGTTCGGCGTCCACCTCGAGCAGTGGGCGCGCCCCGTGCTCGCCGCGGCAGCGGTGCTGATCATGGCCGGGACGGCCGTGCTGGCCCTCTCCGACCGGCCGCAGTTCGCCGAGCGTCCGGTGGCCGGCGTGGCCGGGGCGTCGACCGGGCGCTCCGGTGAGGCGCTGGTCTCGCCCGTGGTGGATCCCTGGCTGGAGAGCGACACCCTCACCATCGAGACGGTGGAGGAGCTGGTCACGGTGAGCGGTCCGCTACGGGGGCTCCGTTGACCGGCGGGCGCTCGCGTCTCGTGGCCGCCGCCGTGCTGGGCGCGGTGTTCCTCTCCGGCGCCGTGGTCGGGGCGGCCGCCTACCGCTACTTGGAGTCGGCCGATGCTGCCCCGAGGGCTGAGGCCGGCCCCGACCGGGGCCAGGACCAGCGGGACGTGCGCCACGGTGATTCGCTCCGGGAGGGGGAGGAGCGGGATCGCGGCCCCACCAGCGCCATTCTGGAAATCCTGCGGGAGGACGTGGAGATCACCGCCCGACAGGAGGAGCGGGTCCGGACGGTACTGGAGAACCGGGAGGACCGCGCTCACGAGGTGTTCGAGGGCGTGCGCGAGCGCTTCCACCGCTGGATGGACACCACGGTGGCCCGGGTCAAGGAGGTACTGGACGACGAGCAGGCGGCCGAGTTCGAGCGCGTGCTGGAGCAGCGCCTGGAGGAGCGGCGTCGCCAGCACGCCGGGGAGGAAGCGGACTCGGCCCGGGGAGGCCCCTGAGGCTGACCGACTAGATCCTGTTCTCCTCCGCGTCTGCCGTGAGCTCGCGGAAGCGGCTCTCGGCGTCCGTCAGCTCGTCGAAGGTCTCCAGGGTCCGGTCGAGCGTCTCCGGGTCGAACAGCTCCAGGGCCGGGCTCCCGGCGTCGGG
>CAZFDK010000104.1:0-5080 GCA_964518305.1 uncultured Gemmatimonadota bacterium | reverse complement strand
TCCCTGGGGCAGCGGTAGGGCCTCCTTGTGCCAGCCGGCGACCTCCGCCAGCTGTCGCTCGCCGTGGGGGGGGAGCCGCAGGGCCGCGAACTCCACCAGCACGGCCCTCCCGCCGCCGAGCCGCAATCGGGGGTCCGACAGGTCGGGGGAGGGGGCGTCCAGCCGGACTTCGGCGCCGCGGACCAGCTCCAGCCCGTCGCCCGCGGCGCGCCGGAGCTCCTCCCACCCCCGGTCCAGCTCCGCGAGCCGGTCCTTCCGGGCCCGCTCGTGGGCCAGGGCGTCGGCGTCCACGTGGGGCGTGGCGGCGGCCACCTCCACCCCGGCCTCCGCCAGCTCCTCCGCGGCGCGCGCCGCGGCCTCCGCGTTCTGCGCCCCGTCGTCGACGGCCGGGGTGAGGTGGGTGTGGAGGTCGACGACCTCCCCGCGCTCGAGCCCGTCCGGCGGAGTTCCCGCCGGACCGGGCGGACCGGCGTCGACCTCCTCCCCGGACGGCCCCAGCAGCCACGCCGGCAGCAGACGGATCGAGGCGGTGAGCCCGATTCCGGCCCCGACCAGGTCGGCCGTCCAGTCCAAAACGGACGGCTGCCGCGTGGGAATCCACGTCTGGTGCCACTCGTCCAGTGCCGCGAAGGCGGCCGCGCCGAGCAGGGCCAGCACGAAGCGCCCGACGCCGGGCGAGTCGCCGGTCCACAGCCCCACGCCCAGGCTCCACCCGAACCAGGTGTAGAGCGCGAAGTGGACGATCTTGTCCGCCCAGGAGGGGACCAGCGTCGGGTCGCCCACCTCCGGCGGCGCCGGTACGCTGGTGGCGACCAGGGTGACGGTGACGGCGAGGGCCAGCGGGCCCCAGCGGCGGAGGGGACTCATGGGCGGCAGTCTACAGTCTTCCGGCTCCGTTGCCAGCCCCGGGCCGGCGGGCTATCCATTCGCCACCGCTGACGTCTGCGACGGAATCTCCTATCGAGCACCTCGACGATGCGAACCTCCGAAGCCGTGACTTCGTCCGCCACGCCAGGGGCGGTGGCCCTCCGGCTCCTCGCGGCCGCCCGGCTCCTCGCGGCCGCCGGCCTCCTGCACCTGCTGTTCACCCCCTCGCCGGCCGCGGCCCAGCACCCGGCCCGGGCCCAGGCGGCGGGGGTGGCCGAGATTCGCGCCGGCGCCTCGAGCCCGAAGGGCGACCTGGGGGACCTCAACGACGACGGCGTCCTCGTCGGCCTGTCCCTGGGATACCGGCTCCTTCCCCGGGTGGAGCTCCGGGGACAGCTGGATTTCCAGAACCTGGAGCGCGGGGGGCGGCCCCGGGCCCTCGGCGGGACGGTGGGACCGCAGACGCACCTGTGGCACTACCTGGCCGGCGTGCAGGTGGAGCTCACCGACCCCTACATCTCGAAGTGGGAGATCGCCCTGAACGCCCTGGGTGGGGGCACCTACTACGACATCAGCGACGGACCGGCGACCGTGCCCGACTTCACCGGCCACAGGCCCACCCTCCACCTGTCAGCGCAGGTGGGCTACGACCTCTTCGACAGCGCCACCCTCTACGCGCGGGCCGGCGGCTACGGCATCGTCGGCGACGCCGCGGAGCCGCCCCAGCAGCTCGGGAAGGAGGTCGTCCTGACCCACGCTGGGGGGCTCAGGATCCGATTCTGAGCTTCGGGCCCGGAGGTCGATGACAACAGAGAAGGGTCGGACTCCGCTCGGCCTCACTCGGCGTGGTAGGCCACGGGATCGCCGCTGCTGCCTCTCTTCTCGATCTCCGGCCACTTGCCCATCAGGCTGATCACGACGGACTTCACGATCAGCTTCAGGTCGAGCCAGACGCCCCGGTTCCAGACATACCGCACGTCGTAGCGGAACTTCTTCTCGTGCGGCGCGTCGCGCGCGATCCGGGTCTGCGCCAGCCCCGTGAGCCCGGGGCGGATGCTGTGGCGCACTCCGTAACCGGGAATCTCGACCAGGCGAACCGGCTCGCCGTCCTCCGAGTGGTTCTCGATCTCCTCCGGGAGGAGGGCGCGCGGGCCCACCAGGCTCATGTCCCCGCGGAGGATGTTGAGGAGCTGCGGGAGCTCATCCAGCGCGCAGGTCCTCATGAAGGCGCCGACGTGCGTAATACGATTCTTTTCGCATTCTGCCTGACGGAGCGGCCCCTCGCAGTCCCTCCGCGGGGTCATCGACCGGAACTTGAGGCTCGTGAAGTGCTCGCCGCCCTTCCCCACCCGCTCCTGGGTGTAGAATACCGGCCCGCCGTCCTCGAGCCTGATCCACATCGGGAGCACGACCCAGGCGGGTGCCGTCAGGACGAGCCCGATCAGGGAGAAGAGGACGTCGACAGCCCGCTTGAGCGGATCGGTGGGGCGGGTCGGCACGCGGGGGTCCGCGTCAACCGACACTTCCCGGGTCTCGCGCTCCAGCTCCCGCTCCGGGAGGACACCCTCGGGGAGCGTCTGCGTCGGAACGCCACCACCCTTTCCGGGTGCCGGAGGCGCCCCACCCTGCGGAGTGACAGGGGACGATGTCTGCTGGGCTTGACCCTTGCTCATTGTTGCAATCTTTCTGAACGGAGGGGGTGCAGGACGAACGGCTACGACCCCGTGCGGCCCGGGCGAAGTCTGCTCCCGGATAGCCTCGGGTGGGAGAGGCTGGATCCGGAACCGGAACGGACATGTGGTTCGGCCGTTCGGTCGCCGGACGGTCTCGCTACGTGCGAGACACCGGCTTCTGCGACCCCGCCTCGCGACGGGAGTGCCTTTCTCGCAGCCTGAAACCTAACCCCGATTCTAGCGATCAGTGTATTGAGGGGCAACTCCGATGCCAGTGAGCATCTCGTTGTCTCGACCCGCATGATCGGGGCCGGTGTCGAATCGATGCTTCACCGGCCTCCCACTCTCACTGATACGACGAACGAGTGGACGATTCGTCACAAGCAGAGGGGGCGAGCGGGCCCGGCCGGGACTCCTGCCTGGAGAGAGACGGTTCGCGACGGCTGTCGCTTGCGCCGGCGGAGCGCCGTCGGAACGCGGCCCGGTGGAGACGCCTACTGAGTCGCGATGATCACCGTGGCCACGGCCGAGGCCGCCGTGGACATGAGCCCCACGATGGCCTGCAGGCCCGGACCGCCGCGCTTCCGCGGGGGCCGGGCGGGCACGAAGATCGTGCTCCCGGGGTCCGGGTCGGGCACCCCCCCGCCGAAGAAGAGGAAGCCGCCGCCCCGGGTCCGGATCTCGCCGTTGGCGTAGCGGACCCGTGTGCGGCCCTCGGCGGCGATCTCCCGGTAGCCGCCGGCCTGGTTGATGTAGTAGCCGAGGTCAGCCCCCTCGCGGTGGAGAACCTTGGTCTCCACGCCCACCGCCCCGCGCACGGTGACCGTCGGGTCGAACTGGGGGACGTGGATCGAGTCCCCGGGCTGGACCTGCACGTTGGACCGGCCGTCGGGGTTGCGCAGGGCGCTGGCGAAATCGAGCCCCACCCGGGTCCGGGCGGGCCGGTCGGCCGTGTCCCGCTCCAGGCGACCGGTGGCCGTGAACCCGGCGGTGTCCTGCCCGGCGCCACCCCGGACCGAGGCCTGCTCGCCCGGCGCGGTGTCGGCCCCGGCACGGAGGGTGTCCCGAAGGCCGGCCGCCGCGCGGAGCCGGCGGGTCGCAGCCGCCGTATCGGCCCGCGTCTCCTCCACCCGGTCGGATCGCCGCCAGAGCTGGAGCCCCTGGCGGTAGGCCTCGTCGGTGAGCCCGCCCGCCCGCTCCAGGAGGTCCGTGAGCTGCTCGCCCCGCGTCTGGATCGAGTAGGGCCCGGGGTAGGTGACCTCGCCGGTGACCTGAACGGTCTTCTGCGGCTCATAGCCCGGGGAGCGGCGCACGTAGACGGCGTCCAGATTTTGAAGTTCGAACTCCCGGGCCGGAGCCTGCGCGAGGTCCTTCTCCGGGCCACCGTCTCCGCCGTCGCCGGCCGAGACCGTGTCCCCACTGATGACGTACTCCGTCTCCAGCGGCACCTGGTACGTGCGGCTGAGGGTATCTGTACGCTCCTGGGAGATCGACACCCGGGCGACCTCGGCCGACTCCAGGTAGGCCCCGGTGCGCAGCCCTCCGGCGCGGAGAATGAGATCCTTCACGGTCATGTTCTCGGAAAACTGGTAGACGCCAGGCTCCCGCACCCAGCCGCCGATGGAGACCTGCCGGTCCTCGCGCAGGTTGCGCTGGGCGTAGACGTAGAGCTGGTCCATGCCCTCGATCTCCGGGTTCGCCGCGGGCTCGCCGTCCTCCTCCGTGCGCGCCAGGCTCACCGGGATCATCCGGCGCGTGTAGTCCTGCTGCAGACGCTGGATCTGGGCCCGGCCCTCGTAGACGTCGGGCAGCAGGCCGCCGGCCTTCTGGATCACGTCCCACAGCCGGGTGCTGTCGTTCACGCCGTAGGTGCCCGGACGCCAGACGCCCCCGCTCACCCGCACCGTGTTCCGGGCCTCGTCGAGGACGGCAAACAGGCTGACGTGGTCCCCGTCCCTGACTGGAATCGTCTCCGCGCTGTCGCCCGGCGTCCGGACCTCCCCCACCGGAACGTCGAGAACGGCGCGGTCCTGGCCGGGTGCCCGCTGCTCCGGCGGCAGGATGCGCTCGATCTGGACCCGGCGGAGCTCCGCGGTGGGCTGGACGCCGCCCGCGAACTGGAGCACGTCCCGCAGCCCTTCCGCGGCCGTCGGCTCGTAGATCCCGGGGCGTGTGACCGGCCCCTCCACCCGGACCTGCTGCCGGGCGACCGGCACGAAGATGATGTCGCCGGACCGGAGCCGGACGTCCTCGGCCCGCCCCCGGAGCAGGTAGTCGTAGAGGTCGATCTCGGCCACCTTCTCCCCGCCGCGGTTCACCACCACGTTCCGGAAGGAACCGTTTCGCGTTGGCTCCCGGGCCCGGTAGAGGGCTGTGAGTGCGGTCGCCATGCCGCTCACGCGGTAGGCCGCCGGGCGGGTGACCTCGCCCACCACGTAGACCTGGATCGTCCGCAGCTGGGAGACGGACGCCTCGAACTGCGTCTTGCCGCCGGGCTCGCGACTGATGCCAGAGTAGACCTGGGAGAGGCGGTTGTAGAG
>CAZFDK010000103.1:2127-5139 GCA_964518305.1 uncultured Gemmatimonadota bacterium | reverse complement strand
AGGAGGAGGACGGTGGCCGGACCGGAGCCCGTCGGAGCATGGCAGCCTCCCTGGGTACAGACGGCGCGGAGCCGGGTGCGAAGTCGCTGACCGCTCTTCGGAACCGAACGTTGGTACGGGAGGCTACGTCGTCAACGTGCGCTCAGCTCGATGAGCCTGGCCTCTGCTGTCCCGAGTCCGCCTCCACGCCCGACGGGTAGAGGTCGAGGCCCATCTGGAGGACTTCCGAAACTTGGCCTGCCTCGCCTCCATCTGCCCGAGGATCTCCTGGAACCACGCTTCGGATCGGACGTCCTCGAAGAACGGATCGACCCGCAGGAGCTGATGACCGATTTGGCCCGCCTCGAGCGCGGCCCGTAACTGACTGCGGGCATCCTCCTGACGGCCCAGTGCGGTCAGTCCGCAGGCGACCCAAGTGAGTTCGCTTTCCAGACCGGCTGCGTTGCCACGCTCTATAAGGCTTCGAATCGAATCCGTCGCAGCCCGAAGGTGGGCGCGTCCCTGCTTGCGCTGGCCGGACCGCAGCGCGGCGAGACCGAGCATCATCCGCCGGATGTGAGGTTGCATCGTATTCAACGGAGAATCCGGCAGATCCTCCGGGAGTTGTCCCAGGAGCTTTCTGGCCCGCTCCGGCTGTCCCCGGTGAAGGGCGACCTCCGCGGCGAGACGGAGCCCGACCCGATGGTCCGGACGCCGCGATCGGTAGTCCTCCACGACCCGGTGAGCTCGCTCCGCTTGTCCACGGGACAGGTACAGCCGGGCGAGCGCCCGCACCGCGAGCACATTCTCCGGGTTCATCTCGCGGACCTGATGGAACCAGGGGACCGCCTCCTCCAGCATCCCGATGGTCCACAGATCGGCTCCCATGGCCCCGAGTCCCCACTCCCACCGGGGGTTCACCCGCAGTGCCCGGTGCCGCCACCGGATGGCCTCGGCGTAGTCCCCCCGCCTGGAGGCGAGACCGGCCATCCCGTCGGCCGCGAGGGCGTTGCTGGGATCAAGCTCCAGGGCCCGGCGGTTCGCTTCCTCGGCAGCCTGGGGAGAATCACCCTGACGGAGCAGGCCACGGACGGCGTAGGAATCAGGAAGCTCCGGGACGAGTTCCAGAGCGCGGTCCACGTAAGCCCGGGCGGAATCCCGCCGGCGAGCGCGCGTCGGAAGAGGACTTCGATTCACCCCGGTCCCGGACAGACCTCTGCCTACCGTTACGTCGGGGCTACCGGACTTCCAGCTGTTCCAGCAGGGCGTCAAAGCGCGGCTGGCCGCGGAGCTCATCGAGCAGGCCTGCCGGAAGGAGCGGTCCCAGGCCGGGATGCTGGTCCCGGAAGTGTTCCTCCAGATGATCCAGAGCTCTCTCCGTCCGTCCGACGTGCGACTCCACGACCGCCAGGAAGATGGGGGCGACGTATTCGCCGTCCGCCTGTCGCTCGTCCAGCTGACGCAGCACGTTCAACGCTTCTTCCGTCTGGCCCGCCCGGCCCCGGGCAGCCCCCAGCAGTGCAAGCACGTACGACGCTCGGTCAGTCAGTGCCGCCGTCCGCTCCAGCTTTTCGAGCGCTGCTTCGTGCTCCTCCCGCTCGGTATCGACGAGCGCCCGGATGTAGAGGCCCAGCACGGCCTCCGGCTCCCGTCGGAGCGTCTCGTTCGCCTCCCGGGCGGCCTCGTCGTACCGATCCAGGATGAGATAGGAGAGCGCGGCGGCTGCACGGACATAGATGGAGTCCGGGTCGAGCTCCACCGCACGCCGGAGGGCCCGTTCGGCTTCCCGTGACGCCACGTGCTGAGGTACATGCCTCGCCACACCTCGGCCCGGGCGTGGGTAGCGTCCAGTTCGACGGCCGTCTCGAATGCGTCCACTCCGGCACCGATCTCGTGCTCGATGTCTCCGAGAACGACAGCTCGGGCGCAGTGAGCCTCGGGGAGATCGGGTCCCAGCTCGATGGCACGCGCGGAGGCCTCGATCGCCCGCTGACGAACGGTATCGGGCTTCCCTAGACCTCCGCCCGTCCCGCGTGTGCCAGCGCGAAATCGGAATCCTTCTCCAGTGCCGCCTCGAAGTACTCGAGGGCCGTCTCCAGGCCGACCTTGTAGCGGCGCTGCCAGTAGTGGCGCCCTTCGAGATAGAGGTCGTAGGCCTCGGCGTCGTCGGTGCCGACCCGCGTGAGCCGGTCGGCTTCGTCGCCGAACAGTTCCACCTGGAGGGCCTCCACAATGGAGACCGTGATCTCGTCCTGGATCGCGAAGACGTCCTCCAGCTCGCGGTCGAAGGTCTCCGACCAGAGGTGATAGCCGCTGTCGGCCTCCACGAGTTGGGCGGTCACCCGGAGCCGTTCCCCGGCCTTCCGCACGCTTCCTTCGACGACGGTGGCCACGCCGAGTTCCCGTCCGATCTCCCGGACGCCGGCGTCCCGTCCCTGATAGGCGAAGGCCGACGTTCGGGAGGCCACCTCGAGGTCCTCGAGCTGGGTGAGCGCGTTCAGGACCTCCTCAGCCAGGCCCTCCCCGAAGTACTGCTGGTCCCGATTCGGACTCATGTCCGTGAACGGGAGCACGGCGACCGACTTCTCGGGCGGGCCGGTGGCGGCGGTTTCGTACTGATTCCCAGGAGCGGTCGCGGAGTAGCGTTCGTCCTCCGCAGGGGCGTCGTCGGCGCCGGTCGGCTCGGTCCGTTTCACGCCCTCCGGCGACATCTCGAACGCCCAGGCCACCACGACGGACACGGGAAAGCCGACGATCAGGACGGCGAGCAGGAGCCGGTCCGTCCAGCCCGGAAGGTTCGTGTCGGGGATGAGGAGGTTCACCGCCTGGAAGCCCACGAACGCTACCGCCAGATAGGTGGCCGCCACCCTGTAGACGTTCCGCCGCTTCAACTCGCGGAAGAACCGGCGGAGGCCGCCGAAGGGCTCACTCATCGGGCTCTCCGGCCGTCAGAGCCTCCAGCCTCTGGCGGGCACTATCGACCCGCGGCTGCAGCTCCTCGTCGGCGTTCTTCCAGGCCGCGATGAATCGGCG
>CAZFDK010000103.1:0-2117 GCA_964518305.1 uncultured Gemmatimonadota bacterium | reverse complement strand
GCAGCTCGCGCTCCGGCCTCACCGGAGGTCAGCCGCTCCACCGCATCACGTGCCTCTTCAACCTTGGGCTGCAGGACCGAATCGGCGTCGCTCCAGATCTCCAGGACCCGCCGGTAGTGACGGACCGCTTCCTCCGTCTGACCCATCTTCTCAAGGACCCGGGCCTGGCCGAGGTGAGCCGGGGCCCAATAGGGTCGCTCGCCCAAGCTCAAACTCATTCTGGTCACACTCCGATACCACTTTAGAGCCTCCTTTGGCCGCCCACGGTCCGCCAGAAGTTCGGCACGGACGTACCGCTCGCGCGCATACGAGTGGAGGCGCATGACCAGGAGGATGGGATCGACCCGGTGGTCGATCGCCGCGAGATGGCGGAGGGCCGTCTTCGGTTCGTTCTGGAGACGAGCTACCTCGGCCCGAACGCTGCGGGCGAAATCAGCGGGGGCGCTGGGGGCAACGAGCGCGGGCTCCCTGGAGTCCAACTGGTCTCCGATTCGGTACGCTCCGTCGTACTGCCCGGTGTTGGCGCGAAGCAGACCGAGGAGGTAGAGCCGTGCAGCTGGATAGAGACTCGAGGGCAGGACATACACAGCACCGCTTCTTTCGGGCGCCTGACCCGCGTCCCAGGACTGCAGACCCTCCAGCGTTTCGACCCGTTCCCGGGCCAGCGCCTCGGTATCGGGCAGATAGGGGAGCGCCGCCAGTTGTCCACGAGCCGACCAGTAGGCAGCACTGTCCATCTGCGCCACCCAGTCGATCTTTCGGCGGGCGGCCCTCAAGCGACCCTGCAACATCAGTAGATGGGCCTGCATGAGAAGGGCCGCCGTTCGGGTTTCGGCGGGCTGATTCTCGTCCGTCCAAAGACCGAGTGCCTCGTATCCGGCTTCCGGATCCCACAGGGAGAGGGAGAGAGCCCCGGTGAGACCCGAGATCGGCCCGCGGTCGAGCAATGGCCGGAAGGCCGATCGCGGGGCGAGTGTGTCCGTTCGGTCCTGGATGACACGAAGAGCCGCCGGGAGCCCGTATGCCAGTTCCTGGTTGACGTCGAACTCTCGGCTCAGCGAATCGAGGCCGGCCGTATCGCGCTCGAGGAGGGCCAGGTGGAACAGGTGCGGGATCGGCTCGAGCAACGTCGGGTTCAGTTCCCTCGCCCGGCGGAACGGTTCCCACGACTCGCTCGGGGAGCGTCCGCGTACCGCGTTCTGGTGGATGAGAACCTCCCCCAGCATGTACCAAGCTTCGGCGTCATTCGGGTGACGCTGGAGGAGGCGACGGTACAGGCGTTCCGCTTCTTCAGCGTCGCCCTGAATGAAGGCATGAGCAGCGCGTAGAAAGCGACGGTCGCGCTCCGGCAGGTTGTCGGCACGCTCGACCGCCCGGCGCAGGGACCGGTGGGCCCCAGGCATGTCACGCCCCGACCATTCCTTGGTCAGACCGAGCCGGTAGTGAGCCAGGGCGAAGCTCGAGTCCGCTTCCACGGCCGCAGCAAAGGCCGCGATCGCCTCCGTCCAGTCCCCGTTTCGAAACGCCTCCTGTCCCGCCAGGTACGCCTTGAGTGCCTCCGTCGAGGCCGTCGTTTGCGCAGCCAGCTGCTCTCGGGGGCCGATGCCCTCGCCCGTCAGGTCCGGGATGGCGGAACGAGCGAGCGCGTCCACCATGGCCTGGATCTCCTCCTCGCTCGCGCCCGTCACTTCCGCAGAGCCGATTCGGTCGCCGTCCGTTTGATACCAGGTCGCGCTCAGCTGGAGGCTGTCGCCCAGCCGGTAAATCGAACCGCGGACATATCGACCGGCGCCGAGGCGAGCGGCCGTCCGGCGGACGCTGTCCGGGCTGAGCCCTCCTTCCTCCCCCTTGCCGACCCGGCTTAACAGGGTGTTGGGATCCACCGCCTGGAGGTTCCCAGCCCCGTCGAGACTGCGACTCAACAGCTCGACCATGCCCGCTCCCCAGTGGTCGAGGTCCTCGTCTCCCCGGACCGCAAACGGGAAGACGGCCACGCGGCTGGAGTCCAGTTCGGTGACGCCCGGCACGACGGGCTCGGGCAGGGAGAAGCTCCCGCCCACCAGGTACCAACCGCCCGCTATCGTTGCAGCCGCCAGTCCAAGGCCGATCAGTATTTT
>CAZFDK010000102.1:0-5322 GCA_964518305.1 uncultured Gemmatimonadota bacterium | reverse complement strand
CAGTTCCGCCAGGGGGACGAAATCCTTGATCAGAGGGGCTCGCTCCTCGGTCCGCTTGCCCAACCGGATGGTGTTCATCTGGGTCAGGGATCCGATGGGCTTCTTCAATCCCCGCCGGATGGACTCCACGCCGGCGATGAACGTCGTCGACACGGCCCCGAGCCCCGGGAGCAGGACGCCGAGCTTCCCACCCGGATCCTCGATGTCCAGAGGCTCGCTGCCGCCCTTCCTATCTCTGCCTTCCGCCATTGGTCTCCATCAGGTGTTCAATGATCGCTCTCACTGTCCGCGTCGCCCGGATCGCCTACGGCGGCGGGGGCCTGCTGCCCCGACCGTGCGTCGCTCTCCGCCGACGTGGAGCCGGCCGGGGAGGGTTCCCCGTCCGGACGTGTCTGCTTCCAGACCCAGTAGATGCGCTGTGCCGCCGTGAAATTCGTGAGGACCGCCAGGAGGATCAGAACGCCCTTCAGGACGATCCCCTGTCCCTGTTCGCCGAAGAACAGGGCCGCCGCGCCGATGAGCACGACGCGCTCCGGCCTCTGCATCAGTCCCACGTCGCAATCTACGTCCAGGCCTTCGGCCCGGGCCCGGGTGTAACTGATCATGAGGGATCCCGCCATGACCAGCAGCACCGTGTAGATCATCCCCACGTCGCCCAGCTCCAGCCGGTAGTCGTTGTACAGGGAGAGGATCCCCAGGTACACGACGATCTCGGAGAAGCGGTCCAGCGTGGAGTCGTAGAAGGCGCCGAACGTGGAGCCGAGGCCCGTGCGACGGGCCACGGTCCCGTCCAGCATGTCGAAGCTCCCCCCGAGGAGGATGAGGAAGCCAGCCGTGCGCACGTGGTGCTCGTGGAAGAAGAAGCCCGAGGCGCAGGTGATCAGGAAGCCCAGGGTCGTCACCACGTTCGGGTGAGCGGCCCATCGCGTCAGAACGTCCATGACGGGCTACAGGATTGGCCGGAGTCCATGCCCCAGAACCTCGCGGATCTGCGCCACTAGACCTCCGTCCTCCGGGTCCTCGACCCGGCGCCCGCGCGGCGAGCCGCGATCACGACGGCATGATGATGTCGCTGTCCTCGCCCTTCTTCAGGCCCTTGCTGATGGCCCGATTCACCTTCTTCATCAGCTTGTCGAAGTTGGACTGGGCGGAGACCAGCGACTGATACTTCCGATCGCGCTGGAGCTCCTGGGCCAGCTCCTCGCGCTCCTCCAGCAGGTCCTCGTCCGGCTCCTCGCCCCGCTCGACGGTGTTCACCACCTGGTCCTGGACCTTCTTCAGACGGTTCAGCTTCTCTGTGGCCTCCCGGTCATCGTCCAGCTCCTGCTGGGCAGAGCTCAGGTAGCTGAACTCGGCCGTCTGCGAGATCAGGCGGCCGAGCTCCCGGGCCTTCTGCATGATGGCCTCGCGGTTCTGCTCGTCCAGGTCGATCTCGTCCGCTCCGCCCTGCTGGGCCTGGGACGCGAGGTCCGAGATGTCGGGCATGTCATCCATGGGTATACCAGAATCTTGAGTGATCGTCAGTCTTGAGTGATCGTCGGTATCGATGGCTCGATCGGCCGGCTCGCCCCCGTCCGCGGGCGTCCGACAGGCGTCGAATCTCTCCTATGGGGAGCGCCGGCGAATCGTGGCGAACTGCCCTGCGCCGGCGGTCCGGCCCGCGCGGACGGCAGTCCATCCACCAAAAATAAGGGTTTCGCGGGCCTGGCGCGACCGGTGCCCTGCGTATCTCACGCCCCTCCACCCGAATCGCCGTGGAGCCGGACGAATCGGTCCCGGCCCGCCAGGTCGCGCCCCACCTCCACCTGCGCCCACTCGCCAGTCTCGTCGGCGAGGCGGCGAACGGCTTCGCCCTGCTCCTCCCCGATCTCCAGGAAGAGCGCTCCGCCGGGACGGAGGTATCGGGCCCCGCGATCCAAAATCTCGCGGATCACGTCCATCCCGTCGGGGCCGGCCGCCAGCGCCACCTCCGGCTCGTAGTCCCGGACCTCCTGCGGCAGATCCTCCATCTCACCGTCGCTGACGTACGGCGGGTTTGAGACGACGAGGTCGAAGCGCTCCGAGGAGGAGACCGAGTTCCAGAGGGGCGACGACGCCAGCCGGAGCTCCAGGCGCTCGTCGTCGACCCCCTCGGCGCGGTCACGGTTCTGTCCGGCCAGCTGTAGCGCCTCGCGGGAGACGTCCAGGCCGAGGGCCCGTCGCGCCAGCCCCTCCTGCAGTAGCGAGAGAGCGATGGCACCGGAGCCAGTGCCGATGTCCAGAACCCGCTCCACGTCGCGCGGTCCGTCGTCTCCCGTCTCCCCGCGGATCCACTGCGCCACGCGCTCCACCAGCTGCTCCGTCTCGGGACGGGGAATCAGGGCCCGCCGGTCGCAGACGAGCGTCAGCTCACGGAACTGGACGGTGCCCTCGATGTGCTGCAGCGGCTCGCCCTCCAGGCGGCGCCGGAGGGCGCGGGCCAGACGTCCCGCTTCCTCGGCCCCGAGGCTGGGAGCGTCGTCGCCCAGCGCGAGCTCGTGGCGGTCGAGCCCCAGGGCATGGCATACCAGCCGCTCGGCCTCCCGGCGCGCGTTCTCCTCTACGCCGCCCGCTTCCAGCTCCTCGGCCACGCCGTCCACCACTCCGCGGAGGTTCGGGCCGGCGGGCTTCTTCATCCCGCCGGGGCCCTCACGGGAGCCCGATACCTGCTGCAGCTCGCCGCCGGCACGCTCTGCCGCGGGCCGGGCGAGCCCGACCTCCTCGCGGCCGCTCCCGTCTCCTCCGTCTCCGCCGTCGCTGGTCTCGCTCATTCGCCCACAGCCTCCTGCAGTCGCTCCTCGGCGTACGCCACGCGGAGTGCGTCGATCAGCTCCTCCAGCTCGCCGTCCAGGATCTCCTCGAGCCGGTACATGGTCAGGTCGATCCGGTGATCGGTGACACGGTTCTGCGGGAAGTTGTAGGTGCGGATCTTAGCCGACCGATCGCCGCTCCCCACCTGCTGGCGACGCTTCGCCTCACGCTTCTTCTCCTGCTGCTGCATACGGAGGTCCAGCAGCCGGCTCCGGAGCACCTGCATGGCCCGCGAGCGGTTCTTGTGCTGCGACTTCTCGTCCTGGCAGCTCACGACGAGTCCGGTGGGTTCGTGCGTGATCCGAACTGCCGAGTCGGTGGTGTTGACCGACTGTCCGCCGGGCCCGGAGGCCCGGAAGACGTCGACGGTGATCTCCGAAGGCTCGATCTCCACGTCCACCTCCCGGGCCTCCGGGAGGACGGCCACCGAGGCGGCGGAGGTGTGGATCCGGCCCGAGCTCTCGGTCTCCGGGACCCGCTGCACCCGGTGCACCCCGGACTCGTAGCGCAGAGTGCCGTAGGCTTCGTCCCCGCGCACCACGGAGATGATCTCCTTGAAGCCGCCCGCCGACCCGAGGTTCGACGAGACCACCTCCATGCTCCACCCCCGGTCGGCGGTGTAGCGGCTGTACATCCGGTGCAGGTCGCCCGCGAAGAGCGCGGCCTCGTCGCCTCCCGTGCCGGCCCGTATCTCCAGCACGGCGGCCCGGTCGGCGTGGGGATCCTTCGGGACCAGGAGCCTGCGGAGGCGGTCCTGGAGGGTGTCGATCCTCGACTCCAGCTCGTCCACCTCCGCCCGGGCCATCTCGACGATCGCCTCGTCGTCCCCGTCGTCGAGCAGCTCCTGGGCCTGCTCCAGCTCCTCCAGAAGCCGGAGGTAGCGCTTCCCGACCTCCACGGCATCCTCCAGGTCGGAGTGCTCCTTGGCGGCCTCCCGGAGACGGTCCGAATCCTCCAGGACGTCCGGGTCCGCCATCTTCTGTGCCAGCTGGTCGTGGCGCTCGATCACCTCGAGCGTCCGCTGGCGAAGCAGCTCCTGAGTGTCGGTCATGGGAACACGGGAACCGGGATAGTCGGAAAGGGCGGCCACGGCGGGCGGCAGGAGCCGTCGGGGCCGGGATCGAGCGCCCGGAGGGATCGGCGGGCGGCCCGGGACGCTCCCCGGGGTCCGGAATGGGGATCGCGCCGCGCCTCGGTCGGCCGGCTACTGGCCGGCGGAGGGCTGCCCGGCGGGCTGGCCCTCCGTTTCCTCTCCGGCCTCTTCCTCTTCTTCCGGCGACGCCTCCGCCGTCGCCTCGGCCTCCTCCTCGGCCTCCTCGGGCTCTTCCTGCTCGTAATCGACCTTCTCCGACCCCTCGGCCCGGGCGGCGGCCTCCTCGGCGCGCTCCTCGGCATCCTCGTCGCCGTACTTCGAGAGGAACCGCTCCACCCGTCCCTCCGTGTCGACGAGCTTCTGCTTCCCGGTGAAGAAGGGGTGGCAGTGGGAGCAGATCTCCACGTGGTACTCGTCCATCGTGCCTCGGGTCTCCGTCTCCCGCCCGCAGGCGCAGATGACCGTGGTCGTCTCGTAGTCGGGATGGATGTCGGTCTTCATGGCTCGTCGATGTCGGGGTCGCGGTGCAGCGTACAGATGGATCGGATCGGGCTGTTGGGCCTCCGGACGTCGGCGGCCGCCGTGCTGACGCCCGTTCCTGACGCGGCCCGGAAGCGCCGACCAAACTGATAACCCGCCCCGCGGCGCAGGATCCGATCGGCGGGGCTCCGGCCACGGTGTGGGCCGACATTCGGACAGAAAAAGGTACCGGGGCCTGCGGGGCGCGGCAAAGAGGTCCGACCCCGGGCTCGCGGACCGCCCGTCGGGCTGCCATACTGTGACGGCCATGCGCGAGACGCCCCGCTTCTTCTCGTCCGACCTGAGCGCCCGGGAGCGCCGCATCTACGGCGCCCTGACCCTCTTCTTCGTCCTTGTGTTTTTGGGGCTCACCTGGCCCATATACAGCCTCTTCAGCGGCATTCGCCCGCTCGTCCTCGGCATGCCCTTCTCCCTCTTCTACATCGTCGTGGTGCTGGTCGTCTCCTTCTCGGTTCTGCTGGGGCTCTACCTGTGGGAGGACCGGCGGGGCTACCTGGACGACGACGGAACGGGAGACGACGGCTGATGGAGGACTGGGTGGTCATCCTGGCGGTGACGCTGGGCTACCTGCTCCTCTCCCTGCTCGTGGGCCTCGTCTCCGGCGGCAGGACCTCCGGGACCACCGAGGGCTACGTGGCCGGCGACCGGTCCCTCGGCTTCCTGGTCCTCTACTTCATCATGGGCGCGTCGATCTTCAGCGCCTTCGCCTTCCTGGGCGGGCCGGGCTGGGCCTACTCCCGCGGAGCCGCCGCTTTCTATATCATCGCCTACGGCATCTTGGGCCTGGTGCCCTGGTACTTCTTCGGGCCGCGCGTGGCAGAGCTGGGCCGAAAGTTCGGCTACGTAACCCAGGCGGAGCT
>CAZFDK010000101.1:0-5336 GCA_964518305.1 uncultured Gemmatimonadota bacterium | reverse complement strand
TCACGGGCACCGGCGGGCGCTATACTCGTCCACCGCCACGCACCGAATCCGACAGCCCGTCTGGCTATGAGCGCGATCAGCCTCCTCGTGATCAACCAGTACTACGCGCCCGACCTGGCGTCGACGGGCCAGATCGCCGCCGACATCTGCGAGGGACTGGCGGACCGGGGCTACGACGTGACGGTGGTCGCCGGAGAGCCCTCCTACGAGCCCGACGCCCCGGACGCGCCAGGCCACGAGCAGCGGGGCGGCGTCGAGGTACACCGGGTCTCGACGGGGCCTTTCAGCGGGAAGGAGAACCTGGTCTCCCGCTTCGGCAAGTACGGTCTGTTCATGCTGGGCGCCTGGCGCCGGGCCACGGCGGTGGCGAGCGAACTCGACCCGGACGCGGTACTCACCTTCCACAATCCCCCGTTCGTGGGGGTCCTCGGGGCGCACATCAGCCGGCGGTACGACGCCGCCTACGTCTATAGCCCGTACGACATCCTCCCCGAGGTGGTCGTGCGCGGGGGCTGGGTCCTGCCGGACCCTGCGATCCGGGCGTGGGAACGGATCAACGATCACATCCACGGCCGCGCCGACGAAATCGTCGTCCTCGGACGGGGCATGAAGGAGGTGCTGGCGAAGGAGAAGGACGTCGAGCGGGAGAAGCTCGAGAGGGCGGCGCTCTGGGCCCAGCCCGAGCTGCGCCCGGAGCCGGACCACGACGCGGTGCGGAGGGAGTTCGACATCCGCGAGGACGACCTGCTCCTCCTCTACTCGGGCAACATGGGCTACATGCACGCTGTCGAGCCCATCGTCGAGGCGGCGGCGATGCTCGACGGCGCTCCGGTCCGCTTCCTATTGATCGGACGGGGGCCGAAGCGGTCCGTCGTGGAAGACGCGCTGGAGGAGCGCGACCTGTCCAACGCCGAGCTCCTCGACTATCAGCCGAAGGAGACCTTCGAGCAGCTCGTCGGAACGGCGGACGCGGCCTTCGTCACCCTGGAACCGGAGATGGAGAAGCTGGCCGTCCCCTCGCGCGCGCTCACCTTCCTCTCTGCCGGCACGCCGTTGATCGTCGGCATGGGGGATCGCGGAGAGGTCGCCCGGCTCGCCGAGGAGGAGGACTGCGGGTGGATCGTCCGGAGCGCCGGCGAACTGAAGGACCGGGTGCTCGATCTGGTCCACAGTCGGGAGGAGATCGAGCGGAAGTCCCGCAACGCGTCCGAGGCCTACCGCGCTCACTTCAGCCGGGACCAGACGGTGGCGACTTACGACCGGGTCATCGGGCGGGCGCTGGAGTCCAACCGGTAACTGGCTCGAGCGCCCCGGAACGCACGGCGAGCCGCTCGACCACCACGATGACGCTCACCGTTTCCCCCTGAGCTCTGCCCGGACGTCGTACCCATAACTTCAGTTGCATGTAACCGCAGTTACACATAACTGTAGTTACAGTCACTCGGCCCCGGGGCGTGACGCTGACGAGCGCCCCCTTCTCCCGAGCCAGGAGACGGCGCGATGGCTGCAGAGTTCGTCGATCGCCAGGAAGAGCTCGCGCGACTGCGGGAATTGACGCAGCGAGACGGCCGCACGATGGCGCTCGTGACGGGCCGGCGGCGTGTCGGAAAGACCTATCTCCTCCGCCACTGCTGGCCGGACCGCCCCAACCTGCACTTCGTCGCCTCCAACATCAGCGCTGCCCAGAATCGGGAAAACCTGCTGTCGGAGGCGCAGGAGTGGAGTGACAGGGATCTCCGAACGGAGGACTATCCGACGTGGCGCACCGCGCTGCGCGCCCTGTTCGAGATGCACCCCGAGCGGTCCGTCGTGATCGTCCTCGACGAAGTCCAGTTTCTGGCCGACGATCCCCGGGACCTGTCGAGTTTCGCCTCGGAGCTCAACGCCGCCTGGGAGGGCGACCTCCGCCGCGAGGCGCCGCTGCTCCTGGTGCTTTCGGGATCGGCGGTCAGCACGCTGGAGGCTCTGACCCGGGGGGACGCACCCCTGTATGGTCGATTCGCCTGGCACGGCCGTCTGAAGCCGTTCGACTACCGTCAGGCGGCCCGCATGATCCCCGACTACGATCACGCCCAGCAGGTTGCCGCCTACGGTGCATTCGGGGGAACTCCCCTCTATCTGGAGCAGATCGATACCACCCGCCCGCTGGAGGACAACATCGTCGAACACCTCCTGCGGCCGGACGGCCTGGTGGGAGATCAACTCGAAACGGCCATCGCCCAGGAACTCGGCTTACGGGATGTGCCCACCTACCGAGGCATCCTCGCCGCCGTGGGTCAGGGGCGGCCGACGGCCGGTGAGATCGCGTCGGCCATCGGCCGGAAGAACGATCGAGCACTCCGGGACAAGCTCGAACAGCTCATGGAACTCGGGTACCTCGAGCGCATGCGGAATTTCGAGGCGCCCGGTAATCAGGCCTATTCGTATCGACTCGACGACTTCGCTTTTCGCTTCTACTACGGACTGGTCCTGCCCAACGAGTCAGCCATCGAGACTGCCGGCCCCCGGGCGGTGTGGAGAGAGCGACTCGCTCCGGCTGCCTGGCCCACCTACCTGGGCCAGCACGTGTTCGAGGATGTCGTCGAACAGGCTTATCTCCGTCTGCAGCGGGAGCAGGACGTGCCGGCCGTGACCGAGTGGGGCTACTGGCAGGGGCAGGATCCCAACCGGAATCCCGTGGAGATCGACGCCGTGTGCCGCCTGCTGGATGGCCGCGTCATGACCGGATCGATCAAATTCCAGTCCGGTCCCACGAGCGCTTCCGCCTGGTTGGAGCACGTCGAGAAACTCCGGCAGCTCGAAGGAAGCGGGCGGAAGTGGGTTCACGAAGCCGTCGAGCCGGACGCCCCCTTTCTCTTCGTCTCCCGCTCCGGATTCACGGACTCCTTCCACGAGTTGCGAGAGGAACATCCCGAGCGGCCGGTGATCGCCTGGACGCTGGACGATCTGTTCCGCTGACCCCCTGGCCCATTCACGGACTCCACCGACACCGTGGGCCGGGCCAGGATCGTCGTCGCACCCTGAGTGCCGCGTCCTCCTGCAGCGTCTCGACAGCGTTGAGTTCACGGAGACCGACACCGAGCACGTCCGCACGTGGATGAAGCGGACTGCCGAGGAGCTGCGCTGATCGCAACCCGGTCTTCGTCCGCTCCGCCTGCCCCCCCAACCGTCTCTTGCGTCTGTTGCGTAACTGTAATACTGTTGCAGTAATATGCAACAGATCTATAGTCGTGCAACAAACTCATGGATACTGCAGCAGATCAGAAACTAGCACTGAGCCTCTTGCGGCGTTCTCTCCCTCGGGACGCGGACCTGCAGGTTCTGGACGATTTCGATGAGCAGTCCGTGGCCAGGATCCACTATGGCGATCTCGCCCCGATCCGCGTACTGCTGACCGAGCGTCGCGAACCACAAGATCAGCAGACCGATCCGCTCCGGATTCAGATCCTCCGATCCGGAAACGCTGAAGAGCAAAAAAGTCTTCAGAAGGCCGGCGCAAGCTACGTCGACCTCGAGGGCGCGATCTGCATCCAGGCGCCCGGGTTCTATCTCGAGCGATCCGATCTTTCTGTCCCGGCAGTGTCGACCGGGACGAACTCCGGCATCGATCCGTACGCAGACCGCGCGTCACGAGTATGCCGGGTACTGCTCATGGCACCGCGGAACCGACGCTGGTCGACCCGGGGACTGGCGGAGGCGGCAGATGTACATCCTTCCACTGTATCTCGCGCCATCCGTGAACTCGAGCGGCGAGAGCTCGTGCAGGACGACCGTCCCGGTGAGCGCCGGCGATCGCGTATCTGGCTACCGGATGGAGAGGCGCTGATCTCGGATTGGGCACGCACCTACCGGTGGCAGGATAACCGCCAGCTTCGGCTCGCCGCACCAGTCGGCTCACCGAACCGCTTCATTGAGCGGATGTCCGACACGATGGAGGGTTCACAGTGGGCGCTGACCCTCCACGCCGGAGCCTCTCTACTCGCCCCTCAGACCCAGTTCGAGGTTGTTCACGCGTTCGTAAAAAGCGACACGTCGCTCGAAGAGCTCGCCATGCGTCAGGAATGGGAAGTCTCCTCCTCCGGGAAGCTGTGCCTGCTCGAGCCGGTGGACGTCGAGTCCGTATGGTTCCACCTGCAGACGATCGACGGGATACCGGTGGTCGGCCCGGTCCAGCTCGTCCTGGACCTGTGGAGCTATCCGGTTCGGGGCCGTGAGCAGGCCCAACATCTGATCGAAACCGTCCTTCGACCGATCTGGAACGGAGACGATGAGTCCGCCGGAGCATGAGCGTGCCCTTCTGTCGATCCTCCGCACTTTCGAGGGCTACCGGGAGGATGTGGTCCTGGTGGGGGGATGGGTTCCCTACCTCCACCTCAGATATGGCCGCGCGAGCGAAGCGAACGGCCGAACATCCCTGACGACCGAGGCGGATATCGCTTTGCCCTCTCGCCTTGCGCGGGGGGGACGGCGTCCCCTCCATGAAATGCTGAGGGAAGAGGGGTTCCGTCCACAGGGGGACACCGGGGTGATCTGGTCCCGGGAGGCCGAGCGCGGACAAACCATCGAGTTTCTGCAGCTACACCGCGGACCTGCAGAATCCCGAGGGAAGCCAGGACCGGTGGAGGAGCAGCCGGGCATTCGTGCGCTCCGGCTCACTCACCTCTGGCCCTTGCGCACCTTCACTGAGGAGCTCTCCCTTCACGGAACTACAGTACGGGTCCCGATTCTCGCTGCCTTTGTCCTGAACAAGGCCAACACGTTCAACCTCCGCCAGGGCGAAGGCCGGGCGCTCAAGGCAGGCAAGGACCTTCTGTATGTTCGCGACGTCGTAGCACCCGGCCCGAACGTGAAACGACTCGTCGCAGACGGACTCGAGACCATGATCGAGCATGAACGTGGTGAGCGGGTGGCCAAGGCGATCCACCGTGCCGTGGTCCACCTCGGAAGGCCGGCCGAGCAATTCCACTCCGCGGCAGCTGACATCCTGGCGGAGCGCGACCAACTCTCCCGAATCGATGCTGAGGCTGACATCAGAGGGCACCTGGAGGACGCTCGGGAGATACTCGACGCCTGTGTTTAGAAAAGAGCTAGTATCAACTGGGACTCGGTCTCCCTCCGGTGCGCAAGCGATCTCCCAGCCGCGTAACGCCACCCTGACAGGAGCCCTCACTCCGTTTGATCCGGTCGGAGAGGCGCCCAGCAGGTTGATCCCCGCTGGTGCCTCACCACCTATTCATGGAAGGGAAGGAAGAACGACCAGTACCGCTTATGCATAGGGACGGTAGATTATCCGGGATGTTTGCATCGATCGATACGTAGGATTTATCTGCGTCTTA
>CAZFDK010000100.1:0-5396 GCA_964518305.1 uncultured Gemmatimonadota bacterium | reverse complement strand
AGACGGCGGGGGGGAGCCCGGGGGACGGGGGGGATCCGGCGGCCGTCCGGTCCGGACGGTCGCCGCCGTCCTCGTGGCCGCCGCTTTCTGCCTCGGCGCGTCCATGGGCGTGGACCGGTGGACGGTGGCCTCGACCAGGTCCACGCTGGACCGCCTCCCGGGAGTCTCCGCGGAGGCGGCGGCCGCTCTCCGTGCGGCCGGGATCAACGGCGTTTCGGACCTCGCCGCCTCCGACAGTGCCGACGCGGCCCGCGCCGCGGGGATCCACGGCGCCCGGGCCGGCCGGCTCCTCCGGGTCGCCCGCCTGGCGGAGCTCCGGGGGCTGGGGGCCCGGAACGCCGGGCTCCTGGTCCGGGCCGGGATCGAGGACGTCTGCGAGCTGGCCCGGGCCGGAGAGGGGCGGGTGGCGCCCATCCTGGCGGAGGGGACGGACGGCAGGAGGGCGGGCCACCGCCGCCGTGTTCGCGTGTGGCTGAGAGCGGCGCGGGAGGCATGTCCCGCGGCCGACGGGTAGAATCACACACGGATCACCGAGAGCGAGAGCGAGCCGACTGCGAGGACGACCGGGATCAGGAGGAGCAGCCCATGCTGGACACCGAGACGATGGAGCGCTGCGTGGAGTATGCCACGCAGCTGTATGCCGGAGAGTCGGAGACGCACCGATGGATCGAGGCGGAGATGGAGGCCCGCGACCTTCCCTCCATCCAGATCTCCGCCCTGGAGGGTCGTCTCCTGGGCCTGCTGGCGCGGATGGCCGACGTCACCCGCGTCCTGGAGATCGGCACCCTGGGCGGCTACTCCGGGCTGTGGATCCTCTCGACCCTGTCGGAGGAGGCCGAGCTTGTGACCCTGGAGAAGGAGGAGGCGCACGCGGAGCTGGCCCGGGAGGCGTTCCGGCGGGCAGGGGTGGCGCGGCGCGCGCAGGTGCGCGTCGGCGATGCCGTGGAGGTGGTGGAGGAGATGGCGGTGGCCGGGCGGCGGGCGGAGCCGAGCTTCGACATGGCCTTCGTGGACGCCGACAAGGAGAACTATCCCCTGTACCTGGACCGGCTCACGGCGCTGATGCGCCCCGGCGCCCTGATCACGGCGGACAACGTGTTCTGGGAGGGCGGGGTGGTGGACGAGTCGGACGAGGAAGCCTCCACCCGTGCCATACGGGAGTTCAACCGGAGGCTGGCGGAGGACGAGGCCTTCGAGGCCGCGGTGATACCGGTCCGCGACGGGCTGTCCGTCGCGCGATATCGGGGATGAAGGCGCCGGGTGTCTACTCCCCGGAGGCCTCCGCCCTCTGGGGCTGCCAGCGGGCTGCCGCCGCGGGGGAAGGCTCCGCGGCCCGCCCCGGATGGAGGATCCCGGCCAGGATCTCCACGCCGTCCACCACACGTGGCCCCGAGCGGTTGAAGTAGGAGGAGGCGTCCACGGCCCACGCGCGTCCCTCGTCGATGGCCCGCGGCGCGGCCTCCAGCAGCCGGTCGGCGTACCGGTCGGCCTCCTGCCGGGACTCCTCCAGCCCATAGCCGCAGGGCATGACCACCAGTACGGCCGGGTCCAGGCCCGTGAGGTCCTCCCACTCGACGCGGTGGGAGCGGGCGTCGGCCTCGCCGGCCAGGTTCTCCCCCCCGGCGATATCCACCATCTCCGGCACCCAGTGTCCGGGCTCGAAGGGCGGGTCCAGCCACTCCACGGCCAGCACCCTGGGGCGGTCGGCGTCCTCGACGCTCCGTCGCACCTCGTCCAGGCGCTCCCGGTAGTCCGCCACCAGCTCCGCGGCGCGATCCCCGTTGCCGGTGGCATCGCCCACCTCCAGCACGGTCTCCAGGATTCCCTCCAGGTCGTGAGCGTCGAGGGAGAGGATCCGTGCGTCCAGGTCCAGCTCGCGGACGGCCTCCCAGACGCCGGGGGTCGGGACGGCGCAGACCTCGCAGACGTCCTGGGTGAGGATGAGGTCAGGCTCTAGCGACTCGAGCCGCTCACGGTCGATGGCGTACACCGAGCCGTGCTCCGCCATGGCCTGGCTCACGGCCCGGTCGATCTCCCGGCTGGAGAGCTTCTCCGGGTCGAACCGGGGACGGCTCACCCGGGGGCGGTCCAGGATCCGCTCCGGGTGGTCGCACTCGTGTGAGATTCCCACGAGGCTCTCCTCGAGCTCCAGCTCGCAGACGATCTCCGTTCCGCTAGCCAGCAGAGAGACGATGCGCATCTCGTGACTCCTCAGTACTCCGGCATCTCGGGGTCGATCTCCTGCGCCCAGGCCAGGATACCGCCCTCGAGGTTCGCCGCGTCGTATCCGTGTCGTTGCAGGAGGCGGACGGCGCGCGCGCTCCGACCGCCGGAGCGGCAGTAGACGACCACCGGCCGGTCGTCCCGCACCCGGTCCAGAGCCCCGGGCAGCTGGCCCAGGGGCACCAGATCGGCGCCCTGCTCGTCCAGATTGCAGATCTCCCACTCGTAGGGCTGGCGCACGTCCAGGATCTGGAGCGGCTCGCCCTCCTCGATCCGTCGTCGGAGGGTCTGGACGTCCACGTGCGGGACGCCGTCCTCGCCGCTGTGCTGACTCCCGCTCGGGTCCATGCCGCAGAACTCCTCGTAGTCGATGAGCTCGGTCACGCTCGGGTCGTCGCCGCAGGCGGGACAGTCCGCGTCGCGTCGGACCTCGATCTCACGGAACCGCATCTCCCGGGCGTCCAGGGTCAGCAGGCGCCCCGACAGGGAGCGTCCCTCCCCCAGGAGGAGCTTCAGCGCTTCGGTGGCCTGGATGCTCCCGATGATGCCCGGGAGCACGCCCAGGACTCCGGCCTCCTCGCAGGTCGGCACGGCGCCGTGCGGAGGCGGATCCCGGAAGAGACATCGGTAGCAGGGCCCGTCGTCCGCGGCGAACACGGAAGCCTGGCCGTCGAAGCGGTGGACGGCGCCGTAGACCAGGGGGACGCCCGAGAGGACGCAGGCGTCGTTGACCAGGTAGCGGGTGGGGAAATTGTCGCTGCCGTCCACCACCAGGTCGTAGCCGTCCAGGATCTCGAGCGCGTTGCCGGAGTCCAGGCGGGCCTCGTGAGTGACGACCTCCACCTCCGGGTTGGTGGCCTCCAGCCGCCGGCGCGCTGAAGCGAGCTTCTCCTCGCCCACGGCCCTCGTGTCGTGGAGAATCTGTCGCTGGAGATTCGTGACCTCCACGCGGTCGTGGTCCACCAGGCCCAGGCGGCCGACGCCCGCCGCAGCCAGGTAGAGCGCGGCCGGAGACCCCAGGCCGCCGACCCCCACCACCAGGACCCGCGAGGCCTTGAGTCGTCGCTGGCCGTCCCGCCCCACATCCGGCAGGCGGAGGTGGCGGCTGTAGCGGTGCACCTCGCCCGGGGTCAGGTCCGGGAGCTCTCCGTCCGCGGCCCGACCCTCCAGCCCCGCGTCGGCGTCGGCGGCCACGCCGTCCCCGGCGCTCTCCGCGCCCGTTCCCGTGCTCGTCGTGGAGGTGGTCATGTCGGGGATGCCATACACCCGGAGGGGCGGTTGGTTGTGGCCCGGTGTGGTCCGGCGGTGGGCGCGTGGCTTCAGACCGCGCCGGCCGCGGCTTCCTCCAGGGCCCGGAACCGCTCCCCGACGCTCCCGGAGCCGCGAAAGACCGCGGATCCGGCCACCAGCACGTCGACGCCGGCCTCGACGGCCCGGGACGCCGTGTCCGCGCTCACTCCTCCATCCACCTGCACCATGAGCCTATCGAGCCCCCGTTGACCCGCCATCTCCTTCACCCGCCGCACCTTGCGGAGGACGGCGTTGATGAAGGACTGGCCGCCGAAGCCCGGATTCACGGTCATCACCAGCACCAGGTCCACCAGCGGGAGGACCTCCGACAGGGCCTCCGCCGGGGTGGAGGGGTTGAGGGCCACCCCCGCGGCGCACCCGAGCTGCCGGATCTCCGTCAGGTCCCGGTGCAGGTGCCGCGTCACCTCCTGGTGCACCGTGATCAGGTCCGCCCCCGCTTCAGCGAAGCGGACCAGGAACTGGTCCGGGTTCTCGATCATCAGATGCACGTCCAGGAACGCGTCGGTGGCGGGCCGGACAGACTCCAGCACGGGCAGGCCCACGCTCAGGTTCGGCACGAAGTGGCCGTCCATCACGTCCAGCTGGAACCAGCCGGCGCCGGCCTCCTCCGCCGCCCGCATCTCCTTCCCCAGCCGTGTGTAGTCGGCCGCCAGGAGGGAGGGGGCGATCACCGGCGGCGTGAAGCGATCGGGGATACCGCTCATCCGATGGCGTAGTCGCCGAAGAGCTCCTTCACACGCTCCGTGACCTCGAGCGCCTCGTCCAGGGGGCGCTGCCACATGTTGCGGCCGAAGATCAGGCCGCTGGCGCCCGCGTCCATGGCTGTGCGCGCCTTCTGCAGGAGGTCCTCGTCGCTCACCTTGCTGCCGCCGGAGACCAGCACCGGTGTCCGGCGCGCCGAGGCGATCACCCGGCGGGCGCCCTCGGCGTAGTCCCACTCGAGCTCCCGATAGACCTCGGGCATCCGATCGTCCTTCTCGCTCTTCGTGGGGACGTTCAGCTTGACGATGTCCGCCCCCATCTCCATGGCCAGCCGCGCGGCGTAGTCCACGGCGTAGATGGAGTCCCGGCCGCCGCTGTTCTCGATGGCCGAGCCCCGTGGGTAGGACCATACGATCAGCGGCATGCCGTACCGCTCGCACTCCGTGCGCACGCGCCTCAGATCCTCGTGGTGGCGGGACTGGAGCGGCGAGCCCACGTAGAGCGTATAGCCCACCGCATGGGCTCCGAGTCGCACCGCGTCCTCCACGGTGGCGTTCAGCGGCGAGTGCGCTGCGTCGTCCGGAGGCACGTTGGTCTTGCCGCTGATCTTCAGGATGAGGGGGACCTCGCCCGCGTAGTCGGGGAAGAACTTCTCGGCGAACCCGATCTGGCAGGCCAGCCCGTTGTAGCCGCCCCGACGCGCGAGCTCGAGCTGGAACCGGGGGTCGGCGGCCTCGGGGTTGGGGAAGAAGTCCCGGGGGCCGTGCTCCATGCCGTGGTCGATGGGGAGCAGGAGCAGCGTCCCGTTCTCCGCCCCGTGGTTGTAGGTCATGTCGTGCAGCCGGGCCTTCTTGCCCCCCGAGAGGTTGAGCTCGTCCAGGGTCGGCGGGCCCTCCGGCCGGGCCGTCGGCGTCACTTCGTCGTCGGTCATCGAATCGGCTCCTCTATGGTCGTCCGTGGTGGTCTACGGTCGTCTCGTGGTCGGTCGCGGGGCCGACCGGTGGGCGCTCATGGCTCGGCTCCTCGCCGCAATGATCAGATGATCCCCATGTCCGTACCGATGGTCTCCAGCGCGTCCAGCGTCCGGTCCAGGTGCTCCCGCTCGTGGGCCGCCGAGATCTGGCAGCGGATCCGGGCCGTTCCTTTCGGCACCACCGGGT
>CAZFDK010000099.1:3572-5413 GCA_964518305.1 uncultured Gemmatimonadota bacterium | reverse complement strand
GCACGCGCCGGTTTCCGAGGTGGTCGATGTCGTCGACGTAGCCCCGGCCCTCGTGCAGCTCCACCAGGTAGCGGAGGATGGCCACGAAGTCGGAGGGGGCGAGGACCGAGAGGCTCTCGTCCGGCACCTCGTCGTCGAGGAGCTCGTAGGTCTTCTCGAGCCGCTGGTTCACCTTGTGGCGGCCCACCCGGCCCAGGTCGTAGCGCTGGGGGTTGAAGAAGAGGCGGTCGATGGCCTCCCGCGCCGTCTTCAGGTTGGGCGCCTCGCCGGGGCGGACCAGCGAGTAGATGGATCGGAGCGCCTCGGCCTCGCTGTCCGTCGGGTCGCTGTCCAGCGTGTTCTTGATGATCGGCGACTCGCCCCGGGGACCACCGGTGAAGACGAGCACCTGCTCGAGCCCGTCCCGGTCCTTCAGGTCCCGGAACGTCTCGCTGTCGAAGGGATCGCCCTTCTCGTAGACGATCTCGCCGGTGTCCGGGTCGACGACGTCCTCGGCGAACTGCGGGTTGTGGCTCCAGTCCCGCCGAATCGTGAAGTCCTCGTAGGCTCCACGCAGCTGGATGTAGGTGGCCGTGGAGTAGACCTTCACGTCGGTCACCTCGGCCCGCTTCAGCCGCTCGAGCGCGTCCTCGTCGATTTCCTGGCCGCGCCGCAGCAGGAAGGCGTCCTCGGTCTCGTGGACCGGGACCTCGTCGATGCCGGCCTCGCGGACCCGTCGCACCAGGGCGTCCTCGATCCGGTCGCCGGGCGCCGCCAGGCGCTCGCCGCTCTCCGGGTGCTCGACCTCCTCGGCGAGCCACGCCTCCGGCAGGGGCTCCTCGCCCTCCAGGTCCAGGTCACCCAGCTCGAGCTCGACGGGCTCGCCCTCGTAGTCCGGGTTCACGAGCGTGACGGCGAGTATCGTCCCCGTCACCTCGCGGCGGGCGCCGCGGTCGTCCACGACGTCCTCCACCGGAACCTCGCGCGTCTCGTAGAAGAGGTCCAGGAGGTCCACCCGGGTCCCGTAGCCGAAGGCCCGCAGGAGAGCGGTGGCCGGGAACTTCTTGTTCTTGTCGATGTGGACGTGGCAGACGTCGCTGATGTCCAGCGTGAACTCTACCCAGGACCCGCGGAAGGGGATGATGCGGGCCGAGTAGAGCTTCGTTCCGTTGGCGTGCTCCTCCTGCTCGAAGACGACGCCCGGGGATCGATGGAGCTGGCTGACGATGACTCGCTCGGCCCCGTTCACCACGAAGGTGCCGTGCTCGGTGAGCAGCGGCATGTCGCCCAGGTAGACTTCCTTCTCCAGGATGTCCCGCGGGCGCTTCTCCTCTCCCTCGGCCACGTCCTCGTACATGACCAGCCGCAGCGTCGCCTTCAGCGGCGCCGCATAGGTCATGTCACGATCCATGCACTCCTCGACCGTGTACTTCGGGTCCCCGATCTCGTAGTCGACGAACTCCAGCGCGAAGTTGTCGTTGACGTCCGTGATCGGGAAGATGTCGTTGAAGACCCGCTGGAGGCCGACTTCGTGTCCGTCCTCGTCCGCCTCCGTCTCGAGCAGGCGCTCGAAGGCCTGCTGCTGGACGTCGAGGAAGTGGGGCATCTCCTCGGACCGGTCCAGCTCGGCGAAGGAGACGACTTCACTGCTGTCACTTCCGTTCGTCGACACTGTCGTCGTCACCGTTGGTGGCTCCTGATGGTTCTGGGGTTGCGCCGCGGCTGCGACCGCGAGTCCGGACGTCCGTCGTCGGGATCGGAGAAGGGAGCGTCCGGGTCCGACGGGTGGACGAATCCTCTCATGTGCGCGAAGATGCGCGCGGCGGGGACACGCCTCCCTGTGGTACGGGATCGCTCCCGCT
>CAZFDK010000099.1:1387-3472 GCA_964518305.1 uncultured Gemmatimonadota bacterium | reverse complement strand
TGTCCACGCCCTCGACCACGGGGTTCGGGGCGTTGTCCACGAGGTCCTTGGCCTCTTTCAGGCCCAGGCTGGTGACCTCGCGCACGGCTTTGATGACCTGGATCTTCTGGTCGCCGACCTCGCTGAGGACGACGTCGAAGGCGGTCTGCTCTTCCTCCTCGCCGTCGCCCTCGCCGCCACCGGCGGCCGGCGCCGCTGCCACGGGGGCCGAAGCGGACACCCCGAATTCCTCTTCCATCTTTTCCTTCAGCTCGGCCGCCTCGAGGACGGTCAGCGAACCGATCTCTTCAAGAAGGTCGTCGACCTTGCTCATCGTTCTCCTGCTCTCCCTGAGCTGGTTGTGGTGATCCGTGTCGCACGTCGTTGTCGTTCGTCTCGTCGGTCGGCCGCAGGGCCGGCCGGAGGTTCAGTCCTCCGACCCGGACTCTCGCTCTTCTGCCGCGCGGTGGGCGATGTCCCCGATATCGCCGATGATCCGGCCCAGGATCCCGGCGATTCCGCCGATCGAGGCGGTGAGGCCGCCGGCGATGCCCGCCAGCAGCTCCTCCTGCGACGGAAGCCCCGCCATGTCCTCGATCTCCGCGGGCTCGACCACCCGGCTCTCGACCACGCCCACCTTCAGCGTGGGCCGGTCGCCGTGCTCGTCCGCGAACTCGGTGAGCACTCTGGCCGGTGCCACGGGGTCCTCGTCGCCGAGGACCAGGCCCGTGGGTCCGCTGAAGTGGTCCGCGATGTCCGGCAGGTCGCTCTCGGAGAGCGCCCGCAGGGCGAGGGTGTTCTTCACCACGCGATAGCGGACGCCCTCCTCGGCGAGCCGATCGCGAAACTCCGTCATCTCACCCACGCTGAGCCCCGTGAAGTCCGTGAGGTAGATCGTCCCGGACTCCCGGAAGCTCTCCGTGAGCTCCTCGGTGACCTGCTTCTTCTCTTCCCGCTTCATCGCTTCTCCAGCCCCTGTACTATGACGACGGGTGCAGCCGGTAGGGGCTCGGGTCGATCTCCACGCCCGGGCCCATCGTGCTGCTCACCGTGATGCTTCGAATGAAGGCACCCTTGGCCGACGCGGGCCGCTGTGCGGCCACGGCGCTCATCAGGGTCTCGAGGTTCTCCGTGAGCTCGTCGACCTCGAAGCTGACGCGCCCCAGGGGTACGTGGAGGTTGCCGCCGCGATCGACCCGGAACTCGATCTTCCCGGCCTTCGCTTCCTCGACGGCCTGCCCCACGTCCTCCGTGACGGTCCCGGCCTTCGGAGTGGGCATCAGGCCGCGGGGACCCAGAATCCGGCCCAGCGGCGCCACCCGATCCATCATGCTCGGGTGGGCGATGGCCACGTCGAAGTCCACCCATCCGTCCTCGACCTCGTCCACGTACTCGGCGCCGACGTAGTCCGCGCCGGCCTCCTCGGCCTCGGTGGCCGCCGGGCCCTCGGCGAACACCAGGACCTCGACCTCCTGGCCCGTGCCCGCCGGCAGGACCACGGTCCCCCGGACGACCTGGTCCGCCTGCTTCGGGTCCACGCCGAGCCGAACGGCGACCTCGACCGTCTCGTCGAAGTCGGCGTAGGCGAACTCCTTCACGCGCCGGAAGGCCTCCTCCGGCGAAAAGGGCTCGTCGTCGCCCTGGATGGCGTCCCGCGCCTGTTCGTACTTCTTGCCTCTCTTCGTGGCCATCAGTCCTCCACCTCCAGCCCCATCGACCGGGCGGTCCCGGCGATCATCCGCATGGCCGCGTCCTCGTCCCGGGCGTTGAGGTCCTCCATCTTGATGTCGGCGATCTCCCGGAGATGTTCCCGCGTCACCGTGCCGACCTTCTCGCGATGCGGCTCGCCGGACGCGGTCTCGATGCCGGCCCGCTCCTTCAGGAGCTCGGAGGCCGGCGGCGTCTTCGTGATGAAGTCGAAGGAGCGGTCGGCGTAGACCGTGATCTCCACCGGGATCAGCGTCCCGGCGTCGTCCTGGGTCTCCTGATTGAACCGCTTGCAGAAGTCCATGATGTTCACGCCGTGCTGGCCCAGGGCCGGCCCCACGGGGGGCGCCGGGTTGGCCTCGCCGCCGGGAATCTGGAGCTTGATCTTTCCGATTACCT
>CAZFDK010000099.1:0-1377 GCA_964518305.1 uncultured Gemmatimonadota bacterium | reverse complement strand
CTCCTCCTGTTTCATCTTTTTCAGGTCTTTGCCGACGCTGGAGATGAAGTCTCTGGAATCACTCTGGAGTTCGTACAGCTCTTTCTTGTCGACGTCGTCCAGGTCCTTGTCCTTGATCTTTCCGATTACCTCTTTGTCAGCCATCGCTTCGCCTGATCTCCGGTTGCCTCAGTAGCCCTCGAGCTGGGTGAAGTCGAGCTCCACGCTCGTGGGTCGGCCGAACAGACTGACCTCGACGCGAACCTTGCCCTTGTCGGGGAAGACCTCCTCGACGGTCCCGCTGAAGTCGCTGAACGGACCCTCCTTGATCTCCACGGCCTGTCCCGTGTGGAAGGGCATCTCCTCTTCGGGCCCCTCCTCCTCGAGCTCCTCGCTCACGCCCAGGATCTTGTTGACCTCCTCCCGGGAGAGCGGCTGCGGCTCGGAGTCCCCGCCGCCCACGAAGCGGATGACGCCCTGTACGTTGTTGAGCATGTGCCGGGTCTCGCGGTTGAACTCCATCCGCACCAGGACGTAGCCGGGATAGAGCCGCTTCTCCTTCTGCACCTTCTTCCCACCCTTGATCTCCACCACCTCGTGGGTGGGGATGATCACCTCGCGGATGGGCGCACTCTCCTCCCCGGACTGCTGCTCGATCTTCTGCTCGATGAGCTTCTTGACCTTGTTCTCGTGCCCGGAGTAGGTCTGGAGGGCGTACCACCGCGTGCCGTCGTCCTCCTCGGCCGCGGGCGTAGCGCCCTGCTCCTCCTGCTGTCCCGTCGGCTCTGGCTCAGGCACTGAACGCCTCCACGATCCAGCTGACGACGCTGCCGAACACGAGGTCCATCAGCCCGATGATGAGGGCCAGGATGATCACGAACACCAGGACCACGAGCGTAGTGTTCCGGAGCTGCTCCTGGTCCGGCCACGTCACCCGCTTCATCTCCGCCTGGACTTCCTCGGCGAAGTCCCGGACCTGCTTGATCGACGCCATCCGCGCGTGCTGCTCCCTCCGTTCGATCCGCCTCGGTGCTACCTCTCGCGACACGAGCACCGGCCCGGGCCCGACGGCGTGTGGGGAGACGTCACCTCCCTCACTGGCGGCCGACGGGATACCGGGCCGGACACGCGCTTCAGCGCGTTTCTTTGTGAGTCGTGTGCTGGTCGCAGCGCGGGCAGTACTTCCGGTACTCCACCCGCTCGGGCTGATTTCTCTTGTTCTTGGTCGTCGTGTAGTTACGCTCGTGGCACTCTTCGCACTCGAGCGTGATCTGGTCACGCATGCTCGGACACCCTGCTCAAGATTTCCGCAGGAGTCGTTCCTGCCTGAAGGGTCCTGCTCGGATCACTCGACGATCTCGGTGACGACGCCGGCGCCCACGGTGCGGCCGCCCTCCC
>CAZFDK010000098.1:2722-5607 GCA_964518305.1 uncultured Gemmatimonadota bacterium | reverse complement strand
CTCGAGGCCCTGGCCGACCTGAAGGCGCCGCTGGTGCGCTTTCGCGGCGAGTGGGTGGAGGTGGACCCGGAGCGGCTGCGGCAAGCGGCCGATCGGCTCGAGGAGGCCGGTCGCGGGGAGATGTCGGCCCGCGAGGCGCTCCGCATGCGCCTCGGGCTCGGCGACGCCCCGGAGTGGGCCGACGAGGCCGGCCTGGAGCTGGGCGAGGTGGATGCCGACGGCCGCTTCGGCGAGATGGTGGAGCGGCTCGAGTCCGGCGCCCGGCTGGAGGAGATCCCCGAGCCCGAGGGGCTGCGCGGCGAGCTCCGCCCCTACCAGCGCCGGGGCTATGCCTGGCTCCGCTTCCTGGCCCGGTGGGGGTTCGGCGCCTGCCTGGCCGACGACATGGGCCTGGGCAAGACGGTGCAGACGCTGGCCGCCGTCCAGCGCGACCGGGAGGAGGGGGGCGAGGGCCCGGTGCTCGTGGTCTGCCCCACCTCGGTGGTGAACACCTGGCGGCGGGAGGCCGAGCGCTTCACACCGGAGCTGGAGCTGGCGGTCCACCACGGCGGCGGCCGCCCGGAGGGCGAGGCCCTGGCCGAGGCGGTCCGGGACCGGGACCTCACGGTCACCACCTACGGCATCCTCCGCCGGGACGTCGACGAGCTGCGCCGGGTCTCCTGGCGGGGCGTGGTGCTGGACGAGGCGCAGAAGGTGAAGAACCCCGGGACCCAGCGGTCCCGGGCCGCCCGGGCGCTGGAGGCCGACTGGCGGGCGGCCCTCACCGGCACGCCGGTGGAGAACCACGTCGGCGACCTGTGGGCGCTGATGGAGTTCCTGAACCCGGGCCTGCTCGGCACCCGGGCGGAGTTCCGGCGCCGCTTCTTCCTGCCCATCCAGCGGGGCCGCGACCCGGAGGCCGCCGCCCGCCTCCGCCGCGCCACGGGCCCCTTCGTCCTCCGCCGGGAGAAGACCGACCCCGAGGTCCGCGGCGATCTGCCGGAGAAGGTGGAGTCGCAGGTGTGGTGCACACTCACCCGCGAGCAGGCCACCCTGTACCGGGCCGTGCTCCGGGAGGCCGAGGGGGAGCTCTCCGGCGGGGACGGCAACACCGGGGGGCAGGGGAGAGGCCCCGAGGGCGGAGGCGAGGGGGCGGGCGGCATCGGGCGGAAGGGCCGGGTGCTGGCGCTGCTCACCCGGCTGAAGCAGGTCTGCAACCACCCGGCGCACCTGCTGGGCGACGCCTCCCGGCTCGAGGGGCGCTCCGGCAAGCTCGAGCGGCTCACCGAGATGGCCGACGAGCTGCTGGAGGCCGGCCGCCGGGCGCTGGTCTTCACCCAGTACACGGAGATGGGGGAGATGCTCGTGCGCCACCTGCAGGAGACCTTCGGGCGTGAGGCGCTCTGGCTCCACGGCGGCGTGCCCCGGGGCCGCCGGGACCGGATGGTGGACCGGTTCCAGGAGGAGGACGGGCCGCCCTTCTTCGTCCTCTCGCTCCGGGCCGGGGGGACCGGCCTCACCCTGACCGGAGCCAGCCACGTGATGCACTACGACCGGTGGTGGAACCCCGCCGTGGAGCGGCAGGCCACCGACCGGGCGCACCGGATCGGGCAGAGCGAGAGCGTGCAGGTGCACAAGTTCGTCTGCGCCGGCACCCTGGAGGAGCGCATCGACCGGCTCATCGAGTCCAAGAAGGAGGTGGCCGAGCAGGTGGTGGGCTCCGGCGAGGGGTGGCTCACCCGGCTGTCGGATGCCGAGCTTAAGGAAGTCGTGGCCCTGGACGCCGCCGCCGTCGACGACGCCGACGAAGAGGAGGCCGCGTGACGCCGCCCCGCTGGGGGAGCGGCCCGCGCTACCCCCGCTCCCGGCCCAGGGACGTGGAGGGCGGCATCCGCGCCCACTCCCGCCGGGGCGACTTCGGGGGGAGCTGGTGGGCTCGCCGGTGGGAGGAGGTGCTCGACGGCTTCGGCATCGGCCGCCGGCTGCAGCGGGGCAAGCGGTACGCCCGCCGCGGGCAGGTGGTGGATCTCGAGGTGGAGGCGGGCGCCGTCAGGGCCTCCGTGCAGGGCTCCCGGTCCCGGCCCTACCGCGTGCGGATCGGCCTCGAGACCGTGGAGGGGGATCGCCGGGAGGCCCTCTTCGGGCGCCTGGGCCGGGAGCCGGCCCTGGCTGCGCGGCTGCTGGCTGGCGAGATGCCGGAGGAACTCGAGGCCGCCTTCGACGAGGCCGGCGTCCCCCTCTTCCCGCAGCGCCGCGGCGACCTGGAGACCCGCTGCACCTGTCCCGACCCGTCGAACCCGTGCAAGCACATCGCCGCCGTCTACCTGCTCCTGGCCGAGGAGCTGGACCGCGACCCCTGGCTCCTTCTCCGGCTGCGGGGCGTCGGGCGGCGGGAGGTGGTGGAAGCGCTGGGGCCCGCGGCGACGGAGGAGGGCGAGCGCGTCTCTCCGGGCAGCGGAGGCGCAGGGGAGACGGAAGGGGAGAAGGCCCCGAAACCGTCGGAATCGGCCGACGCGGGAGACCCGGGTCCGGGCGGGGAGGAGAGGGGATCCGCGGCAGGGGAGTTCTGGGAGTCGTGGGACGAGGGGCGGGAGCGGGACGCCGGCGCGGAGCGGAAGGTCGGATCCGGGGCGGGGGCGTCGGAGCCGGCGGAGGACGGGGAGGCGGAGGCCGCGGCGAGCGCCGCCAGGCGACTTCCGGAGGACCCGGCGGCCCTGCCGCGGAGCCTGGGGAACTTCCCCTTCTGGCGGGGCGAGCAGCCCCTCACCGGGACTCTCGAGGAGGTCTACCGCCGCGCCCGGGAGGACGCCGTGGAGCTGCTGGAGGAGGGCGGGGAGGGCTGAAGCGTCACCCGCCGCGGGCGAAGACCTCCTTCGGCCCCTTCTCCTCGAGCGGGGTCATCGCGT
>CAZFDK010000098.1:0-2712 GCA_964518305.1 uncultured Gemmatimonadota bacterium | reverse complement strand
AAGACCTCCTCCAGGTCGACCTCCCCGACCCGATGGCTGTCCGCGCGCACCGGCCGCCCGGCCCCCGGCCCGCCGGCTGGAAGCGTCCGACGCCGGGCTCTAGCTTTCCCTCCGCAAGAAGGGACCGACCGGCCGCCGTCCGGTCGCCGCTCCCGGAATCTCGGATCCGAGACGTGCTCTCATTCCGGAAGGAATCCGCATGATCGACGGCCTCCTGAGCTCGCTCCGCGAGACGCTCCGACCCTCCGGCCGTGAAGACGAGGCGCGGCCGCATGCCGGCACCGACCTCGACCCGGACCCTGCGGACCGGGAGACGGGGGACGGCGAGGCTCCGGCCCCCGGGGAGGGCGCCGTGGAGCCGGGCTCCGTGGCGGCGGACGAGCTGGCCGACGAGCAGAAGATGGCCCTGGCGGCGCTGAAGGAGGCCGCGGCCGTGGGCGAGGGCCACCGGCCGCCGATGCCGGAGATGCCGGGCTGGGAGCCGGACCGGCCTCCGCTCGAATTGGACCTGATCCGGGTGCCCGAGACGCGCGGGCTCGGGCTGGAGCTCGAGGCGCTGGCCCGCGATCTGGTGCGGTCGATCGTGGAGGGGGCGGGCGAGGAGGAGCTGGCCGCCCTGGAGTCCGGGGCCCTGGCAGCCATCGACGAGGCGGCCCGGGTCGCGGGGCTCGGCCCCCGGGAGTTCCTCGAGAGGCTTGGCGACGACGCACCCCGCGGATCCGCGCCGGAGGAGATGGACGCCCTGCTGCAGGAGGCGGCCGTCGAGGGACAGAGCGTCCTCCTCGGCTTCGGCATGGACGAGGAGGCGGACGGGGAGCCGGAGGGGCTGTCGGACGCGCGCTTCACGTGGGAGCCGGCGGACGAGCGGCGGCTGGAGGTGGTCCGGGTCGCGCGCCTCTTCGCCCGCCTCGAGTCGTCGCTCCTCGGGGAGCCGTACCTGGCGGCACAGCTCCGGATCTCGCGCTGGTGGTTCGCCCGCTGGTGGTTCGGGGGAGCGGGCGGGACGGCGAAACGGGGCCGCGAGATCCGACGCCGGGAGTGGGCCCTCCTGGACCGGGACCTCCCGGGCCTGGACGGGCCCGTGCTGGAAGCGTTCCGGGGCCAGGAGACCGCCGCCTCGCTCCCCCCGGGGCAGGCGTCCCTGGCCCGCCGGCTCTCGCGGTCGGTGGTGGGTGCCTTCGAGGTGGTCGACCGGAGCGGCGACCGGGCGGTGCTGGAGGACGTCCGGACGGGGGAGCGTCGCCGCGTGACGCACCACCCGGGGGAGGCCGAGCCCGAGGTGGGGACGGTGGCCATCGGCCGGCTGTGGCCCGCCGGCGCCGGAGAGGAGGCGTGGATCCGGTCCCGGGGCATCGTCCACACCGGGCCGGAGCGGCTCGGGGAGGCCCGGGAGATGGGCCAGGCGGTGCTGGAGGCGGCGGCCGCGGAGGGCCGCGACCGGGCCATCGCGATGGAGATCATGCTCCGGGCCCTGCACGGCGAGGAGAAGCCGCCCCGGGATCTGGAGCCGGCCCTGTCGCGCAAGCTGGCCCGGGAGACGCTCGCGTGGACGGTATCGGCCCTGAAGGGAGCCGGCCTCGCCCGGACCGTCTCGGGGGACGAGGCCCCCGTCGACGCGGGAGGCCGGAAGCTGGCCGGCGCCGGGGAGACGCTGCTCGAGAGCCGGGTGGACGAGGCCACGGCGGCGTGGCTCACCGAGCTGGACGAGCAGGCCCGGGGGATCGGCTGAGGAGCCGCTGCGCCGGTGGGAGGAGAATCGGGGCGGCGGCGAGGCCCGGCGGGAGACGGAAGCGTGACCGAGGGAGAACCTGACCGGGTGGAAGAGGGTCGCCGGAGTCGTGACCGGGCCGGTGGCTCGTCCCGCCTCTCGTCCGCTCGGGTCGCCCAACAGGCGTCGAGACGACGCCCGGCGGAAGAAGCGCGCCCTGTCGCCGCCCTCCGGATGCTGCGGGGCGAGGAGATAGCGTTCGACCTTCTCATGGGGAACGAGCGCCCGGTCGCCGGATGGGAGCTTCACATCCGACGATCGGATCTTCGCTCAACGCACCCTCACGGCATCAGCCGTCTGTCCCCGGGCCCTTTTCCTCCGGGCTCGCCGCAGGCCTCGACGAGCCCCGCCGCCGGCCGTTGTCGGGGCCCGGCTCACGGGCTACCCTGACTCAGACCCATACGTAGGAGCGGGTGGCTCACCGAGCGGAGGAGGCGACCGATGACGCGGTTCCCGTGGAGGAGAGGCCTGTCCGGCGCTCGACGGGGGGATTCCCGTCGCCGCGGCGGGCGTCCTGGCGGCGAGCAGGCCGTGAACGCCCGCGACCGGATCGGCGAGGGGCCGTGGCACAACGCCGAGGGCCACCGGATCGCCTCCGACGTGCGTGACCTGCACTACAACAACGCCTCCGTCATGTACGACTACGCCCTGGACGAGAACGGGGAGACGGTGAACTCGGGAGCCCTGGGCGACGAGGACACCGACCACGACATCCTCACCGGCACCCGGATGGACGGCACCGCCTTCCCGCCGGGCGAGGACCGGACCTGCTCGAACTGGACGAGCTCGAGCAGCGACGGGAGCGCCATGGTCGGCCACCACGACCGGTACAGCTTCGACACCTTCGGGAGCTCCTGGAATGAGGCCCACCCCTCGCAGGGCTGCAGCCAGGAGGACCTGGAGGCCACCGGCGGGGCGGGGCTCTTCTACTGCTTCGCCGCCGA
>CAZFDK010000097.1:0-5657 GCA_964518305.1 uncultured Gemmatimonadota bacterium | reverse complement strand
CCGAACTTCTACTCTCGGCACTTACCCATACGAAATGACGAAGAGCCTGAATTAGACGGGGGGTGAAGGATTCGGAGGCTTGTCTACTAACCCGTGAGGTGTTTCGGGGGTTAGTAGATAATCCCCGACGGATGTCTCCCCTCTGACCCAGCTTGCCAGCTACCGGTCTCGGGGTTGAAGGGTTAGTAGATGGATCGGCGAACGCTTCAAGCGGGGTCCGGTGACCAGATCGCCAAGCAGTGGCCCGCCGGAGCGTTCCAGAGTTGGCTGCTAGATCTCGTCACGCTCCGGAACTCGAGCTGGGAAGCCCCATTCGTCGAAGAATATCCGAGAATCTCTGATCCTGACGAAGCGCGTCCCACCTCGGATCCGAGGTGAGGCTCAAGAAGTAGGATCGCTCCTCACATGCCCTTTCTAACCAGTTGAATGCCTCGTCAAGATCATCAAGTTGAGCGAAAGCCGGTACGAACAGGCGGGGAGAAACGTACTCCTCGTCGGCACGCTCACGGAGATCCTCCAATAGCTCCAGCGCCTCGGCGTCCTGACCTGCCGTGGCGTGTACATAGGCCAAGTTGCCGATCCAACGGCTGCTGAAGCGACCCGAGATTGCAACTGCCTCCGTACACTCGCGGATCCCCTCTTCAAACCGGCCTTCATCAGCGTAGGCTAGGCCAAGCCACGAATGCGCCGGCGCAAATCTCGGATCCAGATCGAGCGCCTTTTGGTACTGCGCCTCGGCTTCTTCAAAGCGGCCCTGAAATGCTAGCGGGAACGCAGTCTGAGTCAGTATAATCTCCGAGTGAGGATCCAGTTCCTCAGCCGCGCGAAGTATGTCCAGCGCCTCATCCAGCCGCCCCACCGCGAGGAAGTACAGACCATACCAGTGGTGGGCCGTGGCATAATTAGGGCTCAGCTTCAACGCGCGCTCAAACTGCGTCCCCGCCTCGTCAAATTCCCAATCATAGATGTAGAGCATGAGACCGCGGGAAGCCCGAGCTTCGCCAAGGTCGGGATCGATCTCGAGCGCCTTCCGGATCGCCTCTTTTCCCTTCGGTACCACGTTCCGGGGTGGACGTAAATAGTAGCCGGCCAGAAGCGTTTGTGAATCGGCGAGTCCCGTGTATGCCAGCGCATATTTAGGATCTTCCCGAATCGCTTCCTTGAAATATCCCTCCGCCCTCAACAACCCGTTCTCACTCCGCCGCTCGAGCTGGACCCGTCCCTTCAGGTAAAGACGGTAAGCCGCAAGCTCGTCGGTGGGCTGCCGAGCGATCCTCTCCTCTTCGTCCCGGCTCAGTTCAGCCTGGAGAGAATCGACGATTTTCCGAGTAATTTCGGTTTGGATGGCGAAAAGATTCTCTGCAGTCAACCTCCGGCGGTAGCTGTCCGCCCACGTCTGACTACTGGTTGAAGGATCCACGAGCTGGGCGTTCACCTGGATCTGATCGCCCATCTCCTGGACACCTCCCTCTACTACCCACCTTACGCCAAGCTCTCGGGCGATCTCCGACGTTGGGGTACCGCTACTTCGATATTTCTGAACCGAGGTTCGAGAGATCACCATCAGCCCGCCGATGTTCGACAGTCGGGTGAGGAGGGCATCGTGCATACCCTCGGTGAATGTCCCCGCTTCCTCCTCTCCGAGTTCAGTGAAGGGTAAGACCGCAATCGAGTGTGCTGGAGCTTTACTAGCTACTTGCTGTCCTCCTTCACCGTCGTAGGATGCAGACCCGGTTCGTTGGATCCCTTCGGGCGTCACCTCGAAGGCCCATGCGATGACCAAGGAGACGGGGAAGCCCACGATCAGGAAGGCCAACATCAGTTCGTCGGCCCAGGGCGGGAGGGTCGTCGATGGGATAAGCAGCTTGACTGCCTGAAAACCCACGAACGCAACAGCTAGATAGGTCGCCGCGACACGGTAAACCTTCCGCCGCTTCAACTCCCGGAAGAAGCGCCGGAAGCGGGAGAGCAGGTCAGCCATCGGATTCGGAACCAAACGACACGTCCACGCTGTCCGGCAGACTGCCGTCCGGGTTCAGGCCTATGCTTCGTCGGGCCTCCCGGAGCATCTCCTGGAAGCGTGGATCGTCCCGGAGCCGGGTGAACTCCGACATGAACCGCAGATCCCACCGCTTCCAGTTCATCCACTCGACATCACCGAGCGCCTCGAAGGCCGCCGATTCCTCTCGCAGAGCGGCGTAGAGCCTCGCCTTTTGTAAAGGAGCCGTCCGCCGCCCCTCCAGGCGGGTCAGGAACTCCCGAGCCCGGGCGGTGTCCCCATTCCGGACATGTGCCAGTCCCAGCGACACCTGGCCCACGGTCCACGCGAAGGAGCCCTTGGACGTCCGCTCCAGCCCACGGCGGAGCGCCGCGATCGCTTCGTTTGGCCGCCCGGCCTCGGACAGAATCTCCCCCTCGTTCACATGGGCGAGGGCGTAGCCCGGCTCCAGCTCGCTCGCCCTTCGAACCTGCTCCAGCGCCGTCTGGCCCGGCCCGTCGGTCCACCAGTAGATGACGCCCAGCACGAGGTGATTCACCGGAGAGTTCGGATTGAGCTCCACCGATTTCTTCGCGTGTTCCAGTGCTCGATCCTCCCGTCCCAGCGCTGCCCACAGCTCCGCGAGCCACATATGAGCCCGGTCATAGCTCGGCTCCAGCTCTACCGCTCGTTTCAGCTCTCGAAGAGCCAGCGGGAGGTTCTGGAGCGAGGTGTGGTAGAGCCCCCCCAGCGAGGCGTGCGCCTCGGCCAGGTCCGCGTCGAGCTCCACGGCCCGGCGCGCGGCACGGAGGGCCTGCCGGCTCAGGGTGTCGGGCGAGCCGTGACCGTAGTACGCGAGGAGTCTCTGCGCGTCGGCCAACCCGCTCCAGGCGAGCGCGTAACCGGAGTCCCGGGCGATAGCACGGCGAAAGTGCTCGACGGCCTCTCGCATCGCATCCTCGGTGCGCGTGCCGAGACGCAGACGTCCGCGCACGTACAGCTTGTAAGCAGACAGGTCTTGGGTCGGCTGCCGCCCGACCCGCTCGCTCTCCTCCGGCGTCAGCTCCGCCTCGAGCGATCCGGCGATCTTCTTCGTCAGCTCGCTCTGGATGGCAAAGATGTTCTCGGTCGTGAGCTTCCGCCGGTACGTCTCGGCCCACCGGTGGGCGTCCTCTTCGGCCTGGATAAGCTGGGCGTTGACCTGCACCTGGTCGCCGGCCTGCTGGATGCCGCCCTCCACGATCCAGCGCACATCCAAGCTGTCGGCGATCGCCGGAAGCGACAGCTCGGTCTCGCGATACGGAAGCACGGAGGTCCGGCTGATGACCGTCAGCTCCGAGATGTTCGAGAGTCGGGTGAGCAGGTCGTCGTGGAGGCCGTTGACGAACGGCTCGGCCTCTTCCGTGCCACTCAGATTGTCGAAGGGAAGCACCGCGATGGAGCGGGCCTTGCCCCGGTCCCCGCTTCCGGCCGTGTCCGTGGCGGCAGTCGGCCCGGTCGGAGCAGCCTCCTCGCCCCCACCCGTCAGATACCAGTAGCCGCCCCCGGCGAGAACGAGGACCCCCAGCGCGGCGATCCAGCCGCCTGCACCGCCGATCGCCCCGCGCTCGGCCGTCTCTGGTTCTGCGGCCTCCGTCCGACGCACGCCCCCGGGCGTCATCTCGAAGGCCCACGCCACGACCAGCGAGACCGGGAAGCCCGCTACGGCCAAGAAGATGAAGAACTGGTCGGCCCACCCGGGAAGCGTCGTTGCGGGCACGAGGAGACGAGCGGCCTGGAGCCCTACGAACGCCACCGTCAGGTAGGCGACCGCGACCTTGTAGACGTTCCGACGCTTCAGTTCACGGAGGAAGCGCCGGACGCGTTGGAAGGGCTCGTCAGCCATCGGCCTCGGACCGCCGGTGAGTGAGCGGAGACCCGGCAGCGACCGCGCATCCTACGGTTAGGTCCGTTGATGCCGGGTGCAAGCCACGCTGCAGAAGCGACTTGGCCATCCGGGTCGTAGTGGCATCACCAGCGAGGACCTCGAGATATCCGGTACCTGCCCGGTGCTGGCCCGTGTGGGTACCTGGGTCACGACCTCCGTGACGAACGCCAGGTCTCCATCGTCCGATCTAATGGACGCGTCGGGCCGGTCCGCCCAGTCGGTCTGGCACCCGGTAGGCAGGAAGGCCGCACGCCGCGGGTTCCGCCTGAGGCCGAACCGGTTCGGCGAACTGCCGACGTCGGACGGAACGGAGGAGGTAGGAGATGCCCACAGCACGTAGGACAGAGGAGCGCCAGCTGACGGAGAGCGAGCTGGATGAGCTCATCTTCCAGATGGACTGGCTTCTGAAGGACTGGATGGGGCGGCGTTCCCGGAACTTCCCCACGAAGCAGGCCGTGCGCCGGGCCTTCGAGCGCCACGAGGATCAGGTGCTGCAGTACATCGAGAGGGCCGACGGGCCCGGAACCCCCCTGCCCGGCGAGCCCTGGGCGGCAGGGATCCAGGCCACGGACTGCTGACGTTCTCATCCGTCCGGATGTGTTCCGGTCGGGAGCCCTGAGTTGTGTCCCGATTCTTGTGGGATTGTGCTGAGGAGGGGAGCCCGGGCGGCCGGGTGACTCGGACATAGAAACGGCCATCGTCTCCCGCCAGGTTGAAGGGTCTCTCACCACAGAGTCCTCAACACCTGACAGGGAGAAGCGATGGCCACCGTGGAAGTTAGCCTCACCGAGCAGGAGCTCCAAGCGCTGATGCGGGGAGACCGGGGACTCCGGGAGCTGATGGAGTCCTCCTACAACGAGGTGCTCGAGGCAGAGATGACCGAGCACCTGGGGGCGGAACCGGACGAGCGGACCGAGGAGCGGGAGGGCTACCGTAACGGCCACTACACCCGGTCGCTGGTGACCCGTGTGGGCCCGCTCACGCTCCGGGTGCCCCGCTCCCGAGACGGGACGTTCAGCACGAAGATCTTCTCTCGCTACCAGCGTTCGGAGAAGGCGCTGGTGCTGGCCTTGATGGAGATGCTGGTGAACGGGGTGAGCACGCGGAAGGTGAAGCGGATCACCGAGGAGCTGTGCGGCCGGGAGTTCTCCAAGTCGACAGTGAGCCGACTGGCCAAGGGACTGAACGAGCAGGTCGAGGCGTGGAACGAGCGGTCGCTGGACGGGACCCGGTATCCGTTCGTCCTGGTGGACGCCACGGTTATCAAGGTGCGCCGCCAGGGCGCGGTTCGCTCCACCAGCGCTCTGATCGCGGTCGGGGTGAACGAGGAGGGCTACCGGGAGATCCTGGGGCTGCGGATCGCGAACTCGGAGACCGAGGAGGGCTGGCTGGAGACGTTCCGATGGCTGAAGGGCCGGGGCCTGGAGGGCGTGGAGCTGGTGGTGTCGGACGCCCACGAGGGGCTCACCGAGGCGCTCCGTCGCTGCTTCCAGGGCGCGACGTGGCAGAGGTGCCAGACCCACTTCCGCCGGAACATCCTGGACAAGACCCCGGCGGAGTGGAAGGACGCCATGCAGGAGGGCCTGGACCGCGTCTTCGAGGCCGAGGACCCACAGGCGGCCCGGGAGCAGTTCGAGGATCTGGCCGCGGAGCTCGAGGGCGAGGTGGACGACGCGCTGGACACGCTCGAGGAGGGTCTGGAGGACGCCATCGCCGTGCTCCGGCTGCCCGCCAAGTACCGCCAGCGGCTAC
>CAZFDK010000096.1:0-6084 GCA_964518305.1 uncultured Gemmatimonadota bacterium | reverse complement strand
CTCCTCGTTGAGCCGGCTCTCGAGCTGGCCGGTCTGGAAGGCGTAGTCCTGGAGCATGCACTGGCCGGCGGCGTCGCAGATCGGGCAGTCCAGCGGGTGATTCACGAGAAGGAACTCGATCACCGATTTCCGCGCCAGCTCGGCGTCGTCGCTGTCCGTGTGGACCTCCATTCCGTCCTGCACCGGGAGCTTGCAGGAAGGCTGGAGCTTGTCCTGACCCTCGATCTCCACCAGGCAGACGCGGCACTGCGCCGGTCGGGTGGGAATGCCCGGGTGGTAGCAGTAGTGAGGCACCACCACGCCGGCCTTCTCGGCCGCCTCGATGACGGTGCTGTCCTCGGACACCTGCACCTCGACGCCGTCGATGGTGAGGCTGACGAGGTCGCTGCTCTCTTCCTCTGGCATGTGCGGTCTCGGCCCTCGTCTCGGTTGGTGGTCGTCGTGCGCCGCGCTGCGGCCTCCGCGGCCGTCTCGGGGCGAATGTCCCCTCCGCTGGCTCGCGCTCAGGCGCTCAGGCCGTGGCGGTACAGCGGTCGTGCTTGATGTGGGACTCGTACTCCTCGCGAAACTTGTCCAGCGAGGACTCCAGCGGAAACACCACGCTGTCGGCCAGGACGCAGATGGTCGTACCGGTCATCTGCTCGCACAGGTCGTAGAGCGTGTCGAGGTCCTCCATCTCGCCGTCGCCGCGCTCGATGCGCTCCAGGATCTTCGTCACCCACGCGGTCCCCTCGCGGCACTGCACGCACTGACCACAGGACTCGTGGGCGTAGAAATGGGCGACCCGCCGCATCGCGTGCACGAGGCAGGTGGAATCGTCCATGACGATGGGGGAGGCGGTACCCAGGGCGCTGCCGGCCTCCGAGAGCCCCTCGTAGGTGGTCTCGCAGTCCAGCTCGTCCCGTGATAGGATCGGCGTCGAGGAGCCTCCCGGGAAGACGGCCCGGACCTCCCGGTCCTCCGGGATCCCGCCGCAGACGTCGAAGATGATCTCTCTCAGCGGGACGCCGAGCTCGAGCTCGTAATTGCCCGGGCGGTTCAGGTGGCCGGAGCAGCACCAGAGCTTCGTCCCCGGACTGTCGTCGCTGCCCCACTGGCGGTACCAGTCGGCGCCGTTGTCCACGATCATCGGCACCGAGGAGAGCGTCTCGACGTTGTTCACGGTCGTCGGAGCGCCGAAGAGGCCGGACTGGGCAGGGAACGGCGGTTTGATTCGCGGCTCCGCACGCCCGTCCTCGATGCTGCTCAGCATGCCGGTCTCCTCGCCGGCGATGTAGGCGCCGGCCCCGACGTGAACCGTGAGGTCGCAGTCCCAGCCGCTGCCCAGGATGTCCTCTCCCAGGCAGCCGGCTTCATAGGCCTCCGTCACCGCCCGGTTCAGGATCCGGATGACCTCGAAGTACTCGCCGCGCACGTAGACGTAGATGTGGTTCGCCTGGATGGCGCGGGCGGCGATGACGCAGCCTTCGATGAGCAGGTGCGGCGTCCACCGCATGAGCTCACGGTCCTTGAAGGCGCCCGGTTCGCTCTCGTCGGCGTTGCAGGCCAGGAAGTGCGGTTCGCCGTTCTTCTCCGGCATGAAGCTCCACTTCACGCCCGTGGGGAATCCGGCCCCGCCACGGCCCCGGAGCCCCGACTCCTTGACGAGACCCACGATCTCGTCGGGCTCCATCTCCAGCGCCTTCTCCAGCGCCTCGTACCCGCCGCGGTCGCGCCACCCTTCCAGGCTCCGGGCCTCCTCCTCGCCCATGTGACGGGAGAGGAACGTCCGGGTCTCTCGCTCGTGTGTCTCGGGAAATGCCATCCGCTCGTGTGTTGGTGTGCAGTCTATAGGCCGCCGGGCACTGGTCCCCGGGAGGCCGCTCCGCGGGTCGGGTCAGTCCAGCTCGTCCAGGATCTCCGAGACCCGTTCCGGGGTGACGTCCTCGTAATACTCGTCGTTGATCTGGACCACCGTGGCGAACCCGCAGGCGCCCAGACACTCCGCCTCCATGACCGTGTAGAGGCCGTTCTCCGAGGTCTCACCCGGGCGCGTTCCGGTCTCCTCCAGGAAGCGCTCCAGGACCTCCTCCCCCCCGCACAGGTCGCAGGAGATGTTCGTGCAGACCTGGATGAGATACTTCCCCACCGGCCGCTGGTTGTACATCGTGTAGAACGTGGCGACCGAATGGACGTAGGCCGGCGTCAGATCCAGCTCCCCGGCGATCTCCTCCATGGCCGGCCGCGAGACCCACCCGTTCCGCTCCTGAGCGTAGTTCAGAAGGGGCAGAAGCGCCGCCCGCTTCGTCGGGTACCGGCTCAACACTTTCTCCACGCGCTCCCGTCCCCGCTCGTCCTCGAAGAGCGCGGCGTCCGGCGGGGCGCTGTTGGCGCCCTGGGTCTCCGCCCTCATGTAGGGCTGGGCACCGGCCACCGCGGGGTGCAGCTCCGCCTCGTCGGTCATCGGTCGATCTCCCCCAGCACGATGTCCAGTGAAGCGTTGATGGCGATGACGTCGGACACCATCTCCCCCTCCACCAGGAACGGGAGCACCTGGAGGTTGATGAACGACGGGGCGCGGAAGCGACAGCGGACCGGCTTCTGGGCGCCGTCGGATACGATCCCGAACCCGAGCTCCCCCTTGGAGCCCTCGACCGCGTGCCATGTCTCGCCCCGGGGCACGGTCAGCCCCTCCATGACCAGCTTGAAGTGTGAGATCATGGAGTCGATGTCCCCCATGGCATCGCTCTTGTCCGGCAGCACCACCCTGCGGTCGTCGACGTTGATCGGACCGTCCGGGAGCCGGTCCAGCGCCTGGTCGATGATCCGCACGCTCTGACGCATCTCCTCCATGCGGACCATGTACCGGTCGTACACGTCCCCGTGCCCCCCCACCGGCACGTCGAACTCGTACTCGTCGTATCCCAGGTATGGATCGGCCTTCCGTACGTCGTACGCCACGCCGGAGGCCCGGAGGTTCGGCCCGGTCAGGCCGTAGTTCACGGCCTCTTCGGCTCCGATCGATCCCACGTCCTGGGTACGGCCGAGCCAGATGGCGTTGGCCGAGAGCAGGTCCTCGATCTCGTCGAGAGTGCGGGGGAAGGTGTTCACGAACTCCCGCGCCCCGTCCGTCCATCCCAGGGGCAGGTCGGCCATCATTCCGCCGATGCGGGTCACGGAGGTCGTGATCCGGGCCCCGGTGTAGGCCTCGTGCAGGTTGTAGATGCGCTCCCGCTCCTGGAAGGTGTAGAGAAAGACGCTGATGGCGCCGATGTCCATGGCCGTGGTTCCCAGCCACAGAAGGTGTCCCAGGATGCGGTTGAGCTCGCTCAGGATGACCCTGAGCACCCGGCAGCGCGGCGTGATCTCCACGTCCAGGAGGCTCTCCACGGCGCCCGCGTAGCCGATGTTGTAGATCATGGGCGCCAGATAGTCCATGCGGTCCGTATAGGGGACCACCTGGTTCCACTCCCGGTACTCGCAGGTCTTCTCGAAGCCGGTGTGGAGGTAGCCGATGTGGGGAATGCACCGGACGACCGTTTCGCCGTCCAGCTCCAGCACGAGCCGGAGGACGCCGTGGGTGGCCGGGTGCTGGGGGCCGATGTTGACGAGCATGGGCTTGCCCTCGAGGCCGTCGCGGCCGGTGGCCTCGTCCAGGTCCTCCTGGTAGGAGATCTCGCGAACCCGGGCGTCGTCCGGTCCCGCCTCGCCCTCCGCGACACCCGCCATCTCCAGTTCCTCGCGGGAGTAGACGTCCTCCAGGTCCCGTGACAGGGAGCGTCGCACCTGCTCGGACCGGCTGAACCGGCCCCGGAGCGGGAAATCTTTGCGGAGGGGGAAGCCCTCCTCGTAGTTCTCCGGCATCAGGATCCGCCGGAGGTCCGGGTGGTCCTCGAAGTGGACGCCGAACATGTCGTAGACCTCACGCTCCAGCCAGTTCGCCGTCCGCCACAGGGGGTAGACGCTGCGGAGCCTGAGATTCTCCCGCGGCACCTCGCAGGTCACGCGGAGCTCGCGGCCGTGCTCCATGGACCAGAGGTGGTACCAGACCTGGATGGGGCGGCCGCCCCCGAGATCCACGCCCATGAGGTCCTTCAGAAGGTCGTAGTCCTGGGCCGGGTCCTCCTTGAGGAAGCGAAGCACCTCCCTGTTCCGGCCCGGGTCCACGTAGACGACCGGGGTTTCCTCCGAATCACGCGTCACCCGGTCCACGGCCTCGGGAAACTCCTCCCGGAGAGCCGCGACGGTGGGATGCTCCTCCAGGGGACGGTCCGCCGCCTCCTCGGCGCGGACCAGATGTCGCTCGGGCTCGGTGACTGTCTCGGGCATCGCTCTCGGGGCTTCCCGCCTGCCTCAGTCCTGGTGCTCGAGCAGCCGCTCCCGGCGGTCGCCGGGACGGCGGGTGGCGTCGGACGACTCGAGTCCGCTCACCCGGTTCTGCTTCGTCGAATTGCCGAAGGGCTGGGACACCAGCTCGACGGCCTCCGGAGGGAGGTTGGGCCGGCCCGTGGCCTCCGGGCTCTCGTCGCGGGGAGCCGGGTCCGACAGGGACTCCCCCTTCATCTTCTCCTGAACCATGAGGAGACCGTATATGAGGCCCTCCGGGCGTGGCGGGCAGCCCGGCACGTAGACATCCACCGGCACCACCGTGTCGATGCCCTGCACGATGGTGTAGTTGTCGAACATTCCGCCGGAACTGGCGCAGGCGCCCATCGAGACGCACCATTTCGGCTGGGGCATCTGGTCCCAGACGCGACGCATCACGGGGGCGAGCTTGTAGCTGACACGGCCCGCGACGATCATCAGGTCCGACTGGCGGGGGCTGAAGGACATCCGTTCCATTCCGAATCGGCCGACGTCGTATTTCGAGGCGGTGGTGGCCATCATTTCGATGGCACAGCACGCCGTCCCGAAGGGCATGGGCCAAAGCGAGTTTCGTCGGGCCCAGTTGACGATGTAGTCGAGTTTGGTGGTCATCCAGTTGCGCGGGATGCCCGTGTCCACTTCCTCGTTGCCGTCACTGGAGCCCGTCTGCAGCACGTTCAGCTTGCGTGACATGGCATCATCAGTCCCACTCGAGGGCGCCCCTCTGCCAGGCATAGACGAGGCCAACCCCCAGGATCAGGAGGAATACCAGCATCTCGACGAATCCGGACAGTCCCAGGTCGCGAAAGATCACGGCCCAGGGAAGCAGGAAGATCGTCTCGATGTCGAACACGATGAACAGCATCGCGACGACGTAGAACTTGACCGAGAACCGCTGCCGCGTGTCGCCCAGCGGCGTGATCCCGGACTCGTACGGGGCGGCCTTGGCCGGGGTCGGACGGTCCGTTCCGAGCAGGTGCGACAGGCCGAGGAGAAGACCGGCGTTCGCCACCCCGATGACGCTCAGGATCACGATGCCGAAATACGACTCCGTCATGCGACCTGCCGATCGTGGAGTTTGTGAAATTCTTCACGTGCGCGGATGAAGATATCGCTCGCCAGCCGGGGGCGTCAAGGCGAACGGCCGCCTCGCCCGCACCGTCGACAGGGGGGCGCCTCCGTGTCCGGACGAGTGGTCTCCCTGCCGTACGACGGCCCGCAGCACGAGGGCGCCCGACTCGCTGCCACGCGGAGGGGCGGGGGCGATCCGGCCCTGGCCGTCCACGGACTGACCGCGAGCCGTGCCGTCTGGAGGCCCCTGGCCGGGCGGCTTCCGCCGGGCCTGGCCCTCCTCGCTCCCGACCTGCCGGCCCGGGGAGAGTCGCCCCCCGCCCCCTCCGGTCGGTACCGGCTCCGGGACGAGCTTCGCCGCCTCCGCTCGGCCCTGGACCGGACGGGCGTGCAGCCACGCTTCGTGGTTGGACACTCCCAGGGGGCGGCGCTGGCCGCGGCCCTGGCCGCCACGGATCCGGAAGTGGAGGGCCTGGTCCTGTGCAGCCCCGTCTGTCCCTGGACGCCCCGCCCTCCCCTGCTCGACCTGCTGCGCGGCGCCGGGCCGGTGGCCCGCTGGACCGTGCCGGCCCTGCGCCGGCCGGTCGTGCGGTGGGTGCTCCGGCACCGGGTCTACGCCGACCCGGCGCGCGCCGACGCCGCGGCCGTGGAGCGGTACGCCGCGCCGTG
>CAZFDK010000095.1:0-6696 GCA_964518305.1 uncultured Gemmatimonadota bacterium | reverse complement strand
CGGCGGGTCTCGGGGTGGAGAAGACGTAAATCAGGCGCCCGGCGGGGGAGCGAATGCCGCGTGATCGGGTCTTCAGGGGGGCTCCCTGTGCGTGCCCGGTGTGCACATTGGGTCCCAGGTGCTCATGGACCCGGGGTTCCTCGTGCATGGAACGGGAACTGTGTGCCTGCACGGCCGAGGAGAAGGCCCGCGTCTTACCTCGGATGACAGGGCCACGGCGTCCTGGAGGACCCGCTCGCGGAGCGGCTCGGCCCGGAAGCTCTCGTTCACGCCCGGCTCCGCTGGGTCCCAATCCTCAGGGTCTTCTTCATCCGTCGCCTGGCCCGGTGACGGTAGCGTTGCCAAGCCGGTGAAAGCGCCAGTCGGCCCGCTAAGCCTCGCGTTCTACAGTCCGAACAGGTATCCCGCGGTGAAGGACAGTCCCCTGTTCGTAAGGTCGTCGGAGCCTCCCCCACGCAGCCTTCCGAGGGCCGAGCGACCGGAGCGGTAGGAGGCCGACAGAACGACTTCTCCGGGCCCGGCGCCCGCGTCTAATCCGGCGCCGATAATGGCTCCGAACTCCGAGTCGGGACGGTCAAAGTCGATAGCCACGTCGGGATTCTCGCCGCATTCACCCGAGAAGAAGGGATCTCCCTGGTAGGAGGCCGAGACCTCGCAGCTCCCCTCGAATGAGACGGATCCCCCGGCATACAGCCTCGGCTGGACTGCCGAACCCGTGGGCACGTTCAGGGTGAGAAGGAGCGGCACGTCCACGTAGGTCAGTTCCACGGTGGTCCGGGACAGCTCCTGCTGGAGGGTTCCGCCCCGTTCCACGTACCGGACGCCCGTTTCCAGTCCCACCACCTCGGAGAATCGGTATCGCAGGCCGACGCCGGCGAGCCGTCCGTTCAGACTGTCTCCGGGTAAGCCGTCGGACTCGCTACCCCCGAGATCCGTCATGCTCAGTCCGCCCCGCACTCCCAGGTAGAGGCCGCTCGGGTCCGGTAAATCTCGAGGGGGACGCCGTAGGTGGTCCGGAATTGGGATCGAGTCGGGTGTCGAATCCGGCACGTTCCCGGTGGAGTCCGGAACCCCGACCTGAAGGGTCCCCCGAACCGTGGTCTGACCCGTCCCCACCCGAAGTGTCGTTTCGTACCGGCCGGGGGACAGAGCCGACACCTGATAGTCGTGTCCCCGGGTATTCAGCTTTACGGAGATGGTTTCGGTTTCCCCTCCATACAGTCGGAGGGCTCCGCCCCGGGCACCGGAGAGGCCGGAGACGCTGAGCCAGCAACCTCCCGCACCGTGCGGGCACGAGGGGCCGCTCCCCCCAATCCGGTCCAACGTCCCTTGCAAGCTGCCGAACACTCCGATCTGCTCACCACCGCAGTTCTCCACGGTGAAGGACCAGGTGCGAGTGGTGTTCCCGGTGGTCTCAACGGTGCCAAAATCATGATTCAGGGGGTCCGGCGAGACGCAGAGTTCCCCGGGTAGCCCCGACCGCAGGACCCGGGACCAGCTCGTCGTCCGGTCCTCAGACGGTGGTCGGTCGTCGTCGGTATCCCGGGCCTTGATCCGCCAGAACAACGTCTCGGACTGTCGGCTCACCGGCGCGGTCATGGTGCCTCTGAACCAGTCACCGTCTTCCGAAAGGGTCAAGCTTCCGTCGTTCAGGGTGTCATTCACTGTCGGACTCCGGTGACCCAACGCCCACCGGTAGTAGACCCGAGGTGACGTGCCGTCGTCCAGCACGCCCGAGGAGTCTGCAAGCTGTGCCTCCAGCGTGTACTCGAGCCGAGGAGAGCCGGAAGCGGGCGTGTCCACCACGACTTCCGTGCGGTAAGCCTCGAGTGTCGGCCCCTCCCCGTCGTCATCCGACAGATAGAAGGTGTGCGCGGGCGAGGTGGAGCTTTCCCGGTCGCCGGGACGGTCCGCGTCGTCGTCGGTGGCCTCCACCCGCCAAGTGATCTTCGACGGCCCGTACCAGTCCGACTTTGGCACATCGACGCCGTATGTGCCGGAGCCGTGGACGCCCGGGCTCCTCGAGCGCGAGACGACCACCGTGTCCTCGGGGAGCGTGGCGACCTCGTAGTGGATCGTGACGCTTTCAAGCCCCGAGGGATCCTGGACGTCGGCCTCGAGCCGGAGCGCACCGCTCGGCCACTGCGAGTCCGGAATGCTCCCGCCGGAGGGATCAAAGTTTAACACCAGCGGGCCGTCGGTATCGTCGTCGGTGATCTGTATCCCAATCCGGTCCTCAGATGTGTCAGGGCGAAGAACCGGCTTGGGCATCTGCATCGTACCGCCGGAATCATCCGTGCTGTTCACGGTGATCGTCGCTCCGCCGTGCACCCGGTCGTCCTCGTCGTGCACGATTCGGCGGATGGTGGCCGAATCCTGACCGAGCTGGCCCCGAGAGCCGACGCCGCTTCGGAACGGCTCCAGGAACACCTGACCGTTCCCGACCGACGCGCCGTTGCTCAGGTCCGAGGTATATCGAAAGGTGGCGCGGGCGGAGTCCGGGGAGAGATTGACGTGATCAAAGTCGCCGGCTATCGGGCCGACGAGCCACCCGATCCGGGGCTCAATCTCTACCGTTATCGTGGATTCATACGACTCGCCGAAGGCGTCTGTCCCCCCGATAGCGTCGTCGTTTCTCGAGAAACTCAACAGTTCAAGCGAAACTGGGAATTCGAACCGCTCCCCGTCTTCCACGCCGCCGCTGGAAATGTGTTGACCGCTGACGACGGTGGCGTGCTTTCTGTCGCCAGGGTAGCCGGCGACCATCGCCGAGCGGTTGTGCGGGATGAAGTCGTTGTTCCAGTCACTGTAATCCACCGACCCACGGGTCCCGCCCGCTGAGGTCCCCACCGACGCACCCGAGTTATTGAGGTAGAGCTTGCTGGTGGCATCACTGTAGCCGGTCACCACAACCCAGTGGTCCACGGAGTGCCCCAGGGGCGAGTTGCCGTCGGCGTCCCCAAGCACCGCGACCGGCGCATCGAGGAAGTGGATCCACGACTTGAGGTCGTCGCTCTGTCCCGTGGGGGAGCCGGGCTGGATCGGATCCGCGTCGCCGCTCCAGGTGGTCTGGAAGTCCTGGTAGTCCGAATCCACCTGGTCCCAGTTGTTCATGACGTCCTTCATCGCGGGCGTCAGGGTCCAGCGCCAATCCGTGCGGTGGCCCCCGCCGTAGGAGCCGCCCAGGTAGTTGCCGACCTCGTCGGCCTGGCTGTCGCCCGAGCCGAGCTGCTCCGGGGACCACCACTGGTGGATCATGGCCAGCGCGTACTTGCCGCAGCGGTTGGTCTGACCCTGGTTGTAGACGGGAACGTCCTGGATGATCGACGTGTCGGTGGTCGTCGCGCCCTGGAGGGGACGGCGGGCCCCGGTCGCTGGATCCGCCGGTCCGCCTCGGGCCGACGAGGCGCTGTGGTCGAGAGCTCCGCCAGGCGTCCCACCAGTGCTTGCCGCTGCGGAGCTCTCCGAGTTGGGGCCACCGGGACGGGCGTCCGTCGCGCGAAGCTCCCGCGCTCTCCCGCGGCCCTCGGCTCCCGACTCCGCATCGTCTTCGGGCATCAGCGAGAAGACGGAATCCGGGGAAGGCGGCTCCGCGTCGATGGTCTTCGCGGCCTGCTCGAGCACGCCTCCGCCCATCCGGTAGTAGGCCCGGCCGCTCTCGACCTCCACCAGCGTCCGGACGTCGTCGAGGTGGAGGTGCAGGCGGCGGTCGAAGGCCGGAACGGCCAGGTAGTCCTCGAAGCGGCCGGAGGTGTGGGGCACCACCCAGAAGTTCCCCTTCGCCTTCCCGCCGATGAACGTGAGCCGGGCCCGGTCGAGCTCCCAGTCCGAGGGCTCGAGCCCGTTCCGCGACAGCACGTCGGCCACTTGCCGGGCTTCGAAATTCGGGAGGTCGTAGTCGGGGCCCAGGAAGGTTTCGAACTGGAAGTCACCGCTCACCGGATCGATTCCAACAATTCCGGCCGGACGGCCGTCGCCCCCCTCGACCAACACGATCCAGCTTCCCGGCACCACGCCGCCGTCCGCCAGCACGTGGGACAGGCGAGCCGCCGTCGCCGTCCCCGCACGGAGTTCTGGATCGAGGCGGGCTTCCTCGGCCACCAGGGAGACGGCCTGATCCGCTGAGATCACGGTGTCCGGCGGGGGCGCGGCCTGTGCCCCCGCTGCCGTCGGGGCGATGCAGGCTGCGGCAAACAGGAGCGACAGAACGGCCAACGGGTGAGACATGGGGGGCGCCGGCTGTGTGTGGGTCACGACGTGCTTTCTGTTTGCGGAGCGGAGGCCGGGGATCAACCCGGTAGCTAAGCTACAGAACGGACCGACACAAACGACGCCCCCGGGGGAGGAGGGCGTCCGCCCTTCCACGGGACCGGTCGGCGACGGCTACGACAACGCGCCCTGTTGGATGTCCTGAGTACCTCGGCGGAACGCTCTCAGACCGCGTGATCGCGGCGCCCCACTGTAGCGGATACCCGCTTGCCTTCTACCGCATGTGGGCGCAGCTGCGCTTGACGGCAAATGAACACACGCCCGGTTCTGGTCGACAGAGACGACGAGCTCGACCCCCTGCGCCCCACGAGTCGGTGATCGACACCGCAGGTGCGGAGGCGGTGTGGCGCGAGCGGCTCGTCGCTCGGACGTGGCCCGCCTACGTGGGCCAGCACGTCTTCGAGGAGGTCGTCGAGCAGGCCTACCGTGGCGTGAGTGGAACTACGAGCCTTCGGTGTGCCGTTCAGGGAGGTCCGAGAGACGGATCCGATCGTAGGCGCCGGGGCTGTCCTCCGGGTAAGGCTCCAGGCCTATGATCGTGATCTCACGCCGCTCGGGCCCGTAGACCCAGTACAGCCGGCGAGCCTGCTCGCCCTGGCCCAGATAGGACTGAAACACGGTGCGTCCGTACCGTCGGGTGAGGGCGTCGCTCTCGTGCGTCCGAAGCCCCGGATGAGAGGGATCGCGTCGAAGCAGCCGGATGGCCTTCGCCCAGCGCTCGAGCAGCGTGCGCTCCTCGCCGGAGAGCGTTCCCTGACGGTAGCCCTCCGTGAGCCCGTTCCACCGGTCCCGGATTTCCGGCACACCCGGGTAAACACGGAAGCGGTCGCTGTCCGTGGAGTCACTCCCCATCAGTGGGGAGGTCGTCCAGGCCGCTCAGGTCGACCTCCTCGCCCACCTCGCCGGCCTCGACCCGCCCGATGGCCCGGTCCATCATCCGGAGCGTGCGCTCCGAGATCCGCGGGTCCACGAGCCCGCGCGGGGCGAGCTCGATCGTGCCGTCCCTCGTACTCGACCACGTGGTAGTGATCGTGGTGGCTCCGCGGAAGGGGGATCCGACCGCGGTCCTCGGTCTCGGCGTCCTACTCCGTCGTCACGTCCGGCACGGGGAACCTCCCGGTGGTAGCTCTCGGGGGCGTGGTAAGAAGATTCAGTCACCCACACCGGGCTCCCCGATCACCCCGGCCCGCTGAGTTCGGCCGGTGGCGTCCCGGGCCGGCGCGGACGGGGCACCTCCACTTACGATGGGCGGTTTTCATCGGGGCGATGTCGCTGTCCGGTCCCGATTGCCTGGCCTCGCAATCCTACGGTGAGACTGAGTTTACGTAGTTCTACGTATTCCTACATGCCGTATTTTCAGTGATTCGAAGAAACGCCAAAGGGTACCCCGGTGCAGCGACGGGAGACAGCGACTTCGATCCGGATTGCCGGAGGGGGAGACCGATGAGTATGGTGCGCGAGAACGGACGCGGCGGGAGCGAGAAGGGTTCGGACGCCGCCAGCGAACTGGCCGAACTGGAGGTCACGGAGAAACAGCTTCGTTACCTGGAAGCCCGGTTTGCGGGCAAGGACAAAACGGCGGCCGCGAAGGCCGCGGGGGTGAACCGGAGGACGCCCTACCGGTGGGAGGACAGGGCTGACTTTCGGGCGGCGCGGCGGCTGCTCAAGCAGGAACGGTCGGCGGGTATCGTCCACCGTATCCACAAGCTCCGGGAGGAATCCCTAAATACGTTGATTGAAGAGGTCAAAAACGGGAACCCCGACCTCGCGCTTCGGTCGCTCCGAGTGATTGGACTAGGCGGGCCCTCTCCGATCGACCCCATACCCGCTGGCGTGGCCCGGGACCGGGCGGCGGATCAGTTGGAGGGCGAACGGAATACGGCGGGCCTGTTGGCGGGGAGGAGCTAAGGGAAAGGCTCACGGTGACCGGCTCGGCGGCTCACAGTGGTCCATCTGAAGGCGACTGCACGATCGCGTCCCGAGGGTCGTCTGTGGCCACGTCCGGGCCTCCGTGACTAACGAGGTGACGAAGGAGTCCGGCCGCCTGCGGGAGGTCTTCCTCCAGGACGACGGTGGGGGGACCTTCGCCCCCACGAAGAAGTCCACAGGCGGGTCCCTATCGGAGAAGCGGAGGCGGGTGTCCGGGTGGGAGAAGGTGCGGATGAGGCGTTCGGCGGGGGAGAGAGCCTTGTGTCGCCCCCCGCGAAGGCGGTCTCCGAGTCTCTACGTGCCGGCGCGGTGGTAGGTGTCCCGGTCGGGACCGGCGGTCTCCTCGTCGGGCAGGTCCACCTCGAAGGGATCGAGCTCGACGATCTCGCCTCCCTCCGAGACAAGCAGCGGGATCCCGAGACGGCGGTGCCGGCGGACCGCGCGGTACCACCCCTTCCGCATCGCCTCGTCGATGGCGCTGCCCTCGTCGAAGATGGC
>CAZFDK010000094.1:0-6802 GCA_964518305.1 uncultured Gemmatimonadota bacterium | reverse complement strand
GGGAGCGGGAGACGGGGCCGGTGACCGCCGCGCGAGCGGGACGCCGGTCCGCCCGGGACCGCGCCGACGGGGGATCGGGGGACGGGGAGGCGCCGGAGGACCCGGCCGCCGTCTTCCGCCGCCTCCTCGGCTACCTCCGCCCCTACCGGCGGTGGTTCGTCCTGGGCCTCGCGTGCATGGCGCTGGCCGCCCTCTTCGACACCTTCAGCCTGGTCCTGCTCGTCCCCTTCCTCCGCTCCCTGTTCGGAATGGGGGAGGCGCTTCCCGGCGGCGGCCGAAATCCGGCGGAGGGAATGCTCGAGGCGGTCGTGGGAGATCTGCTCCGGGGCGCCACCGGGCTGGCCGCCCTGAGGGACATCTGCCTCGTCGTTCTCGCCGCCTTCCTGCTCAAGAACGTTTTCCTGTACGGCGCGCGCGTGGTGAGCGCCCTGGTGGAAGAGCGGGTGGAGCGCGACCTCCGGGACGAGCTGTACGCGCACCTGCAGCGGCTGCCGCTGGCCTATTTCGGGCGGACCCGCGGCGGCCAGCTCGTCGCCCGGGTGCTCAACGACGCCCGGGAGGCGCGGGAGGCCGTCACCTCGGCCCTCTCCGACGCCGTGCGCCGGGTGATCACGGCCCTGGCGTACCTGGCCGCCATGGCCTCCTTCTCGTGGCGCCTCACGCTGGTCGCCCTCCTGCTGGCCCCGGTCTACGTCTTCGTCCTCCGGCCCGTGCTCCGGCGGCTCCGGGCGGGCTTCCGGCGCGCCTACGAGGAGAAGGGCGAGCTGCTGTCGGTGCTCCAGGAGACGCTGGCCGGGATGCGCCTGGTGAAGGCGTACGGCGCCGAGGGGTACGAGCGGGAGCGCTTCGAGGAGCGGTCGGGCGACTACGCGGGCTCCCTCGTGCGGACGCGGGCGTTCTCCGAGCTGGCCTCGCCACTCTCGGAGTCGGTGTCCGCCGCCATCGCCCTGACCCTGGTGTGGATCGGGGCGTCCATGGTGCTGGGGGGCGGGCTGTTCGGGGCCGAGGCCGGGGCGGGGAGTGTGGCCGCCGGGTCGGCCGGGGCCGCCGGCGCGCTCCTGGGGCCGGAGCAGTTCGTGGCCTTCGTCTTCATCGCGGCCCGGCTCATCGTGCCCGTGAAGTCGCTCTCGCGGTTCCCGGCCCGCGCCCAGGCCTCGGTGGCGGCGGCCGACCGGGTCTTCGAGGTCCTGGACGAGCCGACGGAAGCGGAGGCGGCGGATCGCGAGCCCCTGCCCGCGGAGCGGCCGGTGGAGCCGGGACGCGCTGCGCGCGGGACAGGGCGGGGCGAGGAGGCCGACGAGGCCAGCGAGGCCCCGCCCGAGGTGGCCTGCGAGGACGTGTGGTTCGCCTACGAGGGCGACGATCACGTGCTCCGCGACGTGAGCCTGCGGGCGGAGCCCGGCGAGACGGTGGCGCTGGTGGGGCCGTCGGGCTCGGGCAAGAGCACCCTGCTGGACCTGCTTCCGCGCTTCATCGAACCCTCCCGGGGACGGGTGGCGCTGGACGGGGTGGACGTCCGCGAGATCCCGCTCCCGAAGCTCCGCGCCCGGATGGCCATCGTCAGCCAGGAGACGGTGATCTTCCACGACAGCGCGCGGGCGAACATCGCCTACGGACGTCCCGACCGGTGGAGCGAGGGGGCGATCCGCCGCGCTGCCCGGGCGGCCCACGCCGACGGCTTCCTGCGGGACCTGCCGGAGGGCTACGACACGCCGCTGGGGGAGCGGGGCGTCCGCCTCTCGGGCGGCGAGCGGCAGCGGGTCGGGCTGGCCCGGGCGATCCTTCGGGACCCGCCGCTGGTGATTCTCGACGAGGCCACCTCCTCGGTGGATCACGAGTCCGAGCGGCTCATCCGGGACGCCCTGTCCCGGCTCCTGGAGGGGCGGACCGTCTTCGTGGCGGCGCACAGGCTGTCCACGGTCCGCGGCGGGGACCGGATCCTGGCCCTCGAGAACGGCAGGGTGGTGGAGCGGGGCACCCACGAGGAGCTCCTGCGCCGCGGCGGCCTGTACCGCAGGCTGCACGACCTCCAGCTGGCCGGCGACGGCGACGGGGCCGGGGGCGCCGCGCACCCGACGTAGCCGTTCTGCTCCCGCCGGCGCCGAGGCTGGCCCCTCAGCCGCGGCCGCGTTCTCTTGCTTCCTCGGCCCGCCGCGGGTCGCCCTCGATTCGCCGGAGCCGTTCGCCCCGAGGCCCCGAATCGCCGACGAGGAGCTCCCATGTCCGGACGCCGCCGCGCCGCAGCCTGTGTCACGAGCGCCGTCACGGCCGCTGTGACGACCGCCGTCCTCCTTGCGCTGGTGGCCGCCGCCGCGCCGGCCCCGGCCCAGCCGGCCGAAGCGGGCTTCCCGGTGGAGGATGTCCTGAGCGCGCCGCTTCCCTCGGGGCTCACGGCGTCCCCGGACGGCGAGACGGTGGCCTGGGTGCAGAACGCCGAAGGCGTGCGCGACGTGTGGGTGGCGAGCTCCCCGGGGTGGGAGGGACGGCGGCTCACCTCCTACGAGGGCGACCGGGGCTGGCCCATCGGCGACCTGGCGTTCACCCCCGACGGCGAGCGCCTGCTCTTCGTCCGGGGCGGCAACCCGAACTCGGCCGGCGTCATCGCCAACCCGACCAGCGACCCCAACCCGCGGAAGCGTGAGATCTGGATCGTGGACGTCTCCGCGGAGACGCCGGCGGAGCCGCGGAAGCTGGCCGAGGGGGCGGACCCGGCGGTGGACCCCGGCGGCGGACGGGTGGCCTTCGAGCGGAACGGCGACGTGTGGCTCGCGGGGCTCGGGGAGGGAGCCGAGCCGGAGCCTGCTGTCGAGGCCCGGGGCGGGGCCGGTGACCTGGCGTGGTCGCCGGAGGGCCGCTGGCTGGCGTTCACGAGCGGACGCGAGGAGCACAGCCTCGTGGGCCTGTACGACCCGGCAGCGGACACCCTGGACTTCAAGGCGCCGTCGGTGGACCGGGACCTCGCCCCCACCTGGTCGCCGGACGGGACGCGCCTGGCCTGGATCCGGACGTCCTCGGAGCCGAAGGACCTGCCGTTCACGCCGGAGCGGACGGTGGCCGAGCCGTGGTCGATCCACGTGTTGGACCTGGAGAGCGGGGAGGCGAGCGAGGTGTGGAGCGCGGAGGAGGGGCACGGGTCGGCCTTCCGCGGCACGGCCTCCGGCGGGCCGCTCTGGTGGACCGACGGCGGGCGCATCGTCTTTCCCTGGGAGGAGACGGGCTGGGTGCACCTGTACTCGGTGCCCTCCACCGGGGGCGAGGCGTCGGAGCTCACGCCGGGTGACGGGATCGTGGAGCACGCCGCCCTGGCGGCCGACGGCCGGAGCCTGGTCTACTCGAGCAACCACGGGGACGTGGACCGCCGCCACCTGTGGCGCGTTCCGGCGGACGGGAGCGGCGAGCCTCGGCAGCTGACCTCGGGCGAGGGCATCGAGTGGGGGCCGGCTCCGCTGGCGGACGGCGGGCTGGCCTTCATGGCGTCCGGGGCCCGGGACCCGGCCCACGCCGAGGTGATGACGGCGTCCGCCGACGGGGGCGCGGGCCAGCGGAGGTGGCTGGCGGAGGGCAGCGTGCCGGAGCGCTTCCCCCGGGACGAGCTCGTGGAGCCCCGCCAGGTGGTCTTCTCCGCCACCGACGGGAAGCGGATCCACGGCCAGCTCTTCCTCCCGCCCGACGTGGAGGCCGGGGAGTCCGCCGACCGCCCGGCGGCCATCTTCATGCACGGCGGATCCCGGCGGCAGATGCTCCTGGGGTGGCACTACCGGGGCTACTACCACCGCGCCTACGCCATGAACCAGTGGCTGGCGTCGAAGGGATACGTGGTGCTCTCGGTGAACTACCGGAGCGGCATCGGCTACGGGCTGGAGTTCCGCGAGGCCGTGGACTACGGCGCCGCCGGGGCGAGCGAGTTCCGGGACATACGGGGCGCCGGCCTCCACCTGCGGGGGCGGCCCGAGGTGGACGGCGACCGGATCGGGCTGTGGGGCGGCTCCTACGGCGGGTACCTGACGGCCCTGGGGCTCGCCCGGGCGTCGGACCTCTTCGCCGCCGGCGTGGACTTCCACGGCGTCCACGACTGGAACGTGGTCATCGAGAACTTCGTGCCGGACTATCGCCCGGCCGAGCGCCCGGCGTTCCGGGAGCGGGCCTTCCGGGCCTCGCCCATGGCCCACGCCGACGGGTGGCGGTCGCCGGTGCTGTTCGTCCACGGCGACGACGACCGGAACGTGCCCTTCACCGAGACGGTGCGGATGATCGCCGAGCTCCGGAGGCACGGGCAGGCGGAGGTCGAGCAGTTGGTCTTCCCGGACGAGGTGCACGGCTTCCTGCTGCACGAGAGCTGGGTGGAGGCGTACGGCCGGGCCGGCGACTTCTTCGACCGGACGATCGGCGGGGGAGGATGAGCCGGGCCGCCCCCTCCACGCCGGATTTCTTGGTCGTGGGCGGCGGGATCCTGGGGCTGGCCGTGGCCCGGGAGCTCCGCGCGCGCCACCCGGACGCCTCCGTCCTCCTCCTGGAGAAGGAGCCGGAGGTCGGGCGACACCAGAGCGGGCGGAACAGCGGCGTCCTCCACGCCGGCTTCTACTACGCCACGGACAGCCTGAAGGCCGAGCTCACCCGGGAGGGGAACCGCCGGCTCACCGAGTTCTGCCGCGAGCGCGACCTGCCGATCAACGAGTGCGGCAAGCTGGTGGTGGCCCGGGACGAGTCCGAGCTCGCGGGCCTGGACGAGCTCATGCGCCGGGGGCGGCAGAACGGCGTGGAGCTGGAGATGGTCTCCGGGGAGGAAGCGCGGGAGATCGAGCCCCGCGTTCGCACCGCCGGCCGCGCGCTGTGGTCGCCGGCCACCGCCACGGTGGATCCCGGGGCCGTGGTCGGGGAGCTGGCCCGCGACGCCGGGCGTGCCGGCGTGGAGATCCGCACGGGCGTGGCCTACCGGGGCGCGGCGAACGGGGGGAGGTCGGGGGCGGTGGAGGTCCGCACCGACGCCGGGCCCGTTCAGGCCGGTCACCTGGTGAACTGCGCCGGGCTCCACGCCGACCGGATCGCGCGCGACTTCGGCTTCTCGCGCCGCTTCCGGGTCCTGCCCTTCAAGGGGCTGTACCTGCACTCCGAGGAGCCGGCCGGGAGCTACCGGACGAACATCTACCCGGTGCCGAGGATCGACCGTCCCTTCCTGGGTGTCCACTTCACGGTGGACGTCGAGGGGCGGGCGAAGATCGGCCCCACCGCCACCCCGGCCTTCTGGCGCGAGCACTACCGGGGCCTGGCCAACTTCGACGCGGGGGAGCTGTGGGAGGTCCTCCGCCGGGAGGCCGGTCACTTCCTGCGCGACGACTTCGGGTTCCGGACGCTGGCCGCCGAGGAGCTGTCCAAGCACCGGCGCGGGACGATGGTGGAGCTGGCGTCGGACCTGGCGCGGGGCGTCGAGACGGAGGACTTCCGGCGCTGGGGCGAGCCCGGCGTGCGGGCCCAGCTCGTGGACGTGGAGGAGCGGGAGCTGGTCATGGACTTCCTCCTTCAGGGCGACGCCGACACGACCCACGTGCTGAACGCCGTCTCGCCCGGCTTCACCTGCGCGCTGCCATTCGCGGAGGTCGTCGCGGACCGGATCGGAGAGGAGCAGGGGCGAGACTGACCGGGGGGATCATCCCTCGTCAGCGCGCTGGTCCGTGCCCTCTCCGCGCTCCAGCTCCTCCCCGTAGGCGGCCTCGAAAGCCGGCCACGCCTCGAGGGCCGCGTCCAGCTCCGCCTTCTCCAGGGACTTCCGGAGCCGCTTGCGATTGGAGCGGGCGAAGAATCCCGTGACGGCGTCGTCGAAGAACCGCCCCCGGTCGAAGTCCACCACGTGGACCGGCCCGCCGGTGGAATCCGCCAGCAGGTTGAAGGCGTTGAGGTCGGCGTGCCACGCGCCCTCCCGGTGCAGCCGTCCCACCGTCCGGCCGGTCGCAGCCAGGAGCTCGTCCGGGTCGCGGCTTCCGGCCTCCAGGAGCTCGGGGAGCGGCCGGACGCCGGGGATCCGGCGCGTGACCAGGGCCGCGCGGTACCCCGGCGAGAGGTCCCGCTGCACGGCGGCCAGGGGCTCCGGCACGGGCAGGTCGAGCCGGCGGAGGCGCTCGGTCAGGGTCAGCTCGTCGAAGGCCCGGTCGCCCCAGAAATACCGCCGGTCGACGAGATGGCGGACGAGGCCGCCCCGCCGGTAGGGGCGGAGGACGGCCTGGCCGAGCTTCCCGACCGGAAGGTGGTAGACGACCCCGCGTCCGGCGCCGTCTCCGCCGCCGCTCTTCCCCACGCCCGGTGCGTCCGGCGGCCGGTCGGCGGCCTGCATGAGGTCGTAGCGGCCGAAGTACTCCCGGAAGTCGTCCCGGACGACGGCCGTCACCGGTCCGCTCCGTCGGACCAGGAAGCGGTCCTCCAGCCACTCGGGGACGGGGGATTCGTCGGGGGCGTCGCCGATCATGACGTGACGAACATAACCGGGACCCGACCGGCGTGTCGGATGCGGCCCCGGCTCCCGCTAGGTTCGGGGGCGTGATGCCCGCGCAGCGCCCGATTCGTGTCCTCCACGTTCACCTCGGCCCGGGGCCCTCGGCCGACGCCCCGGGGCTGGGGGAGCTGGTGCGCGTGCTGGGGAATCGGGACGAGATCCGACAGGCCGCCGTTCTGACCGGCCGGGCCTCGCCCTCCGGGCGCGAGCCGCCGCTCCCCGGAGCGCGGGTGCGGGCGGTCGACCCCGGCGCGGGCGCGGGTCTCCTCCCGGCAGCCCTGCGGCCGGGCGCTCTCCTGGCGGTGGGCCGGGCCCTGG
>CAZFDK010000093.1:0-7031 GCA_964518305.1 uncultured Gemmatimonadota bacterium | reverse complement strand
TTGCCCGGACGACAGGGCCTCGCTGGATTTGCTCGACGACCTTCGCCCCCCCCCGCCGCCGTCATTGTCGTCACCGCCGAGCCCACCAAGAAGAACCGGCGCCGGTGCGTCGCCGCCGGCGCTGAACGATTCCTCCCCATATCCGATCTCGGGGCGATCGAGGCGGCGGTGCGCTCGTGGAGCAACAGGATCGATCTTCGGGCGTGAACGGCCCGCGGAGGTGGGGGCTTACCGGGGCCCGCGATCCGGATCGGACGAGAAGCCTTCAGCCGTGGCGCTCGATCGCGACCGCGACGAGCGGCCCCCTCGTCAGGGCCTTTCGGTTCGGGAGGTCGGCCGAATCGTGATTTTCGGCTACTGGACCCTGAACTCGTGCACCACGCCTCGTGATCCGTACTCCCCGGCGATGAAGGCGTAACGCCCGGGGGCGAGGTCGGCTGTCATGCAGCCGGTCTGGCCCGGAGCCATGTGCTCGACTCCCACGAGCGAGTAGGCGGGACCGGGAGCACGGAACTGATCGTAGCTGACCGACGCCCGCAGCCGGCTGCTCTGGACACTCGGCGACCTGGCCCGGCAGCCCCCCTCCTGCGCTCCCAGCTCAGGGCCGGAGCGAGACTCCCACGCTCACCACCGCGAAGTTCAGGTCCAGCTCGTCATCGCCCACCGCGCTCGTCACCTCCGGGTCGTTGAGCATGTTCACGCCACGGAAGTCGGCCGAGAGCCCCAGACGGTCGGTCGCTCGCACGCGAACTCCGGCCCGGCCCGCGATCCCGAGCCCGGGGTCGATGTCGGTGTCCACCGCCTCGAGGGTCCCGGTCTCATCGTAGAAGTAGGTGAGGTTGCCGCCGACGCCCACGTAGGGACGAACTGCTCCGGTGAGCAGCGGGTGATACTCCACGGTGATCGTGGGCGGCAGCGCCTTCACCGACCCGAGCGGACGGCGCGACACTTCGCCGGGAGGGATCCCGTCGAGGCCGGAAGAGGTAAAGCCCACCAGGGCGTTCACCCCCACGTGGGGAGTCGGAAAGTAGGTGACGTCGGCGGTGACGTTCGCGTCATTGTCAGCGTCGAGGTTGAGGCCGTCGGAGTCGAGGTCGAAGAGGATGACGGAGGCCGCTGGCCGGAGCATCCACCGTCCCCTCTCGTCCGCTGGCTGGGCCTGGAGGCCGGCGGCTCCCACGGCCATGACCAGGATGGCGGCGACCACGCCGAGAACTGCGGCCTGGAGCGAGCGGCTGTGACTCTGTCTCATCGATGTGCTCCCCTCGAGGGTCAAGAGTCCCGTTGGCGGCCGGATGGAACTCCACGGAGCCGCCGACTGATCGACACCGGCAAGGTCGCCGGCGTCCCCCGAATCGGCAGTCGGCAGACCGTTGCGCTCGAGTGTGGGAGTCCGCCCGACTTCGGAGTCGACCCCTGGATCAGAGTCAGGACGGCAGAAAGGGAGGGACGTCCCCTCGGGGGCGGCCATCCGGCGGCACTGCGAGGTCCTACCGCGAGCCGTCGGCACGCTCCCCGTAGCGTTCCAGCTTCCGGTACAGCGTCGCGCGGTCGATTCCGAGTAGCTCCGCCGCCCGGGACTTGTCTCCGCCCGTCCGATCCAGGACCCGACGGATGTAAGCCCGCTCCAGCTCGTCCAGCGTCAGCGCGTCGAGCCGCCAGTAGACATCCTCGCGAAACTCCCCCTCCGCGATCTTCTGCTCCAGGTCCCGGTTCGTCGCCGAATCGCATCCGGGGCCGCCCGTCTTCGCCGTGGACCACCGCACCGACCTGCGCTCCGTCGGCCCGACGGGGTGAGGTGTCCGATGCGCCTGCCGGGGAGGACCGAGGATCGGTGGGCCGCCGCGCTCAACGTCGAGGCTGGAGAGCCTCGTCTGGCGCGAGGGTCGTCGTCGCGCCGCGGCGCCGAGCCGGCGTCTGAGCCCTCACGGCGGTCCTCTTTCCCCGGATCTCGACCGCTCGAACTCTCCCACCATCTGCCCCGTCTCGGAGAGCTCTAGACTCTCGACCCGACCCGTGGCACTGAGACGAAACGTGGCGAAGGGGACGGATGTGGCCCGCAGGGCAGGGTTCCGCCATTCGACTCGCCAGGTGTCATGGTGCCAGTGCTCGAGATCGGCGACCATCTCTTGCCCCAGCTTCAGGACGAGGCCGGACTCGCCGGCGGAGACCTCCAGAGCGCCGTACAGTTCGCTCCGGTAGCTGCCGGTGTATCGGGGAGGCTTCAGGCTCGGTTCCGTCCCCGCTGCCCGGCGGCCCGCTCGTCGCTGCCTCAGCCTCTCCCGCTGTCGTTGCACGGACTCGAGCCGTTCTCGGAATATCTCGCCCCATCCCGGCCCCTCGGCCTTCAACACATGGTCGAACAGGCGCAGCACCACGGCGTACGGGAAGAACTGCGACTGCAGGTTCGAGAGCACCACGGTCCCCACTCCCCGGTCGGGGAGCATGGCCACGAGGGCCGCCATGCCGTCGATGTCCCCTCCGTGCAGCACGAGCTTCTCGCCACGGTAGTCGAGCACGTACCATCCGAGACCGTAGGCCACGCTGTGGGTGAGCCCTCGACGCGCGAGGGACGAGAACAGATACGCCGAGACAGGCACCTCCGGGGAGACCAGCGACTGCGGGGCCCGCATCTCCGAGACGATCTCCGACTCGAGGATCTGAGTTCCGTCCAGGCTACCGTCGCCGAGATGCAGGCGGAGCCATCGGGCCATGTCGCGGACCGAGGAGACCAGGGATCCCGCCGGGCCCACGTGATCGATGTCCCGCCACGGGACGCTCTGCACACCGGCGTCCCCGCGGACGTGTGGCGCGGCCACGTTGTCCATCCGGTCGAGGCTATCGACGGTAGTCCTGGTGCGCTCCATCCCGAGCGGGGCGAGCAGCCTCCGGCGCACCAGACCGTCCCACGTGGTTCCCGCCGACTCGGCCGCCGCCAGGCCCGCACCCACATACAGGATGTTCTGGTAGGCGTAGCCCTCCCGGAAGCCCCGGGACATCGCCGCGTGCCGGACCCTTCGAACCGCCTGCTCTCGCGTCATCGTCTCCGAGTTCAGCACGAGAAACGGGGTCCGGGCGAGGCCCGTCCGGTGCGCGAGCAGATCGCGCAGGGTCGCGTGCTCGCTCCGGTACGACCCGGGCAGGCGAAACCAGGGCAGGTGCTCGCGCACGGGATCGTCCCAGTTCATGGCTCCCTCGCTCACCCGGCGCCCGACTGCGGCGGCGGTGAACGCCTTCGTGGCGGATCCGATGGCGAAGAGCGTGCGGCCGTCGACCGGCTCATCCCCGCCCCGGCGGCGGACCCCGTATCCCCGCTCCACTGCCACGGAGTCCCCTCGTACCACCGCCAGCGCCAGACCGGGTATGTCCCGGCTCTCCATGCCCTGCCGAATCCAGGCGTCGAACTGGCGGGGCGTGGGCTCCTGGGCGGCGGCGAGCCCTGGTGCGGCAGCCGCGGCGAGGGCCGCCGCGAGGACGAGAAGCCCGACGCGTGAGGAGTTTCCCGGTCTCATCGTCCGCCGCCCTCCTCGTCCATCTCCCAGAGCACGTTGAGGATCCTCCACTTCCCGTCGATCCGGGCCAGATGGAGGTAATCGACCCAGCCGGCGGCCCGGACGCGGGCCGTGGCCGCGTCCCCGTGAACGTCCAGCACCTGGACGCCCTTCCGGCGCGCCTCCTCGGGGATCCGGGTCCCGGCTCCCCTCGCGGTGGCCATCACCAGCTCCGAAGCGCCCTGGTTCCCGACCGCCGTCCTTCCCGTGGCGCTGTCACGACGGACGATGCGTTTCGCGAGCTCCGGGTGCAGCGCGCTCTCCATGCGGCGGGCATCCCCCCGGTACCATCCCTCGATGTAATCCAGGGCGGTGGACGCCACCGCCGCCGAGTCCGGCGGTTGCGGTCCACCCGTCTGGGCGCTGACGGCCGCCGGCGCGAGAATCAGGGCGGCCAGCGCGGACGCTGTACTCAATCGTGTCTTCATGGTCCTCTCCCCTCGGTGACCTCCGACTCTACCTCATTCCTCGCACGACTCCGTGTGTTGTCACTCCTCCTGCTCCGGCACCGGCCGCCCCGTCAGAGCCCGCATACCGCGCAGCACCGACGCCGGCTCGGAGTCCGGATCCAGCGCCGCGAGCGTCTGGGCGCCCACGAGGAGCGCGAGCAGCACTTCCGCGACATCCTCGAGCGACGCGCCCTCCGCCTCTTCGGCCGCTCGCTCCCCGCCCTCGGTCCTCTTCAGCTGTTCGGCGAGCCCCTCACGCCACGCACCGATCTGCTCCACTCCCCGCGCCCGCAGGTGATCGATGTCGAGCGCCTCCGTCCGTATCCGGAGATCGACGCGAGCCGACCGCCGACCCGCCTCCGTGTCCAGGGGCGGGAGCACCGTCTCGAGGAACCGGCGGGTGGCCTCTCGCGCGCTGGAGGCTCCCGCGAGCTTCTCGATCAGGGCCTCGCTGTCCGACCACGCTTCCTCGGCGACCGCCTCGAGGATCTCCTCTTTCCCGTCGAAGTAGCTGTAGACCGCTCCGATGCTGAGGTCGGCCTCCTCGCAGATGTCACGCACCGAGGTTCGCTGGAAGCCCTGTCGCTCGTAGCACCTCCACGCCGCACGGAGGATCTGGTCGCGGCGCTCCTGCCGGTGACTGTCGGGCACCTTCGGCATCCTCGTCGCCCCCCGTCTGGAGTACTCTCCGCACCGGACGTTCTGACGCCCCCGTCGCGAAGTCGCTTGGGCCTCCGGCCTGTCCGGTCCGACCGTCGAAGCTACCGCACACAATAGAAAACGATCGTTCGATTTCTGTCAACCGACCTCGACAGCCGGCCCGGGGGTCCCGGGACCTGGACCACGCCGCTCCGCGTGCATGGCCGAGGCGCCCGCCACGTCGACACGGCCCGTTTCCCGGGAGAACCGGGGCTTCCACCTCCCGGCCGCCGGCCCCGATCCGGCTACGGCGCAGTCAACGTCGACCTCAAGGCACCGGGACGTGTGCGAGCCCAACGGACCGAAACAGGAGGGGGATCGACCCGCGTCCGTGGACGGATACACCTCCGACACCGCCGATCCGTCCTTCGGCCACGAGATCGACGCCACGCGGTTCGCCGACGGGCTCCGCGAGGAGCTGGTCGGCAGACGAGGCACCGGTGGGGCGCGATGTCAGCGGCGCCCGTACGGCGGAGGCGCCGGAAGGGTCGCTCGCAGGCTGTGTGGTGCCTGTGAGCCGGCTGTGATCTCGCCGGCCACAGCCGTATGAGCTGATCGGGGCGGGGAGGCTAACGCCCGACAGTCCGGACCGTGATCGAGTTGTAGTCCAGCCGCCAGCCCACCGCGACCGGCCCGGCCGGGGTGAACTCGTTGGACACCAGCTCTTCGCCCGCGGTGAACTCCGCGAGCAGGCGGTATGTCTCGGGCAGGGAACCCGTCGGCCGATAGCGGAACCGCTCGGTGGTGTCGGGCGCCACCGTGCCGAGGAGATCCCTCCCGCCCGGCTCGTCCGGGACGATGTAGACCGTCGCCGACGTCCCGCCCACTATATCGTTGCGGACGCTGACCTGCAGGACGACCTCCTCGTCCTGCTCCCCGGGAGACGCGCGGCCGCCGAGGCCGGACGCACACGCCGCGACTCCCATCGAGAGCACGACGAGCATGGCCAGAGCGGCCGCTCCGTTCCGTATTCCTGCGGTTCCGATCGGCATGCTCCACCCTCACGACAGCATGACTGCGTTCCCTGAGCGCTCGAGTCGTCAGACCGCGATCCCGTCCGCCTCCCCCGGTGCCCGGGTGGAGGTGCGGCCCGCCCCCCTCACGGGGAGAGCTCGATCGAGACGCCGACGCCCCGGTGCTCCGGCGCGTGCAGCGTCGCCGACCCGTCCGGCTCCGGCAGCAGCCCCGACAACAGGGTCGTCCGGCGGCCGGTGCCCCGGTCCGCTGGGGGCCTCCGCGCGGCCGCCTCCCGGACGCTCACGCCGGCGGCCGAGGTCCCCGGGGTGAGCGAGAGCGCCGCCCACCGCTCGGCGGTCGACAGGCTCGGGGCGGCGACCGCCGCCGTGTCCCTCTCCTTCGCGCCCTCCGGATCCACGGGCGCCCCGGCGAGACCCGGAGGGGCGAGCAGGGCGACGATGACCGCGCTCGCGAGAACGCTCACGACCAGTCCGATCGTCATCGGCTCGACCGTCTCCTGGCAGCGGTTCATTGTGGACCTCCCGGTTCGTCCCGTCCTCGGGGTTCGACCTCCTCCGATTCTCGGACCCCTGAACCCCCTGGGAACGCCCTCTGGTTCGCGCCCTGGTACGGGTCGGCCGGTGGCGACGGCGAGCCGGCCGGTGCCCGCGGTCGCTCGTCGACGGCGATGGCATCGGGTGAGGAGCGGGCGACTCGCCCCTGGAGTTGCTCCGGTGAAACAGACGGTCTACCTCTCGGGTCCTGACTGGATCTCCCGAGCCGGCCTATCTCTTCGGTTCCGTCACCGCCCCCTGCTCCCGTCGATGGACGGTCTGAACTCCGACGGAGCCCGACACCGCTGGAGCTTCGCCCCATCGCCTACGCGCTCGAACCGGATCCCCCGCACGCGATCCGCCGCCAGCTCGAACTCGGCCGCTCGATCGCCCGGGTTCGCGGGAAACCGGAGAGTGAGATCCGGACGCTCGAACACACCGGGCTGCCCGGGCGTGCCCAGCTTCCCGTCCAGGCGATTTCCCACCTCGAGGCGGAGCGTGTCCCCCTCAAGGGCGATCCGGTAGACGGCGTCCAGCTCGGAGCTGTAGTAGCGGCCGGTATAGGCACGGAGCCGCTCGAGATCGGGGGCGGGGGGCGCCTCCCGGCTCTCCTCCGATCCCCGGTCCTCGTCCGCCTCCTCCGGCGGTCCCATCTCCGGACCGAGGTAGATCTCGGCAACCCGCCCGAGCTTCTCCATCGGCTCGGCGTCGGACCGGTTGCAGACCGCCACGGCGGAAAACTCGTGCTCCGGGAAGCGGACCATGCCCGCCCTGTACCCGACGAAGGCTCCCCCGTGGCTCGTCCGCCGCAGGCCGCGGTA
>CAZFDK010000092.1:0-7048 GCA_964518305.1 uncultured Gemmatimonadota bacterium | reverse complement strand
AGCTCCTCGGGCCGGGCCAGCACCAGCCCCCGGTCGCCGGGGGACGAGGGGAGCCACAGGAGCAGGGGGCCCACCGGCGGGTCGGCCGGGTCCTCCACCGGCTCGGCGCGTCCCGACTCGTCGACGGCCCGGGCCTCGCCGTCGGAGAGGGCCGAGACCAGCCGCAGGCCGTAGCGGAGCCACGCCGCCACGGGCTCCGCCTCGCCGCCGGCCACCGAGGGCACCAGCTCCTCCTCGAAGTGGCGGACGGCCTCCCGGTAGGCGTCCCGGTCCTCGGAGGCCAGCCGCCTGAGCAGCTTCCGGAACGTGGGGCGCGGGTCGGCCAGCCCCCGCTCGCGGCGGGCCTCCTCCAGCCGCTCGACGGCGGCGGCGGTGCCGCTTCCGCTACCGCTGCCGCCATCGCTGCCGGAGTCCGTGCCGGCGCCGGCCGCGTCCTCTCCGCTCGGCCCGTCCCGGGCGCTCATCCGCCCCGGGCCATCTTCTCGAGGAACGCCCCGTTGTCCTCCGTCTCCTCCAGCTTGCCGATGAGGAACTTGATGGCCTCGGCGGCGCGCATGTCCGAGAGGAAGTTCCGCAGCACGTAGGTGCGGTTGAGCTCCGTCTCCGACAGCAGCAGCTCCTCCTTGCGGGTGCTGGAGCGGTTCAGGTCGATGGCGGGGTAGATGCGCTTGTCGGCGATGGAGCGGTCCAGGAGCACCTCGCTGTTTCCGGTCCCCTTGAACTCCTCGAAGATCACGTCGTCCATCTTGCTGCCCGTCTCGATGAGGGCGGTGCCGGTGATCGTCAGGCTCCCGCCGCCGTCGATGTTCCGGGCGGCGCCGAAGAAGCGCTTGGGCTTGTGGAGGGCATTGGCGTCCACGCCGCCTGAGAGGATCTTCCCGGAGTGGGGCACCGTGGTGTTGTAGGCCCGGGCCAGGCGGGTGACGCTGTCCAGCAGGATCACCACGTCGCGCTGGTACTCCACCAGCCGCTTGGCCTTCTCCAGGACCATCTCGGCCACCTGCGTGTGGCGGTCCGCCGGCTCGTCGAAGGTGGAGGCCACCACCTCGGCCGGCGTGTTCTCCTCCATGTCGGTGACCTCCTCGGGCCGCTCGTCGATGAGGAGGATGATGAGCTTGCACTCCGGGTGGTTCTCGCCGATGGACTGCGCCATCTTCTGGAGCAGGATCGTCTTCCCGGCCTTCGGCGGGGAGACGATGAGCTGGCGCTGCCCCTTGCCCACCGGGGCGATGAGGTCCATGACTCGCATGGAGACGTCGCCGTCGGAGCGCTCCAGCTGGAGCCGATCCCGGGGGTAGCGGGGCCGGAGGTTGTCGAAGGCGATCCGGTGCTTGGCCTTCTCCGGGTCCTCGCCGTTGATCTCCTCCACCTTGAGCAGGGCCAGGTACCGCTCCCCCTCCTTCGGCGGCCGCACCTGCCCCAGGATGGTGTCGCCGGTGCGCATGTCGAAGCGCTTGATCTGGGAGGGCGAGACGTAGATGTCGTCCGGGCCGTACAGGTAGTTCCAGTCGGAGCTGCGGAGGAAGCCGTAGCCCTCGGGCAGGATTTCCAGCACCCCCTCGCCGCGGAGCACCACGTCGGCGTCGAGCAGGCTCTGCTCGATCTCGAAGATGAGATCCTGCTTCCGAAGGCCGGAGTAGTTGTGGAGCTCCAGGTCCTCGGCGAGGTCGTGGAGCTCGCCCATCGACTTCTGCTTCAGCTCGGCGATGTCCACGGGTCGCGCTCCGGGTGGGAGGGTGCGTGGGTTCGTGTAGGCAGGGAGGGCAGGGAGGGGGCCCGGCGGGTCGCAGGCGGTCCTGCTGACGACGTTACCATACGAACGGCGCCAGCGGGGGTCAACCACGGCCGCGGCGACGGGCCGTCAGACGTCCGTCAGAAGCTCCGGAAGAGCCGGAACCGCAGCCAGCGCAGGGGGTCGACCAGCAGCTCCGTCTGCACGGAGACGACCCGGGAGCGGAGGTCCCGGAGCTCCCGCTCGAGCGCGCGGTCGTTCATGAAGCGCCCCGCCGAGCCGCGGGACTCGGCGAGCATCCGACGGAGGCTGTCGGCCCGGCTCCGGACGGAGGCCAGCTCGGAGCCGAGGTCCCTCCACCGGCCCAGCGCGCCCTCCAGGCGCGGGGCCAGGCTGTCGGCCCTCCCCAGCGCGGAGCGCATCCGCTCGGCGGCCTCCGGGTTCCGCCGGAAGCGGGCCAGGTCCGAGGAGTCGCTGTCGAGAAGCGACGCGGCCCGCCCCATCCGGTCCTTCAGCCGCAGGAGGCGGCGCTGGAGGGCGTCGTCGTCCCGGAGACGGGCCAGCGTGCCCCCGCCGGTGTCGGCCAGGGCCAGGACCCGGCGCTCGGCGCGCCGCAGGGTGTCCAGGGCCGCCCGGGCCCGCTCCGCCTCGGCCCGGAGCTCGGCCGAGGTCACCGAGCGCTCGGCCTCCAGGGTGTCGGAGAAGTCGAAGGGCGGGGCGTCCCCGCTCCCGGGACGGATCGACACCACGGTCGGCGCCATGAGGCCCGCGGGCTCGAGGACGGCCGTGGCGTCAGCCCGGAGGCGGTCGGCGTCGTCCTCCTGCAGGACCGTCCGGACCAGCACCCGGCGGTCCGGCACCGCGGTGGGGGGGCGCAGCTTCACGCGGGTCACGCGGCCCACCCGGTGCCCCGCCAGCCACACCGGCGCACCGCGGCCCAGGCCGCGCGTCTGCTCGGCGGCGATCCACAGCGTGGGTCCCTCCGAGAGCTCCTGCTCCACCAGGTCGGCGAAGAACACCGCCAGCGAGACGACGGCGATCAGGCCGATGAGCCAGGCGCCTCTGCGGACCTTTTCCGGGGGATGGGCCTCTCCTAACGTCATGACGTGAACATCTTGCGGATCTTCGCCGCCGTCGGAAAGGCAGTCCGGCGGGTCGCGGCCGGGGCGGGCCGGAGCTTCCGCTTCGCCCGCCGCATCGTTTCCGGGCTGGGGAGGCCCGGGACGTGGTCGCCCGTGGTCCTCACCCAGGCCCGCCGCCTGGGCGTGGACTCCCTGCCGGTGGCGCTCTTCATCGCCCTGTTCACCGGCGTCGTCCTGGCGCTCCAGAGCTCCTACGCCTTCACCGGGGCCGTCCCGCCCTACTTCGTCGGGACGCTGGTGGGGAAGACCATGATCCTGGAGCTCGGGCCCGTGCTCACCGGGCTGGTGCTGGCCGGCCGCGTGGGGGCGAACATCGCCGCCGAGCTGGGCACCATGAGGGTCACCGAACAGATCGACGCCCTGGAGACCCTGGGCTACGATCCCGTCGCCTACCTGGTGGTCCCCCGGGTGCTGGCGGGGCTGGTCACGGTGCCGATCATCGTCGGTTTCGCCGTGGTCATGGGCATCGGCGCCGGATGGATCACCTCGGTGAACCTGCTCGAGCTCTCCAGCCTGGACTTCGTCCGCGGCCTCCGCATGTTCCACCGCCCCTTCGACATCACCTTCGCCCTGATCAAGTCGGCCAGCTACGGCGTGGTGATCACCGCCGTGGGCGCCGGCTTCGGCTTCCACACGCGCGGGGGCGCCGAGGGCGTGGGCCGGGTCACCACCCGCGCCGTGGTGGTGGCCTGCATGGCCATCCTCCTGCTGGACGCCCTGTGGGCGGTGGTGCTGCTGTGACGGAGCGAGGAGCCGGCATCCGGCTGGAGGGCGTCCGGAAGAGCTTCGGGGAGCTCCAGGTGCTGGACGGATTCGACCTCGCGGTGGACGAGGCCGAGACCGTGGCGGTGATCGGCCGCTCGGGCTCCGGCAAGTCGGTGCTCCTGAAGCACGTGGCCGGCCTGATGCGCCCGGACGAGGGGGAGGTCTGGGTGGAGGAGGAGCGGGTGTCCCACGCGCCGGACGCGGTACTGGAGGAGCTGCGTCCGCGCATCGGGTACGTCTTCCAGTTCGCCGGCCTCTTCGACTCCATGACCGTGGCCGAGAACATCCGGATGGCGGTGCGCAAGCGGGGCGTGACGGGGGACGCCGTCGAGGAGTGGGTGGAGCGGAGCCTCCGGCTGGTGGACCTGGACGGCCAGGCGGAGCGGATGCCGGCCGAGCTCTCCGGCGGGATGCGCAAGCGGGCGGGCCTGGCGCGGGCGGTGGCGGGCCGTCCCGACTACCTCCTCTACGACGAGCCCACCACGGGCCTCGACCCGGTGACCACCTCGCTGATCGGCCAGCTCGTCATTCGCCTCAAGGAGGAGATCGGGGCCACCAGCCTCCTGGTCACCCACGACCTGGAGAGCGCCTTCCGGGTGGCGGACCGGGTGGCCATGTTGTACAGGGGGGAGGCCCGGGCGGTGGGGACCCCGGAGGAGATGAAGTCGACCGACGACCCGGTGGTGCGGGCCTTCGTGGAGGGACGGGTGGACCTGTGGCCGGACGAGGAAGAGGACGAAGAGGAGGGAGCGGCGTGACGGCGCACGAGCGAGCCGCGAGAAGCTCACCGAGCACGGGATCGGGCCGTTGAACGAACGGAACGACGTCATCGTGGGGCTCTTCGTCCTCGTGGGCGTGGCCCTCATCGTGGGCGGCGCCATCTGGCTCGGGGGCACGGGCTGGGGCCAGGCCGACCGGACGCTCACGGCCCGCTTCCGGGACGTGGGCCAGCTGCGGAGCGGGAACAGCGTCACCGTCCGGGGCGTGCAGGTGGGGCGGGTGGAGAGCGTGACGCTCAGCGCCGACGGCGGGGTGGACGTCCGGATGTGGCTGCAGGAGACGGCGCCGATACCCGAGCGGCCCGTGGCCGTGATCCGCCCCTCCTCGCTCTTCGGCCAGTGGCAGGTGGCCATCGTTCCGGCCCGGACGGTGACCGACCCGCCCGTCGACAGCCTGCCGCGGCCCGAGGGCGGCATCCCCGGCTACGCCCAGGCCGACTTCGCCCAGATGAGCGAGTTCACCAGCGACATCGCCGAGAACCTGCGGGTCATCACCGACCGCCTGGAGCTGGCCTTCAACGAGCAGACGGCCCGCAACCTGGCCTCCTCCATCGAGAACTTCGAGCAGGCCAGCCAGGAGATGGTGAGCCTGGTGCAGCAGCAGCAGCAGGGCGTGAGCGCCTTCGCCGACGACATGCGCCGGGCCGGCTCCACGGTGCGGGAGGCGGCCTCGAGCCTGGACTCCACCCTGGGCCGCCTTGAGCAGGCCACCGCCGAGGGCGAGGTGCGGTCCATCTTCGACAACACGGAGCAGGCCGCCGCCCGGCTGAACGAGCTCACGGGGCAGCTCCGAACCACCACGGACCGGCTGAACGAGGTGCTGGCCCGGGCCGACACCACCTTCACCGGCGCCCAGGAGCTGGTGGGACGGGTGAACCGCGGGCAGGGCGCCCTGGGTCGGCTGGTGCGCGACACCGCCCTGTACGAGCGCACCGCCGCCACCCTGTCGCAGCTCCGGGCCCTGCTGGAGGACCTGCGGGAGAACCCGAACCGCTACTTCCAGTTCTCCATCTTCTAAAAGGCCGATACAAGGCCGATAAACGGCCGATTCGGCACGCCCGATCGGACGCGCGCCGCACGCTCTGGCGCGTCAACTGGCACAACGGCCCTGCGTTGAGGGCGCCCCTGCGCCGAGGGTAGGAGCGCGGCCCGCCTCCGACCGGATCCATCGAATCATCCGTCGGGGGTGGGAGAGAGACACCTCGACGCAGGAGGAGAAGATGAGCCGGTCGGTGAATCGCGTGACCCTGATCGGGAACGCCGGCGCGGACCCCCGCGTGACGACGACGGAGAAGGGAACCGCCGTCGCCCACGTCTCGCTGGCGACGAACCGGGTGTTCACGGTGGACGGCGAGGAGGAGAAGAGGACGGACTGGCACCGCCTGACCTTCTGGGGGCGCTCCGCCGACACCGTGGAGCGGTATCTCCGGAAGGGGTCGCGCCTCTACGTGGACGGTCGGATCGAGTACGGGTCCTACGAGAAGGAGGGCGTCACCGTGCCCTCGGTGGACGTCGTGGTGCGGGACTTCGTCCTGCTGGACCCGCGGGAGAACGGCGCCCGCCCGGTGGACGGCGACGGGGCGGAGCTGGACGAGCTCGAGGAGGCGGAGCTCGGGGTGTGAGCCGAGCCTGACCCGGCGCGGCCCCGGACCGCCCCCCAGCCTCACGGGGCGGTCCGGGGGGGCGCCCTCCGTCCGACCCTGCCTGCCGCTCCCGACGTCCTGTTATCTTGTCCGGGCGCCTGCAGGCGCTCGTAGAAGAAGGATCTCGGAAGTCGGGAAAGGAGGAGATGGTCGAGGGCCCGTTCGCGCCGTACCCGGACGAGCCGGAGGAGTCCACGGGCACGGCCCTGGCCGAGCAGCCGGAGCCCCTGCTGGAGGGCGCGGACCGCTCGCACCGCGTGCTGGTGACCGGCGGGTCCGGCTTCCTGGGGCGTCATCTCATCCCGCGGCTGATCGCCCGCGGCCACGAGGTCCGGGGGCTCTCCCGGAACCGGCCGCGGGAGGGCGAGCTGGCGACGCTGGGCGTGGAGTGGTGGACGGCCGACGTGCGGGACTCCGCCGATCTGATCGGCGCGGCCGGCGAGTGCGACCGGGTCATCCACCTGGCCGGGGGCTGGGTCCCGGAGCCAGGCGGCGACGATCCGGAGGAAGTGCACCACGGGGGTACCTGCAACCTGGTCAGAGAGGCGCTCGACGCCGGCGTGGAGCGCTTCGTCTACATGAGCGCCCTGGGAGCGCGGCCCGACGGCTCGCCCTTCTTCCGCGCCAAGCACGCGGCGGAACAGGAGGTGCGGGCCGTCGACGTGGAGGCGGTGGTCTTCCGGCCGGCCGTGGTGTACGGCGAGGGGGACCGCTTCACCGCCGAGCTGCGGTCGATGCTCCTCCGGTACCCGGCGCTGCCGGTGTTCGGGGAGACGGAGTTCCGGCTCCAGCCCGTCTCCATCGAGGACGTGGTGGAGGCCCTGTGCCAGGCGGTGGAGCGGCCCGCCTTCGAGCACGAGGTGTTCGAGCTCGGCGGGCCCGCGCCGCTGCTGTTCGGTGAGATCGTGGACGCGGTGGGCCGGGCCGTGGGCGGGAGCCGGCGCGTCGTGGGGCTGCCCGCGGCGGCGGAGCCGGCGGTGGCCGCGG
>CAZFDK010000091.1:0-7077 GCA_964518305.1 uncultured Gemmatimonadota bacterium | reverse complement strand
TGACTGCCCCGCCCATTGAGTGAGCACCCCCGTCCCCAATAACGGGATCATGCGGCCCCGCCCTCGGGGCGGGTGACCGCGAAGACGTGGATGGCCGTCGGAGAGGCCCTACGGAGATCGTAAGCAGCGTCGGACTCACAGCATGCGCGCGCCAACACCCGACCGAGGACAGCCTGGCGGACGCGGCGCCCGCGAGTGTCAAAAGCGGATGCTCCGGGAATGGGGCTCCTATATCCGCTTGACACGCTCGCTCTCAGACGTGGGCGGACGGGGGCGAGACCAGCCTGGAGAACTGCGTCCTGCTGTGCCGCCGTCACCACCGGTTCGTCCACGAGGAGAGCTGGACGGTGGAGTGGTGGGGCGAGGGGCGGGCCGTCTTCCGGGATCCCCGGGGCGGGGTCCACACCGAGGAGCGGCCCGACCCGCCGGAGCTGCCCGAGGATCCCGCATCGGAGCTCGAGGCGGAGAACCGGCGCCGGGACGCCGACCCCGGGCCGCGGGCGGCCGGAGCCCGGTGGACGGGGCGGGGGAGCGTCCCCGACGAGGTGTGGTACGCCGCCCTGGAGGCCGGCTTCGCCGCCGTCTACAGCGCGGCGATGCCGAGGCTCCAGCGAACGGCGTGGCCATACAGCAGCCCCACGTCGCTGTAGCGGTCTCCCGTCTCGAACAACACTCCCGGGAGGACACCGGCAGCGCGGAGCGACACGATGTGGTCGCTCCAGGCGATGTCGAGGCTGGCGGCCGCGGCGAGGTCCTGTGATCCGGTACCGAGCCCTCCCGTGACCCAGACCATCCGGTCTCCGTCCCCTTCACCCGGGCCCTGGGCAGCGAGGGGCGCGACGCTCGGGGCAAGAAGGGCGGCGAGCGAGATGGGAATCGCGACCGTGCGGACCTGGCGGAGCATGAGTCACCCTGTGGGTGGGCGAAGTGAGGTCCCAGCGTCGCGGCCAACGTCGGAGGGGGGATTCGAACACACACCCGGTCTCCCCCACCGGATTTTGAGATCGCTGGAGACCTCCACGCAGGCGGAGGTAGGCGGAGGTCTCAGAGGTTTCGGCTCACTGCGGAACCGTCCGTGCCCCTGCGCGACCGGCGAATCTGTGACCGAGCTGTTACCGAGGTTCAGCTACCGCCGTACCCTTGGTCAGAGGCCCTCGCAAATCAGAACCGCTGGAGAGAGCGGGAGGAGTAACCTGTTGCATTCCTTCAAACGGTGGGTATGCCAACTCGTATCCGCGCTTCGGGGCTTGCCGTGGCTCGTTGCAATGACCGCTTCTGCTGTATCGGTCTATCTGTCCATCAGGCCTGGCGGGATAACAGGGGGCGTGTACGATGCCGGTTTAGCTCTCCAAACGGCAACGGTCATAGCCGTGGTCTGGTACGTCTACTTCACGTTTCGCCTCTCACATGAAAGAGGCCAAGTAGTCGCGGAGTCAAGACCGGGCTTCGCGGAGAACGAGTTCTTGTTGCAGCCGTGGATTCAGAACCCGTCAGATCGCCGTCTACACCTGCGGATGTACGTATATGTCGAGATAGACGGTCGGCTCATCGAACTCCCAGACAGCGCTTACACGGGATCTCGACTCATTCGGCTTGAATCCGGCAGGTCCTGGCAGCGCGAGGACCCACTCCCGATTCACGACTTTTACCGGGAGCAACGCGATCGAGCATTCCGACACCAGCAAATCTATGAAGCACTGGTACTTATGCGTGTTGAATGGACGAACGAGTTCTGCGAGCCCGGGTCAAACACTCATTGTCAGCGAATCGATCTCATCAGACGAGAAACCACCTCCGTGGACCGAGTCGACATGATTGAGGAGAGCTTTGGGGAGCAGATGTGACAAGCCGGGTACCGGCCCCGCTCTCTCCAGGGACCACGTAGGGACAGGTAGTGGCCAGCCGAGCCTCACTGGAGTGGGAATCCGCCGTGCCTACCGGAGGTCATACGGGTAGTTGGCGTCTCGGTAACAGATCCGGTAACAGCGAGCGACGATTCATGTCTCAAGTGATGAATAAGATCATCGCTTATAAGATAATATAGGATAGCGGAATGCATTGTACGCATCGGCGGAGAGCCCCTGGTCGCCCGTTGGTGGCTGCAAGGCCCTGCTGAAAGGAATAACCATGACGGCAGAACACCCTGCCCCTGTCCCCGAAAACCTCACGGTCCGAGAGGAGGAGTTCTGCCGCCTGTACGTGCACGGGGACCCGGACTCGGAGCATTCGCTCATCGGTAACGCGTCTCGGTCGTACCACGCAGCGTACGATTGTACGCTTTCTACCGCTCGAAGCGCGGCATATCGGCTGTTGAGGCGCGATAGGGTCCGCGCGCGTATAAAAAGCTCCGGCAGGAGGCGCGTTCCGTACTGGACGAGGTGATGCCCGACTGGCGTGATGAGGTCGCCAGTGCGATGCGAACGCTCCGCTGGGCCCGTACAGGCCGTTGGCCCGACCGATTTGAGGACGATGATCAGGCCAAAAGGAGCGCCGTCGAGGCGGCGAAGCACACCCTCGACCGAGCCCTGGGATCACCGAAGCAAATGCATGAACTCGATGTGAACCAACGGAGCCTCGTCGTACAGGTCGCCGGCCAGCCGCATGCGTCCCAGGTCGAGGACGAGGAGCTCCCCAGTGGCGAGCGCGATGCACTGGACACCGGCGAGGAGGAGCCCAGCCCGAAGGACCCGTACGAGGGTCAGTGAGTAGGTTCAGTTCACCGACGGGTGAGCTCCTCCTCGAGCTCCAGCTCCAGCCGTACGGTGCTCACGTTAGAGCGTACGGAGCTCCGATCCCTGCTCCGCTCGAACGGCTGTCGGATAAGCTCACGCGGCGCACAGCGTACCTCACTGACCACCGAGGCCGGGGGGAGGAGGAAAAAGCGATCCGGTCTCCTCCCGCTTTCATTAGCAAGGTCCGTCGCTCGTGACTTTACCGCGCGCGGATGCCCCTCCACTGCCTCCATCTGGAGCTGGTTCCATGGTACAGCTGTACAGCCGATACAGGCTCTCAAGAAGAAATTCGCTCAACCAGTTTCGGTGTTCGAACACCGCGAAATACGAAGACGGTTTTGCCGCCTCCTCTCCCTCCAGTAGGTCCTGTCTACCTATTCGGTTAGTGGACTCGTATCATCTGTCTGATGGGCCCAAACGGACCGCCGGGGTCGGTCCTCCCGATCCCCCCGGTCATCCGCGCCTGATCTCGAGCGCCGTCGGGCTGTCCAGCAGCAGCTTGACAGCGAACCGGTCACCGTCCATCCGGGTCAGAGGATCGCCAGACCGGTCCCGATCCGCAGCCGAGGAAACTACCTGTAGCACACGACCGCTCCGGCCCGGGCGTCGGCGGCCAAACCCGTACCTCGTCCGCTTCGGGTGATACGAGCGGAACCGTATCATATCGATGAGAAGATACTACGTCTTCACTGACGGCTGCCGACTCGAACCTTGCCGCTAGAGGGGTCGTCATGGCCCGATCCGCCGTGCGCTACTCTCCCCGGCTTCCCCCGTTCACCCTCTGCTGGACCATCCGAACGGCTTGTCCGTCCGGCCGGAAGGAGGTCGCGACGTGACCCCCGGAGCGGATTCGGCCTGTGGCCTGTCGCTCCTCCTGATCGAGGATAACCCGGACGAGGCGCGGCTGTTCGAGGAGCTGCTGGCGGAGGGCGAGCTGGACGTCCGCTTCCGGTGGCAATCGTCCGTCGAGGCCGGACTCGAAGCTGCGCGCGACGAACGCCCAGACATCGTGGCCATCGACCTCGGCCTCCCGGACAGCGAGGGAGTCGAGACGGTTCGTCGGGTCGCCCGGGCCGTCCCGGACACTCCGCTCGTGGTGACGACCGATCTGGACGACCTGGATACCGCCACCGCGGCCCTGGACGCCGGTGCGTCCGAGTACCTGCGGAAGGACGGTCTCACCCCGGCCCTGCTCTCGCGCACCCTCCAAAAGGCCGTCGAGCGCCACCGCCTGCAGCGGGAGGCGGACCGTCAGCGGCGACTTGACCGCTCGATCCTCGAGTCGCTTCCCGAGCACATCGCGGTACTGGACGAGGAGGGGACGATTTTGGCCACGAACAAGGCGTGGAGGGCCTTCGCGGAACGGGAGGGCGGGGACCCGAGGGGAAACGTCGGAGACAGTTACCTGGAGGAGACGAGGGAGGCGGCCGAGAAGGGGACCGCCGACGCGCGGCGGATGCTGGACGGGCTCAACGCGGTGCTCCGCGGCGGGCGCAACTCGTTCAAGATGAAGTACTCCTCCCACGGGACGGACGAGAAACGATGGTTTCGCATCTCGGTCATGCCCGTGGCGGCAGAAGGCCGGAGCGGGGTGGTTGTCTCCCATATCGACATCACCGAGCGGGTGGCGCGGGAACGAGAGCTCGAGCAGTTGACCTCGGCCCTGCGAGAGCGGATGCGGGAACGGGCCTGTCTCTCTGATATCACGCGGCTTTTGCACGCCGACGACCGGGACCTCCGGGTCCGGCTGAAGGAGGTCGTCGAGCGGCTGCCCGGGGGCTGGCAGTATCCCGAGGTCGCCGAAGCGCGTGTCGCCCTGGAGGGCGACAGCTGGACCTCGGAGAACTTCGCCGAGTCCGAGGGGAGCCTGTCGGCCCCCGTGGAGATGGACGACGAGGAGGTCGGGGAGGTGGAGGTCGTCTACCGGGAGGAGCGGCCGGACGAGGACATCGGTCCCTTCCTGGAGCAGGAGCGCGAGCTGCTCGTGGAGGTGGCCAACGAGGTGGCGGTCGCGCTGGATCGGGAGCAGATGCACCGGGAGCTCGAGGCCGAGCGCGAGCGGTGGGCCTCGGTCGTGGAGCTTGCACCGACGGGGATCGCGATCAGCGACGTGGATACGGGGGAGTACGAGACGGTGAACGAGGCGGCGGCCGGGCTCCTCGGCTACGGAGCGGAGGAGCTGGAGGGGACGAGCGCCCTCGAGCTCGAGGCCGGCGTCGACCCCGAGCGTCGAACCGAGCTGATCGAGGTGGTCCGGGCGCAGGACGGGGTTCGGAACCGGCCGCTCCGGCTGCGGAGGCGGGACGGAGAGGCCCGGCACGTCCGGTGGTCGGGGCGGATCCTGGAGCGGGACGGCCGCGAGCTCTTGTTCCAGACGATTCAGGACATCACCGAACGGCAAGACGCCGAACAACAGCGCCGGCTTCTCGCCACCGCGGTCGAGACCATGGCGACCGGGCTGCTGATCACCGGTCCCGAGCTGGAGCCGCCGGGACCGACGATCCGCTATGTGAACTCGGCGATGACGGAGATGACAGGATACAACCGCGAGGAGCTGATCGGCGAGACGCCGCGGCTGCTCCAGGGCCCGGATACCGATCGGGCCGAGGGCGAGCGTCTCAAGCGAAAACTCGCTGACGGCCAGACGTTTGAGGGGGAGACGGTCAACTACCGGAAGGACGGCACGCCCTATCACCTCCGGTGGCAGGTGACGCCGCTGCGGGACGAAGACGGCGAGATCAGCCACTTCGTGTCCGTGCAGGAGGACATTACCGACCGAAAGCGCACCGAGGAACAGCTGAGGTACCAGGCCCTGCACGATCCGCTCACGGGGCTCGCGAACCGCACGCTGCTCACCGACCGCGTCGAGCAGGGACTGGCCCGCTCTGATCGGCACGACCGGGCGCTGGGGCTGCTGATGCTGGACATCGACCACTTCAAGCGGATCAACGACCGGCTCGGCCACGTCGCCGGCGACCGGGTGCTCACGGAGCTCGCCGACCGGATCCGGGAGGCCGTGCGCGAGGAGGACACCGTGGCCCGCTGGGGCGGCGACGAGTTCGCCGTGGCGCTGCCCGACCTGCAGCGGCCGGACGACGTCGCCAACGTCCGGGATCGCATCTACCAGGTCCTCCGTGATCCCATCGAGGCCGGCGTTGAAGCCGTTCACCTCGATGTCACGATGGGAGCCGTGCTCCAGAGCGAGGGCGATTACCGCCACGCCGTCCAGGCCGACGCCCCCGACGAGCTGCTACGATTCGGCAGCCTCGCGCTGCACTGGGCCAAGGAGGACGCCCCCCGCGGATTCCAGGTCTTCGACCCCGAGGTGGAGGTGGCGGGGATTGCCTCGATGCGCCGGGAGCGAGCACTGCGGGAGGGGATCGACCGGGGCGAGGTCGTCCCCCACTTCCAGCCCGTCGTCCGGCTGGAGAACGGCTCGCTTGCGTACCTCGAGGTCCTCGCCCGCTGGCGGCATCCCGAGCACGGCCTGGTTCCGCCCGCCCAGTTCATCCCCCTGGCCGAGGAGCTGGGGCTGATCGGGTGGCTCGAGCGAAGCCTCCTGCGGCAGACGTGCCGGCAGGTGTCCGACTGGCAGGCGTCCGCGCAGGACTCCTCCGTGCTTCGGTTCGGGGTCAACCTGTCTGCCGCGCAGCTGGGCGACGGCGAGACGGGCACGCACCTGTACGATATTGTCGTGGAAGAAGGGATCCGGCCGGAACAGGTCACCCTCGAGGTGACCGAGGATTCCCTTGTGCGGGTGCCGGCACGGATTGACGAGCTCCGGGAACTTGGCTTTAGCGTCGCGGTGGACGACTTCGGGACCGGATACTCGACCTTCAGCTACCTGCGCGACCTCGAGGTCGACGAGCTCAAGATCGACCTTTCCTTCGTGCAGGGCATCGTCGAGAGCGGCTCGGACGCCGCGCTGGCCGAGACGATGATCGATCTCGGGCACCGGCTCGGCCTGGACGTGGTCGCTGAGGGCGTCGAGACGGAAGGGCAGCGCGAGCGGCTACGGTCCATGGGGTGCCTCCTCGGACAGGGCTTCCTGTTCGCCCGGCCCATGCCGGCCGAGGAGGTCGGGGCTTGGCTAAAGGAGGAAGTGTGACGACCAGACTGGAGTTGCCCCGATCCGGTAGACAGTGAACGGCTTGGGTTTCAGGCAGCGAGCTGGGTCCTCCTCTCGTAGTTGATCGGGGATTCGTAGTCCAGGGAGGAGTGTCGGCGGTGAGGGTTGTACCAGCCCTCGATGTAGTCGAAGACCTTCCGCCGTCCGTGGGTGAAGCTGGTCAGCGACGTGCGGTCGATCATCTCGCACTCCAGCGAGGCGAAGAAGCTCTCGCAG
>CAZFDK010000090.1:0-7094 GCA_964518305.1 uncultured Gemmatimonadota bacterium | reverse complement strand
TGGCCCCGACGGAGAGACTGGGCTGGTCGTCGAAGATCGGCTCCCAGGTGGTGCCGCCGTCCTCCGTCTTCCACACGCCGCCCGTGGCGGCGCCGACGAAGACGGTGTCGGACGTCCCCGTCACCCCCTCCACGGCGCCGATGCGCCCGCTCATGGCCGCCGGGCCGACGGAGCGGGCGTCCATGGCCGAGAGAGCCACGGTGTCCGCCTCGGAGCCACCGCCGCCGGAGCCGCCGAAAGGCTGCGCCGCGGCGGAGGCGGGGAGGAGAGGCAGGACCGTGACGATGACGACGGAAAGGAGCGATACGAGAAATCGGTGCCTCATGTGCGTCTCCGGTGCAGCTGGATGAACCTGGTGCAGGTGGCGACGACGGCCACGGGGCGCCGCGCCGGTGGTAGAACGTCCCCGCGACTCCGTCCCAAGATACAGCCGTCGAGAGACCTGGGAAGGCGCGGACGAGTCACCGCTCGTCCATGAGGACTAGGAAGCGGCGGACGATTTCGTGGGTGAGGCCCCAGATCGTGCGGCCCTGCACCTCGATGGTGGGAAACTGCCGGCGACCGCCGGGGCGCTCGAGGACCAGCCGCGAGCGATTCTCCGGCGCGCGGAGGTCGCGGACCGGGACCCAGATGTGGCCGCCCACTTCGACGCTCGGCGTCACGTCCGGCCGGCCGAGGAACCGCGACACGTAGGGGGTGATGGCCACCGAGGGCAGGCGGGGACTCCGGGGGTGGAGGTCCGACAGACGGCCCAGAAGATCCTCCTCTCGGAGCCGGAGGCCCGTCTCCTCCTCCGTCTCACGGCGGGCGGTCTCCGACAGATCGCGGTCGCCGGGCTCCCGTCGCCCGCCGGGCAGTCCCATGTGGCCGGACCAGGGATCTCCGTCGGCCTCGGCCCGACGGATGAAGAGGGCCAGGAGCTCCTCCGGGTCGACGAGCTGCCCGGGATCGGCTCCCTCCGGCGGCCGCAGCACCAGCGCCACCGCCGCCTGCCGCTCGGCCTCGCGGGCCGCGATCCGCTCGGGCCGGTGGCGATCGAGAACCCGGCGGACGCGGCCCAGGGGCTCGACGACACCCCCTCCGCTCAACCCGCCCCCGTCCCGTCGCCCGGCTCCCGCTGCTCCTCGATGGACTCGAGCAGGCTGCGGTAGCTCTCGTGGCGTCGCTCCGAGACCTCTCCGGCGTTCACGGCCGCCTTGACCGCGCAGCCCGGCTCTGCCAGGTGGCGGCAGTCGGAGAAGCGGCACTGCGGCAGGTGGGCACGGAACTCGGGGAAGGCCCAGGCCAGGTGGGCCGGATCGACCTGCCACAGCGTCAGGTACTGGAGGCCCGGCGTGTCCACCACGTATCCCCGTTCGCCGTAGGGGTGCATCGTGGCCGAGACCGTGGTGTGGCGACCCTTACGGCCCACGTCCGACGTCCGGAGCTCGAGTCCCGGCACCAGGGCGTTCAGGAGACTGGACTTGCCGACGCCGGAGGCCCCGGCGAGGACGGTGATCCGGCCGCTGAGGCGGGCGTCGAGGTCGTCGAGGCCGCGTCCGGTCTCCGCGCTGGTGGCCAGCACATCGTAGCCGGCGGGCCGGTAGACGTCGCGGAGCTCCTCCGCGTCCCGCAGATCCACCTTGTTGGCCACGACGAGGGCCGAGAGGCCGTTGAGCTCGGCCAGGACCAGGAGCCGGTCGGTGAGCCGGAGATCCGGCTCGGGCTGCGCCACGGAGGTCACGGCTGCGAGCTGGTCCACGTTGGCGGCGATGACCTGCTCGCGGCGGCGCGCCACGCTCCTCCGCGAGAGGACCGACTCCCGCTCCAGGACGGAGGCCACGCGGCAGCTCCCGTCGTCGAGCTCCTCCACGCCGACCCGGTCGCCCACCGCCACCCGATCCTCTTCCTTCTCCTTGATCCGGCCCCGGAGGCTGCACTCCAGGATTTCTCCGCCGCCCGGTTCCGGGAGCTCGCCGTCGGGCGGACCCGCCTCGACGCGGTAGGTGCCCCCGGAGATCTCGAGCACTCTTCCCCGGCGAGACTTCACCGGGTTCACGCTCTACTGAGCTTCGGAGCTCTCGTCTCCGCCGTCTTCACCGATGAGCTCCTCGAGACAGTTGAAGCCCAGGAGGGCGCACTTGATGCGGACCGGAAACTTCGAGACGCCGGAGAGAGCACGCAGCTCGCCGAGCTCGGAGTCCTCCTCGTACTCGTCGTCGCCGTGCATCAGCTGCGTGAATTTCTCGTCCAGCTCGCGGGCCTCCCGCACCGACCGTCCCTTCAGCTCGCGTGTGAGCATGGAGGCGGCAGCCTGGCTGATGGAGCACCCCTGTCCCTGGAAGCTCACGTCCGCGATCCGCTCGTCCTCCACCCGGAGGTTCAGCTCGATCACGTCCCCGCACAGGGGGTTGTCCATGGTGACGGAGTGGGTGGCGTCCTCCATCTCGCGCTTGTTCTTCGGACTCCGGTAGTGGTCGAGGATGACCTCCTGGAAGAGCTGGGACAGGGCCTCCGCCGGCAGCGACCGGTCGATGTCGTCCGGTGTGCCCGGCGTGGCGTCGGCCTCGGGGTCCTGTCCCGTCATCCGCCGGCGCTTCCGAAGACGTCCGACGCGAAGTCCAGCCCGTCGATGAGGGCGTCGACCTCGTCGCGCGTGTTGTAGAGCGCGAAGCTGGCGCGGGCCGTGGCGGTGACCCCCAGCTCGTCCATCAGCGGCTGGTTGCAGTGGTGTCCCGCCCGGATGGCGACGCCCGTGCGGTCGAGGATCGTGGCGAGGTCGTGGGGGTGGATGTCGCCGTAGGCGAAGGAGAGGACGGCGGCCCTCTCCTCCCGCGGGCCGTAGACCGTGATTTCGGGAATCTCCTCCAGCCGCTCCATGGCGTACGCGGTCAGCTGACTCTCATGTCGACGGATGCGGTCCATGCCCACCTCGTCCAGGTAGCGGACGGCCTCGGCCAGGGCGACGGCTCCGCCGATGTTCGGCGTCCCCGCCTCGAACTTCTGGGGGACCTCGGCCCAGGTGGAGCTCTCCAGCTCCACCCGATTGATCATCTCTCCGCCGCCCTGCCACGGGGGCATCTCCTCCAGCAGGTCGCCCCGGGCCCACAGGCCGCCGATGCCCGTGGGGCCGCACATCTTGTGACCGCTGAAGGCGTAGAAGTCGCAGCCGATCTCCTCGACGTCCACCGGCATGTGCGGCACCGCCTGGGCGCCGTCCACCAGGCACAGGGCGCCGGCGGCGTGGGCGCGGTCGGCGATCTCGGCGACGGGGTTCACGGCCCCCATGGTATTGGAGACGTGGGTGACGGCCACGAGCCGGGTCCGGTCGGAGAGGAGCCGGTCGTAGTCCTCCATCGCCAGGCCCGATCCCTCCGGCTGGACGTCCACGAAACGGAGCCGGGCTCCGGTTCGCTCGGCCAGGAGCTGCCAGGGGACCAGGTTGGAGTGGTGCTCCATCTTGGTGAGGAGGATCTCGTCGCCATCGCCGACGCTGTCGCTTCCCCAGGCACCGGCGGCCAGGTTGATGGCCTCGGTGGTACCCCGGACGAAGACCAGCTCGGAGGCGTCGGCGGCCCCGATGTGCTCCGCCACGGTCTCCCTCGCCGACTCGTAGGCCTCGGTGGCGCGGACGCTCAGCGCATGGGCGCCGCGGTGGACGTTAGCGTGGTCCCGCCGGTAGTAGCGGGAGAGGGCCTGGATCACGCGTTCCGGGCGCTGCGAGCTGGCGGCGTTATCCAGGTAGACCAGCGGCTGGCCGTGGATCTCCTGGTCGAGGATCGGGAAGTCGCCCCGGATGTCCTCGACGTCGATGGGGGCTCGGGTCGAGACGGTGGTCATGTCAGCCTCGCCGGGGTCGCGGGGACTCCGGGCGACGGGTCAGTCGCCGATCCTCACCTGGATCTCGTCCCCCTCCACGCGACACTCGAAGGTGTCCACGGGCATCACGGCGGGCAGGGCCTTGGCCTCGCCGGTCTCCAGGTCGAAGCGCGCCCCGTGCAGGGCGCACGTCAGCTGGTCCCCGGTGATCTCGCCGTCGGACAGGGGGAACTCCTCGTGCGAGCAGCAGTCCTCCAGGGCGTAGATGGAGCCGTCCTTGTTGGCGAGCACGATCTCCTGGCCGTCGACCTCGACGCCCATGAGCCCGCCCTCGGCAATATCGTCCACGTTCGCTACCGTCTTGAAGTCGGACATCGGTCTCTCTTTCGGTGTCTTCCGTTTCGGGCGTGATCAGAAGTCGAGCTTGCGCTCGATGGCGCTCCGGACCCGGGACTGGACGCCCTCCACGGGCATCCGCCCCAGGACCTCCTCGAAGAACCCGAACACCAGGAGCCGCTCGGCCTGCAGCGGCGTCAGGCCCCGACTCTTGAGGTAGAAGAGCTGGCCCTCGTCCACCTGGCCCACCGTGGCGCCGTGCGAGCAGCGCACGTCGTCCGCCTCGATCTCAAGGTTCGGGAGCGCGTTCGCGTGACTGTCCTCGCTCAGGAGGAGATTCCGGTTCGTCTGGTAGGCGTCGGTGAGCTGAGCTTCCTGCGCCACCCGGATCACGCCCCGGAAGACGCTCCGTCCCCGATCCGTGAGCGCGCCCTTGTAGAGCAGGTCGCTGTAGGCGTGGGGCGCCTTGTGGTACTGGAGCGTGTGGTGGTCGATGTGCTGCTCGCCGTCGCCGAACCACAGGGCCAGCATCTCGCTCTCGCTGCCGGATCCCTCGACGTGGCTCGTCACGTCGGCCCGGTGCCGATCGGACCCCAGCGCCACGTTGAAGCCGCTGAGGCGGCTGTCCTTGCCGGTGGTGGCGTGCTGGACGCTGTAGTGCTCGACGCCGCGGCCGTATCGCTGGAGGGAGATGTACCGGACCGTGGCGTTCTCCCCGGCGAAGACCTCGACGCCGCCGACGCTGAGCGACGTCTCCTCCAGATCGGGCGAGAGGAATTCCTCGACGCAGGTCACCTCGGCGCCACGCTCCGCCACCACCAGGGTGTGGGAGCCGACGATGGCGCCCTCGCGCTCCAGGTACCGGAAGGCGTGCACCGGCTCGGACACCCGGACGTTCTCCGGCACGTAGAGCAGATAGCCTCCGGAGAGGATGGCGCGGTGGAGCGTCCAGAATTTCTCCTCCGCTTCGGTCACCTCGCTGGAAAAGAGCCGGTCCTCGAGGAGCTCGGGCCGCTCCCGCGCCACCTCCACGATGGGGGCGAACACGACGCCCTGCTCCTCCAGCTCGGGGTCCAGCCGGCGGTAGACCTCTCCGGCGTCGACCTGGACCGCCACGCCGCTCCGGCTCTGCTCGCCGGCCAGCACCTCCTGCACGGTGGCCGGGAGGTCCTCGATTTCCACCGAGCGGGCCGCCTCGGGCTCCAGGAACCCGAACTCCTCGGGCCGGAGGTCCTCCACGTCGGTGTAGCGCCACTCCTCGGAGGCCGTCTTCGGCATGGGGAGCTCCTGATACCGATTCCAGGCCCGGCGGCGACCCTCCAGGAGAACCTCCGGCTCCTCCAGGTCGTCCAGCCAGCCGTCGAGGCGGTCCGCTACGGACACGAGGTCCCCGGGAGCATCCAGCTCGGCTGTCGTCGTTCCGTCCGCCACGTTTCCAACTCCTTGCTCTGATCTATCGCGATCGTGCGTCGTGCAGGGCAGATCCAGAAAGGGGCCGGACCGCCCCGAGGCCCGCGAGGACGCCGGGGTCGGGGCCGTCCCGCTGCCGATCAGCCTACCGACCCCTCCATCTCCAGCTCGATGAGCCGGTTCAGCTCGATGGCGTACTCCAGGGGCAGCTTCTTGGCGATGGGCTCGATGAAGCCCCGGACGATCATCGCCATGGCCTCCTCCTCGTCGAGGCCGCGGCTCATCAGGTAGAAGAGCTGCTCCTCGCCCACCTTGGAGACGGTGGCCTCGTGGCCGATGGTGGCCTGGTTCTCGTCGATGTCGATGTAGGGGTAGGTGTCCGTGCGCGAGGTCTCCGAGAGCAGCAGCGCGTCACACTCCACGTTCGAGCGGGAGTTCTCCGCCCCCTCGTACACCTGGCACAGGCCCCGGTAGGAGGAGCGGCCGGTGCCCTTGGAGATCGACTTCGAGGTGATCTGGCTGGTGGTGTTCGGCGCCGCGTGGATCACCTTGCCCCCGGTGTCCTGGTGCTGGCCGTCGCCGGCGTAGGCCACGCTCAGCACGGAGCCGTGGGCGCCCTCGCCCACCAGGAAGCAGGACGGGTACTTCATGGTCGCCTTCGAGCCCAGGTTCCCGTCCAGCCACTCCATCCGGGCGCCCCTGTGCACCTTGGCCCGCTGGGTGACCAGGTTGAACATGTTGTTCGCCCAGTTCTGGATCGTCGTGTACTGGAAGTGGGCGTTCTCCTTGACGACGATCTCGATCACCCCGGAGTGAAACGACTCCGTCGAGTAGACCGGCGCCGTGCAGCCCTCGATGTAGTGGGCCTGGGAGCCCTCCTCGGCGATGATCAGCGTGCGCTCGAACTGACCCATCTGCTCCGCGTTCACCCGGAAGTAGGCCTGCAGCGGAATGTCCACGTCCACGCCCTTCGGGATGTAGACGAAGGAGCCGCCCGACCACACCGCCGAGTTCAGCGCCGCGAACTTGTTGTCGTTGGGCGGAATGACCGTGGAGAAGTGCTCCTGGAAGAGGTCCGGGTACATCTGGAGGCCGTCCTCGATGGACTCGAAGACCACCCCCTGCTCCTCCCACTGCTCCTTGAGGCTGTGATAGACCATCTCCGATTCGTACTGGGCCCCCACACCGGCCAGCGTCTCCTTCTCGGCCTCCGGGATGCCCAACCGCTCGAAGGTCTCCTTGATCTCGTCGTCCACGTCCTCCCAGGACCGCTCCATGCGGTCGGAGGGGCGCAGATAGAAGTAGATCTCCGAGAGATCCAGGTCCGAGAGATCCGCCCCCCAGTCCGGCATGGGCTTGGAGTTGAAGATCTCCAGGGCCTCGAGCCGGTAGTCCAGCATCCACTCCGGCTCCTCCTTGTGATAGGAGATCTGACGGACGACGTCCTCCGAGAGCCCCTTCTCCGCCTTGTAGACGGGCTCGTCCTTGGTGACGAAATCGTACTGATAGTCGTCGAGGTTGAGCTCCTCGACCGTCTCGTTGGCTGGCAT
>CAZFDK010000089.1:0-7207 GCA_964518305.1 uncultured Gemmatimonadota bacterium | reverse complement strand
GACAGCAACGACTTCCGCCACGACAGCTGGCTCGACGGCCGCTTCTCCCTGTGGCCGGGCTCCGGCCTCCGTCTCCACGGCCGGGCGGAGGGCGCGACGCTGCGGCAGGACGGGCTGAGCCAGGACCGCTGGCGGGCCGCCCTGGGCGTGGACAGCCTGTTTCCCTCCCCTCGCCTGCGACTCGCCGGCGAGGCCGGGGTCGAGGGCTACCGCGGCCGGGAGGAGGAGCTGCTCACCGGCGACCTGCAGGCGATCTGGGCGGCGGCCGACGCCACGCGCGTCCGGCTGCGGATGGACCGGTCCTCGGTGTGGGCCGCGAGCAGCATCGGCGGACCGCGCCGCTTCAACCGCGTGACCTCCCTGGCGGATCTCCTCCCGCGGGTCGACTTCGGGCGCACCCGGCTCAGCGCGGGCCTGGAGCAGAGAATGGGCGATTACGCCCAGCTCATGGCGGGGGCGCACGGCTCCCGGCTCGACGACGGCAATCGCCGTCTCGCCCTCACCGGCCGCTATCAGCTGCCGCTGTGGAGCGGGCCCTCGCGATTTCTCGCCGTCTCGCCGAACGGATACGCCGCGTGGAACGAGGAGAACACCCCGGGTCTGTTCACGCCGGACTCCTACTACTCGCTCGGCGCCGGGGTGCACGGGATCCGCCGCTGGGACGCCCTCGAGCTCGAGGTGGAGCTGAACCCGTACGGGGCGCTGGAGGACGGCGACGCCGTGGGCGGGGCGTGGAGCATGGTGGAGCTGGGCTGGCGGCCGGGGATCGTTCGGCTCAGCGCAGGCGGACTCGGGGTGCTCGAAACGGACGGCTACCGGGCCGGTCGGATCTTCGGCCGCGTCGAGCTGGGCGCCGGTGTGTTCTAGCCCGACTCGCCGGCGCACGCGCGGTCCGGGGCTGCTGATCCTTGCCGTCGTATTGACTCTGGCCGGCGGGTGCGCCGAGAACGAGACCCCGACCCCGGAGGGCGTGGACGCCTACCTGACCGGCGACTGGGACCGGTACGCCGAGCAGTACCTCCGGGAGCCCGGCTACGTGGTCGACCCGGCCCGGGCCGACGGCCGCGTCACCTCGGAGGGCCAGGGATACGCCCTGCTCCGCACGTCGCTTCTGGGCCGCGGGGAGGCGTTCGGACGGATCTTCCGGTGGACGGAGCAGCACCTCCGCCGGCCCGACGGGCTCTACAGCTGGCTCTGGTCGCCGGCCGACTCCGCCGTGGTGGACCCGAACACGGCGACGGACGCCGACCAGGAGATCGCGCTGGCCCTGCTCATCGCCGCCGACCGCTTCGACCGGGACGACTACCGGCAGCGAGCTCGGACGCTCCTCTCCGACATCCGATCCCACGAAGCCGTCGACCTCCCCGACGGGTGGTTTCCCGCCGCCGGCAACTGGGCCGTCGGCGACCGGATCGTGAATCTCTCCTACTTTCTGCCGTACGCGTACCCTCACTTCGATCGCGCCGACCCGGACGGGAACTGGGACGCGGCGCTCGCGGCCGGCTACCGCCTGCTGGACCGCTGGCTGGAGCGGCCGGGCGCCCGCTTGCCTCCGGACTTCATGTCCGTCGACTCCGCCGGACGGCCCCACCCGGCCTCCACCGTCGACACGGCGCTCAGCGGCTTCTTCTCCTTCGACGCCGTGCGGATCTACTGGCGGGTCGCCGTCGACTGCCTGCTCCACGACCGGGAGCGGGCCTGCTCCGGGCCGAGCCGTTCGGAATTTTTGGCGCGAGAGCTCGACCGGAGCGGTCGCATCGTCACGCGCTACACCACGGGCGGCGAGCGGCGCTCCGAGCAGGAGTCGCTCAGCTTCTACGGGAGCCTGCTGCCGTCCCTGCGCCTCCATCATCCGTCCCTGTACAGCCGGGTCCGGCGGACGTCGCTGAGCGCGGAGAGCCTGCGGCGGCTCAGCGAACAGGAGGAGCGCTACTACGACCGGAACTGGGTGTGGTTCGGGATCGCCGCGGCCTCGGGCTGGCTCGAGTCACGGATGCCCTGAACGCCCGCGGACGTCCGCGGCTGGAATCCGGCGACCCCACGCCGGGCAGGGCTACCGAGAGATTCTCGAGGCCTACTGCCCGGGGACGGAACTCAGAGGAGCCGCTCGATCCGGTCCGCGAACTCGCTGAACGCGTCGAGGTCCCGGCGCAGGGTCCTGAAGACCTCCTCCGGATCGACGTCAAGGTACAGATGGACCAGGATGTTGCGCTGTCCCGCCGCCTCGGAGAGCTTCTCGGCCAGCTCCTGGTCGAGCACACTCTCCTCCTCGAGCCGCACGGGCACCTCCCGGTACTCCTCCCAGTCGACCACGCCGCGCTCGCTCAGGACGTACGCGCCGAGGTCCAGGACGACCTGCACCGCCACCTGCAGAAGACGCTCGGCCGCGGCCTGTTTGACGGGATCCGCGAGAAACTCGGATCGGGATGTTTCCGCGAGCTGACGGAGCCGCTGGAGCAGTTCGTCCAGCTTCCTGAGCCGCCGTCGCACGACGCTCGGATCTATCACTCTTCGTCTCCCGATCCGGCCCGACCGAACGCTCCCGAGCGGATGCGCTCCCCGACGGTCCGATCGAGACGCTCCCGAAGCGGCCGGAGGTCGCAGTAGCGGCCCTTCGTCCTGACCAGCCAGCGGATCCGCTCCGGCTCGTCACGGGAGAAGAGAAGTTCCCCGGAGCGGGCCACGCGATCCGCGAGAAGAGGCGGGGCCCGATTCAGGATCACGAGATCGACCCCCTCGGGAGCTCCGCCCCGGTCTTCGCTCCCGCCTACGGCCCGCACGAGGTCGCCGTGAATCGCCGACCACGTCTCCGAGGAAGACCGCTCACCGGCGCCCCGTCCCGCGGCTCCGTCCCGCGGGCCACCGACCGGCTCCTCTTCCTCCAGGTAGACCGCCACGTCGACGTCGCTCGACCGACGCTTCCCCCCGGTTGCCCTGGAGCCGAAGAGGTACGCGAAGACCACCTCGCAACGCTCCGTCAGCGCGTCCCGGATCCGCTCCCTGACATCTCCGCTCGGCCGGTCGTCCGGCTGCATACCGTGGCCAACGTAACGAGCGCACGGCAGACGGGCACGACGCGATCCCTGCCTCAGATCGCCGACGCGGCGTCCAGCTCCCCGTGCAGCGCCCGCGCCTCGCGGAGGACGCCGTCGTCGACCCCGGAGAGGTCCACCTCGTGGGTGCGTGGGGGGCGCAGGCGGTCGGACATGGAGGAGAGCTCGGCGCCGTCGTCGCCCAGGACTCGTGCCACGCCGGCGAGCGCCTCCTCCGGCTCGCCGGTGAGGCGGGCGTAGGAGAGGAGGCTCACCCGGTCGCCCGCCTCGTCCAGCACGCGGCGATAGGCCACGACCCAGTAGCGGACCCAGAACTCGAGCCCTTCGGGGTCGGCGGCGGGCGGCGGCTCCTCCGCCTCCCATCCTCGCCACCCCACCTCGTCCAGCCACCCGCCGAAATCCACGGGCTTCAGCCCCTTTCCGAACTCGTGGTGGCCGATGGCCTCCATGTACCGGCGGACGAAGTCGTCCTCCTCGTGGAGGCGCAGGAACCGCCGGTGCTGACGGAGCATGGAGGCCGCCTGCTGCACGGGCTCGCGGAAGGGGACCAGGACAGTGCCCGTTCGCAGCGGCTTCGGCGGCGCGGCCAGCCGCGAGATGTTCAGGTTGTTCTTGGAGACGTAGCGGCGGCGGTCCTCCGGCCCCTGGCGCCGGAGCGCGACGACCTTCTTCATGTGGGCCTCGAGGAAGGCGTCGAACTCGGCGTTCTGCTCCGTCTCGGGCCCCCAGGGGAGGACACGGTCCTCCCGGTAGCGCTCCGTCCAGAAGTGCTTCCAGATCATCTCCTCGAAGGCCTCGGGGCTGTCCGCGGAGACCTCGAGGCCGTCGCCATGGGCCCGCTCCATGGACTCCTCCCCGGCGGCGAACCGGCTCGAGAAGCGGCTCCACAGCATCGGACACAGGACGAAGGGCATGTCCCGGTAGGTGTGGCTGGCGAACTGGCCGCTGTCGGCCAGGAGCTGGAGGAGGACCGTGGTGCCCGATCGGGGGAGAGCCGTGACGAAGACCGGATCCTCCAGGGAGATCCCCTCCAGGGTGTCCCGGTAGAGGATCTCCTCGACGTCGGCCATGGCGTGCTGGGCCTGACCGGCCGCGAAGGCGAAGTCGTGCAGCAGCCGGTCCACCCGGCCGTAGCGCTCCTCGAAGTTCATCCCCGCTCCGCTCGCCGGCTCAGAATCGCTTCAGGACGCGCCGAGCCTGCGGTAGATCACGTATCCGCCGACCCCGACGAGGACGGTGCCCAGCAGGAAATCGGGACGCTCCAGCACGCCGAGCACCGCCTCCAGCGAGGAGACGCCGCCCAGCTCGAGCAGCCAGACGCCGAGCAGCGGGAGCCCCAGGGCCAGGAGGCTGCCGCCGAGGAGCATCCCCAGGAGGCCGAAGAGGCGGAGCGACTGCTCCTGGAGGGCGCTCTCCTTCTCCCGGTCGTCCAGGTCCGGGTCCCGGAGCACGTCCAGGCTCTCGCGGGCCCTCCGGCCCGTCTCCCGGGCCCGATCCGGAAGACGCAGGCGCTCCAGCACCAGCGCGAACACCACCACGACCAGGACGGCGAGGAGGAAGCTCACGCCCGCGCCGGGAGCCGCACGGCCGGGAGCAGGCCGCCCGCGGGAAACCTGCGGACGGCGGCGACGGGGGCGGCGCAGATCGGGACGACCTCAGGCCTCGGCGACGTCGCGCTCGACGTCGGCCTCCTCCTCGTCCCCGCCGTTGATCTTCTGGTAGAGCCGCTTCAGGGGAAACCAGAAAAAGCCGAAGAGCGCGGCCCCGACGGCGGCGATGGCCGCCAGAAGGGCGCCGATGCCGGAGATCACGCTCCCCGGCCCCCCGTAGGCCAGCGCCGCCTCCGGCGCCAGCAGAGCGGCCGTCCCGACGACGAATGCGGCCAGCAGCGTCCGAGTCCGTGCTCTCATGTCGGTTCGTCTCCTGTGGGGTTCATGGCTGTGACGTCCCCTGCGGCGGACAGGGCCAGCTCGAGACCTCCTCGCGGGTCACGTCTACCCTCGTGGCCTTGGTCACGTTCGGCACCAGGGCCCGATTGTAGGGCTCGGCGACCCACTCCCACAGCGTTCGGCCGTCCGGGGCGACCTCCACCACACGCCCCACGGCCGACTCGGTGAGCAGCAGGTTGCCGTTGTCCAGCTCCTGCCACTTGCCGCGGATGCCCGTATAGAACGGATCCGACTCCTCGGTCGGGAACAGCACCCGCGTGGAGTCCGTGGCGGGCTCGACGGCCACGATCCGGCTCCCCCCGAGCATCGTGCCCCGGCGCGTGTTGTCGACGTTGTTGTCGAAGATGCCGACCCACCCGTCGCCCATCCAGTCCGGGTCGTGCTGGGCCATGATCGGGTGCGTGGTGTGCCACTTCACCTCTCCGGACTCCGGGTCCAGGACCGCCACCAGGTCGATGGGCGGCATGGAGAGCAGCAGGTCGCCGGCCCCGAAGGTCGGGTACTCGTCGGCCATGGACGTCGAGAGCGGCTCCACGTCGTTCAGGTGGGTGGGGTCCTCACGCTGCTGTGCGTCGAACTTCGGGAAGAGCCGCTCCAGGCCGTTGTCGTAGAGGACGTCCAGGACGTTGATGGCGTTCAGGACCTCGCCGTCCGCGTCGAAGTGGACGATGTAGTCCTGGTAGTGCGGCCCCTGGACCCCCGGGTAGCCGTCCGGATACGCCTGGCTGCGGGCGGGCCGCAGCCCGCTCACGCCGGGCGTCCAGAAGGTGCCGTCGTCAGCGCGGGCGATGGAGTGGTGGTTCCCGGCCTGAAGCCGCCACTTCGGACCGCTGCAGGCGTCCAGGCGCACCGTGCCCGCGTACTCCACGTTCACCAGCAGGTCGCCGCTCGGGAAGAGGTAGGTGCCATGGATGTCCTGCTCCGACAGCTCGTTGTCCTGCCTCCGGTAGAGCGAGTCGGCGAACAGCTCGGTGGGCCGCAGGCTCCACTCGTGGAGGACGTTCCCCTGCCGGTCGACGAGCCTGGCGCCGGGCTGCCACCCGAAGTCTTCCCACGTGGAGGTGATCAGCGTCAGCCCGGGCTGCATGGCCCCCGGCTCGGCCACGGTCACCCCCGATCTCCGGTAGGCGCGGCCGGAGGTGAAGTCGGGCGGCGAGCGGCGCTGGGTGACCTCGCGCTCACCCTGGAGCCAGGCCCGCTCCAGCCAGCCGTCCGGGAACCAGCCCTGCGTGCGGCTCGCCCATCCGTAGAGCAGGGCCAGGACCACCAGGGAGAGGACGAACCCCGCCTTCGCCCAGCCCTCCGACGAGGGCAGCCAGCTCTTCCAGTCCTCCATCTCCCTCATCCGCCGCCTCTCACCCTGGTCGCCACGTTCACACTCGGCTTCGATTCGCTGTCGCCTCGTCCGTCACCGGGGCCGGCCGCCCCAGGAGGTAGCCCTGGTAGAGCTCGCAGCCCGCCTCCCGCAGCCACTCCCTCTGGCTCTCGGTCTCCACGCCCTCGGCCACCACGTCCAGTCGGAGCCCCCCGGCGAGGCCGATGATGCTGTCCACGAGCCGCTCGTGGCGCTCGGTCCGGCCCAGCCGATCCACGAAGAAGCGGTCGATCTTCAGGATGTCCGCCGGGAACTGGTCCAGGTGGGCCAGCGAGCAGTGGCCGGTGCCGAAGTCGTCGACGGCCACCCGGACCCCCCTGCTCCTGAGCGACCGCAGCCCGTCGACCACCGACTGCGGCTTCCGGGCCGCGATGCTCTCGGTGACCTCCACCACCAGCCGGGACGGCGGAATCTCCGATTGCTCGACCAGGTCCAGAAGATACGGACAGGTGTCCTCGTCCTGCAGCGACTGGAGCGAGAGGTTCACGGACGTCCAGTACCGCTCGCCGTCCTCCTGCCACCGCTCCGCCTGACGCACCACCTCCTCGATCACCCGGAGCTCCATCTCCTGGATCAGGCCGATGCGCTCGGCCACCTCGATGAACTCGGCGGCGTCCAGGAGGCCGCGCTCGGGATGGTCCCAGCGAAGCAGGGCCTCCCTGCCCACGACGTCCCCGGCCGAGAGCGAGCCCACCGGCTGATAGTGGAGAGTGAGGCTGTCGCCGGCCTCGATCGCCCGCTCCAGGTCGTCCTCCAGGGCGATGTCGAACTCGGGGACGGTGGGCCCTTCTCCCGTCGCGCCGGGGCGGCCCTCCCCCCTCTTCGGGTCC
>CAZFDK010000088.1:1454-7474 GCA_964518305.1 uncultured Gemmatimonadota bacterium | reverse complement strand
GTGCGGTCGTCGTCCACGCCGCGGACCTCGCCCAGCGCCTCCTCGAACTCGGCCCTCAGGTCGGACGCCGCGACCTCACGGTCCGCGCCCGACAGCTCCGGGTCGTGCAGGGCCTCGAAGATCTCGAACAGCAGCCGGCTGCAGCGGGGATACTCGGTCAGGGGGCGCCGCACGCCGACCCGGCTCGGCACCGCGTCCAGCCGCAGGGCGTAGTTGGCGTAGGCCCGGAGCAGCGCCACCTGCCACCAGTCCAGGCCCGCCGACAGGACCAGCGCGTTCAGCGGGTCGTCCTCGGCGCGGCCGTGCTGGATCGCCCGCAGCGCCGCCCCCACCCTCGACTCGGCCGCCTCCCGCTCGACGCTCCACTCCAGCGGCGTCTCCACGTCGAAGGTGTGGATCGTGGCGGGCGTCCGCCCGGGCTTCCCGACCTCGTACTTGTCCGCCTCCAGCACCCGGAAGCCCAGGTTCTCCAGCGTGGGCATCACGTCGCTCAGCACGAAGAGGCCGCGGGGGACGAAGATCTTGAGCCGGTACGCCCCGGTGCGCCCCGGGTCCAGCTCCTCCAGCACCGTCTGCTGGGCGCCGGTCTCGTCCAGGGCCTCCAGCTGGGCGATGTCGGCCACCGCCGTGTTCGGGTCCATGGTGGCCACGTACTCCGCGGAGAACTCCCCGCGGTGGCGCTCCCTCAGCTCCCGGGCCCGTTCCGCCTCGTGGGAGCGCTCCAGGGCGTCGGTGAGCCGCTCCTGCCAGCTCCTGGCCGACTGCCGGACGCGCTCCTCCAGCGCCTCCACGTCCACCTGCTCGATCTCGTCCACGCCGGAGGAGAGGTAGAAGTGGAGCCGGGCCTGGTCGCCGCCCCCCATGGAGAGGTGGTAGTTGAGGAGCTCGGCCCGGTAGGTCTCGACCAGCTCGTCCTGGATCTTCCGGCGGATGTCGGAGGAGAACTTGGCCGAGGGGAGGATGACCATGACGTTCACCCCCCGTCCCAGCGAGTCCGGGCGGGCCGTGACCCGGATCTCGTCGGCGCCCTCGGTCTGCATGACCGTGTTCACCACGCCCAGCAGCTCGGGCACGGAGGAGAGGAAGAGCTCCTCCTTGGGCATGCTGTTGAAGATCCGGTGGATCAGGCTGTAGTCGTGGGACCCCTTCGTGGCCCCCTCGGCCTCGAGGATCTCCTCCAGCTTTCTTCTCAGGAGCGGGATCTGGGAGGCGTCCTGGCTGTAGGCCTGCGCCGTCAGCAGCCCCAGGAACCGCCGCTCCCCCTGCACCTCCCCGTCCGGGGCCATCCGCTTCACCCCGACGTAGTCCATTCGCGCGTAGCGGTGCACCGGCGAGACGGAGTTGCTCTTGGAGAAGATGAGGAGGGGGCCGCCGAGCAGTCGCGCCTGGAGGTCCGGGTCCAGGTCGCCGACGGGGAGCGGCTCGGCGAATCGCGACTCGGACTCGTCCCGGAGGATGCCCAGCCCCGAGCCCGGCCGGACGCCGACCCGCTTCTCCCCGCCCGTGCCGGCCCGGACGTCGTACTCGCGGTAGCCCAGGAAGACGAAGTTGCCGTCCCGCAGCCACTCCAGGAAGCTCTGCATCTCCTCCAGCTCGGAGGCCCGCCACGGGAGCCACTCGCACATCTCGTCCAGGTCGCTGGAGACATCGTGGGAGGCCTCCAGCATGAGGTCGAAGTCGTCGGTGGCCATCCGGACCTTGCGGAGCCGGGTCTCGAGCTCCCCGGTCAGGCGCGCGCACTCGGCCTCGTCCGGGCGGCCCTCGGCCAGGATGAAGATCACCGACGTGCGGACGCCGGCCCCCTCCCGGTCCTCCACGGTCCGGACCCGCCCCTCGCCGTCCCGGCTCACGCGGAGCACCGGGTGGAGGAGCTGGACGATGCTGTAGCCCTGGGCGTGCAGGTGCTCGCGCACCGTGTCCACGATGAAGGCGCGGTCCTCCATCACCGTCTGGACCACGAACTCGCCGGCGTCGTCCGGGAGCTCCTCCACGCTCACCGAGATCCCGTCGGCCGGCGTCCCGTCCAGGAGGTCGAAGGCGGCGCGGACCTGCGCGGCGAGCCACCGCGGGGAGTGGCTCTCCAGGAACTCGCCCGAGGCCCGGGACAGGAGCCGGCGGGCGAAGTCCTCCACCAGCGGCCTCGACTCGTCCAGGTCCGACTCGAGCGCGTCGAGAACGCCTTCCAGGCGGTGCTTGACGGTGGCGGTGTCGTTCATCGACCTCGGAGCGACGGATGCAGCGTCTCTGCGGGAGATCCAGCCGGCGGCGCGGGGATCGCGCCGCGAGGACGATGAGGATAGAGGGGCGACGCCCCCCGGGCAACGAGCGTCCGGGGGGTGCTCAGGCCGCGCTCATGGGGTCTCGCCGGCCGGCTCCCTCGCCACGTCCCCCGACGCCTCGCCGGCGCTCTGGCCCGCGCCGGCTTCGTCGGCCGGGGCCTCCCCGCTGGACCCGGCGAAGGTGATCGCCAGGCCGACGAGGAGCGCAGCGATCAGCACGCCCTGCGCCAGGAGGCTCTCCACGGTGGGATAGACCCCCAGGACGTCGATGCGGGGCGCCCACTCCACGGCCGTGGTCCCCACCGTCCCCGCCGCCTGCAGCTCGCCGATCCCCTGGCCGGCGAAGACGACGGCCATGAGGTACAGCACCCCGCTGGTGACGGCGAAGAAGGGCCGCATGGGGATCTTCACGCCCCACCGCGTGAAGGCCAGGTACAGGAACACCAGCCCCACGCATCCCACCAGGAAGCCGCCGGTGATGGAGGTGAGCTCGCCGCCGGAGGAGATGAACAGGGCCTTGTAGAAGAGCACCGTCTCGAACCCCTCGCGGTAGACGGCCAGGAAGGCCACGCCGGCCAGCGCCAGGCCGCTGCCGGAGCCCACGGCCCGGGACATCTTGCCCCGGAGGTACCGCTCCCACTTCTGGTGCTCGAGCTTCGAGAGCAGCCAGTAGCTCACCGAGAAGAGGACCACGGTGGCCAGGAGCATGGTGGCCCCCTCCAGCAGCTCCTGGCTGGCGGGACCGATCTGGAAGACGGTCTCGAAGGCCACGGCCGTGAGCAGGCTGGCCCCGAGCGCCCCCCACACGCCGCCGTAGACCTCGCGCTTCCGGTCCTCGTTGTCCGTCTTCACGAGGAAGGCGACGATGGCGCCGATGATGAGGATGGCCTCGAAGCCCTCCCGGAGGATGATGAACAGCGACTGGCCGGCCACCGCCCACCAGGACGAGTCGGCGGTGAGCGTCTCCTCCACCTGCGAGAGCTGCTCATCGACGCGGGCGTGGACCTCGCCGATCCGCTCCGTGCCCACGGCCGCACGGAGGTCCGAGAAGGCCTGCTCCGAGGAGGTCACGAGCCCCGGCGCCCGGGCCTGCAGCGTCGGCTCCAGGCTCTCGAAGGCCATGTACGAATTGATGGCCGCCGTCCGGGCCGCCCGCTCGTTCCCCTCCCGGCTCAGGGCCACCGCCTGACTCGCCAGGGAGTCGACGCGCTCGATCCGGGACTCCACCAGCACGGTCCGGTCGGCCTCCGGCACGCCGGCCTCGGGGGTCCCGTACAGGGAGCGCACGAAGGCCACCACCGACCGCGCCTCGGCGCTCGAGAGCGAGTCCCGGCTGTCCCGGTTCCAGGCCTCCCGGACCTGTCGGCCCAGCTCCACGTCGTTGAAGCGGGCCGAGCCGTCGGGCGTCGACCAGGTCCGGATCCGGCCGGCGACCGGCGATCCGACGTCCTCGCCCTGCCCCTCTCCCAGCGCGATGCTCTTCCCCTCGGCCACCTCGCTCCCGGCGAAGCGCATCGACTGGACGTAGGCCACCAGGTCCCAGCGCTCCTCCACCGAGAGCTGACCGCCGTACCCGGTCATGGATGTGCGGGGCACGCCGTACGTGATGACCTGGTAGTCGCGCATCGGCGTGGCCTCGGCGTGGCGGACGTCGGCTCCCAGGTCGGCCGGGGGCGGGCTGTAGTAGTCCACGGCCTGGTCGGCGCCGGAGCCGTCGGCGCCGTGGCAGCTCACGCACTCCTGCCGGTAGAGGGTCGCCCCCCGGGAGGCCGACGGCCGACGGTCCGGCATCTGCACCGGCCGCGCGCCCCAGATCTCGCCCAGCCCGCGGACCAGGACGTCCACCTGCTGCCGGAACCCCTCCTCGGGAGCCTGGCTCCGGACGTGCTCCAGGAGGGCCTCGAACTTCGGCAGCAGCGTGTCGGCGCCGGCCGGCGGCGACCCGGCCTCCAGCAGAGAGGCGTACATGTCGCGGGCCTGGCGCGTGAAGGCCTCCGTCTCGTCGTACTCCATCTGGTTCACGATCTCCCGCCCCTCCATGGCGGCGACGTACTCCTCCACGGAGAGCTGGAGGAGGGACGCCACCCGGGAGGCGCTCGCGTCCGCGTCGGCGGCGGCCGCGGCGGCCTCGTCGGCCCGGTCCGTGGCCGCCTGTCCCTCCTGGGCCGGCGCGCCGGGCGCCGGGGCAGCCGTCCAGGCCAGCAGCAGAATGGCCGCCGCCGCGGCGGAGGCCCACATTGAGGATCCGTCCAGGCGTCGGGAGATCACTTGATCCTGTCCTTGGAGCGTGGGATGCAGCGTCCTCGAGCGTGCGGGGTACCGGTGGTTGAGAATCGTTATCAAACAGAGAATATACCGACTTCCCGCCCGGAGACAACCGGGTGGCGGCGCATCGCCGCGGGAGGCCGGGCGTGATTCGCGGGCTCGGGGTGGACCTGGTGCAGATCTCCCGGATGGAGGCGCTGCTGGAGCGCCACGGCGACCGGGCCCGCGAGCGGCTCTTCACCGACGACGAGCGCCGGAGCGAGGGCGGCCGCGCGCGGGCCGGCGAGTACTACGCGGCGCGGTTCGCCGCCAAGGAGGCCTTCCTCAAGGCGATCGGCGTGGGCATGACCGGCGAGGTGGGCTGGCGGGAGGTGGAGGTCCGCCGGGAGGACGGCGGCGACCCCCGGCTCGAGCTCCGGGGCGACGCCGAGCGGCGGATGGAGGAGCGGGGCGCGTCCCGGGCCCACGTGAGCCTGAGCCACGAGGGCGGCCAGGCGGTGGCGGTGGTGGTGCTCGAGGACTGACCTCGCGCTGCGCCGGGCGCACGCTCCGGCGCGCCGCCCAGCGGAGTCCGTGCCGGGCCTCTACTCCTCCATCTCGCGCTCCAGCAGCTCCGACAGGTCCTCCCGCTCCACGGGCTCCCACTCCATGCCGACGTAGCCGTGGGCCCGGTCCCGGTCCGTGAACCCGAAGGAGGCGGGCCGGCGGCCGAAGAAGTAGAGGGCGATCTCGGCGGAGGTGGCGGGGGTGAGCCGCCGCCCGTCGAAGTCGATGCAGAGATGGCGGAAGGGCTCCCCGCCGTGGACCTCCTCGCGCCGGTCGTGCTCCACGCAGTAGCGCACCGAGGGGCCGAAGGAGAGCTCCCGCCGGTACTCCCCGCCCAGGTCCACCACGTTGCTGCCCTGCTCCACCGGGAGCCAGCGCTCCCGCTCCTCGGCGAAGTCCCGGAGCTCCCGGGCGGCCGTCCGGAGCTCGATGGCGCCGGGGGAGAGGTCCACCACCTCCTGCCCCACGAGCTGGGGCTCCTCGTCCACCACGTCCAGGAGGAACCAGCTCTGGGGGTACTCGCGGTCCGAGAGGTCGAAGGCGCCGAAGCCGCCGGGTCCGCCGGGTCCGCCGGGTCCGCCCGGTCCGGAGAGTCGATTGCTCATCGGGGCGCTCTCTTCTCCTTCAGCTGCGGCCGTAGCGGTCCTCGAGCCGGACCACGTCGTCGAGCTCCGGGCTGCTCACTTCCAGCATGACGCTGTCCTCCAGCGCCTCCATCCGGTGCACGGTCTCCGGCGCGATCTCCACCCGCTGGCCCGGCTCCCACACGAACTCCTCCTCGCCCAGCTCCAGCCGCACGCGGCCGCTCTGCAGGTACAGCGTCTCGTGCTTCACCTCGTGCTTCTGGAGCGAGAGCTGGTGGCCCTGCTCCACCTCCAGGATCTTGCCCGCGTAGCGGTCGTTGTGGGCGTACCAGACCTCCCGCCCCCA
>CAZFDK010000088.1:0-1354 GCA_964518305.1 uncultured Gemmatimonadota bacterium | reverse complement strand
GCCCGCGCCGCCCTCCTCGCCCGGTTCCGTCATCGTATCTCCTCTTCGGTCAGCTGATCCGTCACTTGTCGCGAAAGGCCTTGGAGCTGGTGGAGTGGCCGGGATCCACCTTGCTGTCGGGGTTGGCGAAGTGGACGGCGTTGTTCACCGCGATGGCGGCCTCGCCGAAGCCGGTGGCGATGAGGTCCAGCTTCCCCTCGTAGGTGGCGATGTCGCCGGCGGCGTAGACGCCGGGCATGTTGGTCATCATCCGGCTGTCCACCCGGATGCAGTTGCCCTCGAGATCGACGCCCCACTCGGAGATGGGACCCAGGTTCGGCACGAAGCCGATCAGGGCCAGGACGTCGTCCACCTCCAGGTAGCGCTCCTCCTCGCTCTCGTTGTGATAGATCGTCGCGCCCTCCACCTGCTCGTCGCCATGGATCTCGGCCACCTCGTGGTAGGTGAGGAGGTCGATCTCGCCGCGCTCGTCCGCGCCCTCCACCTGCTCCACGGTGGTCTCGTGGGCCCGGTAGCGGTCGGAGCGGTGGATGTGGGTGAGCGCGGCCACCTCGTTCCGGAGCTCCCAGCTCCAGTCGAAGGCCGAGTCGCCCCCGCCGACGATCAGCACGCGCTTGTTCCGGAAGTACTCGCGGTCGTGGACGTGCGGCCACACGCCGTCCTTCCAGAAGCGGTCGAAGCCCGGGACGTCCAGCCGCCGCGGCTTGAAGGCCCCCTTCCCGGCGGCGATGATCACGGTCTTCGTCCGCCGCTCCGCCCGGTCGGTGCCCAGCACGAAGTGGCCGTCCACGCGCCGCAGCGACTCCACGCGCTCCTCCAAACAGATCTCCTGGTCGTCGAACTGGGTGGCCTGCTCCGCCAGGTCTCCGGCCAGCTCCTTGGCCAGCACCTCGGGGAAGCCGGCCACGTCGTAGATGTCCTTCTCCGGGTACAGGGCGCTGAGCTGGCCGCCGAGCTGGGGGAGGGCGTCGATGATCCGCGCCCGGACGCCCCGCATGCCGGCGTAGAACAGGCCGAACAGCCCGGTGGGGCCCGCTCCGATGATGGTCACGTCTGCGAAATCGTCGCTCACTGTCCTGCCTGACGTCGTCCCTCGAAGTGCTCGTGATGTGTCGCGCCCCGAGGTTCGCCTCGAGGTCCGCGGGGGTGGAGTGAGGAGCCGCGGAGCGCCGTATCGACCCGTCGTTCCGGCCGGGCCGGCCGGTCCGCCGGGGAGGCGGGGAGCCGACGAAACAGCTACCCGGCCAGCCGCGCCGGGATCCGGCCCGGCGCCGGTATCTCCGCCCTCCTGGCCCCGCTACGCCGCCGCTCCCCGTTCCTTCCGCTGCAGCGCCCGGATGGCCTGGTTCCCGTA
>CAZFDK010000087.1:0-7591 GCA_964518305.1 uncultured Gemmatimonadota bacterium | reverse complement strand
CCGTCCTCCCGGCGGCGCCCGCCGCCGTAGCGGTGTCCGTGCCCGCGGCCGCCGGCGAGCTGGACGGCGGCGCGGGGTTCCCGGAGCCGCACCCGGCGACGACCACCAGGCCCAGGAAGCCGAGAACGCTCGCCGCGGCCGAGGAGGGGAACCGGAGCTGGAATTGGAGCCGGGGTCCGTGGTGCTCGCTGTCGCTTCTCATGGTGATCCGGGGGTGGTAACGATAGGGGTCTCCGGCGAGCCGCCGGTGTCGACCGGGTCCGGCCTCAGGAGCTGCAGGGCGTCGATGAGGGTCGGGAGGAGCGGCTCGGGACCCGCCCGCTCGAGCACCAACGATAGAGGCTGCGTGCGCCGCACATCAACGTCGATCTGCCGGTCGTGGAAGGCGTTCCGGAGCCGTTTCATCGGGGGCAGGGCGTCCTCCCGGAAGTTGAGCCGGGCCCGGTCCTCGGCCACCCGGATGTAATCCAGGTCCAGGCGGCCGCCGAGCCGCTCCAGGCGCACCTTCTCCAGCAGACGCGACGCCGGCCCGGGCAGCGGGCCGAAGCGGTCGCGCAGCTCGTCCCGCAGGTCGTCCACTTCCGGCGCCTCCTCGACCCGGGAGATCCGCCGGTAGAGGTGGAGCTTGACCTCGGAGTCCAGGATGTAGTCGTCGGGCAGGAAGGCGTCGCCCTCCACCGAGACCTGCACGTCGCGGGAGGTCGCCTCGTCGTCGCTCTCGCCCTTCAGCTTCTTCACGGTCTTCTCCAGCAGCCGCTGGTAGGTGTCGAAGCCCACGGCCTGGGCGAAGCCGGACTGCTCGGTGCCGAGCAGGTTGCCGGCGCCCCGCAGCTGCAGGTCCTTCTTGGCCACCTCGTACCCGCTTCCGAGCTCCGTGTGGTGCTCCAGCACCTTGAGGCGGTCCTCGGCCTCCGGCGCCACGTTGGGCGGCACCAGCAGGTAGCAGTAGGCCCGCCGGTGGGAGCGCCCCACCCGGCCCCGGAGCTGGTAGAGCTGGGCCAGGCCGAACCGGTCGGCGCGGTGGACGATCATCGTGTTGGCGTTGGGCACGTCCAGGCCGTTCTCGATGATGGTCGTGCACACCAGCACGTCGATCTCTCCGTCCATGAGCCCCTTCATCACGCGCTCCAGCTCCCGCTCCCGCATCTGGCCGTGGCCCACGGCCACGGTGGCGTCGGGCACCAGCCCGCGGACCCGCTCCGCCAGGGCGTCGATGCTGTCCACCCGGTCGTGGACGAAGAAGACCTGGCCGCCGCGGTCCAGCTCCCGCCGCATGGCGTCCTGCAGGATCTGGTCGCTCCACTTGAGCGTGTGCGTGATGATGGGCAGGCGGTCGCGCGGAGGCGTCTCGATGAGGGAGAGGTCCCGCATGCCGGAGAGGGCGAACTGCAGGGTGCGGGGGATCGGCGTGGCGGTGAGCGTCAGGACGTCCACGGAGCGCTTGGCCTGCTTGAGGGCCTCCTTCTGCCGTACGCCGAAGCGCTGCTCCTCGTCGACGATGAGCAGGCCCAGGTCGTCGAACTCCACGTCGTCGGAGAGGAGACGGTGGGTGCCCACGGCGATGTCCAGGGTCCCCTCCTCGATGCTCTCCACCACCTCGTCCTGCTCGGAGGGGGTGAGGAAGCGGGAGAGGTGCTCGATGAGGACCGGGAAGTCGGCCAGGCGGTCGGAGAAGGTCTGGAAGTGCTGCTCCACAAGCACCGTGGTGGGGGCGAGCACCGCCACCTGCTTGCCGTCCTGGACGGCCTTGAAGGCGGCGCGCATGGCCACCTCGGTCTTCCCGTATCCCACGTCGCCGCACAGAAGGCGGTCCATGGGCCGGGGCTCCTCCATGTCGGCCTTCACGTCCCGCCACGCCTCCAGCTGGTCGGGCGTCTCGTCGTAGAGGAAGGCGGCCTCCATCTCCTTCTGCCACCGGGTGTCGGAGCTGAAGTCGTGTCCGTCGGCCATCTGCCGCTGGGCATAGAGCTCCAGCAGCTCGGCCGCCCGCTCCTGGATCGACTCCTGGGTGCGCTTCTTGAGGTTCTTCCACCGCTTGCCGCCGAGCTTGTGCACCCGCGGCCGGTCGTCCTCCTCGTCCACGCGGGTGTAGCGCTCCACCAGGTCCAGCCGGTAGTGGGGGACCCGGAGGACGTCGCCGTCGGCGTACTCGATCTTGAGCGTCTCGATGGCCTCCTCGCCCACGTCCACCCGGTCCAGGCCGCGGAAGAGCCCGATGCCGTGGTCCATGTGCACCACGTAGTCTCCGGGCTGCAGGCTGGCCACCGACTCCAGCGTGGAGGAGCCCTGCCGCCGGCTCGTGCGTCGGATGCGGCGCGAGCGCTGGAAGATCTCGTGGTCGGTGAGCACCAGGACCGGCGAGGGGCCGCCGACGCGGAATCCGCCGGAGAGGGAGCCGATGGCCAGGTCGGTGTCCCGCGCCAGGCGGGCCCCGGCCAGCTCCTCCAGGATCTCCTCCAGACGCTCCAGCTGCCCCTGGTTGTCGCAGAGGACGAGCACCCGGTCGCCGCGCTTGCGGCCCCCGCGGATGACCTCCACCAGGCGGTCCATGTCCCGCTCCACGGGCGGCGGCGGCTCGATTTCGCCGTCGCCGCTCCCGCTGGCTCCCGCGGCTCCGCCGGGCTCGCCCTCGCCCACCAGGAGGCGTCGGGAGGCCTCCACCCGCTCCTCGGCCTCCTCCGCCGGGAGCACCAGCTGGTCCGCCGGAAGCAGCCCGGCCGGCTTCGAGCCGTTGCCGCCGCCCGCCGATCCGCCGGCGGCGCGAGCGTCCCGGATCTCCTCCCACAGCCGCCGGCGGTCGTCGGCGGCCCCGGCGGGATCGGTCTCCAGGTACAGGGTGGTGGAGGGGAGGATCTCCAGCAGGGAGCGGCGCTCGGTGCTGCGCCCCGGCGAGTCGAGCTCCACGGGCAGCAGGTCGGCCTCGTCCACCTCCTCCACGGAGCGCTGGCTGAGGAGGTCGAAGCGGCGCATGGTGGCGACCTCGTCGCCCCACAGCTCCACGCGGAGCGGCCGCTCGAAGCCGAAGGAGAAGACGTCCACGATGCCGCCGCGGACCGCGTACTCGCCGAGCTCGCTCACCGTGTGGACGCGGGTGTAGCCCATCTCGTCCAGGCGGTCGGTGAGCTCGGCCCGACTCCAGTCGTCGCCCTCGGAGATCCGGAGGAAGAGCGAGTCGCCCTTCGCCGGCACCCCGGTGCGCTCCGCCAGGGCCCGGGCCGTGGTGATCAGGAGCCGCGTGCGGCCGGCCAGGAGGGCGGCCAGGGCGTCCACCCGCTCGCCCTCCACTTCCAGGTGCGGATCGCGGTCCTCGTGGGGCAGGGACTCCCGCTGCGGGAAGTAGCGGGCCACCCCCTCGCCGGCCAGCGACCGGAGGTCGGCGTCCAGCTCCTCGGCGTCCGTGGGAGAGGGGGCCACCAGCACCACCGGCGCCTCCGTGCCGCGGAGCAGGGAGGCCGCCAGGGCCGCGGGCGAGGCGCCCGGGAGGGGCGGGAGGTGCATCCGCTCGCCGGGCTCGGGAAGGCGGTCGAGCCACCCCGAGTCGTCGACGAACTCGGTGAACTGGTCGAGGATCAAGTTCCGTGTTCCGGGATGTGGAGTCCGGGATGTGGGGGCCTCCGCGGCCCCGGGGGGCGAGGTTCGGTCTGGGCTCGGTCGTGAGCGGCTGCGGCGCGCGTGCGACACGTGCGATACCAGAACGCAGCGCGGGGTCTCTGATCGGCTTTCAAGTACCGTCCCCCTCCGGTTCCGTTCCGGCCCCGGGGCCCGTTCGCCGGGTGCGGCACACACGGCACGGAGCCGGGTAGCGATCTCCGCCGTCCGGAGCCGCGTTCCTCTCCGACGGACGGCCGTCTCGCAGGCCTTCCTCGACGAAAGGACACCCGGATGACGCTCCACGGATCGGCGACGCTGGCTTCCTGCGCTCCTCGCGCTCCCAGTGCCCGACGAACGCTGGCCCTGGCTCTCCTGCTCGCGGCCGCCGCCGTGCTTCCCGACTCCGGCGGAGTCCCCGCGGCCCGGGCCCAGGCGACGGCCGGGGCGGAATCCGGGGCCGAGTCGGGCTCCCTGCCGGCGGCCGCCGAGACCATCACCGGCTCCGAGCTGGAGAGCCACGTCCGGGCCCTGGCCCACGATTCCATGCGGGGCCGGGACACGCCGAGTCCGGAGCTGGAGCAGGCGGCCCGCTACGTGGCGGACCGGCTGCAGCAGTTCGGCGTCCGCCCGGCCGTATCCGACAGCTTCCTCCAGTGGTACTCGATCACCACGGTGGAGCAGGGGGAGGACGGGGAGCAGTCGGCGGTCCTGTCCGGGCCCGACGGCGAGGTCGAGCTGGAGCTGGGGGGCGACTTCGTGCCCATGGGGGTGGGGCCCGAGGCGGAGGCCCGGGGGTCGATCCGCCTGGCCCGCTCCCTGGTCTCGCCGGGGCCGGCGGAGGGCGAGATCCTGTTCGTCCCCTCCGGCCCGAAGGAGCTCAGCTCGACGCTGGGCAAGGTGCGGACGGCGCTGGACTCCAGCGACGCCGACGGCGCCCTGGTGGCCGTGGACGCCGACGCGGAGATGTTCCGGCGCCTCTCGAGCTTCTTCGGCGGCGAGCGGACGGACATCGGGCAGCCGGACTCCCTCTCCACGCCGGTGACCCTGGTCCGCCGGGGCGCGCTCCCGGAGGCCCTGAGCCGTCCCCTGGAGTCCGGGATCGCCGTGCCGCCGGGGTGGAGCGCGGAGCTCCGGAGCACGGCCCGGATCCGGGTCGCTCGGGCCATGAACACGGTGGGGTGGATCCCGGGCTCGGACCCGGAGCTGCGCGACCAGTACGTGATCTTCACGGCGCACATGGACCACGTGGGCGTCGGGCAGGCCGTGGACGGGGACTCCATCTACAACGGCGCCGACGACGACGCCTCCGGGGTGGCCACGATCCTCGAGGTGGCCGAGGCCTTCGCCACCGCCGGGGCCGCGCCGCGCCGCTCGGTGGTCTTCATGACGGTGAGCGGCGAGGAGAAGGGGCTGCTGGGATCGCGGTGGTACGCCGAGAACCCCGTCTTCCCCCTGGAGCGGACCGTGGCCAACCTGAACATGGACATGATCGGCCGGAACTGGGAAGACACGGTGGGGGTCATCGGCCTGGAGCACTCCTCGCTGGGGAGCACCACCCGCCGGGTGGCCGAGGAGCATCCGGGCCTGGGCATGCACGTGGTGGGCGACCGGTGGCCCGAGGAGCGGCTCTTCTACCGCTCCGACCACTACAACTTCGCGCGAAACGGCGTGCCCGCCCTCTTCTACTTCAGCGGGCTGCACGAGGACTACCACGAGCCCTCGGACGAGGCGGGGGAGGTCAGGTACCGGAAGACGGCGCGGGTCGCCCGACTGATCTACCTTACCGGGCTGCGGGTGGCCGACGCCGACGAGCGGCCCGCGTGGGATCCGCAGTCGCGGGAGCGCGTCGTGGGGAGCGGCGGCTGACGTCGGGCGGAGGGGCCACCCTTCCCGGTCCCGATCGGAGCATCGGGACCGCAGCGCTGTATTGTAAGGATCGCGCGAAGGCCGTAGATTCACCGATTCCCCGCGGCCGTCGCCCGGGCACCGGATCCCGGCCGGGGCGGGGGTCCGCCGGCGCTCCGAGGCCGCCCCGACCACGATCACATCGCACACCCGCAACACACGCAGTCACATGACGGACGGCAGAGAGAAGCTGGACGACCCGGCGCCCGTCCTGGTCGTCGACGACGAGAAGCACGTGGCCGAGGGCCTGGAGGCCGTCCTCGCCGGGGAGGGCTACGAGGTGGACGTGGCCCGGGACGGCGAGGAGGCCTGGGAGCAGCTCCAGCAGAAGAGCTACGGCCTGGCGCTCATCGACCTGAAGCTCCCGGGGCTCGGCGGGCTGGAGCTCTTCGAGCGCATGCGGGAGGGCGAGCTGGGTTGCGAGGTCATCGTCATCACCGGCGAGGGCTCCGTGGAGTCCGCCGTCGAGGTGATGCGGAACGGGGCCTACGACTACCTGACCAAGCCGCTGGAGATGGAGCGGCTCAAGGCGCTCGTGCCCAAGGCGCTGGACAAGTACGAGATGCGGGAGCAGGCCGCCGCCCTGGAGCAGAAGGTGGCCGACCTGCAGAAATACGGGGAGCTGACGGGCGAGTCGGACGAGATGAAGCAGGTCTACAAGGTCATCGAGGCCGTGGCGCCCACCGACGCCAGCGTCCTCGTCTACGGCGAGTCCGGGACGGGGAAGGAGCTGGTGGCCCGGGAGCTCCACGAGCGCTCGAACCGCTCCGACGGGCCCTTCCTGGCCGTGAACTGCGCGGCGTTTCCGAAGGACATCCTGGAGAACGAGCTCTTCGGGCACGAGGAGGGGGCGTTCACCGGGAGCGTGAAGCAGAAGCCCGGCTGCTTCGAGCTGGCCGACGGCGGCACGCTCTTCCTCGACGAGATCGGGGAGATGAGCCCCGACACCCAGGTGAAGCTGCTCCGGGCCATCGAGACGCGCCGCTTCCGGCGCCTGGGCGGCGAGGACGAGATCGAGGTGGACATCCGCGTTCTGGCGGCCACGAACCGGGACGTGCACGAGGAGGTCCGGACCGGGAGCATGCGCGAGGACCTCTACTACCGCCTGGCGGTGGTGGAGATCGCCCTGCCGCCGCTGCGGGAGAGGGGCAACGACGTGGTCCTGCTGGCCCGGGAGTTCCTGGAGCAGTACGCCCGGGAGCACGGCAAGGACATCGACGGCTTCAGCGACGGGGCGCTCCGCTTCCTGGAGGCCTACGACTGGCCGGGCAACGTCCGGGAGCTGAAGAACGCCGTGGAGCGGGCCGTGATCATGACCGGCAGCGGCGACGTGGAGAAGGAGGCCATCCGGCCCCGGGCCCGGGCCGACGCCCGCGAGGAGAAGGACGAGGTCCGGATCCCCATGGGCAAGGACCTGAACGAGGCGCGGCGCCAGATGATCCTCCAGACCTTCGCCGCCACCGACGGCGATCGGGAGGAGACGGCCGACATCCTGGACCTGGACGAGGAGAAGCTGGACGAGGAGCTCATGCGGCTCCTCGGCCCGGAGGCGGAGCCCGTGGGCTGAGCCCGGACCCCGGACGGGGCCGCCGAAGACGAGCGACAGACCGAGCGACACAGCGAGCGACACACCAACCGACCGCGGAGGACCGCAATGGGCGAGCAGAGGAAGGAAGAGATTCCGTACGTGATCGTGGAGAGAGAGGAGAGCTCCGGTATCGGGGCATTCCTCCTGGGGGCCGCCGCGGGCGCCGTGACGGCCCTGCTGCTGGCGCCGAAGTCCGGCGAGGAGACGCAGCGGGAGCTGAAGCAGAAGGCCAGCGAGGCGAAGAGCGACGCCGAGCGCAAGCTCGACGAGCTCCGCCGCGAGGTGGAGGAGGCCTACGGCGAGGCCCGCCGGGAGTTCGGCAGCCGCATGGACGAGGCGCGCACCGAAGTCGAGGGGCGGAAGCAGGAGGCCGAGGAAGCCTTCCGCGCCGGCCGCGAGGCCGCCCGCCGGGCCCGCGAGGACCTGGAGCAGAGGGTCGCCGAGGCCAAGGCGGCGCGCCAGGCCGAGGCGGAGTCGGCCGCGGCGTCCGGGGGCCCCGAGTCCCGC
>CAZFDK010000086.1:0-7793 GCA_964518305.1 uncultured Gemmatimonadota bacterium | reverse complement strand
ACCGGGAGCGGGGCCGCTGCCCGCCGTCAGCCGCCGGATCCGCCGTGTGGTAACGTCGTCCCGGGCGGACCCGCGGCGGGCGGGATGGGCGCGCCGCCGGAGACCGGAAGATCGGCTAGGGACGCGGCGCCCGGAACGGAGGTGGGTATCCGGCTCCGCCCGAGCGCCCGTTCGACCACCCGGGCCGCGGCCGCCGCCCCCCGTCCCCGGTCAATCAGGTCGCGAACGGATCCGGCGGCGACGAGCATCTGGCGCGGCCCCAGCCCGCGCTGAAGTGCCGCCCGGACCACCGACACGGCCCGATCGACCGGCACGCCGGCGCTGGCGAGGTCGCCGAGCACCACCACAGGCGGGGCTCCGGCGCCCTGCCCCCGACCAGCGGCGTGAGCGACGACCTCCCGAACGGCCTCCGGGGCCACCCCGCGCTGGATCGCACCCGCGGCCGCGACCACGGTGCCCGCGCCGGCCGACGGCGGCAGCGCCTCGGCGGCCCCGGCGAGTCGCTTCCCGTAGCTCCGGAGGCCGGCCCGAAATGCCTCCTCCGGGACCTCCCTGGCGGCGCCCTCCAGCGCCCGGTCCCAGACGGGGGCGGCGGGAACGCCCTGCTCGCGGAGGGTCCGGGCCAGGCCCTCCACCGATTCGCCCACCGCGGGACCGTACGTCTGCTCGACGCGCTCGAGCACCTGCTCCGGCTCCGCCCCCTGGCTCAGTGCTGTGGCGGGGAGGGCGGCCACCAGCAGGAGGACCGCGAACGCGGCGACCACACGCCGCGGGAGGGAACCGAAACGAGGTTGGGGAGGGGCGTGTGTCTCCATGGCACTCCCGAGACGACTCGGCCGGGCCGACCGTCACGTCTCGCTGCGTACGCTCGCGCGGCCGGCCGAATGCTCCGGCGGACGCCCCGGTCCCGTGACGGAGTGTCGACTCGCCTCGTCTACAGACCGAGAACGTAGGGAGGCCGCCGACGTGGCCTCCCGGGTTCAAGACTCGATGCGGAACTCACCGGATGTCACGCGACAACACCGCGGCACCCGGCGCTCGGGATCGAGAGGGCGACCGGAAGCTCCCGCCCGGCGCCGGCCAGCGGATTCATCTTACTGGAGGTACACCGATGCGAAAGACTGTCCTCACAGCCGTCACGATCATGTTGCCGTTCCTGGGCCTGGCGGCCTGCGACGACGCCACCGGCCCGGACGGCGACGCGAGCCTGAGCGTCCAGCTCACCGACGCGCCCTCGGCAAACGTGAACCGCGCCTGGGTAAAGGTCGAGCAGCTCACCCTGCAGGGCTCCGAGGGCGGGGTGAACCTGCTGGATCAGCCCACCGGCTTCATCCAGCTCACGGACCTCGTCGACCGGACCGAGACCCTGGTCCAGGACGAGCCCATCCCGCCGAACACCTACGGGCAGCTCCGGTTCATCATCGCCGGCGCCGCCGTGGAGACCGACGAGGGGGAGGTCTACTCCTATAACGGGGCCGCCTCCGAGATCGAGGGGATCACCCGGGACGGCGAGCTCCAGTGCCCGAGCTGCGGGCAGACCGGGATCAAGGTGAACATGCCGGAGGGCGGCCTCCAGCTCGAGACCGAGGCCAAGATCCTGGTGCTGGACTTCGACGTGAGCGAGAGCTTCGGCCAGCAGGCCGGGATGTCCGGCATGTGGGTGATGAATCCGCTGATCACCTCCTCCACGGTGGAGGCGAGCGGTACCATCGCCGGCACCGTGAGCACCGGCAGCAACGTCAGCCTTCCGACGTGCGCCGGGACCAGCGGCTCCGTGGCGGACTTTGTGCCGCGCGCCCTCGAGGCGGGCACGGAGAACGTGGTGAAGTCGGGCAGCGTCAGCTCCGACGGCAGCTACCAGATCCAGTTCCTGGAGCCGGCGGACTACGACATGGGCTACTCGGACACCACCACGGTGAGCCAAGACTCGGCCTTCGTGTTCGACGCCAGCCCGTCGGTGATGACGGCCACCGTGCAGTCCGGTGCGGAGACGACGGTGGATTACACCATCAACAGCGCGGACTGCGTGCTCCGGTAACGAGCTCCGGGCCGCACGGCCGGCAGAGAAGCCCGGCGCCGGGATACCCCGGTGTCGGGCTTTCTCTATGAGGCCGGGATCCGGCCGTCCCGGCCTTCGGGGGGCGAGCAGTCGGTCCCGCGCCGGGAGGTCGGGACCGGACGCCACCCGTCGACGGCGCGGAGAACCGACCGCCGGCAGGGGAGGGACCGAGCGAGGCCGGCCGGGCCCCTCCCGCAGGGGCGTCGGGGCACGGAGACCGTGCCGGCGGAGGCGCGTTCCGTCCGCTTGCCGATCGCTCTCGGACCGCACTACCGTCGTGCTCCCGTTCTCCGGCCTCTCCCGCCGGAACGGGAGGGCGCCCCGAGTCCTACGATCAGCCAGCGCTCCGGGGTTCCTTGCGTCTCCGGCCGACGGTCGTGACGGTACGGGTACGCGCGGTGATGGGCGTTTCTCTCCTCGAACCGCTTGCGCCCGTTGATGGACAAGCCCCTCCAGCGTCTCCGGTGGTCCTCGCCGAGCTGAAGCGGCGGAACGTGTACCGCGCCGCGGCGCTCGCGGCCGTCGCTCTCGTGGTGTCCGTCGGACGTCCGACGGCCCAGGAGGTTCCCCGGGATGAATACCTCCGGTTCGTTCCCTTGTCGCAGCTGGAGCTCACCGAGCAGACCGACGCCAGCCGCCGTCTGAACCTCTACGGCGACCGCTCCGACCCGGAGTACCGCGACGTGGATCCACGAAACGGGATCGACGACGACCGGGACCGGCGGCTGGAGCGGATCGCCCTCCGCTTCGCCCCGTTCATGATACGGAACACGACGGAGCGGCCGCTGGCCTTCGAGCGGTTCATGGCCGAGGGCGCGAGCTTTCCCGTGTACGTGGACACCTGGGACCTGACCCGCGACGGCGGCACGCTCACGGGCACGGAGACGATCGACGTCTCACCCGGGATGGGCCCGGTGGAGGACCGTAGACTCGGGGAGCTCCTCCGGCGCTTCGACCCGCGACGGGAGGAGGGCGGTGTCTACGGAGCGCCGGCCACGAAGCCCCCGACGGACCGCACCTTTCGGGTCCTCTACCTCGACTTCCCGGGGGCGGGTCCCGCGGACTGGCACCGGCTGTACCGCAACCCCGTGTCGGGTGAGCTGCCGCGGAAGTACCAGGGCTGGGAGAAGATGTATCCCCATCCCTTCCTGCTCGAGGTGTCGGGGGCGGGCGAGGAGCCCCGCTACGAGTTCGTGATGCAGTACTTCGCCTTCTACCCCTCCAACGACGGGGCCAACAATCACGAGGGCGACTGGCAGCCGGTGAACGTCGTCATCACCATGCGGGGACACGAGCGGGCCGCGCTGACCGCCTCCGAGGTCGAGCGCATCCTCACCGGGGACCCCGCGGTCCTGGAGCAGCTGGTGATCGGGCGGGTCGAGTACTTCTTCCACTTCAACGCCCTGGAGGTCGACTACCTGGACCCCGACGTCTACCAGGCCCGCGAGGAGTGGCGGGAGGAGATCGAGAACCGCGAGCCCGAGCTGGTCGGCGAGCGGTGGATGTGGCGCCGCACGCGCCAGATGGCCTACCGGTCGGAGGCCGAGGAGCGGGTGAACACCCATCCGCTCGTCTACATCGGCGGCGACAACAAGGGCCTCGACCAGCTGCTGCGGCCGCCGGGTGGGGTGAGCCAGGACGGGCACGCCTCCTTCCCGTCCCCGGGCCTCTGGAAGGACGTCGGCCCGGCCGGTGTGACGGAGGCCGTCTCCGGGCCGGTCAATCCGCACCGGGCCGTCTACGACAGCGCGCGCGAGTCACCGGAAAAGCTGGTGCGCTACGACCGCCTGGACCGGATCCGGCTGCTCCCGGACTGGGAGCGGGTGGTCGACCTGGCCCTGGAGGAGCCCGAGGTCCGGCGGCGGTGGTTCTGGCACGTGATGCCCGTCCGGTTCGGCTACCCGGCGGTCCAGTCGCCCTTCGCGGGCATCATCCCCCACGCCCCCACCGGCAACCTCTCCACTCCCGGCCCCTCCTACAACAACAAGTGGAACCGGACCGCCCGGCTCACCAGCGACAACCAGTACGAGCCGCACAAGTTCGCCGGCACCGTTCCCGGCAGCTTCCCGCTGGGGTGGCAGGACGCGTTTGTCAACGAGTGGGGCTACCTGAACCTGACGCTGCCGACCCTGACCGTGCTGCCGCCCTTCGACTTCGCCTGGCGGGTGCTTGCCGCGCCGGCCCGGGCCCCCTTCCGGGCGAACAGCCCCACCTTCTTCCCCGCCGAGCGGATTCCCTACCGCTTCGTAGGGGTCACCGGGGGGATCTCCATCACAGGCTTCCCGGACAACTTTGCGCTCCTGTTCACCGACCCCGTTCTCTTCGATCAGATCCGCCCCGCCCTCGACAACCCGGATTCGCCGACGGCGATCGAGAACGTGAGGACGGACGTGGGCACGGGCCTGGCGGGGAGCGTGGAGTTTCACATCGGGGACCACTTCGTGAGCGTCAACACGCTACGCCGGGTGGAGGGCAGGGTGGGCTTCGACATCCGGGCCGACGAGGCAGCCGGGGAGGTCGTGCCGGTGGCGGCGGACCTCGAGCTGTGGGAGTACGCGGGCAGCCTGCGCTACAACGTCCTCACCGGATCGGTGCTCCCGTTCCTGAAGGCGGGCTACGGGCTGAGCTGGTTCCGGCTGGACAGCGCCACGCTGGGCGGCGAGCCGCTCTCCCCCGACGGGACCGACTTCAAGCGACGGCCGGACTTCTTCCCGCCCGACAACCTCTTTCCGAACACCTGGCACGTGGGCGCCGGCGTGGAGGCGGTGCCGATCCGGAACCTGGGCGGGCGCGTCCAGGGGCTGGACGTGGCCGTGCAGGCCGACTGGACGCTCTTCCTGCACGGCCTGGGCCTCCGGCGCCGTCAGCCGCTCGCCGAGCAGGAGGACTTCTCGCTGGCCCGGAACCACCTGAACCTGGGGCTGAGCCTCAGCTACTGATCCCTCCGTCCAGATCCCGTCGGAGAAGCGGCGGCGGGTCTCGGGGTGGGAGAAGAGGTAGATGAGGCGGGCCCCTGCCTCCGGTCGGGACGGCGGGCTACGGGTCTAGTAGCCAGCGCGCTGGTAGGTGTCGCGGTCGGGGCCCGTCGTCTCCTCCTCGGGCAGATCCACCTCGAAGGGATCGAGTTCGACGATCTCTCCGTCCTCCGACACGAGGAGCGGGATCCCGAGCCGGCGATGGCGGCGGACCGCGCGGTACCAGCCCTTCCGCATAGCCTCGTCAATGGCGCTGCCCTCGTCAAAGATGGCCCCGATATCCTGCTCAGCGCTCCCTGTCATCGTTCTGGTCCTCCCCTTTCCGGTGAGCCGTCTCGACGAACGCTTTGAATTCTCGCCACCGCTCCTCGTCGAGAATGGTGACGCTCTTCCCCTGGCGACGTCGGGCGACCCTCGGGGTCGATGCCACGCTACTGTCGCACAGCCGCCAGCTCGTCGCCCGAGAGGCGTACCTGTCCTCGAAGTTCCGGATGCTCCTCCAGAACCGTCGTCGGATGTCGGGTTCTGGTACGTCATGGCCGCCGGAGCGTGCCCTCTGCTTCACGCGTCGAACCGCCAGATCGGGGTCGTCCAGCCAAAGGTAGTTGATGCGAACCGCGTACCCCGCCGCGAGAAAGTCCTCGATGCGGCGTGCCGAGGGTGCGACCCGAGAGAGTGCTCTCGAAGGCGAAGCTTGTCCGCTCTCGGAAGAGCTCCTGGATGCGATCCAGCATGATGCGTCCCGCCTTCCTGGCAGCCATCTCCGGCGCGAATCCGGAGAGGCCGGATGCGATCTGATCGGCATTGAGGAAGTGATTGACTGCCAGCGCTCCCTGCAGGAGGTCGGGAGCTACGGTGCTCTTGCCGGCCCCGTTCGGGCCGCCGATGATCACCACTTGAGGCGTGGAGCCGCTCACGGGTTCCGCCCGGTCCGGTCCGCGGGGCCGCACCCTGGGGATGTCCGCGGTACAGGATCGGACCGACTCATACGATCCGAACCTGCTCCTCGAGAATCCGGTCCTTGAGCTTCGGGTGGAGGCCTTCAGGCGTGACCACGTCCACCTCACGTCCGAGTGCCTCGATGAGATCGAGACGGAGGGCCGAGAGGTCCAGGAGGCTGCGCCCGTCCTCGAAGACGACGAGAAGGTCCACGTCGCTGGTCTGATCTGCCTCTCCCCGGGCGAGCGAGCCGCAGACCGAGGCGCGCAGCACGCCGTGGGCCCGGAGCACGGGCTCCAGCTGCTCGCCGAGTTGGTTCAGCTGTTTCTCTGTGGCGTCCGTGCTCATAGCCCAGGGCGTCCTCGGTGCTGGCCGCGGCGGCGCCGTCGAGTGCTATACCCTAAGCGCCGGTCGTGGATGCGTCGTCGTCCGGGCGATCCCGGACCTCCTCCCGCCAGCGGCCGAGCTTGTCCAGCTCCTCCTGCTCGAAGTCCTCGTCCAGGGCGATGGCGAAGGCGGCCTTGACGAAGTCCATGGGCGGGTGGTCGGAGAAGCGGCGGCGGGTCTCCGGGTGGGAGAAGACGTAGATGAGGCGTTCGGCGGGGGAGACGGCCTCGTGTCGCCCCCCGAAATTCGGTCTCCAAGTCTCTACGTGCCGGCGCGGTGGTTAGGTGTCCCGGTCGGGACCGGCCGTCTCCTCGTCAGTGAGATTCACCTCGAAGGGATCGAGTTCGAGGACCTTGCCTCCCTCCGAAACAACCGTGCGACATCTGATTGATAGGGACGAGACTGCCGGTCCCGCGGCTCCGCCGGGGAGAGGCGACGCAGACCGAGTGAGCCGGCATACCGCACTCGTCTCCCGAGTGCCCGAAGCAGAAGCACCGTCCGTACCCTGCGGCGGAGATGTGCCGGGCGGGTCGTACGGGGGGGCACCTCCCTAAGGCTCGCAGTGAACCTCACGGAACGTAGCGATAGATTATGTGTTGTATAGTGTGTCAATAACTCTCCTCGGAGACCACGGGGCGCTGGCCAGAATGTATGAAGTCAATACTCCGACCACCATTGCGAATGTGACGGATCTGCGGCGCTCGACCAGCGAACTTTTTGAGCGCGTAGCGACGGGCGCCTCTGTCATCATCCAGCGGAACACCAACCCTGTTGCCGTCCTGGTCGATCACGAGGATTGGGAGGAGCTGCATAGGGCCCGTGATCAGCTTCGGGAGGTCGAGCAGGTGTTGACCGCCATGCTCCGGGAGCAGGAGCTCCGGGAGGGGGAACGCGAGACGCTTTCCCATGAGGAGATGCTGGACCGGCTGGGAGTCAGCGAGGACGAGCTGACCTCCGACGATTCAGATGGGGGATGAGGACCACCCCTTCGCCCTTGAGTATGCTCCGGACGTCGAAGGGGATTTCGAAGAGATCGGCCGGGTAGGGGCGCGCCGGGTTCTGGGGAAGATTCAGGACACTCTGTCCAAAGCGCCGAACCAGTATGGCGAAGGCCTCGACCCGCCCCTCCAGAAGTATCGCAGGCTGCGGGCCGGCCAATATCGGGTGATTTATCTGGTCCGGGAGGATCTCACGCCCCACCAGGTATGGGTGTTGGCCGTGGGGAAACGGGCCGCGGGGGACCGAGAGGACGTGTACGCGCGCACATCCCTCTCCACGCTGAGGCAGCGGATTCGAAACCTCCTCGAACGGCTGGCCGGGCGGTAAGCGCTCCGTGAACCGGCAGGCCTTCATGGCCTGCCGTCTCCCTCCCTTCCGATCAACCTCTCCACTTGACTGCTGCGGCTATCAACAAAATGCCGCGCTGTCCGAAA
>CAZFDK010000085.1:0-8298 GCA_964518305.1 uncultured Gemmatimonadota bacterium | reverse complement strand
GCAGGCGCTCCCGCACGTCCCACCGGATGAAGTCGATGCAGGGGCAGGCGGTGGCGGTGAAGGTCATGGTCACCTCCACCTCGCCGGAGGCATCGTCGGCCGTCACGTCGTAGATGAGGCCCAAATCCATCAGCGAGATGGGATACTCGGGGTCCGGCACCTCGTACAGTGCCCGGCGCGCCTGTTCGGCCAGGTCGGCAGGCGGCTCGTCCCACTGCGGAACCTCCAGATCCGGGCGGTTCCCGCGTGTGGCGGCGGCCACGCCGCTCCAGTCCATGTTGCCCTCGCCCCGGGGGCGGGACTTTTCGATCTGCACCAGCGGTTCGCTCATACGAGACCTCTGCCGCTCACGCGGCCAGCATCTCCTCGATCTCGAACCGACTCCGCCGGACCGAGTTGACGTACTCCTCGTTCATGGGGCCCCGGTCGCGCCACCGGTCCCACACCTCGTCCCAGGAGATCGGCTCGTCGAAGAGCCACTTCTTCGCCTCCGGGTCGTACTGCACCGGGAAGTCGTAGGTGAGCTCCACCTCGTCTGACTCCTCGTCGACGCGCGCCGGCACGTCCAGGCCGAGCTCGTCGCACAGGGGCACCACGGCCTGCAGCCAGGTCTGGCGCAGCTCGTCGTTGGACATCCCCTTGAGCTTGAAGTCCAGCTGCGTGGTGTGACGCTTCTTGTCGTCCGGCATCCCGAACCACTCCACGCCCATGGGGAACATCCAGTCCACGGCGTCCTGGAGCTTCTCCCGCGCCTCCGGCCCCGAGGTGGAGAGCCGCTTCATCCACACCTCGCCGTGCCGCAGGTGGAAGTTCTCCTCCAGGTCCACCTTCACCAGGGCCCGCTTGAGGGGCCCGTAGCTGGTGTTGCGGTGGACGTCGCCCAGCAGGGTGATGCCGGCGCGGTCGTAGAAGCCGTTGGCCACGACCAGCTCCGCCCAGTTCTCCAGCGGCTGGTCGAAGCCGTAGGGATGCTTGAACTCGTGGGGCTCCCGCTCGTAGAGGATCCAGTGACGGTCCACGCCCAGGTCTTCGAGCAGGCGATAGGCGATGTTGGCATGGCCGAGCTCGTCCTGGATGATGGCGGTGGCCGAGACCATGGTGTTGGTGGTAGGCGCGTCCCGAGCCGCCATGAAGTAGGCGGGGGCGCTGATCAGCTCCGTGTCGCCCTGGACCAGGAGCTGGGTGATCAGGGCCTTTTTATAGTTCTCCGTCATGTCGGCTTCCGACTCCACCAGGAAGCCGTCGTGGACCTTCTCCTGGAGCTCCCGATCCTCGGCCGTCATCTCCGCCATGGCTGATCTCCCTCCTGGTGTAGAGGACGGACCGGCGGTTCCGCCGGTCCGGAGGACGATGTCGCGGTCAGGTCCGCCGGGCCCCGGGCACGGTCCGGTACCGAGTCTACCCCCCGGGAGTGCTCAATGTACCCCGCTCCGGACGCACCGTCAGCCGCGCCCATGGCTCACTTCTCGTTCATGAACGGATATTCGAAGCTGGTGGGCGGGTCCAGGTTCTCTTTCATGGCCCGCGGCGAGACCCACCGGAGCAGGTTCAGCTGGCTCCCGGCCTTGTCGTTCGTCCCGCTGGCCCGGGCGCCGCCGAAGGGCTGCTGCCCCACCACGGCTCCGGTGGGCTTGTCGTTCACGTAGAAGTTGCCGGCGGCCTGCCGGAGCACGGCAGTACCCGTGCGGATCGCGGCCCGGTCGCGGGCGAAGATGGCGCCCGTGAGGCCGTAGGGGGAGGTCTCGTCGCAGAGCTGGAGGGCCTCCTCCCAGTCCTCGTCCGGGTAGGTGTAGATGGTCACCACGGGCCCGAAGATCTCCTCGCGCATGAGGCGGTGCTTCGGATCCTCCGTCACGACCACGGTGGGCTCGATGAACCACCCCTCCTCGTCCGAGTAGCTGCCCCCGGCGACGATCTCCGCCTCGGGCGACTCCGCGGCGTGGTCGATGTAGCCGGTGATCTTCTCGTAGGCGTCCTCGTCGATGACCGCGGTCATGAAGTTCCGGAAGTCGCGCGGGTCGCCCATCCGGATCTCGTCGATCATCTCCAGCATCGTCTCGCGGGTCTCCTCCCAGATCCCGTCCGGAACATAGCAGCGGGCGACGGCGCTGCACTTCTGCCCCTGGTACTCGAAGGCTCCCCGGACGATGGCGGTTGACAGGGCGGCGGGATCGGCGCTCTCGTGGGCGACGATGAAGTCCTTGCCGCCGGTCTCCCCCACGACCCTCGGATAGGCGTGGTAGGTGTCCAGGTTCTCGGACACCTGCCGCCACAGGTGCTTGAAGGTGCCGGTGGAGCCCGTGAAGTGGATCCCCGCCAGGTGGGGGCTCGTCATGAGCGGCTCGCTCACCTTCTGCGGCGGGCCGGGGACGAAGTTGACGACACCGCCCGGCATGCCCGCCTCCTCCAGGAGCCGCATGATGAAGTAGGAGGAGTAGATCGACGACGACGCGGGCTTCCAGATCGAGACGTTGCCCATGAGGGTCGGCGCCGTGGGCAGGTTGCCGTTGATGGAGGTGAAGTTGAAGGGGGTGATGGCGTAGATGAACCCCTCCAGGGGCCGGTGGTCCATGCGGTTCCAGACGCCGTCGCCGGAGAAGGGTTGCCGCCCGTAGATCTCGGCGGCGTACTTCACGTTGAAGCGCCAGAAGTCGATGAGTTCGCAGGCGCTGTCGATCTCCGCCTGGTGTACCGTCTTGCTCTGCCCGAGCATCGTCGCCCCGTTCACGGTGGGCCGCCACTCTTCGGAGAGCAGCTCGGCGGCTCGGAGGAAGACCGCCGCCCGGTCCTCGAAGCTCCAGGAAGCCCACTCCCGCTTCGCCTCCAGGGCGGCCTCGACGGCCCGCTCCGCCTCCTCGGCCCCGGCCCGGTGGTAGCGGGCCAGGACGTGGTCGGTGTCGTGGGGCATCACGACCTCGGAGGTGTCCCCGGTCCGGATCTCCTCGCCGCCGACGATCACCGGAATTTCGATCTCCCGGTCGGCGAGCTCGGTGAGCCTCCTCTTCTGACGCTTCCGCTCGCTGCTGCCGGGCGCGTAGTCCAGCACCGGCTCGTTCTCCGGCTCGGGCGGAGTGAAGAGCCCGTCTCCCGTGGACGGCCCCGTGCCGTCGCGGGCGGCCCCGGCGGAGGGGGCTCCGGCGGTCCGGGTGTCGGGCGTCGACTCCGCGGTATCGGGGGACACGGGCTCCATGGCTGCCTGCCTTCCCTGTGTTCTGGCGTGAGGCCTCGTGGCTTCTGTCGGTGCCGGTCCTTCGGTGCCGGTTCTTCGGTGCCGGGAGCGGATTCGCGCGATCGACGAGCGCGCACGAATCTTCCGGTGCTGAACTTTTCGGTCCCGGCGCATGTTGTGGTACCGGCGCGGGACATGCTGGATCCGACGGTCCGCCCCCGCGTCGCCGCGGCGGCCGGTGGCCGCCCGGCACGCCGAGAGGGCGCCGGCGGAAGCGGCTCTCACGTGACTCCGATTCTCAAGAACGAGGCCAACAGGACGCCATGAGCAGCATCGACCACCGACGGTACTGGGACGACGGCTTCACCTTCGAGGCGTACCTCGAGGAGGTGGAGGAGAACGAGGACCTGTGGTCCGGCGTGTACCGGAAGCACGACACGCCGGCGTGGGCGCTGGAACGGCTCGAGGAGATCGGCGGCGACTGGCATCTGATCGCCATCACCGAGGACTGGTGCGGCGACGCCTCGAACACGGTGCCCGTCGTGGCCCGGCTGGCCGAGGACTCGCCCCGGGTCGACCTCCGGGTCGTCAAGCGGGACGAGAACACCGATCTCATGGACCAGTACCTGACGGACGGCTCCCGATCGATCCCCATCATCGTGATCCTGGACGGGGACTTCGAGCCCGTGGACCACTGGGGTCCCCGGCCAGAGGAGCTGCAGGAGTTCGTGATCAGCGAGAAGGAGAAGGGCGAGCGGCCCGTGGACGAGATCTACCGCGACACCCGGAAGTGGTACGCCCGGGATCGGGGCGAGACGACGCTGCGCGAACTGCTGGCGAAGATCGAGTCCACGGCGGCCGTGGAGGCCTGAGCCGGCCGATTCCGGTGCTCAGCCTCCCGCTCGCCCGGCGGTGACGGGCCCCAGGATCCGGTTTCCCGGGTCCACGGCCACATCGTCGGCGGGCGAGGAGAGGGGAATCCGCATCGTGGCCTCCCGCTGGGCCGGGACCCACAGGCTCCGGCGGACCGTCCCGCCGTCCTCCGTCTCGACGCGGACGGGCACCTTCAGGCGGTAGGGCGGCCACTCCTGCTCCTGGCGGAAGACGACCTCCAGCGCGCTCTCCCCGGGCAGCCACTCCCAGGTCGCCGCCAGGCGCGGGTGGCCCGGCCGCCGCAGCCACTGCTCGAAAAACCACCCGAGCTCGCGCCCCGAGGCCTCCTCCACGGCGGCCCGGAGGTTCCGGGTCAGGGCGGCCCGGTCGCGGTGGGCCTCGTAGTAGCGGCGCAGCCCGTCGAAGAAGGCCGAGTCGCCCACCACGCCTCGCAGAATGTGCAGCACCCAGCCGCCCTTCTCGTAGTTGTTGGCCGAGAGCAGATCGGTGAGCTGCCCCGGGCGCTCCGGGCGGATCACCGGGCGATCCACGGCTTCCGAGTTCACGTACTCCTCCTCCGCCTCCCGCATCTCCCGCCGGAACCGTTCCTCGCCGTCGGCGATCCGGTGGAAGAGGGCGGCGAAGTAGGTGGCGAAGCCCTCGCTCAGCCACAGGTGGGTCCACCGCGCCTCGGTGACGGCGTCGCCGAACCACTGGTGGGCCACCTCGTGCGCCACGGTGGTCTCGCTCATCTCGCCCCGGGCCAGGGCCTCCTCGGAGTAGAAGATCGCCCCGGCGTTCTCCATCCCGCCGTAGCGGGTGGCGGACTGCACCTGGGCCAGCTTCCCGTATGGGAAGGGAGCCACCAGGCGCGAGAAGATCTCCACCATCTCCACCGAGCGGCGGAAGGGGCGGGCGGTGACGTCCACGTCCTCCGGGAACACCACCCGTGTGATGGGCACGTCGTCGCCCCCGCGGCCGGCGTCCGCGGCGCGGCCGTTGTCCACGACCGCCAGACGTCCGGCTCCGATCACCATGGTGTAGACGGGGATCGCGGCCTCCTGCCGCCACACGTGCAGGCGACGACCCGGCGCCACGGGCCGGTCGGCGCTCTTAACGCCGTTGGCCACCGTGGCCCATCCCGCCGGCACCTCCACGCGGTGGGTGACCGACGCCTTGTCGGCCGGGTGATCCACGGAGGCGAACCAGTGTCGGGCGCGATTCGGCCAGTTGTCGGCGAAGGCGGTCCAGTCGCCGTGGCCGTTCTCCCGCAGGATGAGGCCGTCCTCGGGGCGGCCACCGTAGTAGAGCGTCACCGACGCCGTGTCTCCGGGCCGGAGGTCGGCGGAGTCGGCCAGGGGGATCGAGACGGTCGCCGGGTCCGCCCCGCCGGGCCGCGACGCACGGACCCGCCGCCCATCGGCCAGGGCGGAGTCCACCTCCAGTCCCGTCAGGTCGAGGCGCACCCGGGCCAGCCCCGCGCGGTCGACGCGGAAGCGCATTCGCTGCCGGGCCTCGATGGAGGGATCCCGCTCCGCCAGCGAGACGCGGTAGTCGTAGTGCAGGACGTCGAACCCGGGGGAGGGGTCGAAGGTCGTGTCGGCGGCCGCCTGCGGACTGGCCCCCGGCGGCGACGCCGGGCCCGCGACCACGCCGCAGAGGAGGGCCGTCAGGGCGAGGGCGGCAGCCGCGCCGCCGGTGACGACGCTCCTCACAACGCGAACGCGGCCAGCACCGTGTAGACCACGGCCGCCAGGCCCGCCGCCCCCAGCGCCAGGGGAATCTGGGTGTAGACGTGGTCCATCAGGTCGGTGCCCGTGGCCAGAGAGGAGAGGATCGTGGTGTCGGAGATCGGCGAGCACTGGTCGCCGAAGACGGCACCGCCGGTGACCGCTCCGAAGCAGAGGGTCAGGAAGAAGGGATCGGGCGCCACGTTCCACGCCAGCGGCATGGCCACCGGGAACACCACGGCGTAGGTGCCCCAGGACGTGCCGACGGAAAAGGCGATGAGCATGCACATGAGGAGGAGGATCGCCGGGAGGACCATGGGAGCGATGACGTCGCCCAGAGTCTGCACGATGTAGGCGGCCGTCCCCAGGTCGTCGACCACGGACTTCAGCGTCACGGCCAGGGCCAGCACGATGGCCCCGATGGTCACCCCCTTGCACCCGTCCACGAAGCCGTCGACCACCTCCTGCAGGCTCATACCCTTGGTCAGCGCGATGGTCGCCGCCACCAGGACGGCCAGCAGGAAGGCCTCGGCAATGGGGAGGAGCGGATCCTCCTTCTGCCCCAGGACGAAGTAGGTGGTCACGTAGGGGATGATGGCCACACCGAGCAGGGTCCCGATGGGCCCGAAGAAGTCGATGAGCCCCCCGTCATAGTCGTCCGGCACCTGCAGCTCGGTCAGCTCCTCGGCGGCCATGGGCTCCGCACCGTCGCGGTCCAGCTCTCCGCTCTCTCTCGCCCGCTGCCGGGCCGTCTCCATCTTGCCGCCGATCCACGGCATCTTCTCCCAGGAGAAGAGGAACGTGAAGGTGATGGCGAAGATCGCGTAGAAATTGAACGGCACCGCCTGCACGAAGAAGTTGATCCCCTCCTGCTGGTTGGCGATCACGGGGACCGTGCCCGCCACCAGCCCGGCCACGTAGATCGGCCACACGTTGAAGGGGATGAGCGTGGCCGCCGGCGAGGCCGTGGAGTCCACCACGTAGGAGAGCTCCTCGTGCGCCACCCGGTTCCTGTCCGCCACGGGACGCACGGTGGCTCCCGTGAGCACGGTGCTGACGGTGCCCCCCTGGTGGAAGACCAGCCCCATGAGCCACGCGAAGAACTTCGCCGTGCGCGGCCCGCGAACGATGCGCTCGCCGGCCCACGTGGCGAACCGGTGGGCGCCGCCGGTCCGCGTCCACAGGCCGATCATGCCGCCCAGCGCCCACAGGTAGACCAGCAGAATCAGGGCATAGTCCTGGGAGCCGATGGACGGCATCAGGTAGGCGTCGACGATGTTGATCTGCCCGGCGATGACGCCGCCCAGGGCGATGCCGATGAGAAGGGCGGAGACCACCTCCCTGAGGGCGAAGGCCAGGACCAGGGCCACGAGGGGCGGGATCACCGACCAGAAGCCGTAGTGCTCGCCGCTCTGCGGCACGTCGCCGGCGAAGAAGACCCCGGCTCCCACCAGCAGGAGGGCAACGGCCAGCCCGCCCCAGCGCGTCTTGCCCGACCCCATCTCCCGCTCCTCTCCTGTCGTTCTGGCTGTTCCGTCTCGATCCCGCTGCTTCGCGGACCGGAGAATGGCCCGCCGGTCCGCCGCGGCAAGCTATCGTTGCCTGAGGCTGCCTTCACGCGCCCGAGCCCCGATGTCGCTCGCCGGCGGCGATCGCCGCGGATTTGGGAGCGGCGACGGCCGACCCGGATCGTGGATCTTCGCGCGTTCCGCTGAGCCGGCGCCCTTCCCCGGCGCGCCTCGATCCTGCATGTGGGAGGCGATGGTTTTCCACATTTCCACACGCCGGAATCCACACCGGGCCGGGCTTTTCCCCAACGTTGATAACCCGTTGACTGCTACGTCGGTGTGTGATCGGCCCGAATTTCGCCGGCCGCGGTCGGCTTCTTGTCGCCTCCGAGTCGGGCGATTTATACTCGATCCGCGTCGAGGGAACGGCGCTGGCCCGGACAGGTCGAGCGACCCCGCGCCGAGGCTCCCACGACCACTCGTTCGCCCCGAATTTCGAATTCCCGCGAGGAGAAGGACTGGGTCCATGTGGCAAGCCCGTGACACCAGGCGAGTCGAGCTCGTTCTCGATCTACCCGAGGATCTTGCGGAGGACGTGGAGCGAGTTCGGCAGGACGACCCGGAGTTCCTGAGCAAGGTCATCCGGTACGGGCTGACGCGACGCGCAGTGTATGAGGAGCTGGATCAGGCCATGGAGGATCGAAGGCCCGAAGCCTGATCCGACGGCGTCGGATCTGGGCCCGTCAGGGGCCCGGCGGATCCGCCGCCTCCCGATGAACGCGCGTTCCGTCCCCCACCCCGCCCGACCGGTATACCCGGTCGCGGCGGGGGTTTTCTTGACTGCCCGGGGCGGTTCGGCTAGATACTTGATTGAAAGACTCTTTCGAGCGGTCGTGTGGAATCCCACACGATGAACGGCGGTCGAGAGAGCGCCGCGAGACGGGCGGAGATTTGAACCACCACGCCGACAGCGACGCGGACTGGCCCCCTCCCGAGCCGGGAGAGGGCAACGACTCCG
>CAZFDK010000084.1:3579-8419 GCA_964518305.1 uncultured Gemmatimonadota bacterium | reverse complement strand
TCATGCGCGAGGTGGCTCAGGACGACAGCCTCATCGTGGCCCAGCGCGGGGACCGGGCGTACATCGACACCTTCCCCGACGAGGAACTCGACAACCCGTTCCAGGGAAACATCGTGGATGTGTGCCCCGTGGGAGCCCTGGTGCACGAGGACTACCTGTTCAAGGCCCGGGCGTGGGACATGGACAAGACGCCGAGCATCTGTCCCGGGTGCTCGAACGGCTGCAACGTCACGCTGGACACCAAGGAGAACCAGATCGTCCGGCTGAAGCCTCGCTACAACGGCGAGGTCAATTCGTACTGGATGTGCGACTACGGCCGGAAGCACCTGGTCATGGGGAACCGGGGCGTGCGGACCGAAGTCCCCCTGGTGAGGAGGAACGGCGAGCTGGAGCCCATGGACTGGAGCGACGCTCTGACCGCCGTCGGCCGCCGAATCGAGGGACTCGGCGAGGGCGGTTCTGCCGTGGTCTCGCCCGACGCCTCCAACGAGAGCCTCCACTACTTCCGGCGCCTGCTGGACGCCCTGGACCTTCCGGCCGACGGCGGGACCTATCGGGTGGAGCAGGGGGAAGAGCACACCCTCCCGGGCTTCCCCAAGCTCACGCTGCGCGAAGACCGCGCGGCCAACGGCACCGGCGCCGACCTGTTCGGCTTCCGAAGGGTGGAGAGCTGGTCCGAGCCCGAGTCCGGCCAGCCGCTCTTCGTACTGCAGGAGAGCCTGCGCGAAGCGCCCGATTCGTTCGCCGACGACGCCTCCTTCTTCCTCTATTTCGGGAGTCACCTGTCGCCGGCGGCACGGCGAGCGGACGCGGTGCTGCCCGTCACGACCTTCGCCGAGATGGAGGGCACGTTCACGAACCACGAGGGCCGCGTGCAGCGCTTCAAGAAGGCGCTGCAGCCGCCCGGCATCGCTCGCCCGGCGTGGATGGTGCTCAGCGGTCTCCTCTCACGCCTGGATCGGGCCGGCGAGTCCTCCCCCGTACTGGACGCCAGCGACGCCTTCGACCAGATGGTCGAGCGGCGGCCCGAGATGGCGGTCCTGAACTGGGGACGGATCGGCCTGAAGGGACAGATGCTGGACGAAGACGCGGCGGCCGAGGCCGGCGCCGGGGCACGCTGAGGAGGGCCGCGAGATGGAGCCGGTGACGGGAACGGCGTTCGGGTGGATCACGGCTGCGAAGGCGGTCCTGTTCTTCACCGTCCTCCTGCTGGTCGTCGCAGGCCTCGTCCTGATGGAGCGCAAGCTGGCCGGCTTCATCCAGGACCGGTCGGGCCCGAACCGGGTCGGCCCCTGGGGCCTTCTGCAGACGGTGGCGGACGGCATCAAGTTCCTCCTGAAGGAGGAGACGCTGCCGGAGCGGTCGAACAAGGCCTACTTCCTCCTGGCGCCCTGCATCAGCCTCGTCCCGGCCACCATCCTCTTCGCGGTGATCCCGTTCGCGGCGCCGCTGCCCACGCCCTGGGGGCTGACGGAGATCATCGTGGCGGACGCCCCGGTGGGACTGCTCTACATCCTGGCCATCGCGTCCCTCGGCGTCTACGGCATCGTCCTGGCCGGCTGGTCGTCGAACCAGAAGTACGCGTTCCTCGGCGGGCTCCGCGGCTCGGCCCAGATGATCAGCTACGAGGTCGGCCTCGCCCTGAGCGTGGTCCCCCTCCTCCTGATCGTGGGAGACGTGCGGATTCCGAACATCGTGGCCATGCAGCAGACCTTCGAGGCGGGACCGTCGACGATGGGCCTGTGGCTCGTCCTGCCCCTGCTGGTGACGTTCTTCTTCTTCACGATCAGCGGCCTGGCCGAGAGCAACCGCATTCCCTTCGACCTGCCGGAGGCCGAGGAGGAGCTGACGGCGGGCTACCACACGGAGTACTCGGCGATGAAGTTCGGGATGTTCTTCCTCGGCGAGTACGCCCACGTCCTGACCACGGCCGCGCTGGTCACGGTCTTCTTCCTGGGCGGCTGGGACATCCCCTTCTGGAGCGGCGACAACATCCGCGTGCTCTCCGACGGCACCGTGATCGGAGAGCCTGCAGCCTGGAAGACGCTGGTGACCTTCGCCGCATTCTCACTGAAGACACTGCTGGTGGTGGCGGCCATCTTCTGGATCCAGTGGACCCTGCCGCGCTTCCGATACGACCAGCTCATGGACCTCGGGTGGAAATTCGTCATCGAGGCCGTCACCGTCTACATCCTCGTCGTTGCGGGCACGATCCTCGGGCTCGAGGCGGCGGGAGTCGAGCTGGGGTTGCTCTACGGTGGGGTCCTGTTCGCGGTGAACCTGGCCGTGGCGGGCCTGCTCTTCTTCGTCCTCGACCGCGGTCGCATCATCGAGGGAGGCGCGTACCGGTCTCGCGTCGAGGGGCGCCAGAAGGTCATGTGGCGGGAAGCGAGGGAGCGGGCCATGACGGCGGCCGCCGGAGGCGCAGGGGGCGATCCACCGGCGGGATCCGAGCGCTAACCAACGAGAACCTAGGACGACGAGAGGACGATGCCTGGCAACGTGAAGGTGGTACGGCGGCCGGAGGAGACGAGCTCCTACGTCCGCGCCGCGCTTAAGGGGATGAAGGTGACGATGAAGCATCTTCTCGATCCCCACACCGTGACGCAGCAGTACCCGGACGAGAAGTGGGAGCTGTCGCCCCGCATGCGCGGGACGCATCGGATGGCCACCCACGAGGACGGCCGGGCCAAGTGCGTCGCCTGCGGGCTGTGTCCCACGGTCTGCCCCGTGAACTGCATCAAGCTCATCCCGGCCGAGGACGAGAACGGCGAGCGGTACGCGGCCGTCTACGAGATCGACGAGTTCCGATGCATCTTCTGCGGGTACTGCCAGGAGGTGTGCCCCGTGGAGGCGATCCACCTGGGTGCCCATTACGAGAACTCCGAGTACACGCGGGAGCGCTGGGTGTACGACCTGGAGCGGCTCTGCGATCAGGACCACCCGTTCACGGCGCTGTGGGATCCGGCGGATCCCCGTTCGCAGTAGGGGTGGCGCCGTGATCGCCGACGCGCTCTTCTACCTGTTCTCGGCGGCGGCCGTGGTCAGCGGCCTCTTCGTCGTGACCAGGAAGAACCCGGTCACCAGCGTGCTCTTCCTGGTGGTCACCCTGTTCTCGCTCTCGGGGTTGTTCGTGATGCTGGACGCCCACTTCATCGCCGCGGTCCAGGTGATCGTCTACGCCGGGGCGATCATGGTCCTCTTCCTCTTCGTGGTCATGCTCCTCAACCTGGGACACTTCGAGGCCGAGGACACGGACTTCCGCGGGGCGCTGGGCCGCTTCGCGGCTGCCACCGTCTCCGTGACGCTTCTCGCCCTCGTGACGCGGGCGGTCCTGGGGCTGGAGGAGCTGGGGGGTCAGGGCGTCGTCGCGGAGTCCCTCGCGACAGCGCCGGATCCGGTCGGTGCAGCGCTCGAGGCCCGGGGGCCCGTGGGTGCCGTGGCCGAGCCGCTGTTCAACGACTACCTGATCCCGTTCGAGCTCACGTCGATCCTGCTGCTCGTTGCGATCGTGGGCGCCATCGTGCTGGCCCGGAGGGGGGAGCCGTGAGCGTACCTCCGGAGTACCTGCCACTTTCCCTGGTCGTGAGCACGACGCTGTTCACCATCGGCGTCGGGGGCATTCTGCTCAGGCGGAACGCGATCATCATCTTCCTCTGCATCGAGCTGATGCTGAACGCCGTCAACCTGACCTTCGTGGCATTCGCACGGCAGCTCGGCGTCGAGGGCCAGGTGTTCGTCTTCTTCGTGATGGCGGTGGCCGCAGCCGAGGCGGCCGTCGGGCTGGCCATCATCATATCCGTGTTCCGCCACTACGAGATGGTGGACGTTGAGCGATTCGACCTGCTCAAATGGTAGGTCAAATGGCAGGGAGCGGGGCGATGGAGATGATCCCGGCGCTCGGTTCCGCCCTGGCGGGCGTCCTGGCGGCGCCCGCGGGTCTCCTGCAGGAGGCGGCTCACGGCGCGGCCGAAGCCGCGGGGCAGGGAGCGGTCCACGGGGCCCGGCAGGGCGCCGGCGAGCACGGCGGATCGTTCACGCCGCTGCTCCCCGGGCTCATTCTCCTGATCCCGCTGATCGGGGCGGCCGTGAACGGCCTGGGGGCCTTCCTTTGGCGCGACCGGCGGCTCGTGCCGTCCTGGATCGGTCCGCTGGCCGTGGCCGGCGCGTTCGCGGTGGTCCTGGCCAACTTCCTCCGGATGCTGGAGACGGGCGCCTCCGGGCCGGCGGTGGTCACGCTGTGGAGCTGGCTCTCGGTGGGCGGCCTGGAGGTCGGAGTGGACCTCCTCTTCGACCGCCTGAGCATGGTGATGATGCTCGTGGTCACCGGCGTCAGTACCGTCATTCACGTGTACAGCGTCGGCTACATGCGCGATGACCCGGGGATCTCCCGCTTCTTCGCCTACCTGAACCTGTTCGTCTTCTTCATGCTGGTGCTGGTCATGGGAGGCAACTTCCCCGTGACCTTCGTGGGATGGGAGGGCGTGGGCCTCTGCTCGTACCTGCTCATCGGCTTCTGGTACGACAACCGGGAGTACTCCTCGGCCGGGAAGAAGGCCTTCATCGTGAACAGGATCGGCGACTTCGGCTTCCTGGTCGCCATGTTCCTCCTGTTCGCGGTATTCGGCACGCTCGACTTCATGCCGATCATCGAGAGCGCCCCGGACGAGCTGGCCTACGGGGGGATCACCGTCACCGGCGTCACGCTCCTCCTCCTCCTGGCGTGCACGGGGAAGTCGGCCCAGATCCCCCTCTACACGTGGCTCCCGGACGCCATGGCGGGCCCGACCCCGGTCTCGGCTCTGATCCACGCGGCCACCATGGTGACGGCCGGGGTCTA
>CAZFDK010000084.1:0-3569 GCA_964518305.1 uncultured Gemmatimonadota bacterium | reverse complement strand
GACAGGGCAAACGACGCGAGGCTGTAGAGCCGGCCCTCCTCTCGGTCACTGCCGGCGTCTACCTGGTGGCCCGCTCCGGCGTCCTCTTCGCCATGGCTCCGCTCTCCCAGGCCGCCGTGGCCACGGTCGGGGCCGGGACGGCCCTCTTCGCGGCCACCATCGCGCTGAAGCAGTACGACATCAAGAAGGTCCTGGCCTACAGCACGATCTCGCAGCTGGGATACATGTTTCTGGCAGTGGGGGTGGGCGCCTACACGGCCGGGATCTTCCACCTGACGACGCACGCCTTTTTCAAGGCCCTCCTCTTCCTGGGCGCCGGCGCCGTGATCCACGCCGTGGAGCACGCCTTCCACGAGGAAGGACACCACGGCGACCCGAACGACATGAGGAGCCACGGCGGGCTCATCAGCGACATGCCGGTGACGGGAGCCACCATGTGGGTCGCCACCCTGGCCATCGCCGGCGTCTTCCCGTTCGCCGGCTTCTTCTCCAAGGACGAGATCATCTGGTACGCCGGCTCCTACGGCTATCCGATCCTCTGGGGCGTCTCGCTGCTGGCCGCGGTGCTGACCGCGGCGTACATGGCGCGGCTGATGTTCATGACCTTCCATGGCGAAAACCGCACCGACGAGGCGGCGGGGCAGGGGGCCTCCGATGCGCTGCACGAGGCGCCGGCCGTCATGACCGTGCCGCTGGTGATCCTGGCCCTCCTCTCGGCGGTCGGCGGATGGATACAGATTCCCGAGGCGCTGCCCCTGCCGCACGTGAGCTGGCTGCACGACTGGCTCCATCCCGCGGTGGAGCCGGCGCTGGCGGTGGCCGAGGAGCACGGCGTCGAAGCTGCCCACGCGGCTCCGCTGGGCGGCGGCGAAGCGGTGTGGGCCGGCGTATCGCTGGTCCTGGCCGTGGGCGGAATCCTCGCGGGCGCGGCCTGGGTCCGGCGCAAGGAGATCGCGGTGCCGGAGCGAGCGCCGGACGACCGCGGCCTGGCCCGCGTGCTGTACCGGAAGTGGTATGTGGACGAGCTCTACGAGCGCATCTTCGTCGGACCCCTCCTGGCCCTCTCGCGGGCCAGCTGGCGGGTGATCGACGACCGGATCATCGACGGCGCCGTGAACGGCCTCGGCTACGCGAGCCGGGCGCTGGGATGGGTCGGGAGCCGACTCCAGTCGGGACGCATCGGCACCTACGTCCTGGTGTTCACCCTGGGCGTGCTGGCGCTGCTCGGCGGGCTGGTCCTGTGAACAGGGCGAACGGGGACGGATAGATCGGAATGGAGAGCTTCTACTCGAGTCACTGGATCCTGAGCGTCCTCCTGGCGCTCCCTCTCCTGGGGGGCGTCGCCTGCCAGATGGCGTCGGAGCGGAAGGCCGGGCAGGTGGCGCTCTGGGTCACGGTCCTGGAATTCGCCCTCTCGGTGCCCCTGTTCTTCAGCTTCGAGACGGGCACGGCGGCGTTCCAGAACTACGCGGCGGTTCCGTGGATCGAGGCCTGGGGCATCCAGTACGCGGTGGGGGTCGACGGGATCTCGCTGCTCCTGGTCCTCCTCACCACGCTGACCATGCCGCTGGCGGTGGCCTCCTCCTTCCGGTACGTGGACCGGCACGAGAAGGCCTATTACACCCTGATGCTCCTTCTGCAGACGGGCATGCTCGGGGTGTTCACGGCCCTGGATCTCTTCCTGTTCTACGTCTTCTGGGAGGTTATGCTGATCCCGATGTACTTCCTCATCGGGATCTGGGGCGGCGAGCGGCGCATTTACTCGGCCATCAAGTTCTTCCTGTTCACGGCCGTTGGGTCGCTGCTCATGCTGGTGGCCATCGCCGGCCTGGTCTACCTCTACTTCCAGCAGACCGGCGCGGTGAGCTTCGCCTACCGCGACCTGGTGCAGCTGCAGATCGCCCGCGGGGGGACCCAGTTCTGGCTCTTCGGGGCTTTCGCGCTGGCCTTCGCCATCAAGGTCCCCCTCTTCCCGCTGCACACCTGGCTGCCGGACGCCCACGTTGAGGCCCCCACCGCGGGCTCGGTGATCCTGGCCGGCGTGCTGCTCAAGACGGGAATCTATGGCTTCCTCCGCTTCGGGCTGCCCTTCTTCTCCCACGCGGCGACCCACCCGGCGGTGGTGGGCACTTTTCTGACGCTGGGCCTGGTGGGCATCCTGTACGCGGCGTGGGTAGCGGCGGTGCAGCCCGACGTGAAGAGCCTCATCGCCTACACCTCCATCGCTCACCTGGGCTTCGTGGTGCTGGGGATCTTCGCCCTCAACCCCCAGGGGATGGAGGGAGGCATCCTGCAGATGGTGAACCACGGGCTCTCGACCGGAGCTCTCTTCCTGCTGGTGGGCATGATCTACGAGCGCCGGCACACGCGTCTGATCGATGAATTCGGCGGCCTGGCGCGGGTGATGCCCTTCTTCGCCTTCTCCTTCGTACTCGTGGCGCTGAGCTCCATCGGGCTCCCGGCCACCAACGGCTTCGTGGGTGAGTTCCTGATCCTGCTCGGCACGTTCAGGAGCCATCCCGTCGTGGCCACGCTGGCCGCCACGGGCGTCATCTTCGCCGCCTACTACATGCTGCCCATGGTCCAGCGGGTGGTGCTGAACCCGCTGGAGAACGAGGAGAACGAGGAGCTGGAGGACCTGAACGCACGGGAGCGGGCCATCATCGTGCCGCTGCTGGCGCTCATCCTCCTGATCGGCGTCTATCCGAACCCCTTCCTCGATCGGACGTCGGCGTCCGCCAGCGACCTGATGCGGCGGGTCGAGGAGCGATCGCAGGCCGCGCCCCTGAGCGCCGCGGCCGGACGGGCGGACCTGGCCTTCGAGGGGATGGCGGCGCTGCCGGGCGACGGAGGAGGCTCCCTGGAGCCGGGCCGCGTCTCCGCCGAGAGGAATGATCGGAAGGCCGAGCGGGACAACCGTCCGGACGCGCGCCGGCCCGGGGCTCCCGCGCGGCCTTCCAGCGGCAGCAGGGAATAGGAGCGCGACGTGGAGATCGACTTCGCCTCGAGGTTCGACTACCTGCTCGTCCTCCTCCCGGAGGTCGTTCTCTCGGTGGCCGCCATGGCGGTGCTGCTGGGCGACGTCCTCCAGCGCGGGCGCGGGGGCGGTGAGAGCGCCGACTGGGTCGGTCTGACGGCGGCGGGCTCGGTACTGGCGGCCGCCGCGGCCAACGGCTTCCTCCTCACAGTCGAGGTGAGCTCGTCGGCGCCGATGATCGCAGCCGACGCCTTCCGGGTCATGGCGAACTTCATCTTCCTGGGTGCCACCTTCTTCGGACTCCTCTTCTCCTTCGACTGGCTCGAGCGGGAGGGGCTGGACACCGGCGAGTTCTATGTGCTAGTGCTCCTGACCACCGTGGGGATGATGGTGCTGGGAGGCGCCCGGGATCTGATCGTGGTGTTCCTGGGCCTGGAGCTTATGTCGATCGCGGTCTACGTGCTCACCGGCTTCCAGCGCACCGACCCCCGCTCCTCGGAGGCCAGCCTCAAGTACTTCCTCATCGGGGCCTTCGCCAGCGCGTTCCTGCTCTTCGGCATCGCGTTCCTGTACGGTGCCACCGGCACGACGA
>CAZFDK010000083.1:0-9069 GCA_964518305.1 uncultured Gemmatimonadota bacterium | reverse complement strand
GCCCGCGTGGAGATAGGGGAGATACCGCCCACGCTGATCGTGGTCATGGTCCTGATCGTCCTGATGTTCCTCAGGTGGGGCCTGAAGTGAGACGCTGAGGGAATCTCGGGCCCGGTTCGTCTCTCCCTCTTCCCTACCTACGCCCGGCCGGCGAAGGTCGGCTCCGAGGACGCCTCTTCCGGCTCCGGGATCTCCTCGCCCGCGTTCCGCGGCGGGCCGGAAAGGGGGTAGACGGTGGCACCCGCCCCGTCGGAGACCTCTACGCCCTCCAGGGCGTTCCGGGTGTCGATGACGATGGGGGCGTGCTCCACGACCTGCCGGTAGTCGATCTCCCCGTGGTCGGTGGTGATCACGGCCAGGTCGGCCCGCTGCAGCTCCTCGTCGGTGAGCCCCCGTGACTCGTAGCGGCGGCCGTCCAGGTCGAACTCCGGCACGTGGGGGTCGTGGTAGACCACCTCCGCCCCCTTCTCCTCGAGCAGCTGCAGGACGTCCAGGGCCGGGCTCTCCCGGGTGTCGTCCACGCCGGGCTTGTAGGCCACGCCCAGAAGCAGCACGCGGCTCCCGTTGAGCGGCTTCTTCGCCCGGTTCAGGGCGTCGCTGGCCTTGGAGACCACGTGGCGGGGCATCTCGGCGTTGATCTCCGAGGCCAGCTCGATGAAGCGCGTCTTGTACTGGAGCGTCTTCATCTTCCAGGCGAGATAATGGGGGTCCACCGGGATGCAGTGGCCGCCGAGCCCCGGCCCGGGCACGAACTTCATGAACCCGTAGGGCTTGGTGGCGGCGGCCTCGATGACCTCCCACACGTCGATGCCCAGACGGTCGGAGATGACCGCCATCTCGTTGGCCAGGGCGATGTTGATGGCCCGGAAGGTGTTCTCCAGGATCTTGGCCAGCTCCGCCGACTCCGGGGAGCTGACCTCCACCACCTCGTCGATGATCTGCTCGTAGAGCGTGACCGCCACCCGGTGGCACTCCCCGGTCAGCCCGCCGACGATCTTCGGGGTGTTCCGGACGTCGTACTCCTCGTTGCCCGGGTCCACCCGCTCGGGGCTGAAGGCCAGGAAGAAGTCCTCGCCGGCCTCCAGGCCGCCCTCCTCGAGCTTCGGCTGCAGAAGCTCGCGGGTGGTGCCCGGGTAGGTGGTGGACTCGAGCACCACCAGCTGGCCCGGCTGCAGCCGCTCGGCGATCTCCGAGGTGGCGTCCAGGATGTGGGAGACGTCGGGGTCGCCGGTCTTCGAGAGAGGGGTGGGGACGGCGACGAAGAGGGCGTCCAGCTCCGCCAACCGGTCGAAGTCCGTGGTGGCCGTGAGCAGCCCCTCCTCCACCAGGGGGCGCAGCCGGGCGTCGGGGACGTCCTTCACGTGGGAGGCGCCGGAGCGCACGCCCTCGGCGATCTCCTCCTGGACGTCGAAGCCCACGGTCTCGAACCCAGCCTCGGCCGTGGCGGCGGCAAAGGGGAGGCCCACGTAGCCCAGGCCGACGACGCCCACCCGGGCCTCGCCGGACTCGATGCGGTCGAGGAGGTCGGAATCAGAATCAGGCATGTGTCACTCCGCGATCACTCCGGGCGGCCGGCCATGACGGAGCGGGCGTAGCCGTTGCCCGGGTCCCGGCCCATGGCCAGGTCCGACCCCACGCGCGTCGGCCCCCGATTGTAAGCCAGCAGGGCCAGGCGGACGTCGTCGTCGTAGCGGTCCAGGAGCTGCTTCAGGTACCGGAAGCCCAGCCGCAGGTTCGTGTTCGTGTCGAAGAGCTCCTCCCGCGTGATGTTCGAGTTCAACCACCGCGCGGTGCTGGGCTTGATCTGCGTGTAGCCCACGGCCCCGGCGGAGCTCACAACGTTCCGCCGGAAGGAGGACTCGATCTCCACCATGCGGAAGGCGATCTCCGGGTCCAGGCCCACCTCGCGGGCCGTGTCGTAGACGTCGCCGGCCAGGTCCGCCGGGATCCGGTAGTCGGCGGACTTCGCCACGATGGCCTGCAGGCGGCGGGTCTGGAACTCGTGGAGGGAGATCTCCTCCCTCAGCTCGGCGATGCTGTCGGCCTGCGCGGCCGCCAGCTCCGCGTCGGTGTCGCCCCCGAGTCCGTCGTAGTCCGTCCAGGCGGCGGTCTGCGCCCCGCCGGCGAAGAGCGCCACGGCCAGACCCAGGGTCACCCACGGGGAGCCGAAGTGTCGCGAGAATCCGGAGCGGCCCGCGCGCGAGGGCGACGGGGCGCTCTCCTCCGGCTTCGAGCGCCGCAAGGGAACCCGGGGCCACCGGGCCTCTCCGTGGTCCTGGATGGAATGCGTACTCATATATGGGGGCCTCCCGTTGTGGACAGGTCACGTCCCGGGCCGTCGCTCTCTCGGGCGGTCCGTCCGCCCGTCGGTCCGGCCCGCGTCGATCCGGCCGGTCCAGCTACCAAACAGACGAGCCGATCGATCCTCCGTCACGGCCCGTCTCCCGGGGGCGGGACGTCGACGCCCCGCCGCGATGCACAGGCATCGCTCACCCTCTCATGGGGCAACGGCTGTGCCACGGACCCCCGCCTGTTCGGTATCTGTTCGGGTATACAGCCGAGGGCCGCCGCCGCACGGGGATGCTGCGGAGATTTCGTTACGTGCCGTCGCGGGGATTTCCCCTCAGGGTCGCGGACAGCTCGTCCAGCAGGACCGCCGTGATCGCCTGCGGATTCACGTTGGCGTCGGCCATCCGTCGCGCTTCGTCCACACTCCCGGCGGCTCGGATCAGCGAGTGCGGATGGGGCCGGTGGCCGTCCAGGATCTCTCTCGCGCGCGCCGGCTCGAAGGCCCGCCCGGAGCCCTCGGTGACGGCGGCCAGCAGGTCCCGTATCAGCTCCTCGGCGGCCGCCAGGACCTCGGAGAACTCGCCCCGGGCACCGGCCGGGGAGACCTGGACGGCGTGGCGGAGCCGACGGGAGCGGGAGCCGCTGATGGCCAGGCGGAGCAGGTCGGCGGCTTCCTCCCGGATCTTCCGCTCCTCCTCCGTGGTGAGCCGGAGCGCGCGCCCGATGGATCCGTGCGATACCCCGGCCAGCCGGCGGGCCTCCCCGGCGTCGAGGCCGGCGTGCTGCTCCAGGAACGCCTCCACCTCGTCCTCGTCCAGGGGCGGGACGCGGAAGGAGAGGACCCGGGAGCGGATGGTGGGGAGCAGGGCGCCGGGGCGGCTCGAGGTGAGGAAGATGTAGGTGTCCTCGGGGGGCTCCTCCAGCACCTTGAGAAACGCGTTGGCGGCCTCGGGGTTGGCGGCCTGGGGGACCATCTTCTCCGCGTCGCCGATGACGAAGACGCTCCGCGGCCCCATGGCGGGCCGGCGGCTGGCGCGGGAGCGAATCTCCTGCACGGCGGCCAGGTAGATGCCGGTGGCCCCCTCCTCGCGCCGCGGCTGCAGGGGGTTCTCCCGGATCTCCTCGAGGGCCTCCATCCGGGCGTCCTCCAGCTTCTCCCGCAGCCTGTCGCGGCTCCCGCCGGGTCGGGGGAGCGGAAAGAACCAGTGGACGTCGGGGTGCTCGAGCTTCAGCGCCAGCCGGCACCCCCGGCACTCGCCGCAGGCCTGCAGCCGGTCGCACTGGAGCAGTCGGGCGAGCCACAGGGCCAGCCGCTGCTTGCCCACCCCCTGCGGCCCGTAGAAGAGCAGGGAAGGGGGGAGCCGCTCCGCCCGGGCGGACTCGGCCAGGCGCTCCCGGAGGTCCTCGTGTCCGACCACCGGCGGCAGCGTCACGGCGCGCTCACTGCCGGTTCCGGAGCCACTTGACCGGGTCCACGGCCCGGGGCTCGCCCGAGGAGGTGGGCTCCCGGATCTGGAACTCCAGGTGCGGCCCCTCCGGCGAGCCCACGCCCCCGACCTCGCCCACCACCTGGCCGGCCCCCACCTGCTCGCCCTCGTCCACGCGCAGGCCCTGCAGGTAGAGATAGAGCGAGTAGTAGCCGCCGCCGTGGCTCACGATCACCGACGGTCCGTAGAGGCCGCGGGAGCCGGCCCACACGACCTCTCCCGACTCTACGGCGCGGACCGGCGTGCCGGGCTCGGCCCCGATGCCGATGCCCTCGCGCATCATGGTGGAGCCCTCCTCCCGGTCGGCGCCGAAGTCGTAGACCACCTCGCCCTGGACCGGCCAGTCCAGCTGCCCGACGTCGGAAGTGCGGAGGGTGGGCTCGGTGGCCCGGCCGGCCTCGCGCTCGGCCCGTCGCCGCGCCTTCTCCAGCTGGGCCAGGAGCTGCCTCAGCTCCTCCTCCTCCTGGGTGAGGCTGCCGATGCGGTCCTCGGCCCGGGAGCGACGCGCGCGGACCTGCTGCAGCCGCTGCCGGCGCTGTCTGCGCAGTTGCTCCAGCTCCTCGAGCTCCCGGGTGCGCTGGCGGCGGAGGCTCTCGAGCCAGTCGCGCTGGGAAGAGAGCTCGGAGCGGTAGCCCGCCAGCCGGTCCTCGAGCTCCTTCACCTGGTTCACCAGGATCCGGTCGTGGACGGTGATCAGGTGCAGGTACTTGTAGCGGTTCAGCAGGTCGGAGAAGGAGTCCGAGCCCAGGAGCACCTGGACGGGGTCGCGGTCGCCGCGCTTGTAGATCTCCTCCAGCCGCGAGCGGAGCTCCACCTGCGCCGCGGTGAGCCGGTCGCGGGCGCGGAGAAGCTCCCGGGTGGTGCGGTCCACCTGCTCCTCCACGGCGCTCAGCTGCACCCGGATCTCCTCCACGACGCTGGCCGACTGCCGGATCCGCTGCTCGAGGTTGCTGATCTCCTCGGAGACGGCGTGCACCTGGTTCTCGAGCCGCGACATCTCCTCCCGGAGCTGCTTTCGCTCCCGGCGGATCTGCTCGAGGCGCTCCTGGCTGCGCTCGATGCGCGCGTCCAGGGAGTCCTGCTGCGCACGGAGACCGGCGGGGAGGGCGGGGAGCAGGAGCAGGGACAGGAGAAGGGCCGCGGGCGCGGACGCCCGCGGCGATACTCCGCGGGATCCGGGGGGGGCGGCCGGGTCGGGCCGGGGCGAGGCGCTACGCTGCACGGTAGGGCCGGACCTCTTTCCGGACGGCGTAGGCGGCCGACAGCATGCCGAGCAGGCCGCCGGCGGCCACGCCCCCGGCCAGCCAGGGCACCGGGAGCCAGGCGATGGAGAAGAGCGCGGCGTTCACCGCGCGGAACACGCCCCGGGTGAGGAGCAGGGCCAGCAGGCCGCCCACGACCCCCACGCCGAGCCCCTCCAGGATGAAGGGGCGGCGGATGTAGCTCTCCTTCGCCCCGACGCTCTGCATGACGAATATGGCGTCGCGGCGGGCGACGATGGACATGCGCACGGCGGTGGCGATCAGCAGGGCGGCCACCAGGGCGAAGCCTCCGCCCAGCACCGCCGCGGCACCGCCGCTGACGCGCCGTAGGGAGTCGATCCGCTGCACCCACTGCTGACCGTACCGGGCCTCGGCCACGAAGCTGTAGCTCCGGAGGCGCTCGGCCACGGTGCGGGCGTCGGCGGCGTTCCGGTGGCCCACGGCCAGCTCCACCTCGATGGAGGCCGGTAGCGGGTTGCTCTCCAGGTCGGAGAAGACGTCGGAGAACTCGGGGAGCTCCGTGGTGGCGTTTCGCAGGGCCTCCACCCGGGTCACGTGCCGGACGGTGGCCACCTCGGGGTAGGACCGGATCTCCTCCACGGCCAGCTGGACGCCGTTCGTGGGGGCGTCTTCGCTCAGGTAGCCCACGACCTCCACCCGCTCCTCCACGTCGGCCAGCGCCAGGTCGATGTTGTGGGCCAGGAGCCCGAAGAGGCCGATGACCATCAGGCTGAGGGCGATGGCCCCCACCGAGAGGCTCGCCAGCAGCGGCGAGCGCCGGAAGCCGGCGACGGCCTCGCGGAGCGCCCTCACGAGGCGGGCTCCCGGGCGGAGTCGAACACGAGCTCCCCCTGCTCGATCTCGATGACCCGGCTGTCGGACTGGCGCCGGAGGAGGCCGGCGTCGTGGGTGGCCAGCAGCACGGCCGTGCCGCGCCGGTGGATGTCGCGGAACAGGTCCAGGACGCCGCTGGCGGCGCGGTCGTCCAGGTTCCCGGTGGGCTCGTCGGCCAGCAGGATCAGGGGGTCGGTGGCCAGGGCCCGGGCGATGGCCACCCGCTGGCGCTCGCCGCCGGAGAGCTCCGGGGGGTTGGAGCTGGCCTTGGCCGACAGGCCCACCTGTCCCAAGAGCCGCTGGACGCGCGAGTCGATGCGGGACCGGTCGGCGCCGGTGGCCTCCAGGGCGAAGGCCACGTTCTCGGCCGCCGTCAGGCGTTGCAGCAGGCGGAAGTCCTGGAAGACGTAGCCCACGCGCCGCCGCAGCAGGGGGATGTCCTTCCGGCCCACCTCGTCGGAGCTGAACTTCGAGACGCGGACCCGACCCTCGTCGGGCCGCTCCTCCATGTGGATCAGCTTCAGGATGGTGGTCTTGCCGGCCCCCGAGGGACCGGTGAGGAAGGCGAACTCGGCCTTGTGGAGCTGGAAGGAGACCTCGTCCACGGCCCGGCCGCTGCGCGGATACTCCTTGACCACGCTCTCCAGCCGCACGATGGGGGTCCCCCGCTCGCGGCCGGGGGCGGCGCTCTCCTCTTTGTTCTCCACGGCCTCGCTCATGTCACCTCCACTTCGCGCCGTGCGGTGCGGCAGAAGCGGGCGCAGAGCCGTATCGCGGCGATCATGGAGCGCGGGTCGGCGTCGCCCGTGCCGGCGATGTCGAAGGCGGTGCCGTGGTCCGGGGACGTGCGGGGAAAGGGGAGGCCGGCGGTGACGTTCACCCCGTGCTCCAGGGCCAGGGTCTTGATCACCGACAGGCCCACGTCGTGATAGGGGACCACCACGGCGTCCGCGTCGCCGCGGAGCGACTCGCGGAACACCGTGTCGGCGGGGAAGACCCCGGACACCTCGATCCCCTCCGCCTCGGCCACCCGCGCCATGGCCGGCTCCAGGACCCGCTCCTCCTCGTCGCCGAAGAGCCCGCCCTCGGAGGCGTGGGGGTTGAGTCCGGCGAAGGCCAGGCGCGGCTCCTCGATGCCCCACCACCCGCGGAGCGCGTCCACGGCCAGGCGGCTCCGCTGCACGGTCCGCTCCACGGTGAGCTGGTCCGGGACGTCCCGGAAGGCCACGTGGCCGGTGATCAGCGCCATGCGGAGCGGGTGGTCCAGCGGCTGCGGCAGGGGGGTGCTCTCCGCCGCCATCATCATGGTGACCTCGGAGGTGGAGGTGCGGTCCCTCAGCATCTCCGTGTGGCCGGGATACTCGTAGCCGGCGGCGAGGAGCGCGTCCTTGGCCACCGGCGCGGTGACCAGGCCGTCGACCTCCCCGCACCGCGCCAGCTCCAGGGCGCGCTCCACGGCGGCCGCGGCCACCCGGCCCGCCTCGGCGTCGCCGCCCGTGGCGGGATCCCAGCTGCCCACGTCCTCGACGGTGACCTCGCCCACTTCCCGCTCCCGCTCGCGCGGGGCCTCCAGCAGGCCCTCCGGGCCCAGGAGATCGAAGTCGGCGAGGCGCCGCACGGAGGGGCTGGCCAGGGCCGAAGCCACGACCTCGTGCCCGATGCCCCGCGGGTCGCCCACGGTGACGGCGAGCCGGGGGCGGGGGGCGTCGGCCTCGTCCCCGTGACGCGCGGCGCGCGTCCCGTCGGTGCTGCTCTCGTGCTCTCCAGGCATGTGGGTGATGTCCTCGCTGGTGAGTCGCCGGGTCGCGTGGAGAGTCTCCGGGGGCGGACTCCCGATCCGCGGGTCAGGATCCCGCGATGGAGGGACCGCCGAGCCGGAGGTCGACGTAGTACCGGTCGCGCAGCCTCTGCAGGAGCTGGTCGAACTGCTTCTGTCGGCGGAGCCGCTGTCGGATCTGCTCCCGGACCTCCGAGAGCTGCACCCTCCCGGCCGGACGATAGCTGGTGATCTTCGCCACCGCGAACGCCGGCTGGGGGCCGCCGCTGCTCACCTCGAACGGGCCGACCACGGAGCCCGCCTCGGGCTGCGAGCCGATGCCCTCCGCGTAGGGCTTCCCGAGCTGGCTCTGGACCTGGTTCACCGCCACCTGCTGCTCGGAGGCCCTCTCGACGTCGTCCGGCTCCGCGTAGTCCTCCGCCAGGCGCCGGACGTCGGCCCCGCCCCGGATGCTGTCCGCCAGGGCGCGGGCCAGCTCGCGGGCCTGCGTCACGTCCTCGTCGCTGATCTCCGGACGGATCAGGATGTGGCGGATGTTGCGCTCGCCGCCGCGGACGTTCTGGATCTCGATCACGTGGTAGCCCAGCGGCGTCCGCACCGGGCCCACGGGACGCCCGGGGGGCGCGCTCCAGGCGGCCCGGGCGAAGGCCTGGTTCACGTCGCCGCGCTGCAGCCAGCCCAGCTCACCGCCCTTCTCCCGGGTGGCCTGGTCGTCGGTGTAGCGGCGCACGGCCACCTCGAAGGACGTCCCCGAGCGAATCTCCTTCAGCGCTCTCTCGGCCACCGCCCGGGCGCTGTCGGCGGCAGCGGAGTCGGGCTCCGGGCGGACGACGAGGCGTCGGAGGGAGAACCGGGCGGGCCGCTTCGACTGAGACGCCGTCCGCTCGTAGAACTGCTGGATCTCGTCCTCGCTCACGGCCACCGGCGGGAGGTTGGCGCGCTCCTGCTGCAGGTACTGCCGCCGGATCAGGCTCGACCGGACGTCACGGCGCAGGTTCTGCCGGTACTGGTACATGTTCATGCCCGTCTCCTCCACGGCCTTCCGGAAGGCGTCCTGGGAGGGGAACTGGCCCTGGATCCGCTGGAACTGCTCGTCCACGGCGGACTCGAGCTGGGCGTCGGGCACGCTGACGCCCGAGCGCTGGGCGGCCTGCAGGAGGATCATGTCGTCCACCATGCCGTCCACCACGGAGCGGACCAGGGAGTCCCGACGGGCCGGGTCCTGCGGGATCTGCTCGATCTGTCCCTGCGACTGCATGCGGAACAGCTCGTTCCGAACTTCGCTGAACAGGATGGCCGTGTCCCCGACGACGGCCGCCACCTGGTCCACCGTCTGGGCGCTCGGGTCCACGCCGGCTGCGCTCTCGCCTCCCCGCTCCCGGGCCGCCCCCGTCCTCCCGGCGGCGCCCGCCGCCGTGGC
>CAZFDK010000082.1:6125-9559 GCA_964518305.1 uncultured Gemmatimonadota bacterium | reverse complement strand
TCGTCCGGTGGACGGCGCATCGTGATACGCAACCGCAAGGCCCGGCACGAGTACGAGGTCCTCGAGGAGTACGAGGCGGGGATCGTGCTCCGGGGGGCGGAGGTGAAGTCGCTCCGGCAGGGCGACGCCAGCTTCACGGACGCCTTCGCCCGGGTGAAGGACGGCGAGCTGTGGCTCTACAACCTGCACATCTCGCCCTACGAGCAGGCGTCCGCCGAGGAGCTGGATCCCACGCGCCCGCGGAAGCTGCTGCTCCACGGGCACCAGATCGAGAAGATCGCCAAGGAGACGGAGCAGAAGGGGCGCACCGTCGTGCCCCTGGACATCCACTTCAGCCACGGGGTCGCCAAGGTGCAGATCGCCGTGGCCAAGGGGAAGAAGCTGCACGACAAGCGTGACGACCTGAAGCGCCGCGCCCAGGAGCGGGACGCCGAGCGCGCCGTGGAGCGGGCGAAGAATGAGTACAGCTGACGCCGGGCCGGACGCGGCCGGCCGGAGGGGACCGTCCCGGGCCACGTGGGCCGTGGTGGCGGGGATCGCCGGGTGCCTGGCCGGTCTCCTCGCTGGAGGTGCGGGTCCCGCCGAAGGCGCGGCGTCCGCCGCCACGGTCGCCGCGAGCGGCGGCGCCGCCCCTGCCCACGCCCCCCCTCCCGACACGGCCGTGACCGTGACCCGCGACCGGGGCTACCCGGCGGTACCGGCCGAGGAGCTGGGCGCCACCCCCGTCGGCTCCCTGCGGCGGGAGGACCGGCGGATCCTGGGGCAGGGGCCCGGCGGACAGACGCTGGAGCTTCGGCCCGGCTCCCCCTTCCTGCGGCACGGCGGCCAGGTCCACCAGCTCGCGAACCCGCCGTACCTGGAGGACGGGCGGGCGTGGGTGCCGGCGGAGCTGGTCACCCGGTGGCTGCCCGAGGCCACGGGGCGGGACGAGTGGGAGGTGGAGGGCCGCCGCCTGACGCGGGCCTCGCCCTTCGAGGACGAGCCCTTCCGGGTGATCATCGATCCCGGCCACGGCGGCCGCGACCCGGGAGCCAACGGCCCCCGCGGGCGGCGGGAGAAGCACGTGACCCTGGCCGTGGCGCGGAAGATCAGGGAGGCGCTGGCGGACGAGCCGCGGGTGGAGGCCGTGCTCACCCGGAACCGGGACACGCTGATCGCCCTGCAGGACCGCTCGCAGTTCGCCATCGAGAAGGACGGCGACCTGTTCCTCTCGCTCCACGCCAACGCCAGCCGCACCCGGAGCGCCCGGGGCTTCGAGACCTACTTCCTGTCGCCGGCGCGGACCGAGGAGGCGCGGCAGGTGGCGATGCGGGAGAACGCCTCGGTCAAGTACGAGCGGGGCCAGGACTCCCCGGACCTGAGCGACCTGCAGTTCATCCTCGCCGACCTGGACCAGGACATCAACGTGCGCGAGTCGAGCCGTCTGGCCGGCTACACGCAGAACCAGCTGCGGGAGGCGCTCGGCAGCCCCGACCGGGGCGTGAAGCAGGCGGGCTTCCTGGTGCTGGTGGGAGCCAGCGGGAGCATGCCGGCGGTGCTGGTGGAGATGGGCTTTCTCACGAACCCGAACGAGTCCCGGGTGCTGGCCGGCGAGCAGGGACAGAGCATGCTCGGCGCCTCCATCGCCGACGCCGTGGTGCGTTACTTCGAGCAGTACCGGCAGCGCCTGGCCGGAAACCGCGCCGGCCAGTGACGGCGGCCACGACCACCGGCAGGGGCTCCTCGAATCCGACGGACCCGACGGACCCGACCCCGGTGCGGGAGGACCGGGCGACGCCCCGGCGGCGCTGGGCCCCGGTGATCCGGAACCGGGAGGTGGCGGAGGCCACCTGGTGGGTCGAGGTGGACGCCCCGGAGATCGCCGCCGCCAGCGAGCCCGGCCAGTTCCTGATGATCGGCTTCGGGGTGGAGAACACCGGCGCCCCCTTCATCCCCCGGCCCTTCAGCGTGGGGTGGCGGTCGCCGGAGGGGGTCATCGGCCTGCTGGTCCGCGCCTTCGGGGCCGGCACCCGGCGGCTCGGCGGCCTGGACCCGGGCGACGAGGTCCTCCTGCTGGGGCCGCTGGGCAGCGCCTTCCGGCCCGAGCCCGGCCGCCCGTCGCTGTGTGTGGCCGGCGGCGTGGGGCTCGCCCCCTTCCTCTTCCTGGCACCGGAGTTCCGGGACCGCGGCCACGAGGTGCGGCTCCTGTACGGCGAGCGGACCGGCGCCCGGGTCTTCGATCCGGAGCTCATCCGGGAGCTCACCCGCGGCGACGTGGACGTCTGGACCGAGGACGGCGAGGTCGGCAGCCAGGGGCTGGTGGTGCAGGGGATGGACCTCTCCGACGACCCGATCCTCATGGGCTGCGGGCCCACGCCCATGCTGCAGGCCCTGGCCCGCACCGCCTTCGAGCAGGGGGTCCCGCTGCAGGTCTCGGTGGAGGAGCACATGGGCTGCGGGATCGGCACCTGCCAGGGATGCGTGGTGCCGGCGGCCGGGGGAGGATGGATGAAGGCGTGCACCCGGGGACCGGTGTTCGAGGCCAGGGAGCTCGAGTGGGAGCTCTGAGCCAGCGGCTGCTCGGCGTGGAGTGGCAGGGGCCCGTGCTCCTGGCCTCCGGCACCTGCGGCTACGGCGAGGAGTACGCCGACCTCATCCCGCTGGACGACCTCGGCGGCCTGGTCACGAAGGCCGTGAGCGTGGAGCCGCGGGAGGGCAACCCGCCGCACCGGATCAGCGAGACGCCGGGCGGGATGCTCAACTCCATCGGCCTCGAGAACGTGGGGCTCGAGGCCTTCATCGACGAGAAGCTGCCGTGGCTCGACGAGCACCTGGACCGGGCCCGTGTGCTGGTGAACGTGGTCGGGAACTCCGTGGACGAGTACGCCGCCGTGGTGGCGGGGCTCGACGACGAGGACGGCTTCCTGGGCTACGAGATCAATGTCTCCTGCCCGAACGTGGAGGGCGGGACCATGTTCGGCACCGACCGGGCGGCGCTGGGCCGGCTGGTGGAGCGCCTGCGCGGGGAGACCGACCGGCCCATCGTGGTGAAGCTCACCCCCAACGTGCCGGACATCGGCGTCTACGCCCGCGTCTGCGAGGAGGCCGGCGCCGACGGGCTGAGCACGATCAACACGTTCCCCGGCATGCTCATCGACGTGGAGAAGCAGCGTCCGGTGATCGGGAACGTGAACGGCGGGGTCAGCGGACCGGCGATTCTCCCCATGGGTGTCTACCTCACCCATCAGGCCGCCCGCGCCACGGACCTGCCGATCATCGGGATCGGCGGGATCCGCTCGGCGGAGGACGCCCTCCAGTACGTGCTCGCCGGAGCCAGCCTGGTGCAGATCGGCACCGCGCTGTTCGTGGACCCCCAGGTGGCGCCCGATGTCACCGGGAATATCGAGAAGTATATAGAGGAACGGGACGTGGCCGGCCTGTCGGAGCTGGTGGGT
>CAZFDK010000082.1:0-6115 GCA_964518305.1 uncultured Gemmatimonadota bacterium | reverse complement strand
CGCTGTTGGAGCAGGGTTGCCGACAGCTCCTTGCGGAGCTGGTGGGTGCCGTCGAGGTGGACCGGCCGGCGAGGGTCGGGCTCGGCTATGAGTGACGGCGGCGGCAGCGCCTCCGGCGAGGCCGGCGGATCCGGCCCGGACCCGGCGGCCCCGGCGGCGGAGCCACCGATGCCGGAATCCCCGGCCGCGCCCGCCGAGGTGGTGGTGGCCCTGGACTACCCCGGCCCCGGACCGGCGCGGGAGATGGCCGACCGGCTGCCGGCGGGGACCTGGTGCAAGGTGGGGCTGGAGCTGTTCGCCGCCGCCGGGCCCGGCTTCGTGGAGGAGCTGGCGGAGGAGGGGCATCCGGTCTTCCTGGACCTCAAGCTCCACGACATCCCGAACACCGTGGAGGGCGCCGTCCGGTCGGCCGTCCGCACGGGCGCCCGCATGCTTACCGTCCACGCCTCGGGGGGGCGGGAGATGATCGCCGCCGCGGCCAGCGCGGCGCGGGAGGCCGCCCCGACCGGGGCGCCCGTGGAGATCCTGGCCGTCACCGTCCTCACCTCCCTGGACGAGGCCGCCCTGGAGGGCGTCATGGGGGAGGGGGCCGGCGTGGAGGAGGCGGTGCTCCGGCTGGCAGGCCTCGCACGGGAGGGCGGCGCCGACGGCGTGGTCTCCTCGGTGGGCGAGTGCCGGCGGCTCAAGGAAGAGCTGGGCCCGGACTTCCGCGTGGCGACCCCGGGGATCCGGCTGCCCGGTGACAGCGCACACGACCAGCAGCGCGTGGCCACCCCCGCCGACGCCGCCCGGGCCGGCTCCGACTACCTGGTGGTGGGCCGTTCCATTACGCAGGCCGGCGACCCCGCCGGGGCCCTGGAGCGGGTGCGGGACGGCGTTCGGGAGGGGGCCGCACCCGGGGGCTGATCCGGGTCCGATCCGCGGCCGAAGCTCCGAGAGACGTGAGGGACACCCCCGATACCGCTCCCTCTGTTTGTTCGTACAACCAGAGGCGGCGGGGTCGGGGGGCAGGTGGGGCCGTGAGAGGGCCGGAGCACCGACCCCGCGGGCGATACGGACGGCCGTGGTCGTCACCGCCGTTTTTCCGAACGGCCGGTAGCGCCGCGGGTTCTGAGCGTTCCGGACCGGAGGCGGGCCCCCGCGGCTCCGAGCCCCGGGGTCAGCTTCCGTTCTCAGCGCGGCGCCGCAGAGTTTTCCACACCCACAGGTAGATCGCGACATTTCCGGCCAGGGCGAGGCCCCCGAGCCAGAATCGGAGATCATTCCACACCGGTCCCGGCAGGTAGATCAGCTCGCGGAGGTAGTGGTCGATGAAGCCGCCGGCGTAGCCGGCCTGGCCGGCCAGGCGCCGGAAGCGCTGCTCCAGGGGCGTCAGCGGACAGACCCACCCGAAGAACTCGATGGCCGTCCCGTAGAGCGCCGCCGGCACGTGCAGCCAGGCGACCCACCGGCGCCAGAGCACCAGGAAGGCGCCGACCGCGACGAAGACCACGAAGCCGGCGTGGACTGTCGCGACCAGGTCCGCCAGGATTCGGTAGATCACGAGAAAGCGAGAGCCCGAGCAGGGGACGCAGAGGGAGCGAGCCGATGAGAGCCGTCCGCATCACCGAGTCCGGCGACCCCGAGGTCCTCCGACCGGGGGAGGTGGCCGCCCCCGAGCCGGGGCCCGACGAGGTCCTGGTGGAGGTCCGCGCCGCGGCCATCAACCGTGCGGACCTGTACCAGCGCCGGGGACACTACCCGGTGCCCCCGGGGTGGCCGGAGGAGATCCCGGGCCTGGAGATGGCCGGCGTCGCCGCGGAGGTCGGAAACCGCGTGCGGGGAACCGAGCCCGGCGACCGCGTGATGGCGCTCCTGGGCGGCGGCGGGTACGCCGAGAAGGTCTGCGTCCACGGCGACCTCCTGCTCCCGGTGCCCGAGAACCTGACCTTCGTCGAGGCGGCCGGCGTGCCCGAGGTGTTCTACACCGCCTACGACGCCCTCTTCCGGCAGGTGGGGCTCGAGATGGGCGAGCGGGTCCTGATCCACGCCGCCGGCGGCGGAGTGGGCACCGCGGCGCTGCAGCTGGCCGGGGCCGGCGGGGCCGGGCGGATCTTCGGCACGGCGTCGGGGCCCAAGCTGGAGGGGATCCGCGAGCTGGGACTCCCCCTGGACGAGGGGATCGACTACCGGAGCCGGGACTTCGCCGAGGTCGTCTCCGAGCAGACCGGCGGCGACGGCGTGGACGTGATCCTGGACGTGATCGGCGGCGAGTACTGGGAGCAGAACATGGAGAGCCTGGCCTGGCAGGGGCGGATGGTGCTGGTGGGCCTGCTCGGCGGCCGCTCCGCCGAGGTGGACCTGGGCCGGGTGCTCCGGAACCGGCTCACCGTGGTGGGCACGGTGCTCCGGGCCCGGTCGCTGGGGGAGAAGCTCGAGCTCACCCGGGAGTTCCGGGAGCAGGTGCTCCCCCTGATCCGGGAGGGCCGCCTCCGGCCGATCGTCGACCGCACGTTCCCCCTGGAGGCGGCATCGGAGGCCCATCGCTACATGGAGGCCGACCGCAACCTGGGGAAGATCGTGCTGGACCTGGAGGGCTGACCCCGGAACCGAGGCATCCCCGTCAGCTCTCGGCGCCTGCGGTCTCCCGCTCGCTTCCGGGAGATTCCGCCCCCGCCGCCCCCGCGGCTCCGGTCGCGCCGGCGGCCTCGGCGGCCTCCTCGTCGATCTCGGCCCCGAACTCGGGCTCGAACGCCTCGGCCCCGGCCTCCACGCCGACCATGCCGTCCTCCCACCACGTGAATCGTCCCTCGAGGACGTCCTGCGCGAGGCGGTAGCGCTGCACGTCGTTGTTGGAGGCCATGTCCTCGAACAGGCGCTTCACCCGCTTCCGGGAGCCGGTGCAGAAGGTGTCGGCCATGTCCCGGGCCTCCGCCGAGTGGGGCTTGCCCAGCCGCGTCATCATCTGCGCCCGGCACACCGCCGCGGTCTGCGCGAAGAGCTCGGCGCCGATGTCCACCGCGCGGAAGAGGATGCCCTGCTTCTTCTGGAGCCCCGCCCCGTGCCTCACCATCTGGTGGAAGAGGTCGCGGGACAGCTTGCGCGAGGAGCGCTCCACGAAGCGCATGTGGGTGGCCAGGTCGCCGAAGTCGGAGAAGTCGGGCCCGACGCCCTTGAACCACCGGGACGGGTACCAGGCGGCGTAGAAGGCGGCCACCCCGGGCAGCTGCGCCAGCTTCTCGCCCATCGACAGGTCGCCCTCCACCAGATCGCCGGCCACCTCCAGGTGCCGGTCCACGGCCTCGCGGGCGCTGAACAGCCGCAGGATCTCGCTGGAGCCCTCGAAGATCCGGTTGATGCGGAAGTCGCGCATCATCCGCTCGACGCCGATCCCGGGCTCCCCGCGGGACTCGAGCGAGGCGGCGGTCTCGTAGCCCCGCCCGCCGCGCACCTGCAGCGTCTTGTCGATCAGGTCCCAGCCCACCTCGGTGTTGAACAGCTTGGCCACCGCGGCCTCGAGCCGGATGTCGAACTTGTCCTGGTCCACCATCATGGCCGTGAGCTCGGCCACCGACTCCATGGCGAAGCCCTGGGCGGCCATGTCCGAGATCATGTGCGCCACGGCCTCGTGCTTGCCCACCGGGGCGCCCCACTGCACCCGCTCGGAGGCCCACTTCCGGCAGATCTCCAGGCAGCTCTTCACGGTGCCGCCGGCGGCCGACGGGATCGTGAGGCGGCCGGTGTTGAGCGTGACGAGGGCCAGCTTCAGGCCGGCGCCCTCCTCGCCCACCAGGTTCTCCTTCGGCACCCGCACGTCGTCGAAGCGGACGATTCCGTTCTCCAGCGCCCTGAGCCCCATGAAGTGGAGCCGCTCGCTGACCTCGACGCCCTCCCACTCGTTCTCGACGATGAAGGCGGAGATGCGGCCCGTGTCCTCGTGGCGGGCCATGACCACGAAGAGGTCGGCGAAGGTGCCGTTCGTGGTCCACAGCTTCTCGCCGTTCAGGATGAAGTCGCCGTCGTCGGTGCGCCGGACGGAGGACTCCAGGTTCGCCGGGTCCGAGCCCACCTGCGACTCGGTGAGGGCGAAGGCCGAGATCTCGCCCTTCGCCACGCGCGGCAGGTACTCCTCCTTCTGCTCCTTCGTGCCGAACAGCTTGAGCGGCTGGGGCACGCCGATGGACTGGTGGGCCGAGAGCAGGGCCACCAGATTGCCGTCGGCCGAGCCCACGACCTCCATGATCCGCCCGTACTCGGACTGGTTGAACCCCATCCCGCCGTACTTCTGCGGGATCTTGAGCCCGAAGGCGCCCATTTCCCGGAGCCGGTCCACGACCTCGGGCGGGTACTGCCCGTCGCGGTCGATGGCCTCGGAGTCGACCTCCTCGCGGAGGAAGGTCCGCATCTCGTCCATGTACTCCCGGGCCCGGTCGCTGATGAACTGCTCGGGGTCGGGGTAGGGGTGGACCAGGTCGAGCCGGAAGTTCCCCAGGAAGAGGTCACGGAGGAAGGTCTCGCCGCCCCAGTCCTCCTCGCGGGACTGCTCGGCGACTTCCCGGGCCTCGGCCTCGCTGGCCGCGGTGTCGGAGCCCTGCTTCGTCGTATCACTCATGGCTTGTTCTCGCTTTCGGACGTGAGGATGCAGATCCGTCCCTGAACGGGGGGGCTGCACGATTCGGTCACCACCCGGTGACCCCTCGGTCACCGCCCGCTCACCGTAGAGTACACCCGGGCCGTCGAAAGTTAACAGATCCGCTCCCGCCTTTCGATCTCGTGAACCGTGCCGCCCGTGGGGAAGGTTCCCTCTCCTCCCGTGGGGAGATTCCCGTCTCTCCGGGGGGGCAGCCGTCCGCGGCCCGCGGCCCGTCTTGTAGGCGCCCGTGGCAACAAGGTATCCTCTCTACCCCATGGGCTTCTACGCGGATCTCCACGTCCACTCGCGGTACTCCCGCGCCACCAGCAAGGACGCCGACCTGGAGCACCTGGCCCTCTGGGGGCAGCGGAAGGGCCTCTCCGTGGTGGGCACCGGCGACTTCACGCACCCGGCGTGGCTGGACGAGCTCCGCGAGAAGCTGGTCCCCGCCGAGCCGGGGCTCTACCGGCTGCAGCCGGAGATCGAGGAGCGCGTGGCCCGCCGCGTCCCCCGGGCGTGTCGGGAGCCCGTGCGCTTCGCCCTGCAGGTGGAGGTCTCCACCATTTACAAGAAGGGCCAGCGGACCCGGAAGGTGCATCACCTGGTCTACGCCGCCAGCCTGGAGACGGTCGAGGAGCTCCGCCGCCGCCTGGACCGGGTCGGGAACCTGGAGGCCGACGGCCGCCCCATCCTCGGGCTCGACTCCCGGGACCTGCTGGAGATCGTCCTGGAGAGCGGGGAGGACGCCTGCCTGATCCCCGCCCACGTCTGGACGCCCTGGTTCTCGGCCCTGGGCTCGAAGTCGGGCTTCGACTCGATCGCGGCCTGCTACGGCGACCTGGCCGACCACGTCTTCGCCGCCGAGACCGGCCTCTCCTCCGACCCGCCCATGAACTGGCGTGTCTCGGACCTGGACCGCTACCGGCTGGTGAGCAACTCCGACGCCCACTCGCCGCCGAAGCTGGCGCGGGAGGCCTGCGTCTTCGACACGGAGCTGGACTACTTCCGGATGCGGGAGGCCCTGGAGACCGGCCAGGGCTACCGCGGCACCGTGGAGTTCTTCCCGGAGGAGGGGAAGTACCACCTGGACGGCCACCGGAAGTGCGGCGTGCGGCTGGAGCCGCGGGAGACGCGGCAGCGGGGCGGGGAGTGCCCGGAGTGCGGGAAGCCGGTCACCGTGGGCGTCATGCACCGGGTGGAGGAGCTGGCCGACCGTCCGCCGGGCGCCCGGCCGGAGGGACGGGAGCCCTTCTGGAGCCTCGTGCCCCTGCCGGAGATCCTGGGCGAGGTGCGGGAGGTGGGCGCCGGGACGAAGACCGTGGAGCGGGAGTTCGCCTCGCTCCTGGACCGCCTCGGGCCGGAGCTGGCGATTCTCCGCGATCTGCCCCTGGAGGACGTGGAGGACGGGGCCGACCCGCGGGTGGCCGAGGCCGTTCGCCGCCTCCGGGCCGGCGACGTGCGCCGGGAGGCCGGCTTCGACGGCGAGTACGGCACGATCCGCCT
>CAZFDK010000081.1:0-9863 GCA_964518305.1 uncultured Gemmatimonadota bacterium | reverse complement strand
CCGTCCGTGCGTCCGGGCGGCTGTCCGCTAGAACATCGGTATCCCGAGCCCCACCAGCGCCATACCGTCGTGGGAGAGGTCGCCCTCGCCGCCGAAGTCGGAGAGGTAGTCGACGACCTCGGCGGAGATGACGACGCCCCGGGTTCCCAGACGGAGGTCGACGCCACCGCCCACCTTGCCGACCAGTCTCCAGGAGTCGGACGCGTCTCCTTCGCCGCTGCCGCTCGTCCAGGGCGAGGACCGGTGGCCGCCGGCCCCACCGACGATGTACGGCTGAATGAGAAAGCGCGGTATCGGCCGCAGGACGAGGTCGCCGGTAACGGCGAGGAAGTCCTGCGTGGAAGCCCCCTCGGTCGGGAGCGTCTCCCTCGTCACGACTGCCTCGGTCGTCGACACGGCGCTGAGCCGGAAATTCGCCGGTCCATCGGGGGAGCCGAACTGCAGCGTCGCTCCCGCCACGAACGTCATCTCGCTCCCGCCCAGAAGGGAATCCACGCCGGCCGTCACATCCCCCAGGCCGCTGACCCCGGGAAGGTACGCCCCGCCGTGCGGGATGAGCACCACGGCGGCGTCGGATCCGCCTCCGTCGCTCGACTGGGCGGGCGAGGAGGTCGGCGAGAGGACGAGCAGTCCGGCGAGCAGAAGCGAACAGACCGCTGTCGGGCGCATCGAAGGCACCTCCGTCTACGTGATTCGTCCAACCAGGCGCGATCGCGGTCAGCAGGCGGCCGGCACGATCCCCGGCCGTTCTGACTGCGCGCCCCACGTTAGGGCGGCCCCGTTAGAAGGGCGTCACGAAGGGCACCCGGGTCCGTTAGACCCGCTGAATCCAGCCCCCGGGTCGATGGTCGAAGCGGGGAAACGCGACGCCGGAGCGAGACAGGTCGAGGAGCAGGTGCGGCGGACGGCAGACGAGATGCGACAGAACCGCGAGAAGCCCAGAGGAACCGGCCGAGCGCGCCCCGGCGGCAGAAGATCAGGCGGAGCCTACTCCGTCAGCTCGAACTCGGTCCCTTCCGAGATCCGGACCGGGCCGAACAGGACCTCGGTCCGGTCCGAGCGTCCGTGCAGGAGGAGATGAGCCGCCGGGATCTCGTCGAGATTAATCCGCCGCCCGGACCTCCACCGGAGACGCCCGTCCACGAGCACCCACACCTCCCCGTTCTCTCCGATCTGCAGGGTGTAGGAGTGCCACAGATCCGTCGCCACGGAGAGGGGGAGGTCCACGGCGCGTCCCGGGAGCCTCACGCTGAGGCGGCCACTGTTCGAGGAGATCTTAAGCGTCAGACCCTTCCCGGGTCCCTGCCACGACGGAGCGCCCCGGCCCGGCCGATCCGGGGCGAGTGAGACGGCGAACGACTGGTAGAGGGGCTGGCTGAACTCCGCCCGCGCCCAGACGGTGATCGTCGCCCCCCGGTCGAGGGGAATCGGATCCGCAGTCGCGAGCCCGCTGTCGAAGTGCTCGTCCCCGCGCGGGTCGACGGCTCTGTCGAAGAGGGAGGAGGGGGCTTCTCGCACCTCGGGGAGGGGCTCGCCGAAGGGAACCCAGCTTCCGCCGAGCGGGTCGTCCGTCCAGCGCTCCGACAGCAGCTGAGGCTGCGCTCTGCGCCGGACCGAGGCTTCCCGGAGCTCCAGCGTGTCGGCCCGCCAGCCGTTCAGATCGGCGACGATCCGTACATGTCCGTCGGCGCCGGGCTCGACGCGGAAGACGTTCGCCCCGGGGATCTCCGGCCGATCTGTGCCGTCCGACCCCCTCCAGTGCAGGGAGGGCTCGAGCTCGTCCAGCGCCCGTCCGCGGGTGTCGAATACGTCGGCATCCAGGTCCACGTGTTCCCCGGCCACCGCGAGTCTCCGCGTCGAGTTGATGACCACGGAATCGGCCCAGCGACCTTCCTGGCGCCGGTCGACGGCCAGAGCCCGGTCGACGTCGCCGAGCTCAGTGAGCCGGCGCCTCTCGCCGGTCGGAAGATGGATGGCCCACAGGTCCGACGAGCCGCCCCGGTCGGAGACGAAACCGAGGTGGGCGGTAGAGAGCCAGACGGGCGTCCGGTCGCTGGCCGGGTGTCGGCTGATCTGCCGAAGCTCGCTTCCGTCGGGGCGCACGACGAAGATGTCATCGTCGCCACCGCGCCGCGACGTGAAGGCGATCCAGTTCGCCTCGGGCGACCACGCCGGATCCCGGTCCGCCGTCGGATGACGGGACAGGTTGTGCAGGGAGTCGCCACGGAACGGCACCACCCAGATGTCCCGCCTCCCGACTCTCGTCGAGGCACTCAGGGCGAGTCGCGCTCCGTATGGTGACCAATCGGCGTCCTTGACATGGTAGAGGCTGTCGTTCGCCAGCGCCCGTCGGCGGCCGGATTCGAGGTCGAGGACCGACCCGTACTGAGCGTAGCGTCGTCCCTGCTCGGCCTCGACGCCCATGTTGTAGGCGAGGAACCGGCCGTCCGGCGAGAACCCGAGAGGGTGCTCGTCGTGGGGACGGCCGGTCAGTCGCACGGTATCCGCGGCCGTTCTGTCGACCAGAACGAGGTCGAGGCCGCTGGGGGAGGGGGTCGTCATCGCCACCTGAGCCGGGCGGCCGGGTCGCTCCAGGGACTTCGGCGTCCATCCGACCGCGGAGCGACCGGCGACCGATCCGTCCCGGAGCTGCAGAATCGACTGACGGGGTGAAGAGGCGCGCACCACGCGCACGTCCGTCGAGACATTCCGGAAGGCGTCGATCTCTCCGCCAGTTCCCGCGTCCTGTCCCCACCAGAAGAGCAGCAGCCCCAGGACGAGGAGAGCCGTGGCGCCCAGGAAGTATCGCCGCTCCGACGACGAGGTGGGACTCGCCCGACGTCGGGGGACTTCCTCCTCGTTCTCGTCCGGAGTGGCCAGGGAGAGGTCGCGTCGCCCGTCGAGGAGCTGCTCCCGGACCGCCCCCGCCTTGCGCCGAAGCTCCTCGGACGGACGATCGTCCAGCTCCTCCTCGAGCAGCGTGGCGTACTGCTCGTATTCCTGATACGCCTCGACCTCACGCGCGTCGGCCAGCAGCGCCTGCAGGAGGAGCTTTCGCGCCTCTTCGTCGAGAGGGTTGAGTTCCCGGTAGGCACGGGCGTGTCGTACGGCCGCTTCGGCCTCCCCTGCCGCCAGGCTCCGATCGACCAGCTTCCGGTAGGCGACCTTCAGGCCACTCCAGATCCGCTCCGTTTCCGACTCCCGCCAGTGGAGGAACTCCCGGCTGACGTCCCCGTCGAAGCCGTCGAGGAAGTTGCCTCCGTAGATACGGGTAGCGCGCCGGTAGTCGCCGGCCTCGAGGGCCTGCTCGAACGACCAGAGGTCGACCTGGAGGCGGCTCTCCCGAAGCCCGAGGATGCCGTTGTCGCGTCGGAAGAGGTCGGCGTCCGCCCGATCCGTGACGTAATAGAGGGCCTGACGCAGCGACCGAAGTCGCTTCTTGCGAACCGTCTCTGGCCAGAATAGCCGGGCCAGGTACTCGCGGCGTGCAGTCCGGTCGGGACGAGTGGCGAGAAACGCGACCAGGGCGAGGGCCTTCGAGCTCTCGATTCGCGCAGCGTCCTCCTCGGCGCGGTAGAGGGCGAGCTCGCCCAGCGTCCGCAGGTGGAAGACGGCAGCGCGCCCGGACATAGGGGCTCCCACTCGGTGAGAGGGTCGCGGCAGAGCGCGGGGCCTTGACGTGCAAGTCCGGTACGAAGGGGTACCTACGTATCCGGAATACCCCCAAGGTCATACCATTCCCGCGCTTTCGAGCCTTCGACGCTCTGCTCATCGAGGCCCGGGAACGCCGCGACCTGTTGTCGCCTCGCACGGACCGGGTGCGACCGGGCAACAGGGAGATGAGGATCCGGCCGGCGGCCGCCGCCGCAGTTCGTGAGCTTGCCCCGGCGGGTCAACCTGAGGGCACCAGGGGGGTTGCGCTTCTCCGTCCTGGAGATCGTCGACCCCGACACCGGTCCCGGCGGTCAGAAGGCCGTCTCTGCCGTCAGGGCGGGCCCCGTTGCCGTACCCCCCCACCCGGACCCGACCTGCATCCTTGCAGTCTCCAAAGCAGGCTTGCGTACTACAAGGAGATTTGTCCCCGGCGACTGACTGTATGCAAGACATAAGTATATATTAGAAATATATTTACGGGCTTTTACAGATTTGGTGCGGACGTTGCCTCCATCTACTCGCCGGACGGAACCGGCTACTCTCCGAGACCATGGATTCATGCCGGGACGGAAAGAGTTCATCTGACTGATCGAGTGTGCATCGAAGAGGAGGACGCGGAATGAGGACCGACGCCAACCACGAGTTCGCAGCAGCACCCTCCGCCGGGCGTCTCGCGCTCGCGGCGGGACTCCTGTTCGCCCTGCTGGCAGTCACGCCGACGTCGGCTGCTGCCCAGGCGCAGGCAAACGCGAATGCCACCATCGACATTCCGCAGGTGCTGTATATCGAGGTCACGAATACCACGATCTCGTTTCCTCAGCCCACGGCCGCGGACTTCAACAACGGAGACGTGGCGGCCGACGTCAGCTCCGACATCACCCACCGCGGCAACGTGGCCCATGACGTCACGATCAGCGCCGACGCGTCGAATTTCAGCGGTGGAAGCGGCTCGAAGCCGGCCAGCGACATGAAGTGGTCCGCTGATGGCGGATCGAACTGGAACGACCTGACCACCACCGGGACGAATGTCGTCACCGGAGCGTCCGCCGGTCAGCACAACAGCGCCGAGACCATCGATTATCGAATGGTGCTCGACTACAGCACAGATTCGCCCGACACCTACACGCTGAATCTCACGTACAGCGTGGTCGCGAACTGAGGGTCAGCCGGGACATCCTGCCCCGGGACCTCGAACGTGACTCTCGAGGCCAACCGTGACGTGTCGAATGCGAGTCCGTGTTTCGAGCCTGGCCCGACGACTGACCGTGGCGGGGTTCCTGTCACTCTTCGTGCCCGTGCCGGTCGGGGCCCAGGTGGCGGTGAGCCCGGCCATCGTTCATTTCGACTTTGCCGGGAACGAGGATCCCGTGACCCGAAGCGTCCAGGTGCACAACCGGGGGACGTCGTCGGTACAGATCCGCCTCTATCAGCGGGATTTTCGCCAGCGTCGCGACGGTAGCCACGAGTTCATGGCTCCGGGCGAGATCGACCGTACCTGCGCCTCGAACACTCGCGTGCTTCCCAGCCAGGCACGCATCGAACCGGGCGAAAAGGTCGCCGTACAGATTGAGATGCTCACGGTGGACGAGACGTGCTGGAGCGTCGTCTTCGCCGAGACCCTGCCGACGGACAGCAGCACCTTCAGCGTGACCAGGCGCGTCGGCGTCAAAGTCTACGGCCTCCCGTCCGATCACCCGCCTCCCGAGGGCCGGGTCGAGGACGTCGCAGTGTCCGTCGAGGGAGACTCCCTGGAGGCGGAGCTCGCCGTGACCAATACGGGTAGCGTGCCCCTCCGACCGGAGGGACGCCTGGAGGTGCGGGACGTCGCCGGCACGGTGACCTCCCGGCACGAGGCGGTTCCGTTCAGCGTGCTGCCGGGTGCGACACGGATCGTCATGATCTCGGCCTCTCACGACCTGTCCACCGGTACGTATCTGGCCGTTCCTTTGCTGGCCCTCGAGGACGGTACCCTGATCGGCGGACAGGAACGCTTCTCCATCGACGATCCAACCGGCCGGGATTCCCCGCTCCGGGAGTGATGGCCGATGTGTCGGCGGGGTCGGACCGTCGTTATATCCCTCTTCTTTGGCGTTCTGACGGCGCTGTGCCACGTGGGAGAGCTCTCCGCCCAGGGCGCGACGAGTAGCTACTCGGTCCGTGTCACCCCCGCCCGGATCTCATTCGCATCCCCGGGGACCCTCGAATTCAACCTGGGGCGTGCCGAGTTCACCAGCGTGGAGATCCAGATCGAGCGGGAAGGACCCGGCGCGGGTGGTCCCCCGTGGGTCCTCGAGGTCAGGGCCGACGAGTCGAGCCTCGGGGGCGGGGGGAAGCCGGCGTCCGACCTGTTGATCCGAAGACCTGCCGGGGGATGGACGTCACTGACCACGTCCTTCCAGAAATTCGCGGAAGGACGGGGGCCGGCCACGGTCACGACGGATCTCCGTATCAGGCTGTCATACGGAGAGGACAGCCCCGACCTGTACGGAACCGACCTCACCTTCCGTGTGTCGAAGCCGTGACCGTGCTGCCGTCATTCCGGCCACCGGCCCGGCTCCGGCTGCTCACCCTTCTGCTGCCGGCGTCTCTTCTCGTGCCCGCGGGCCTGTCCGCGACCTCCGGGACCGGTGCTCCGACTCCCTCCACGGGTGACTCCATTCGCGTGGTCGAACCGGGGGGAGTCGCCACCGTTCCCGTACGCTTTCCCGCCAGCGGAGACGAGGCGGTTTCCTATCACATCGTTCCGCGAAGCGACGTACGGCTGCTCGGAGATACGACGGGCCGGGCCCGCGCTTCGGACGGACACCACGTGGTTCCGCTCACCGTGCTCGTTCCCGAGAGCCAGCCGGCAGGGAAGTGGACGCTGGCTTCCGTCGTGCTGGAGCCCTCCGGCGCCGATCGGCGACGACGGCGTGTCCGCGTTCGGGTGGCGGAACGGCGGGGCCTCCGGGTCGCGGTGGATCGATCCGCGGCGAAGGCTTCACCGGGAACGATGATGCGGGTCCGATTCACCGTGACGAACACCGGCAATGTCTCCGATACGGTACGGTTGACCGCGGCCTCCGACGCGCGTCGCTGGCGATTCCTGTCGCCCAACGATCCCCGGCCCCTGGGGCCTGGAGCAGAGTGGCGCGATACGGCCCGGATCCGGGTCCCGGAGCGTATCGAAGAGGGGGTCGCCCGGCGGATGGTCGTCCGGGCGGAGACGTCGGGCGGAGCGGCTGCTGAGGCGGACGTCCTGCTGCGGTCCACGGCCGAGGGGAGCGGCTTCCTGCCCGGGATGGAGGAGCTACCCGCATCGCTGTTCCTCAGCACGTCCCGGATCCGACTGGGTGGAGGTGGGGAGACGCCGTCGGTGGTCGGGAGCCTCGATGCATCGGGCCCGGTCGGAAACGGGCTGGAGCTCGACCTGTTCGCCCGCCACCGCCCGAACCTGGATCCCCCGGGAGGAGTCCGCACCTTCCTGACCGGACCCGCCGCCAGGGCGGAGCTCTCCGCAGACACCTGGGAGGTGGCCGCAGGCGACGTCTACGGGGATCGGAGCCCCATAGCAGGCACCCCGGTGACCGGCCGAGGATTGCGGGGGGGCTGGAGCACGTCCGGGTGGGGCGGAGGCCTCTTCCTGACGAAGCCACCGGGACGGTCGCGTCTCCTGCGAGACGGCCAGCGCCTGTTCGGATATCTCGACCGGCAGACGAGCTACGGTTCGGTCGGCGTGACAGCCAGCTGGATGAAGGAGCGGCCGTTTCCCGGCGGCTCGGCGCTGGGCCGGCGAAGCGTCGGGGTCGGATACGAGACAGAAACCGTCTCCGGGTTGGATCACCTCCGGGTCCGCGGCGGCTGGATGCAACTCACACGCGGAGACACGCTGGCCGGGCAGGGACCGTCGGCGGAAGCGGAGTTCAGGCTCGGAGGAGAGCAGATCGAGGGCTGGGGTCGCCTTCGTCGCGTGCCCGGCCTGCTGCCCATCGTCGGAAATCGTGGCAACGAGATTCGCCTGGGAGGTCGGCTCGCGGCCGGTTCGGACGTCGACCTGCTCGGTACCATCTATCATTCGGACGCCCCGCTGCTGCTGTCGGGCCGAGACCAGACACGCCGGGGAGTTCGAGCCGGGGGAGACGTTACCGCTGGTGACGGAGATGTGCGCCTGACGGCGGGTCTGGAGCAGGAGCGAACCCGGCTCGGCGAGCTGTGGCGGGACCAGCTCGAACTCGACCTGGACGTTCACCTTCCGACCGGGCCGGTCGGCTGGACCGGCCGGGTCGATGTGGAGAAGCGCCTCTCGTTCGGCGAGCGGGCAGGCGGCTGGCACCTTCAGTTCCTTACCAGTGGCATTCGGTACGCCCGGGAGGACTTCCGGACCCGGTTCTCGGTCCATGCCCTGGACCTCTTGCGGGAGACCGGCCGCCCCGGCACCCCATGGCGGTTCACCCTTCGTGGCCGATGGAGCGGAGAACACCTGGGGGTGAAGTGGCGAGCGCACACGCTCGGATCGATTGCCCGGCCGGACGAGCACCTGGACGGCTGGGGACGACTGCGGTACGATCTGGACGACCGCTCGGCGCTCGTCACCACGATCGAACACGGTGCCAGGAGCGTGCGGAGATCGGCCACCGCCGTGAGCGACGGAGCGATTCGAGGACGGGGCGGTTGGACGGCCACGGTCGGCGTTCAGGTGGACCTCGATCTGCCGCTTCCGATCCCGCGGGACGACGGTGTGGCGGGGATGGTTTTTCGCGATCTCAACGGCAATCTGCGGCACGATGAGGGAGAACCGGGCGTTCAGTCGGTCGAACTCCAGAAAGGATGGGTCCACGTCCAGACCGATGGCCGCGGCCGCTTCGAAATCACCGAGCGCTCCGTCGCCGAGCGGCGACTCCGCCTCGAGCCATCCTCACTGCCGGCGGGAGTGGTCCTCCCTCCATCCGTCCAGTTGCCGCGATCCGGAGTCGTCGAGATTCCCGTCATCGAGCCAGCACGGCTGGAGCTCGTCCTCTTCCGGGACGAGAACGCCAATGGCAGACGAGACGAGGCGGAGGCTGCTGTCGACAGGGCCCGGGTCGAGTTGACCAGCCTGGAGGACCGGCAGCGGCGCTACCGCCAGCGGCCCGCCAGCTCCGGTGCCGTGACGTTCGGCGCCGTCCTGCCGGGTCCCTATCGGCTGTCGATCAGCGTACCCTCGACGACGTTTCGTGACGCGATTCGGGTGCAGCAGACCATGACCCTCCGCCCCGGGGCCGAGCGTCGATTGACGATCCCGCTTCGCTCCGGCCGCGACTCGACACCCTGAATTCCGGCCCACTGTGGGCCCGGGCCTTCTCCGCGGGATCAGGGGTCGTGGTATGCGCTCGCCCGATGCGAGCCCGAACTATACATTACCCGCCTCGATCCGACCCGGACGCTTCACGATGCGTGAACAGCTGGCAGCCGGGCGACGCCACGCGCTCACCATCTCCGGCCGCATCTCGATGACACGTACGCGATCCAGCTCTCTCCCCGGCGAGCTCCTCACCGGCCTCGCGGCGGCGACGTGCCTCGCGACGGCGGCGTGCGCCGCGGCCGGCGGTGGCCCCGGTGGGGCGTCTCCGTCTGCCGGCGCCCCGACCACGGACACGGCGAGCGCCGCCGAGTCCGCGGGCGACTACGTGCAGGCCGACGTGGACTTCATGCAGGGCATGATCCACCACCACGCGCAGGCCGTCGTGATGGCCCGCATGGCGCCCACCCGCGCCGGGAGCCCCGCGGTCCGCCGGCTCACCTCCCGCATCCTCAACAGCCAGAAGACCGAGATTTCGCTCATGGCGGACTGGCTCCGCGACCGGGGCGAGTCCGTGCCGGAGATCGCGTCCCTGGCCGAGGACAGGGCGGAGGACGCCGCCCCCGGTCCCATCCAGGGGTGGGACGAGGGACCGCAGATGGCGGGCATCCTCTCCGACGCGAAGATGGAGGAGCTGGACGAGGCGCGCGGGGAGGAGTTCGACCGGCTATTCCTGGAGTACATGATCGAGCACCACGCCGGGGCCGTGACCATGGTGGACAACCTGGTCAGGTCGCCCGGCGCCGCGCGTCAGGCGAGCGTCTTCGAGCTCGCCTCCGGCATCCGGGCCGACCAGTCCACCGAGATCGACCGGATGCGCAAGATGCTCCGGGAGCAGATGTTCGGCTCCGGAAGCCCGAGATGAGCGTCCCGCCGGAGCTTCCGGCCGGGG
>CAZFDK010000080.1:0-9924 GCA_964518305.1 uncultured Gemmatimonadota bacterium | reverse complement strand
CCGCCCTGGAGGCCGGCTTCGCCGCCGTCGAGGCCGGCGAGGCGCCGCCGTAGGAAGTGACAGCGGCCGACGCCCCGCTACCCCTCGAACAGCCCCAGCTGCGGCCGGCCGCCGGCGCTTCGGACCCGTGACAGCAGGTCGGAGATGTCGAAGAGCCGCGACGGCTCCTCCTGCACGGCAACGTCCAGCTCACCGTCGAATCCTTCCTGCCGCAGGGCGTTATTCACCCGCGACCGGGCACGCTCCGGTTCGTTGCACCGCTGGCTCAGGTGGAACAGGAGCACGCCGGCCAGGTCCGGGTGGTGGAGCTCCCGGGCCAGGTCGGCGGCCAGCCGGTTGGAGAGGTGGCCGCGGCTGCCGGCGATGCGCTGCTTCACGCTCCAGGGGTAGGGCCCCTCGCGCAGCAGCACCTCGTCGTGGTTGGCCTCGAGGATCAGGAAGTGGCATTCCCGGAGCGCGGCGCGGACGCTGGTCGTGGCCCGCCCCAGGTCCGTGGCCAGACCCACTTTGTGGCCCGTCTCCGACTCCACGGCCGCCAGGGCCAGCGGCTCGACGGAGTCGTGGCACGTGAGGAAGGGCCGGAACTCCAGGTCCTCGACGCGAAAGGGCTCCTCGGCCCGGTAGAAGTGGAGCGTCTCCTCGCCGTAGAGCAGGTCGTCGCAGGCCCGGGCCGTGGGCTCGCTCAGGTGCAGGGGCCACCCGAACCTCCGGGCCAGGATCCCCATGCCGGAGGTGTGATCCCGGTGCTCGTGGGTGATCACCAGGGCGTTCACCGTCTCCGGCTCCACGCCCAGGGCACACAGGCGGCGTTCCACCTCGATCCCGCTGAATCCGGCGTCCACGAGGACCCGGGCATGGCGGCCCTCCAGCAGGACGGCGTTCCCCTCGCTCCCGCTGCCCAGGGCGGCGACCTTCAAGCGCTCACCCCCGCGCCTCGTCCCAGGCCGCCGCGAGCCAGTCGCGGACGTCACCGGTGGGCTCCACGCCTCGTCGCGGCAGCACCCGGGAAGCGGTCTCCAGGAAGTCTCGCCGGCGGTGCACGTCCAGGGCGTCGCCCCGCCCCCAGGAGAAGGGCGGCACCCACTTGGGCACCGTTCCGCCGCCGAAGACGTTGGATCCGGCCCCGATGACGGTGCCGCCGGTGAGGAGCGTCCCGATGCCGGTCTTGGCGTGGTCGCCCAAAAAAACGCCGAGCTTGAGAACCCCGGTGTCGCGCTGCTCGTAGGGGCCGGCGATCCGCACGGCGCTGTAGTTGTTCTTGAGGTCGGAATTGGTGGTCCCGGCGCCCAGGTTCACCCACCGCCCGAGGTAGCTGTGGCCCAGGAAGCCGTGGTGGGCCTTGTTCGTATAGCCCAGGACCACGCTTTCCTCCACCTCGCCGTGCAGATAGGAGTAGGGACCGGCCGACGAGCAGGAGATCTTGCCGCCCAGCAGGCGGCTGTGGGGGCCGATGTACAGCGGGCCCTCCAGCCGGGTGCCGGCGGTGATCTCCACGCCGGGGGCCAGGAGGACGGGACCCGGCCGGGTGTCGGCCACGACGCCGGGCTCCACGTGCACATCGCCGGCGGCCAGGATGGGACGGTCGCCCACAACTTCGACGCCGTCCACGGGCCCGGCCCCGGGCCAGGGCAGGGGCGTCCCCTCCAGGTCGCGCTCCATCTGCTCCGGGTTCCGGGTCACCAGCTCCCATACCTCCTCCAGGACGCGCCCGTCCACGTCCACGGTCGCGGCGTCCCCGGCGTCGTCCGGGGGGGAGGGACGTGCCGTCCACCCGGCTCCGGGAAGCGGACGGCCGGGGGGCAGATAAGCGCCGACCACCCGGTCCCCGTGCCGGAGGACGGCGACCCGCTCCCGGTCTGGGATCGAGAGTCCGTCGCCGCGGTCCGGCACGAAGCGGGAGAGGAGGAGCAGCCGTCCCTCGCCCGCCTCGCCGGCCCGGTCCTCCGCTTCATCGGGCCGCCGGGCGGGAGGGGCGCCCGGCTCCGCGAACGATGAAGCAGCCTCGCGGCGAACCAGGTGGCCCGCGGCCGCGGTCCCGGCCCACCGCTCCAGGCGCTCCCGCAGGCGAAGCGCACCGAAGAGGAGCTCGCCGGCAGGGCGCGTGAGGGCGAAGGGGCGCCAGCCGTCGGCCGTCTCGTCGTCGAAGAGAAGCAGCTTCACGTGCCGCCCTCGCTGCTCTCCCGACGAGCCAGCAGGTCCTTCAGACGGGGCGCCGCCTCACGTGTGGTGACCAGAGTGTGCTCGCCGTTGCGGACAACCACCAGGTCGGAGACGGCGAAGAGAGTGACCTCCCCGTCTTCGGACCACACCACGTTGTCGGCGCTTTCCACGAGCTGTGCCGGGCCCACCACCGTGTTGCCGTGCTCGTCGGCGCCCCGGGTGCGGGAAAGGGCGGTCCACGTACCGACGTCGTCCCACTCGAAGTCCGCCTCCACGCAGCCGACCCGATCCGATCGCTCCAAGACACCCTCGTCCACGCTGATCGGCCGAACGTCCCGGAAGAAGGCGGTACTGTCCTCGTCCTCCAGATGGCGCAGGGCCGGCCCCAGCTCCGGGCTTCGCTCAGAGGCCTCCTCCAGGAGGGCGCTGCACCGCCACGCGAAGATGCCGGTGTTCCAGAAGTAGTCACCGGACTCCAGGTAGGCCGCGGCCGTCTCCCGGTCGGGCTTCTCCACGAATTCCTCCACTTCCCACCGGGACTCGCCGAGCTCCTCCCCGAGGCGGAGGTAGCCGTAGCCGATCTCCGGCCGGGTGGGACGCTTGCCCAGGCAGTAGAGCCGACCGTCCTCGGAGGCCGCCCCGAGCGCCCCGGAAGCGGTCTCCCGGAAGCGATCGTAGGGACGGATGACGTGGTCCGCGTGCAGGGAGATCATGACCGCGTCCGGATCGCGGCGCTGAAGACGCCAGGCCGCCCATGCCAGGGCCGGGCCGGTGCCCCGGGCCTCGGGCTCCACGAAGAAGTGCTCGGGATCGAGTTCGGGACACGCCTCGCGGATGGGCCCCACCAGGTGGGTCCCGGCTACGATCCGGGTACGGTCGAGTCCCACGAGGCGGTCCGCGCGCTCCACGGTGTCGGTGATGAGCGGCCGGCCACTCCCCAGGGGGAGCAGCTGCTTCGGCCGCTGCGGTGTGGAGGCGGGCCAGAAGCGGGAACCGACCCCGCCGGCCAGGATCACGGCCCACGCCTCGTCGGGCGTGGAATCGGTGGGAGCGCCCGTGGCGTTCATGGCGAGCCCCGGCGAGTACGCTTCGCGTCGCGGTGCATGTGCTGAAGGGTCTGTGGCGGGGGACGCCCGGAACAAGGCGCCACCCGACGGGTTCCGAAGAGCCGACGACGGGGCGACCGAACGCGCGGAAGCTACGCCCCCGGAGTGGGAATCGTCAAGCCGACCGATTCCCGTGAAACCCTTGTGCTGTAAGCGGTTTTACGGCTTGACCCCGCTCCGGACGATCCGCATTTTCGCATCGATCCTCGAGCAGCTTCACGACCCCGATGAAGGCCCACGTGCCGATTTCCAGTCCCGCCCGCCGCATCGCTCTCGCCACGCTGCTGGCCGTCCTGCCCCTGGCCGCGTGCGACGACTCGTTCAACCAGCCGCAGCCCCTGCCTTCAGAGCCGACGACGGTGAGCGTGGCCGACTTCCGGACCGGGCAGCTGGGGGTGGCGACTGCATTCCAGCTCAGCGCCGGGCGGGCGGTGCAGCCCAGCCAGACCAGCGACTGGGACTTCGTGTTCTGGGTCACGGAGGGCGGCGACCCCCAGTTCCGGGCGCGCGACATGATCGCGTCCGGCGATTCCAACGCGGGCCTGGCGCCGGTGGACGTGGGCTTCGAGGCGCTGGAGGAGTCACCCGCGAGCGGGTACCGGACGAACGAGCCGGTGCCGGCCGACTCCGGGGCCGTCTACGCGGTCCGGAGTCGACAGGATCCGCGCCTGGGCCTCACCTGCCGCCGTTTCGCCAAGATCCGGGTGACGTCCGTGGACACGGAGGCCGGGACCGTGACATTCGATCACCTGGTGAACCCGAACTGCCAGTCCCGGAACCTGCTCCCCGGAGAGCAGGGCCAGCAGAACCAGTAGTGCTGGATATCAAGGAGCTGCGGGCGGAGCCCGAGGAGGCCCGCCGGCGACTGGAGGTCCGGGGCGATCCGGAGCTCCTCGACGCCGTGGACCGGGCGCTCGAGCTGGACGAGGAGCGCCGGGAGCTGATCGGCGAGGTGGAGGAGCTCCGCGCCCTCCGGAACGAGAAGTCGAAGGAGATCGGCGAGATGAAGCGCCGGGGCGAGGACGCCTCGGAGCTCATTGAACGGATGGGCCGGGTAGCCGACCGCATCGACGAGCTGGACGAGGAGCTGGACCGCGTCCGCGGGCAGCTCGAGGAGCTCCTCCTGGAGGTGCCGAACTACCCGGACCCCCGGGTTCCGTCCGGCGGCGAGGAGGACTTCGAGCTCGTTGCCCAGTGGGGCGAGCGTCCGGGCCAGCACGTGTCCCCGCACTGGGAGATCGGCGAGCGCCTGGGAATCATGGACCTGGAACGGGGCGCGAAGGTCGCGGGGTCGGGCTTTCCGGTCTTCTGCGGTTCAGGCGTCCGCCTGAAGCGGGCCCTGATCCGCTTCATGCTCGACGTCCACGCGGAGGAGCACGGGTACACCGAAGTGGGCGTTCCCCACCTCGTGAACCGGGAGGCGATGACCGGCACCGGGCAGCTCCCGAAGTTCGAGGAGGACGCCTACCGCACCGATCCGGACGACCTGTTCCTGATCCCCACGGCGGAGGTCCCGGTGACGAATCTCCACCGCGACGAGATCCTGGAGCCGGGAACGCTCCCGCTCCGGTACGTGGCCCACACGCCCTGCTTCCGGCGGGAGGCCGGCTCCGCGGGCCGCCACACGCGCGGCATCCTCCGGGTCCACCAGTTCGACAAGGTGGAGCTGGTGCGGCTGGAGCGACCGGAGCACTCCGACGCGGCGCTGGAGGAGCTCACGGGCGAGGCGGAGGAGATCCTGCGCCGCCTGGAGCTCCCCTACCGGAAGATTCTACTGGCCGGGGGCGACCTGGGGTTCTCCAACTCCATCACCTACGATCTGGAGGTGTGGGCGCCGGGCGTGGAGAGGTGGCTGGAGGTCTCCAGCTGCTCTTGCTTCACCGACTTCCAGGCCCGTCGGGCCGGCATCCGGTACCGGCCGGAGCCCGGGAAGGGGCCGGAGCACGTGCACACGCTGAATGGCTCGGGGGTGGCGTTGGCCCGCACCGTGGTCGCGCTGCTGGAGCACGGCGAGGGGGACGACGGGGGCGTCGTGCTCCCGGATGCCCTGCGCCCCTACTTCGGCGCCGACCGGATCGAGGCATGACGGCCTCCGAAGACGGCGGCACGGTCACTCTGAACCCGGAGCAGCGGGAGGCCGTCGAGCACGGCGAGGGCCCGCTGCTGGTGCTCGCGGGCGCCGGATCCGGGAAGACCCGGGTCCTCACGGTGCGCGCGGCGCGCCTCATCGAGGAGGAGGGCGTCCCGCCGGACCGTCTGCTTGCGGTGACGTTCACCAACAAGGCCGCCGACGAGATGCGGGAGAGGATCGCTGGCCTCCTGGGCCAGCGGCCGCGGGGGATGTGGACCGGAACCTTCCATTCCGTGGCCGCCCGGCTCCTGCGCCGTGAGGCGGAGCTTCTGGACCGCGACCGCAACTTCACCATCTACGACCAGGACGACTCCCTCCGTGCCGTGAAGCGCGCCATGGAGGAGGTGGACCTGGACCCCGGCCGGTGGTCGCCGAAGTCCATCCGGAGCCGGATCTCCAACGCCAAGAACGCCATGGTGGGGCCGTCGGACTTCGAGGAGAAGTCCTTCGACCTGGTCTCCCGCCGCGTGGCCGACGTCTACCCGGAGTACGAGCGTCACCTTCGCCGGTCCAACGCCTACGACTTCGATGACCTCCTGGTCGAGGCCGTGCGGCTGCTGGAAGATCGGGACGCGGTACGGGAGCAGTACGCCGGCCGCTTCCTGCACGTCCTCGTGGACGAGTACCAGGACACGAACCACGCCCAGTACCGCATGGTCAGGGCGCTGGCCGAGGAGCACGGCAACGTCTGCGTCGTGGGGGATGACGACCAGTCGATCTACGGGTGGCGGGGGGCGGATCTGAGCAACATCCTCGACTTCGAGCGGGATTTCCCCGGCGCTCGCGTCGTGCGCCTGGAGCGGAACTACCGGTCCACGCGGCCCATCCTCGACGTGGCCAACGCAGTGATCTCCGAGAACGAGGAGCGGAAGCCGAAGGAGCTCCGGGAGACCCGCGGCGGCGGCGAGCCGGTGCAGGTGGTCCGCGTCCCGGACGAGAAGGCCGAGGCGTCGTGGACGGTGCGCCGGATCGAGCAGCTCACGGCGGCGGGGGAGGTCGAGCCGAGGGAGTGCGCGGTGCTCTACCGCACCAACGCACAGTCGCGCCCCTACGAGAACGCGCTCCGGCGGGCGGACGTCCCGTACCGCATCGTCGGGGGCGTGCGCTTCTACGAGCGGCGCGAGATCAAGGACGTGCTGGCGTACCTGCAGCTGGCCGTGAATCCGGCCGACGAGGCCGCCTTCCGGCGGGCGGCCCGGTGGCCGAAGCGCGGCGTCGGGGACGTGACGCTGGAGCGGCTCACGGAGGCCGCCCGCGAGGCCGGAGAGACCCTCACAGCGGCCGCCGCCCGGGCCACCGAGATCGACGCCGTGCCCACCCGGGGGGCGAAGTCCCTGGAGGAGTTCGCCGCGGGCGTCCGGTCCCTGGGCGAGCGGCAGGACGAGGTACCCGTGGACGAGGTCATCCGCGACTGCATCCAGCGCTTCGGCCTGGTGGCGGCCCTGACAGAGGAGGAGGACGGGGACGACCGCCTGGACAACGTCACGGAGCTCGTGGCCGACGCCAGCGACTTCGACCGGAGCGAGGTGGAGGACGCCGAGGAGGAGGCCTCGGATCTGGAGGTCTACCTGCAGACGGTGAGACTGCTCACCGACCGCGACCGCTACGAGGACGAGGCCGAGGGCGTCACTCTGATGACCCTCCACAACGCCAAGGGGCTCGAGTTCCCGGTGGTCTTCGTGGGCGGGGTGGAGGAGGACCTGTTTCCGCTCTCCCGGTCCGCCGATGACCCGGCGGGGCTGGAGGAGGAGCGGCGCCTCTTCTACGTCGGCGTCACCCGGGCCGAGGACCGGCTCTTCCTCACCCACGCGAATCGCCGCTGGCGGTTCGGGAGCGAGAGCCCCGCCTCGCCCTCGCGTTTTTTGGACGAGCTGCCTCCGGGGCCGGTGGACCAACGGGTGGCCGCCGGCGCCTCGACGTCGGACGGGGGAGCGATGTCGTCCGCCGGCCGGCCGACGGGTTCGGACTCCTCGACCGCGACGGCCGTGGACTCCGGCTCCGGGGAGTTCAGCTGGCACCGGGGACCCGGATCGGGCAACGGATCGTCCGGTGATGGCTCCGGCGGGAAGAGGGGGGCGGAGGGGAGCTCCGCGGATGACGACGGCTCCGGGGCCGGCGTCGGCGTCCGCTACGACTACGACGACTCCCAGGTGCCGCTGGAGCTGGAGGTCGGAGGACGGGTGGTCCACCCGCGCTTCGGTCCCGGCACGATCCAGTCGCTGTCGGGCTCCGGCGACCGCACGAAGGCGGAGATCGACTTCGACGACTCCGGGGTCAAGAAGGTCATGGTGGCCCACGCCGACCTGCGGCCCGCGTGAGATGCGAGGTGAGCCGGTGAGCGAGATCGACCGCGAGCGGGTCCGACACGTGGCGCGTCTGGCGCGCCTGGAGCTCTCCGAGGAGGAGGTCGATCGCCTGTCGGAGGAGCTCGGTCGCGTCCTCTCCCGCTTCCGGGAGCTCGAGGAGGCGGAGGTCGACGCCGCGGGGGACGGGGCCGCGGAAGGGGGCCCGGCCGAGGTGTCCGGCGGCGAGCCGGAGGCCGGTGGCTGCGGGTTACGACCGGACCGGGCGGAGAGCGACTCGCTGGCCCGCCAGCCCGCTGATCTGGCGCCGGAATGGGAGGACGGGCTCTTCCTGGTCCCGCGCCTCGAGGCCCTCGGGGACGACGGCGGCGATGGCGACGGGGGCGGCGGCTGACGCCGGCGGTCGCTGGCTGATGAGCCGATGAGCCGATGAGCGATACCTCTCCGCTCCGCGACCTGGACGCCGCCCGCGCCTCGCTCCGCGAGGGACGGGAGAGCGCCGGGAGTCTGCTTCAGCGGGCAGCGGACCGCAACCGCGAGCTGGACCGGGGCCGGGAGCCGGTGCACGCCTTCCTCAGCACGGCGTCTAATGCGTCCGACCGAGACGCGGACGCCTCCGCGGAGACGCCGCCGCCCGGCCGGGGGCCGCTCGCCGGGATTCCGGTGGCCGTGAAGGACAACATCTGCACCCTGAGCGCGCCCACGACCTGCGCGTCGCGGATCCTGGAAAGCTACCGCTCCCCGTTCGAGGCTACCGCGGTTCGTCGCCTCCGGGCGGCCGGCTCCCGGATCTTCGGGAAGACCAACATGGACGAGTTCGCCATGGGCTCGTCCACCGAGAACTCCGCCTTCGGACCCACCCGCAACCCGCTGGATCGCGCGCGGGTGCCCGGCGGGAGCTCGGGGGGATCGGCGGCGGCGGTGGCCGGGGGGGTCGTCCCTGTGGCCCTGGGATCGGAGACCGGCGGGTCGGTGCGGCAGCCGGCGGCCTTCTGCGGGCTCGTGGGTGTGAAGCCCACCTACGGCCGGGTCAGCCGGTACGGGCTCGTGGCCTTCGCCTCCAGCCTGGACCAGATCGGCGTCTTCGCGCGCAGCGTGGGCGACGCCGCGCGGGTCCTGGAGGTGATCTCCGGGGGGGACCGCCGCGACGCCACCTGCCGCGATCGTCCGCCGCCGAGGGCCGCGGCCGCCGAGGACGTCGGTCTGGACGGCCAGTCCATCGGGATCCCGGAGGAGTACATGGGCCGGGGCCTGGACGCCGGCGTGCGGAGCCGGGTGGAGGAAGCCGCCGAGGTCATGGCCCGGGCCGGCGCCGACGTTCGTGAGGTCTCGGTTCCGTCCACCTCGGCGGCGGTCGCCTGCTACTACGTCATCGCCCCGGCCGAGGCGTCCAGCAACCTGGCCAGATTCGATGGCGTACGGTACGGACGTCGGGCCCGCGGCGCCGGCTCCACGGACGAGATGTACTCCCGCACGCGAGGCGAGGGCTTCGGGGCGGAGGTGAAGCGGCGGATCATGCTCGGCACGTTCGCCCTGTCGGCCGGCTACTACGATGCCTACTACCGCCGGGCACGGGACGTCCAGCGGCGGATCGCCGGCGAGTACCGTCGTCTCTTCCGGGAGGAGGTGGACGCGCTCTTCACGCCCACCACGCCCGGCACGGCCTTCCAGCTCGGCCAGAAGGTGGACGACCCGTACGAGATGTATCTCTCCGACGTGTACACGGTCTCGGCCAACCTGGCCGGAATCCCGGCTCTCTCGTTGCCGTTGGGCGAGGTCGACGGGCTGCCCGTGGGGGGACAGCTGATGACCGCCCCGTGGGAGGAGGAGCGCATGCTCGGCATCGCATCGGCCCTGGAGGAGCGGCTGACGTGACAGAGCGGGGAACCGCCGGCGACCGGGCCGTGGAGGAGGCCGTCCGGGGACCACCTGCGGGCTACGAGACGGCCATCGGGGTGGAGGTCCACGTCCAGCTCCGCACCCGGACGAAGCTCTTCTGCGGATGCCGGGCGGAGTTCGGCGCCCGTCCGAACGAACACGTGTGTCCGGTCTGTCTGGGCCTTCCGGGCGCCCTGCCGGTGCCCAACGCGGAGGCGGTGGACCTCGGACTCCGTGCCGCCCTGGCTCTCGACTGCCGGGTGGAGAGGGCCTCCGAGTGGGTCCGAAAGAACTATTTCTATCCCGATCTGCCGAAGGGATACCAGATCAGCCAGTACCGTCACCC
>CAZFDK010000079.1:1498-10026 GCA_964518305.1 uncultured Gemmatimonadota bacterium | reverse complement strand
GACTGGTGGTACCGGTCCGAGGAGCTGGCGGACTTGGAGCACGTCGACGGGCTGGGCTGGCACGGTCTGCGACGCAAGTTCGCCGACGAGCTGCGCGAGGTCCCCCTCAAGGATCTCGCCGACCTCGGTGGATGGCAGACGGAGCAGACCATCCTTAAGTGCTATCTGGGCTCGGATCTGGGAGCCATGAGGAGAGCCCAGGAGAAGAGGATGACGCTCCGAGAGGGGGCGTCCGCAGGGGAGTAATCGACACACCTAATCGACACACCGACTCGGACGGGTGAGACACGAACCACAAAGACCCCCGATCTCTCGGGGGTTATCAGAGTGGGCCGGGTTGGAGTTGAACCAACGACCTCACGCTTATCAGGCGTGCGCTCTAACCAGGCTGAGCTACCGGCCCTCGCTGTTCGGGAGCCGCCAAGCTAACCGGGGAAGGCGCCGAGTCAACCCGTGAAGAAAGCGGGCGTCCGGGCTAGCTTGGGCGCCTCATGATACGCCCGCTCCCCTTCCGCCGTTCCGCCCTGCCCGCGGCCACCGCGTGAGCGGCGACGACGCCGAAGCCGGGTCCTGGCCCCGCCGGGCGTGGCGCGCCCTCACGAAGGAGCGCGGCAACCGCACATGGGACGGCGTGATCCGCGGGACCGGCCTCCTGGCCGCCCTCAGCATCCCCCTGGTGCTTCTCCTCCCGGAGATGGCGGCCATGGTGGGCTTCGTGCTCGTGACCATCTGGGTGAACGGTCCCATCTCCCCGGTGCTCCCGGCCACCTACGAGCCGATCCTCATGCTCTTCGGCCGGGTCTACGATCCCCTGCTGGTGGCGATCTTCGGCACGGCGGGGACCCTCTACGTGGAATGGCTCAACTACCACCTGTACCGTGCCGTGCTGACCATGGACGGTACCTCCGGCTTCCGGGAGAGCCGGATGGTCAGCAAGGTGGTGGAGCTGTTCGAGAAGAAGCCGTTCCTGACCGTCTGGCTCTGCAGCTGGTCGGTCCTCCCCTACTGGCCGGTGCGCATCCTCTCCGCGGTGGCCGGCTACGGCATGAAGAAGCATCTCCTGGCCACGTTCCTGGGCCGCCTTCCGCGCCTCTGGTTCTTCGCCGCCCTGGGACTCTGGTGGGACATCCCGGACAGCTGGCTCGTGTGGGCCACCGCCGGCGGCATCGCCATCGGCGTGGCGGTCTGGGCGTGGCGGCGATGGCGCGGAGAGGAGGACGCGAGCCCGCCCTCGCCGGGCGACCTCCGGGAGGAAGAGCGGCCGGCGGCGTAGGGTGTCGATGACGACGTTCCCGCCGAGACGCCCGTCCCCGGGAGTCAGAGCAGTCCGCCGGGCGCGCCGCCGATCAGGGCCACCGCCACCGCAGCCACCACCAGGAGCCACACCCCCACGTAGGCGGGCACGAAGCGGTTGCGTCGCTCTTTCATCTCCGGAAACTCGATGGGTGCCTCGGCGAACTTGCCCCGGGGCTCGTCCGGAAAGAAGAAGGTCTTGTACGTCTCGGTGGTGGCGATGGTGTAGCCCAGCGCCCCCAGGAAGATGAACACGTACTCCGTGGTGAGGGACGCCACGAGCAGGGCCCAGGCGAAGGAGATCAGGGGGCTGCGGAAGAACTTGAGAATGTGGAACCCCTCGACGGGAGCGTCCTTCCACGCCCCGCCGAAGGCGGAGATCCAGCCGCCGGCGGTGCCCACGACCAGCACAGCCACCAGGGGCGAGAGCTCGGGGCCGGAGCGCTGCAGCCACCAGACGCCGTACAGCACGGCCAGCTCCCCGGCGAAGTAGACGGCGCCCACCGCCAGCCGCACGGCGCGGCTCTCCACGGGCTCCCCGCCCACGGAGAACTGCATGGGGATCGTGTACTTCGACTGGTCCTCGTCCCGGAGGAAGGTCTTGTACAGCTCCACCAGGGCCCGCTCCAGGCCGTAGGTCACGCCGAAGAGGACGACGATGCCGCCGGCGCCGGTCGGGCTGGCCGGTGTGAAGAGGGTGAGGGCCAGGGCGACAGCGGAGGCCAGGACCGGGCTCCGGAACCAGGTGCTCCAGGTGAAGCCCTCGTGGGGCGAGTCCTTGTACATGCCCCAGATGGCGGCGTGGACGCCGGCGGCGAGGCCGACGGCCAGTGCGATGGCGATCTCCATCTATCCGTCCCGTCCTTCCGTGCCGTCGATGCTGCTCTCCATGCTGTCGTAGATCTGCTCCACCAGCTCCAGGTCGCGCCGGGCCAGGCGCAGGTCGTACTCCGGGCGGCGGCCCGTGGTGAGGGCCTCCACGAAGTCGCGGAACATGGGTCGGTAGCCGGCGGCGTCGGCCAGCCCGCCCGGCACGGGCCAGAAGCGCGTCCGCTCGCCGTGCACGGCCACGAAGCCCCCGTTCGACTCGAAGGCCACCGACCCCTTACGCCCGTAGATTCGGGAGAAGCGGACCCCGCCCAGCGGCGAGGGCACCTCCCAGGAGTAGTACAGGCTGCCGGCGGCACCCTCGGCGTAGTCCAGGTCCACGAGCACGCTCCGTTCCGGCTGCCGGCGGGCGCCGTCGCCGCGACCGGGACGGCGGCCGACGGCCGATTCCAGGGTGAGGCCCAGGTTGGCCACGAAGTCCACCCAGTGGATCCCGCCCTCGAAGAGCGCTCCGCCGCCGGCCAGCTCGGGGTCGTCCCGCCATCCGGCCGTCTCCTGGCGCTTGAGCGCGTTCACATAGACGAAGAGGACCTCCCCGATGTCGCCCCGCTCGACCACCTCGGCCACCCGGCGCCGGACCGGCTTGTAGTAGTAGTTCTCGGCCACCAGCACCCGGCGGCCGGCCTCGGCGGCGGCTCGCTCCACGCGATCCACGTCGGCGGCACGCAGGAAGGGGGGCTTCTCGACGATCACGTGCTTCCCGGCGCCGAGCGCCTCCAGGGTGAGCTCCAGGTGGTGCGCCGGAGGAGTGAGCACGAGCACGGCGTCCACGCTCTCGTCCTCCAGCGCCCCCCCGTAGCTCGCGTAGGACCGGTAGCCCTCGTGCTCCCGGCGGAACGCCTCGGCACGTCGCACCGAACGGCTGGCGTAGGAGAGCCGGGAGACGGCCTCCAGGCCGGAGAGGGTGTCGGCATGGGTGCGGGCGGCCTCCCCGCACCCCAGCATGGCCAGGTGCAGCGGCCCTTCCGCGGGCTCGGCGCTCACGGCTCGCCGATCCGTACTCGTGTCGCGGCCTCTTCCTCACCGAGCCGGCGGGCGATCCCCCGGCCGATGCGGAGGGCGTTGGCGGCGATGGTGAGGCTCGGGTTCACGCCGCCGGAGGTGGGCAGGGCGCTGCCGTCGGTGACCCACAGGTTCTTCACGCCCCGGTAGCGGCCGTCCGGCGCCAGGGGGCTGGTCTCCGGGTCCTCACCCATGCGGACGGTTCCCAGGGCGTGGGAGAAGGTGTCGATCTCATGTGTGTAGCAGAAGACGGCGCCGGCCCGCCGGAGGATCTCCGTCGCCCGCGACAGCAGGGTGTCGCGGGCCGCCAGGTCCCGCCCGGCGTATTCGTGGCGGACCGCGATCTCCGGCAGGCCGTCGGGGTCCTCCCGTGAGGGGTCGAGCTCTACCCGGTTCTCGGCCCGGGGGGCATCCTCGGCCAGGGCCAGCAGCCCGACGAGCCTGCGGGCCGCCGGCTGCAGGGCGTCGGCCAGCGTGTCCGGGAGGGCGGAGCGTATCACGCCGTTGGCGGGCGTCTGGACCTGCTGCAGGTTTCCGAGCTTGTCGGGCCCGGACCCGCCGTCGGTCCGGGCCGACGTCCCCCGGCCTCCGAAGTAGAAGTCGTTGATCCCGATCTGCTTGTGGAAGACGTCGTGGTCTTCGGGGACTCCCGGGAAGAAGCCGAAGGCGATGGCGCTGCAGTGCCGGGTCAGGTATCGGCCCACGGCCCCTCCGGCCGGGTTCCGTTCCCGGAGGCCGGAGGCCATCAGGAGCCGGGGGGTGCCGAGGGCGCCGGCGGCCAGCACCACGGCTCGCGCCGAGACGGCGCTCCGGGCGGCGGTGCGCCGGTCCCGGAGCTCCACCGTCCGCACGCGGCCCTCCGGGGCGTCCAGACCGGTGACCACGGTGTTCGGGCGCAATTCCAGGCCCCGCCGGATCAGCTTCGGGAGGACGGCCACGGCCAGGTCGTTCTTGGCGCCCACGGCGCAGGCGAAGGTGTCGCAGGTGTTGCAGTCCACGCAGGGCTGGCGACCGTCGTCCTGCCCCCGGTTGATGGCCAGCGGCAGGCGAAAGGGGCGGAGCCCCATGTCCCGGGCCGTCTCCGCCAGTCCGCGGGAGACACCGCTCAGCTCGCCGGGCTCCGCCGGGTACGGGGCCTCGCGGGGTGGCTCCGTGGGATCGTCGCCGGTCCGGCCCGCCACCCCCAGGATCCGCTCGGCCCGGCGGTAGTGGGATCGGAGGTCCCCATAGCCCAGCGGCCAGCGAGCGCCCGAGTCGCCGGTGATCTCGGGTCCGGGCTCGAAGTCCTGCTCGCGGAAGCGGAAAGAGACGCCGCCGTAGAAGACGGAGGGGCCGCCGACGCAGGCGGTGGTGGCCACCTCGCCGTCGGGGTCCGAGCCGTTCCTCCGCCGGCCGTCGGAGGAGTGGTAGGGAGTGACCTCCAGCGTCCCGTCGGGCTCCCAGTTGTGGGGGCCGCGGGGGACCCAGGGGCCGCGCTCCGCGAGGAGCACGTCCAGGCCCGCGTCCACCAGCGGACGGGCGGCCAGGGTGCCCCCGAAGCCGCTCCCCACCACGACCACGTCGTAGTCGGTGGCGTCCCGTGTCATGCCCTATCCATCACGCTTCCTCTGAACTGTCTCCGGACCGCCCGGCAAGCTACGACGGGCATACCCCCTGTCAACCGACCCGGGCGCCGCTGCGTTTCCGGTCCCGCTTGCGCCCGTGCTCGGTCAGCGAGCGCTTGCGGAGACGGACGTCGTCCGGGGTCACCTCGATGAGCTCGTCGTCCTGGATGAACTCCATGGCGAACTCGATGGTCACGTCCACCGGCGGCTCGAGGTCGATCTTCTCGTCGGCGCCGGCGGCACGCACGTTGGTGAGCTTCTTCCCCTTGGTCACGTTCACCTCCAGGTCGTTCTCCCGGCTGTGCTCCCCGACGATCATCCCGTCGTAGACCTCGTCGCCGGGTTCCACGAACATCCGTCCCCGGTCCTGCAGGCTGTCCAGGGAATAGGCGGTGGCCTCGCCCCGCGTCATGGAGACCAGGGCGCCGGTGCGCCGGGTCTCGATCTCACCGGCCCAGGGGGCGTACTCGGCGAACTGCCGGTGGAGCGTGCCCTCGCCCCGAGTCTGGCGCAGGAACTCGGCCCGGTAGCCCGAGAGCGCCCGGGTCGGCGCACGGAACCGGGCCCGCACCAGGTCCCCCTCGCCCTGCTCCATCTCGATCATCTCGCCGTGCCGGTCGCCCATGCTCTCGATGACCGTGCCGATCATCTCCTCGGGCACGTCCACCAGCACGTCCTCGAAGGGTTCGGTGACCCCTCCGTCCTCCTCCCGGGTGATCACCTCGGGGCGGGAGACCAGCACCTCGTAGCCCTCCCGCCGCATCTGCTCCAGCAGCACCGCCAGGTGAAGCTCGCCGCGGCCCGAGACCCGGAACACGTCCGGCCGCGCCGTCTCCTCCACCCGGAGGGCCACGTTGCTCAGGATCTCCTCGTCCAGGCGCTCCTTGATCTGGCGCGAGGTGAGGAAGTCGCCGGAGCGTCCGGAGAACGGGGAGTCGTTGGGCTGGACGTGGACGGAGATGGTGGGAGGCTCCACCGCGATTCCCTCCAGGCGGGAGGGGCGGCCCGGGTCGCAGAGGGTGGCGCCGATGGTGGCGTCCTCGGCGCCGGCGGCGGCCACGATCTCGCCGGCGGCCACCTCGTCCACCTCCACCTTCTCGAGCCCCTCGAAGACGTAGAGCTTCGGCACCTCCATCTCACGACCCGGCTCGTCCTCGTCCAGGGCCCACATGGAGACGCGCTCCCCGGCGCGCAGCCGGCCGCGGTCCACGCGACCGATGGCCAGCCGGCCCAGGTAGGGCGAGTAGTCCAGCGTGGAGATCAGCATCCGGAAGGCGTCCCGGACGTCGCCGCCGGGGGGCGGCACCTCCTCGGCGATGGCGCGGAACAGGGGCTCCAGGCCGGCGTCGGGATCCGGCGCCTCGCGCCCCATCCATCCCTCCTTGGCCGACCCGTACAGGAAGGGCGCGTCGAGCTGCTCCTCGTCGGCGTCCAGCTCCATCAGCAGCTCCAGGACCTCGTCGTGGGCCCGCTCCGGGTCGGCGTCCGGGCGGTCCAGCTTGTTCAGCACCACCACGGGCTGGAGGCCGAGCTCGAGGGCCTTCCGGGTGACGAAGCGCGTCTGGGGCATGGGCCCCTCGAAGGCGTCCACCAGCAGGAGGACGCCGTCCACCATGCGGAGGATGCGCTCCACCTCGCCCCCGAAGTCGGCGTGGCCCGGGGTGTCCACCAGGTTGAACTTGAACGCCTCGCCACCGGGCGACGTCCATCGCACGGCGCCGTGCTTGGAGAAGATCGTGATGCCCCGCTCGCGCTCCTGCGGGTTCTGGTCCATGACCCGCTCGGGCACGTCCTGGCCCGGGTGAAAGGTGCCCGTGGCCGCCAGCATGCGGTCCACGAGGGTGGTCTTCCCGTGGTCCACGTGGGCGATGGTGGCGATATTCCGGACGGCGTCCGGATGCTCGTACTGGTGCTCTGCCGTCATTGCCGAGGTCCCGGGTCGAGTCTAGATTTCGCCGTGATGAGGGAGGAGATCGGGCGTGCGGATCGAGCCGGGCTGACGGAGGGATTCGGGGCCCTGTGCATCGCCGTCGTGCTGGCGGCGGGTGGCGTCACGGCCTGCGATCAGCCGCAGGCCTACGGTGAGGCGAACAGCCTGATACTCAGGGCGCCGGACTCCCTGTGGACACAGCTCGAGGATACCACGTACGCCGCCCTGGAACGCACGATCCGCACCGTTCGCCAGGAGCGGCAGTTCCGGGTGACCCACGTTTCGCCGGGCTCGGAGGACTGGCAGGACCTGAGGCAATTCCACCAGGTGGTGGTCTTCGCCACCCCCGACGACGAGATGATCCAGCGGGTGCTGGAGGCCGCCGGCCGACCGGGCGCGGAGCCCCCGGCCGTGGTCCAGGCCCAGGAGGTGTGGGCCCGGGGCCAGCTGGTGACGGGCGTCCTCCTGGAGCCGGGCAACGAGGTGGAGACCTGGACATCCCGGCTGGACGACGTTCACGGCTCCATCGACCAGCAGTATCGCGACTACGTGACGAGGCGGATGTACGTGAGCGGAGTGGACACCGCCGCCATCGACAGCCTCCGCCAGCGCTTCGGGTTCCGGGTCCGCCTCCCGCAGGTGTACCAGGTCCAGGCGCACCCCGAACGGAGTCTCGTGATCTTCCGGAACGACAATCCGGATCCGAGCGAGCTGATCCGATCGCTGACCGTGGCGTGGCAGCCGCGGATGGACACGCTCCGGGCGGACTCCGCCTACGCCTGGCGGGCCGCCATCGACAGCGCCTTCTACAACGTTCCCCAGGCCCTCGTCCGCGACACGGTTCGCGAGGTCCGGCGCTTCAACCACCACGGCCGCCCGGCGCTGGAGGTGCACGGCACCTGGGAGGACGAGACCGATTATCCGGCCGCCGGCCCGTTCGTCGACTGGCTGGTCCAGTGCCCGAAGCGGACCTTCTTCCTGGACGCCTGGCTGTACGCGCCCGGGGAGGACAAGTACCAGTACATGCTGCAGCTGAGACAGCTCATGGACTCCTTCCGCTGTCTGCCGCAGGGGGCGGCCGCCGACGGGGGGACCCCGACCGGGGCGGGCGGCACGGCCGGCTGAGCCGAGCCCGGCCCGACCGGCGGGAGCCGGCGGCAGCGACCGGAGCTCGACGCCCCTTCGACTTCAGCCTCCTTCGTCCATCGTCCATCTTTGTTCGGCACCCTCGAGGCGCTCACCCCTGAACCCCTGACCCCGGCCCGTCCATGTCTTTCGTCCATCTCCACACCCACAGCGAGTACTCGCTCCTCGACGGCGCCAACCGCCTGGACGAGCTGATCGACCGGGCCCTGGAGTTCGACCAGCCCGCCGTGGCGCTCACCGACCACGGCAACCTGCACGGGGCGTGGCACTTCCAGAAGAAGGCGAGGAAGAAGGGGATCAGGCCGATCCTCGGGTGCGAACTGTACGTGGCCTACGGGGACCACGACTCGAAGGAGACGCCCCCGGACGCCCCCGGCGAGTCGGCCCACCTGGTGGTGCTGGCGGCGAACCGGACGGGGTGGGACAACCTGGTGAAGCTCTCCTCCATCGGGTACACGGACGGCTTCTACCGCAAGCCCCGCGTCGACCACCACCTGCTGGAGGAGTACAGCGACGGGCTGATCGTCACCTCGGCCTGCCTCTCCGGCGAGATCGCCTCCTACCTGCAGCAGGAGCGGTACGGTAAGGCGAAGGAGACGGCGGAGTGGTACGCCTCCACCTTCGAGGATCGGTACTGGCTGGAGGTGCAGGACCACGGTATTCCC
>CAZFDK010000079.1:0-1488 GCA_964518305.1 uncultured Gemmatimonadota bacterium | reverse complement strand
GGATCGAAGACTCCGAAACGATCATCGCGGCGACCGGGCAGGAGAAGGTGAACCGGGGAGTGTTCGAGCTGGCGGAGGACGTGGGCCTCGGCGTGGTCGTCACCAACGACGCCCACTACCTGCGGCGCGAGGACGCCGACGTCCACGACACCCTGCTCTGCATCGGCACCGGGTCCGAGAAGGAGGACGACGACCGGCTCCAGTTCCACGGTGAGGAGAGCTACTTCAAGTCCACCCGGGAGATGGCGGAGCTCTTCCCGGACCGACCCGAGCTGCTCTCCAACACCGTGAAAATCGCCGAGCAGTGCGGGGTCTCCTTCGACGAGGGGTACCACCTGCCGGAGTTCCCGCTGCCCGACCGGCACGGCGACGACGCCGAGTACCTCCGGGAGCTGGCCTACGAGGGGGCCCGAAAGCGCTACGGGGAGCCCCTGTCGGCGGAGGTCACGGACCGGCTGGACTACGAGCTGGAGGTCATCTCCGAGACCGGCTACTCCAGCTACTTCCTCATCGTCTGGGACTTCATCCGCGCCGCCCGGGAGCGCGACATCCCGGTGGGCCCGGGACGGGGGTCGGCCGCCGGCTCGCTGGTCAGCTACGCGCTCCGGATCACCGACGTGGACCCGCTCCGCTTCGACCTGCTCTTCGAGCGCTTCCTGAACCCGGAGCGGGTCTCCATGCCGGACATCGACATCGACTTCTGCTACGAGCGGCGGAACGAGGTCATCGACTACGTCCGGGAGGAGTACGGCGAGGAGTCGGTGGGCCACATCATCACCTTCGGGACCATGAAGGCCCGGGCCGCGGTGCGGGACGTCGGGCGGGTGCTGGGCTTCTCGCCGTCGGAGACCGACCGCCTGGCCAAGCTCATCCCCTCGGGCCCCGGCCAGTCCACGACCGTGGAGGAGGCCGTGGAGGAGGTCCACGAGCTCGGGGAGCTGTACCGGGAGGAGGAGCGCTACCGGGAGCTGCTGGACTACGCAGCCTCCATCGAGGGCCTCTCCCGCCACAGCTCGGTGCACGCCGCCGGCGTGGTGATCGCCCCGGGCAAGCTCGACGACTACGTGCCCGTGTGCGTGGAGAAGAAGGACGGCGAGCCCACCGTCCTCACCCAGTTCGACATGGACGCCCTCGAGGAAGCGGGCATGCTGAAGATGGACTTCCTCGGGCTCCGGACGCTCACGGTGATCGAGGACGCGCGCCAGAACGTGGAGCAGCGCCACGGCGTCGAGGTGGACTGGAACGAGGTCGGCCTGGAGGACGAGGGCGTGTTCGACCTGCTCCGGGACGGGGGCACCCGGGGCATCTTCCAGTTCGAGTCGGAGCTGGCCACCGAGAAGCTCCGCTCCATGCGGGCGGACCGCTTCGACGACCTCATCGCCGTGAACGCCCTGATCCGGCCGGGTCCCCTCGACTCGGGGATGACGGACCACTACATCCGCCGGAAGCGGGGGCACGAGGAGGTCGACTACCCGCACCCGGACCTGC
>CAZFDK010000078.1:0-10310 GCA_964518305.1 uncultured Gemmatimonadota bacterium | reverse complement strand
GGCCACCCGGAGGGCTACATCCTCATCCTCCCGGCCTTCGGGATCATATCGGAGGTCGTACCGACCTTCTCCCGGAAGCCGCTCTTCGGCTACCCGGTGGTCGTGTTCTCGGGGATGCTCATCGCGTTCCTGGGCTTCGGCGTGTGGGCACATCACATGTTCTCCACCGGGATGGGACCGATTCCGAATGCCGTGTTCTCGGCCATGACCATGCTCATCGCCGTGCCCACGGGAGTAAAGATATTCAACTGGATCGCGACCATGTGGGGCGGGAAGATCAAGTTCTCCACGCCGCTTCTCTTCGCCGTGGGCATGGTGGCCCTGTTCATCGTCGGCGGTCTCAGCGGCGTGATGCACTCCTCGCCGCCGACCGACCTTCAGCAGACCGACAGCTACTTCATCGTCGCCCACCTGCACTACGTGCTGTTCGGCGGGACGATGATGGGGATCTTCGCCGGTGCCTATTACTGGTTCCCCAAGTTCACCGGGAAGAAGCTCGACGAGACGCTGGGGAAGTGGCACTTCTGGGGCACGTTCATCGCCATGAACCTCACCTTCTTCCCCATGCACATCGTGGGGATGGGGGGCATGCCGCGCCGGACGTTCACCTACCAGGCGGGGCTCGGCTTCGAGTCCTACAATCTGGTCGAGACCATTGGAGCGTTCCTGCTCGGCGCCGTGACCCTGATCTTCGTCTGGAACCTGTGGAAGAGCCTCCGGGGCGGGGAGGAGGCTGCGGCCAACCCGTGGGGCGGCTCCACGCTGGAGTGGTCGATGCCGTCGCCGCCGCCGCACTTCAACTTCGCCAGCCTGCCGGTGATCGGTGGGCGGGACCCGCTGTGGAGGGAGGGCGGCGTCGAGGCGCCCGAGCCCGAGGGCGAGCCCCACATGCCCGACCCCTCCCACTACCCGATCCTCACCGCCTTCGGGATCCTGGTGCTGGGCGCCGGCGCGCTGATCGACCTGTGGGTGGTCGTGGCCGGACTCGCCGTGATGCTGTACGGAATCTTCCGCTGGGCCCTGGAGCCCGCCGGCCACTGACGGACACCACCGACGAGACGATCACGACACACGAGGACGAACGGGTGCTGGACCGTATAGACCGAACAGAGAGGTCGCCGTGAGCCAGGCGAGCGCAGCTGCCGCCGACGCCGAGGCCCATGCCGAAACGGGATCCTACGGGACCTCGAATCGGAAGATGGTCATGTGGGCGTTCATCGGCTCGGAGTGCATGTTCTTCGCGTCGCTGATCAGCGCCTACGTGGTCTACATGGGCCAGAGCCAGACTGGCCCGTACCCCGGGGAGCTTCTCAGCGTCCCCTTCATCACGGTGACCACCTTCGTGCTGCTCATGAGCAGTCTCACGATGGTGCTGGCCCTCTCCGCCGTGCAGCGGGGCGACCGGAAGATGGGGCGCATCTGGCTCTTCATGACGCCCTTCCTGGGGGCCGTCTTCCTCGTCGGCCAGGTCATCGAGTTCACAGAGTTCTGGCACCAGGGCCTCACCCTGAGCGAGAACTTGTTCGGCACGACCTTCTACATCCTGACCGGCTTCCACGGCGCGCACGTGTCCGTCGCCGCTCTCTGGATGTTCTCCATCTGGTGGCTGCACCTGAAGGGCGACATCACGCAGGAGAACGCGGAAACCGTGGAGATCGCCGGGCTGTACTGGCACTTCGTGGACATCGTGTGGATCGTCCTGTTCACTGTGATCTACCTGATGCAGGACGTGGTGTAGCGGAGTCGCGAGGACGAACGGCGACCGGACGGGCGACGCGGACGAAGACAGCAGCAGCGAGGATCCGATGAGCGAGCAGTCACAGGGACACGCGGCGGAAGCCGGGGCGGAGGAGCACGCCAGCAACCGCACTTATTTGGGCGTGGCCGGCATCCTGGCCGTGCTCACCGCCCTCGAGGTGATGGTCTTCTACGTGCCGGCGCTCAAGCCGGTGCTGGTCCCCATCCTCGTGGTGATGATGGTGGGGAAGTTCGCCCTGGTGGTCATGTACTTCATGCACCTGCGTTACGACCCCGGCATTTTGCAGGGGCTCTTCACCGGGGCACTGACCGTGGCCACGGTCATCGTCATCGCCATGATGGCCCTGTACGACCGGTTCGTGGTGTAGAGACGCCTCGGAGCAGCGACCACGGCGCGAGGTCCGCTCACCTCCTTTCGCTTCCGGGGCGGCGGGTTTTCGTGCGTCGAGGGAGAACCCAGGCGTCGTCGGCTGAAATGATTTCACAGGGCTCGGCCTGCACGAGCAGGGAGCCCGGGCGAGTGGAATGGCGTATTACGCTGCTGTGAATAGAGTTACGTCCCGGTGAAGAGGAGGGCGTTCCCCGGACCCGATCTTGCCGCCTGCTGCATTGAGACGCGGGCCGGATCCTGTCGGACCGGCCCGCGCAGGAGGGAGGCAACGGCCACGGGCGGGAATCCCCGGTCCCGCGGCTTCCCGAGATCCGAACCCCTGCAAGGCAGGACGACCATGGACAAGGAGACCTGGCTCAGCCTCGTCGGACAGATACGGGGGGCGCTCCGTCAGCGAGGGAAGGATCCGGGTGAGTGCCTTCGCCTCGTGGGAAGAAAGGTCAAGCTCCGAGAGGAGGATCACAGCGGCTGGCACGTCTTCAGCCTTCGGAGGGGAGACGTGGAGGGGCGCACGCCCGAGGTGCTGGCGGACGCCATGCTCACCTCCGTCTTCGACGGCGACCGGCCGAACGTCCGCCGCCACTGATCGTCCGGAGCCGAGGCCGGCCGATCGCGAGTCCAGGTGTCGGTACGAGGGATTCCGGGCGGGGGGAGGCCGACAGGAGCGTTTCCGCGGAAACGGTTCTGAGTCTGGCTGAAGGGGGCTGAGTCCACCGGGCCCGCAGGCGCTCCCTGTATGATCGGCGGGGAGGCCCCACCCTCGCGGTCTCGGCACTCTCGCCCCTGCCGCAGCCAGCCTCCCGAACCGTTCCTCTTCCTCCCGCGTCCTCCCCCTCGCGCTCCCGTTCACTCCCGTTCGATTCCGTTCGCTGGCGGCGCCTTCCGGTGGCGTTGAGCCGCCGTTGATCCCCGACCGTGCCCTGTCTTCGGTTTCTGTGCGGTGTTCACGCGGGGAGGGCAGACGCGCGACGGCGACGGGCGCGGCACAGAAGCGGGAGCGGGGGATCGACGCGCTGTCGGATCGGGATCGCCCCCGGGGCGGCCCGGGAGCGGGTGCGAGTGGCGCGGGCGCTGTCGGTGCTCCATCCCCGGGCCCGGGAGATCGAGCCCGACGACGTCTCCGCGGAGACGCCGCATGCCGCCCCGGTGTGATCACCCCACAGGACCGCGTCGTCTGGCCTTCCGGACGGGCTGGAAGTACGGCCTGGACGGGGTACGAGCCGCGACTCCAGCTCCGGGAGTCGCGGCTATCCGACCGCCGTCAGGGCGCCCGCCCCGTCCGCAGCATCAGGTAGTAGCCCATGCCCGCGGCACCTAGCAGGCAGGCGCCGATGAAGGACCAGACCGGAATGGCCGCCGCCACCGGGGGCCAAAGAACGGCCGTCCCGGCATAGATGCCTACCACCAGCACGGCGAAGAGCCCGAGCAGCGCCGCGGTCCGGGCTCCGCCAGTCAGCCGCCGGGCGGCCAAAAAGATTCCGCTACCGAGCAGCCAGTAGACGCCAAGGTGGATCAGCGAGTAGATGGCCACGGGCCCGGCGTGAAACTCGACTCCCTCGGCGACGGCGGCCGGCCCCTCGAACAGCGCCGTGTAGAACAGGATCGGCGTGTGCAGCGGATTGCCGGCCATGATGTCCATCACGAGGAACCAAAGCGCCACGACCAGAGCCCCGACGGCCCCGGCCATGAAGCCGTCCCAGAGGATGGTCGAGAGGTCGTCGGAGTGATCGTCGGAGCGCGCGGGGGCTCCGGTGGCGGCGGTCGCAGTGCTCATGCGCGTGATCTCGTCTGATGTCGTTGATAGAGCGGTGCGGACATGAAGTCGTCCGTGGGACGGCGGGACAGGATACGAAAGCAGGCCGCGGAGCCCAAGGGGCACGGTTCTACGGCCGGTAGCGTCCCTGCCGGCTCCCGCTCTCGAGAACCTTCTCCACCAGCTCCCGGAATCCCTCTCCGTAGCGCCCGGCGGCCTCGTCCAGCGAGTCGGCGTCGCGGCGCTCGCGCACGATCTCGCCCTCCCTCTCGCGGGTCTCGAGGATCTGTAGGCTACCGTCCTCCTGCGCACGCCATTTCAGCCAGATCAGCTCGTCCACGGCATCCTCGCTGCTCGGGGTCACTCGAAGGTCAATCCTCGGATGTCGGCCGGCGTCGTCGCAGGACCCTGGCTACCTCTCCCGCGTCCAGGCCCAGCGTTCGCCACAGCACCAGGAGGTGGTAGAGGAGATCCGACGACTCCTCGTCGGCGCGCTCCGGCTCGGAAGCGGCGGCCAGGGCCACCTCCAGCGCCTCCTCCGCCACTTTCCGCCCCGCGGTCTCGGGGCCGCCCTCGAGGAGTTCGACGGTATAGGAGCCCTCCGGACGGTGGCGGTCGCGATCCTCGACCACCGCCAGCAGCTCGTCCAGGATCTCTCCGAGTGTGCCGCCGCCGGCGTCGGTCGCACGCGCCTCCTCATCGGACCCGGGGGAGTTGCCGTCGGCCCGCCAGAGGGTCCTGGTGTCGAAGCAGCTCTCCCGGCCGGTGTGGCAGGTCGGGCCGTGGGGGACGGCACGGACCAGGAGAGTGTCGCCGTCGCAGTCCAGCTCGAGGGAACGCGCCTCAAGCCAGTTGCCCGAGCTCTCGCCCTTCTCCCACAGCTCCTCCCGGGAACGGGACCAGAAGGTCACCCGGCCGGTCTCCCGGGTCCGGGCCAGCGCCTCCTGGTTCATGTAGGCCAGCATCCGGACCCGACCGGAGCGGACGTCCTGGACCACGGCGGGCACGAGTCCGGTCTCGCCGAAGTCAGGCTGTTCGCGAGCGCCCTCGCGGCTGCTGTCGGTACCGTGATCGCTCATTCCCCCACCTCACCTCCGTGCGTCGATTGCCCGGGCCAGGGCAGCCCCGGCCGAGGACGGACGGGAAGCCCGCGGTCCCGAAGGTCCTCCTTCAGGTCGTGGATGCTCAGGTGGCCGAAATGGAAGAGGGAGGCTGCCAGCGCCGCGCCGGATCCCGCCTCGAAGGCCTCGGCGAAGTGCTCGATCCGCCCGGCCCCTCCGGAGGCGATCACTGGCACGGGGACCGCCCCGCAGACCGCCTCCAGCAGCGCCAGGTCGTAGCCGTCCCTGGTGCCGTCGCGGTCCATGGAGGTGAGCAGGATCTCGCCCGCCCCCAGCTCCGCGGCGCGGGTGGCCCACTCCACGGCATCCAGATCGGTCTTCTCGGTTCCCGCCCGGACTCGCACCGACCAGCCGTCGCCGGATCGCCGGGCGTCGATGGCGACTACGACGGCCTGAGACCCGAAGCGCTCGGCGGCCTCGGTGATCAGGCCGGGGTGACGGACGGCGGCCGTGTTGATCGCCACCTTGTCGGCCCCGGAGTGGAGCACCTCGCGCATCTCTCCGACGGTCCGGATGCCGCCGCCCACGGTGAATGGGATGAAGAGTCGGCGCGCGACCCGCTCGGCCAGCTCGGCGGCGGTCTTCCGTCCCTCCTTGGTGGCCGTGATGTCCAGGAAGACCAGCTCGTCGGCCCCCTCGACGGCGTACTGTCGGCCGAGCTCCACCGGGTCCCCGGCGTCCCGAAGTTCCTCGAACTGGACACCCTTTACCACGCGGCCGTCGTCCACGTCCAGGCAGGGGACGATTCGCTTCGTCAGCATCTCAGCAGCACCTCAGCCCTCTCCGCCGTCGGGCACGTCGCCCCGGGCCGCCGCCAGGGCCTCCTCCAGCGTCATCTCTCCCTCGTACAGGGCGCTTCCCACCACGGCGCCGTGCACGCCGGCCCGGCTCAGGTCCCGAAGGTGGTCGGGGCTGGAGATCCCGCCGGCGGCCAGGGTCCGGAACCCACCGTCCACGACCCGGCGGGCCCCATCCACGTTGGGGCGGCTCAGCGTGCCGTCCCGGGTGACGTCCGTGTAGACCACCGTTTCTACCCCGATCCGCCGCAGCTCCTCGAGGGCCTCGTCCAGCGTGGCGCCGGAGCCCTCCAGCCAGCCTCGGACCATGACCTCGTCCTCCTTCACGTCCACGCCGGCGGCCACCCGATCGGGGCCGAAGCGCTCCAGCAGGGAGGCGACCCACTCCGGGCTCTTCGCCGATGCGGTGCCGATGATGACCCGGTCCACACCGGCTTCCAGGTAGCGCGCCACGTCCTCGGTTCGCCGGAGGCCGCCACCGATCTGCATGGGTACGTCGATCCGCTCCCGCACGTCCAGAACGAGGTCCGCGTTCTCGGGGCCTCCCTCACGGGCGCCGTCCAGGTCCACCATGTGGAGGGCCTCCGCCCCCTCCCGAACGAACTGTTCGGCCACGGCCGCGGGGTCTCGCGAGTACTCTGTGGCCCGGTCGTAGTCCCCCCGGTAGAGGCGCACGCAGGCGCCCCGGAGCAGGTCGACGGCGGGAAATACGATCACGGCGTGATCACGGCGTCTCCTTCGGGTCACAGAAGTTGGACAGCATCCTGAGCCCCACCGGTCCGGACTTCTCGGGGTGGAACTGGAGCCCGGCGACGCGTCCGTCCCGGATGGCGGCCGGAAAGCGCTCTCCGTACTCGACCCGCGCCCGGACGTACTGCTCGTCGCAGCGCACCCGGTGGCCGTGGAGGAAGTAGCAGTGGGACCCCCGGTCGTCCAGCTCCCCCTCGCCGGGGAGTTCGCCGAAGAGCGGTTCCTGCTCGCCGTCAGGCCCATCGCTTGGCTCCAGGCGGTTCCACCCAATATGGGGCAGGGGGGCGTCGGTATCGATGCGGCGGGTGCGGCCCGGGATCAGTCCCAGACACGGGACTTTCTCGCCGCCCTCGTCGGAGGACTCCATTAGCAGCTGCATGCCGAGGCAGATGCCGAGCAGCGGGCGGCGGGTCTCGCGAAGGGCCTCGACGAGGTCGCGGCGGAGGAGTTCTCGCATCGCCGAGGCGGCGGCGCCGACGCCGGGGAGGATGACCCGCTCTACCTCCGCGAGGCCCTCGGGACCGGACACACGACGGTGCGCGACGCCGAGCTCGTCAAGGGCGAACTCCACGCTCCGGAGGTTGCCGGCCCCGTACTCCACGATGCCGATCACGAGTCCAGCGTCCCCTTGGTCGTCGGGAGCTCGTCGCCGAGTCGCGGATCGCGGTCCACGGCGTCCCGTAGCGAGCGGGCCAGCGCCTTGAAGATCGCCTCGATCTTGTGGTGGTCGTTCCGGCCGTACTCGACGCTGACGTGCACGTTGGCCCCGAGTCCCCGGGCCAGGCTCCGGACGAACTCCTCGACCAGCTCGGTCGGCAGCTCCCCGACCCGCTCCCGGTCGAACCCTCCCCGGAACTCGACGTGAATCCGGCCGCCCAGGTCCACGGCGACACGGGCCAGGGCGTCGTCCATGGGGAGGAGGAAGCCGTAGCGGCGGATGCCGCGCCTCTCTCCGAGGGCTTCCGACAGGGCCCGGCCCAGCGTCAGCCCCACGTCCTCCACCGTGTGGTGCTCGTCCACCTCCAGGTCGCCCTCGGCGTCGATCTCCAGGTCGATCAGGGAGTGTTTGGCCAGCTGCTCCAGCATGTGGTCGAAGAGGCCGAGGCCGGTCTCCACGTCGGCCTCCCCGCTGCCCTCGAGCCGGACGCCCACGCGGACCCGCGTCTCGTCTGTCTCGCGTGCGACCTCGGCCGTCCGGGGCTCGTCCTCGTCGGGCTCCGTCACAGCGCTTCTCCGGCCTCCTCTTCTCCGCCGGAAGGCGACGGGCTACCGGACGGGCTCCCGGCTCCCAGCGACCTCTCCTCCACGACGCTCCGGTCCTCCAGCACCGCCAGCTCGCGCCATCCGGCACGCCTCGCGGCGTCGACGGCCTCCGCCAGGCCGGTGGCCAGGTCCCCCGGTCGATGCGAGTCGGTGCCGACGGTGAGGAAGGGAACGCCCTCGTCCCGGGCCCACGCCAGGACGGTCTCCGAGGGGTACGGCGACGCCGGGAACTGGGCGAGACCCGATGCGTTCACCTCGATTCCGATTCCGGCGTCGACCATGGCGCCCAGGACCGACCGGATGCGGCCCTCGAACCGCCGCGGGTCGTACTCGCCGTAGCGCTCGTGCCCGTAGCGCTTCACCAGGTCGAAGTGCGCCACGGCGTCGAATCTGCCCCAGGCCACCATCTCCTCCAGGGCGTCGAAGTAGGGGGCGTAGGCCTCCTCCAGGCTGCGTCCGTCGAAGTACTCGTCCACCTCAGGGCCGCCGGAGACGTTCAGTCCGTCCACGACGTGCACGGATCCCAGCACGAAGTCGAAGGGCATCCGCTCGGCTAGCCGCTTCAGGTCGTTCGACCATTCCGGCCGGTACTCGAACTCGGCGCCGAGCCGGACGTCCAGGCCGGGCCGGGCGGCGTCCTCCCCGGCGGCGGCCTCGCCCTCGGCGGAGAATCGCTCGACAGCTTCCTCCAGCTCCACCACCCACCGGCCGGAGGGGAGCATACGCTCCACGTGGTTGGTGACGCAGACGGCGGTCAGACCGGCGGCCTCCGCCGCGTCGCAGTGCTCGGCCAGCGGCGCTCGACCGTCGGAGGAAGCGTCATCGTGGAAATGATAGTTCACGTCCGTCGCGCTCATGGTCGCCCTCCCGAGCCGCCGCCGGTCTGCGGCAGGTCGGACAGCGTCCGCTCAAGGGCCTCGAGGAAGCGGTCGTTTTCCTCCCGGCGGCCCACGGTGACCCGCAGGGCGCCGTCCAGCCGCGGGAGGTCGCTGCGGTTCCGGATCACCACGTCCTCCTCGCTCGCCATGCGGTGCTGAACCCGATCCGGATCTCCCACGAAGAAAAGGAGGAAGTTGGACTCGGACGGGAGCACGCGGAGCCCCATCTTCCGCAGTCGTCCGGCGATCCGCTCCCGTTCCTCGCGAACGGCGTCCACCCGCTGCTCCATTTCGGCGGTACGCTCCAGGGTCCGGACGGCGGCCCGGGAGGAGAGCTTCGAGACGGGATAGGGAAGGCCGGCCAGGTCCAGGTAGGGGACCAGGGGCTCCGGCGCGGTCAGGTATCCCACTCGGGCGCCGGCCAGCCCCCAGGCCTTCGAGAACGTACGGAGAACTGCGAGGTTGCGGTCGGCGCGGACATCGTCGGCCAGGGAGGAACCGGCGGCGTACTCCACGTAGGCCTCGTCGGCCACCACCAGTGCGTCGAGGCCGTCGGCCAGGTCGAGGATCGCATCACGAGAGAACCGGGACCCCGTCGGGTTGTTGGGGGAACACAGGAAGAGGACCTTCGCTCCCTCCGCCGCCTCCGCCGCGGCCTCCACGTCCAGCCGGAGCTCCTGGTCCAGCAGGGCGCGGCGGACGGTGGCCGCGTGGGTCCGGGCTCGCGTCCGATACACTCCGTAGGTGGGCTCCACCACCGCCACTGCGTCGCCGGGATCCACCAGCGCCCGGAGGAGCACGTCGATGCCCTCGTCGGAGCCGTTTCCGATCCAAAGCTCCGCCGGGGAGACGCCCAGGCGCTCGGCCAGGGTGAAGCGCAGCTCCGGCGTCCGGGGGTCCGGGTACTCGTTCAGGTCGTCGCCGAGCTCCGGAACCAGGGTACCGAATCGGTTCTCGTTGGCGTCCAGCAGCAGTCCGCCGGTGTGCGAGGAGCGGGCCGTCGTGTACGGGTCCACGCCCCGCAGGTGGGAGCGAACCAGGGACGCGGGATCGCCGGCGCTCATTCCGCCTCCCCCGGGTCCTCATCCGAGGTCTCGTCCAGCCGGACCCGAACGGAGTCGGCGTGGGCCCGGAAGCCCTCCCACTCGGCCAGCTCCACGATGGCCGGACCCAGGGCCCGTAGCCCCTCCGGGGTGATCTCCTGGAACTGGACCCAGCGACCGAAGTCGTCCAGCGACAGCCCGCCGGTGCCCCGTGCCCGTCGTCCGGTGGGGAGCACGTGGTTGGTGCCCGCGGCGTAATCGCCGGCGGCCACCGGGGTGGCGGGACCGACGAAGACCCCGCCGGCGCTCCGGACCTCGGAGGCGCGGCTGCGGGCGTCCCGACGGAGAATCGTCAGGTGCTCCGGGGCGATCTCGTTGACCCACTCTACGGCCCGTGCCTCGTCCGGCGCCACCAGGAGCGCGGACGACCCGAGGCTCGCCTCCGCCGCGTTCCGGCGCGGCAGCCCCACCAGCCGGTCGGCCATCTGCTCCCGCACGGCTCCGGCCTTCTCACGCGAGGGAAAGACCCCCACGGCCAGGGAGTCGGGGCCGTGCT
>CAZFDK010000077.1:0-10386 GCA_964518305.1 uncultured Gemmatimonadota bacterium | reverse complement strand
AACACGGAAGAGCGGGCCCGAGGCGGCCCGAACCGGGGGCGGCCGAACAGGCCGCCCCTTTTTCCGTTTCGGCAGGAACTCGACCCGGCGAGCAGCGTACTACGGGCCGGCTGGACGGACGTCATCTCGTCTGCGGAGTGTACGGTGGTATGAACTGCGAGGAGTTTCACGAACGGTACTCCGAGTACCGGGACGAGCGCACCGCTGCCGACGAGCTGCGGGAGTTCGAGCGGCATCTGGAGGAATGTGAGGCCTGTGCCCGGTACGACCGGGTCATCTCCCGTGGCGTCGAGGTTTTTCGCGACCTCCCCTCCCCCTCCCCCTCCCCTGACTTCTACGACCGCCTGAAGCACCGCATCTACCACCTCGAGGACGGCATCTCCGGCGCCGGATCCTGGCCCGCCGGTAGCGCGGCCGTGCTGGCCGTGGCGGCCGCGGGCCTCCTGGCGCTGGCGTGGGTGCCCTTCGTGAGCCAGGCGCCCGTCGAGGTGCAGCTCCAGCCGGTCTCCGTCGAGCGACCGGAGGCGGCCCTGGAGAGGAGGGCGGAGCGGGAGACTCCATCGCTTTTCCAGTCCGGTCCGTTCCTCACACCCTCTTCCTCCGGGGACCGGGGCTGGCGGTCCGATCCCCACCGGAGGGGCAGCTCCCTCCCGTGGCGCGACGAGGGGTCGTCGATGGGAGTCTCCACCCTGGGAAGCGGGTCGGCGGGCCTCTCGCGCGGACTCCGGTAGCGCTCCTCCCACGACCGTGACGGAGAGCCCACCTCCGAGGGCGCTTGCCGCGATCCCCCCGGGTGCCGCGGGAGCATCATGGCGCTGAGCGCCGACGCCGAGCTCGATCGGGTCCTCCGCGAGGGCGAATTCGACGGTGTCTTCTTCCTGCACGGTGAGGACGAGCGGCTCCGGGACGACGCCGCGAAGCGCCTGATGGAGGCCGCCGTGGAGGATGGGACCCGCGACTTCAACATGGACCGGTTCGACGGCGACGAGGTGGACCCGGCCGACCTCTCCTCCGCCCTGTCCACGCCGCCCATGATGGCCGATCGACGCGTGGTGGCGCTCTTCGGAGCCGAGGAGCTGACTCCCACCGGCCGGAGCGTGGTCGAGGACACTGTGGCCGACCTTCCGCGGGGGCTCACGTTCATCGTCACGGCACGGATTCCCGACGGCTCCAGCGCCTCGCTGTACAGCACGCTCGAGGAGCATGCCCGGAGCTTCGGGTGGTCGCCGCCGAAGGAGGAGGAGATACCCGGCTGGCTCATGGAGCGGGCCGAGGATGAATACGGCTACTCGATGACCCGGAAGGCGGGCCAGGCGCTGGCAGCGGCGGTGGGCGACGACCTGTCGCTCCTCGACGCCGAGCTGGAGAAGCTCGGCGGCGCCGCGGACGGTGGCGAGGTGGACCAGGAGGCCGTCCGCGAGCTGGTGCCGAACGTCCGGCCGGTGGACCGCTGGGACTGGCTCGACCGGGTGGCGGGGCGGGAGTACGGCTCGGCGCTGGAGGACCTGCCCACCCTGCTCCAGGAGCCCTCGGAGTCGGCCGTGGGCCTGCTCATCGGGATGATCGATCAGCACCTGTACATCGGCCTGGCCCTGGAGGGAGGCCGCCGTGAGGTCTCCGACGCGCTCGTGGCCGCGGGCAAGCCGTATCTCAAGTGGAAGGCGAGGATCTACGACCGACAGGCGAAGAGGTGGTCCCGGGGGCAGCTTCGGCGTGCGGTGTCGCTGATGCGCCGCGCCGACCGGCACGCCAAGTCGGGCATCGGGGACCGGGCCGTGCTGCAGGAGCTGCTGGGCGAGCTCCGAACGCTGAAGCGGCAGGGGTCGAAGTGAGGTCGGGTCCCCGTCCCGACCGTCGCTCCGGCCCTCGGGCTGCGGCCGCCGCCCTCTCGCTGCTCGTGTCGGTCGGGGTCGTCGCCTGCCTGTGGACGCCCGCGGACGTCGCCGCCCAGGAGCCGCCGGCGCTGGATGTCATCGAGGCCGCGGCCGACTCCGGATATACGGACAGCGCCCGTGCCATGCTGAACCGATGGAGGGCGGCCCGGGAAGACGGCGCGGCTCCGGAGCAGCGGACCCGGGCGAGCTTCCTCCGTGCACGCCTGACCCGGGACGCCGACTCCGCCGCCAGCCGCTATCTCCGCGTCGCCGTCGACGGGACGCCCGGCTACGGGGACCGGGCGTGGCTTCGGCTGGCGCAGCTTCGGCTGGCTGCCGGGGAGCCGGGCCGGGCGCTGCAGGTCCTGAACCGGCTCCGGTCCGACTACCCGAGCACTGGTCTCACGGCCCGGTCCTGGCTGTGGACCGGACACGCCCGCAGGGCCGCGGGGCAGGGCGAGGAGGCGTGCGCGGCGTGGCGCCGGGCTCTTGGGGCCGCCGGTCCCGACGCGGGAGAGGTCCGCCGCGGGGCGCGGGCGGCCCTGGAGGGATGCGGCTCTGAGGCGGCGAGGGCCGACGAGGCCGCCGCCGGGGAAGGAGCGGGCTCCGACTCGGTGGCGCCGCAGCCGGGCGAGCCCCCGGCCGACTCCGCCGCTCCCCGCTCCGGTTGGGTGGTCCAGCTCGGGGCCTTTCGTCACCGATCGGGGGCGGAGAAGTTGAAGCGCACCGTGGGGGAGAGGGTCTCCGGCGTGGAGCTGGTCATCGTGCCGCCCGGCCCGGAAGAGGAGCTCTTCCGGGTCCAGACCTTCCCCCCCGGCGACCGGGCCTCCGCCCGGAGCCTCGGCGACGAGCTCGAGTCCCGGCAGATCTCCGCCATCGTCGTACGCACTCGTCCATGACTCATCCCCGACCGACTCCATGACCGAAGCGGAGTCCTCCCCGACGCCCCTCATCCAGCAGTTCCTGGACATCAAGGCGCGTCACCCGGACACCATACTCTTCTTCCGGGTGGGTGACTTCTACGAGATGTTCTTCGACGACGCGAAGGACTGCAGCCGACTGCTGGGGATCAACCTCACCTCCCGAAACAACGGGAACAACGACGTGCCGCTGGCCGGCGTGCCGGTGAAGGCCGTGGACGAGTACCTGCCCGAGCTCCTGCGGCAGGGCCGGCGCGTGGCCATCTGCGAGCAGGTGGAGGATTCCTCGCAGGCCGAGGGGCTGGTGGACCGCGAGGTCATCGAGGTCATCACCCCGGGCACGGTGCTGGAGGACACCCTGCTCTCGGCCAAGAAGAACAACTTCGTGGCCGCCGTGGCCGGCGACGATCCCGTGGGCATCGCCACGCTGGACGTCTCCACCGGCGAGTTCGAGACATGGGAGAGCGCCGCCGACAGTCTCCGGGACGAGCTCGGCCGGCTGGAGCCCGCCGAGGTGCTCGTCCCGGACGAGCGCGAGGAGATACCGGACGGCCCGTGGAGCGTGACCGGGCGCGAGGCGTGGCGCTTCGAGGAGGCGTTTGCCGAGGAGACGCTCTGTAGGGAGTTCGACGTTCAGAGCACGGAGGGCTTCGGCTTCGAGCCGGACCGCGACGCCCACATGCTGAGGGCCGCCGGGGGGCTGGTGGCCTATCTGGACGAGGTGCGGCCGGCGGGACTGGAGCACCTGCAGGTGCCGGAGGTCCACCGCCGCGGCCGCTACATGCACCTGGACGAGATGACTCGCCGCAACCTGGAACTGGTGGAGCCGCTCCGGAACGAGGGCGGCGGGACCCTCCTCGAGGTGATCGACCGAACCGAGACCTCCATGGGCGGGCGGCTGCTCCGACGGCGGATCCTCCATCCCCTGGTGGACGCGGAGGAGATCCGGGCCCGTCACGACGCCGTCGCCGAGCTCGAGGCGGACGGACCGCTCAGGACCGAGGTCCGCGACGAGCTGTCCCGGGTCCGGGACCTGGAGCGGCTGGCCGGGAAGATCTCCTCCGGGCGGGCGGCGCCCCGGGACCTCCTTTCGCTGGCGGACTCCCTGGAGGTGCTCCCGGACGTGCTGGAGGCCCTGGGCGAGCCGGAGTCCGGCCGGCTGGGAACGCTGGCCGAGGAGCTGGACCCGCTGGTGGACGTCCGCGAGACGGTGCGGGAGGCAATCGACCCGGAGGCGCCGCCGAATCTCAAGGACGGCGGGGTGATCCGCGAGGGCTACTCCGAGGAGCTGGACGAGATCCGGGAAACACGGGACGGGGCGGTGGAGTTCATCGCCGAGATGCAGTCCCGGGAGCGGGAGCGCACCGGCATCGACAGCCTGAAGATCGGCCATAACAAGGTCTTCGGGTACTACATAGAGGTCACCCGGGCCAACCTGGACCGGGTGCCCGACGACTACCACCGGAAGCAGACGCTCAAGAACGCCGAGCGGTACTTCACCCCCGAGCTCAAGGAGTGGGAGGAGAAGGTCGTCGGCGCCGAGGAGCGGATCGAGGAGCTGGAGGTCCGGCTCTACCGGGAGCTGCGCGAGGAGCTGGGCGCCGAGGTGGAGCGGGTCCAGGAGACGGCCCGGCGGGTGGCCGCGCTGGACGTCCTCGCCGGCCTGGCCGACGTCGCGGACCGGCACGGCTACGCGCGTCCGGACGTCACCGAGGACTTCGGCCTGGAGATCCGGGAGGGCCGCCATCCAGTCGTCGAGCGGATGATCGCCCGGGAGGAGTTCATCCCCAACGACGTGGTCCTGGACGAGGACATGCACCTGATGGTGCTCACCGGGCCGAACATGTCCGGAAAGTCCACGGTCCTCCGGCAGGTGGGGCTGATCGCCCTGCTGGCCCAGATGGGGAGCTTCGTACCGGCGTCTTCGGCCCGGGTCGGCATCTGCGACCGGGTCTTCACCCGGGTGGGAGCCTCGGACAATCTGGTCCGGGGGCAGAGCACGTTCATGGTGGAGATGACCGAGACCGCCACGATCCTGAACAGCGCCAGCGACCGGAGCCTGGTGCTGCTGGACGAGATCGGCCGCGGCACCTCCACCTACGACGGCGTCTCCATCGCGTGGGCCGTGACCGAGTACATCCACGAGCACGTCGGGGCCAGGACGATCTTCGCCACCCACTACCACGAGCTGGTGGAGCTGGCCGACCGCCTGGACGGCGTGGGGGCGTACAACGTCTCGGTGCGCGAAACCGACGACGGCATCGTCTTCCTCCGGCGGCTGGAAGAGGGCGGCTGCGACCGGTCTTATGGCGTGCACGTGGGCGAGCTGGCCGGGCTTCCAGAGGGCGTCATCGACCGGGCCCGGCAGGTCCTGGACCAGCTGGAGAACGGGCCCGACCGCGCCGGGAGCCGCCTGGCCCGGTTCATGGACGACGAGCAGGACCAGATTCCGCTCTTCCGGGTGGCCGAGGGGCCACCCGCGGGTCGAGAGGGCAGCCCCGACGGGGCCGGAGGCGGAGAAAAGGACTCCGAGTCCGACGTCGGCGAGCCCGAGGCCGTGCGCAGGCTCCGGGAGCTGGATACGCACCGGATGACGCCCCTGGAGGCCCTGAACCGGCTGGACGAGCTGGCGCGACTGGCCCGTGGCGACGACGCGGGAGAGGAGGGGGAAGCAGCGTGACGGCCCCCACCCGACGCCGGGCGTCGTGGCCCGCCTGGATGCCCGCGGCCCTGGTGCTCCTGGCGCCGGCGGTCATGGGATGCTCGGAGGCGGTGCAGCCGGCGCTGGGCGGACTGACCATCGGGCGTCCCGGGGCCGCGTTCCAGATGCCGGTGATGGAGAATGAGGCCCCTCCCTTCGGCTACCCGGACGCAGCCCTGGAAACCGGGGCGGGCGGCGTCGTGGTGCTCCGGATCCATATCGACCGCCGGGGCGTCGTGGACTCGGTCTACGTGAAGAACGGGTCCGGGGCGGCGGCCCTGGACTCGGCGGCCCGCGAGGACGCCCGCCGCCTCCGGTTCCGGCCGGCGCGCCAGGGAGAGGATCCCGTGGATGTCTGGGCCACCCTCCCCGTGCGATATCCCGCTCCCCAGCAGCCCGAGGAGGACCGATGAGCGACCCGTCGGAGCGCGAGGATCCCCCCCACACACGTCCCTACGACGATGTGCTCGAGACCGTCGGCTGGACCCCCCTGATCCGTCTCAACCGGGTCACCGAAGGGCTCCGCACCCCGGTCTACGTCAAGGGCGAGTCGTTCAACCCCGGCGGGTCCGTCAAGGACCGGATCGGCGAGGCCATCATCGAGCAGGCCGAGGAGGAAGGCCGGCTCGAGCCCGGCGGCACCATCGTCGAGGGCACCTCCGGGAACACCGGAGTCGGGCTGGCCATGGCCGCCGCCGTGAAGGGCTACGACTGCATCTTCACGATCCCGGACAAGATGAGCGCTGAGAAGGTCCGGCTGCTCAAGGCCTACGGGGCGGAGGTGATCGTCACCCCTACGGCCGTGGAGCCCGACCACCCGGACTACTACGAGAACCGGGCCCGGCAGATCGCCGAGGAGCGGGACGACGCGATCCTGGCCGACCAGTTCTACAACGAGGAGAACCCGCGCGCCCACTATCGCACCACGGGGCCCGAGCTGTGGGAGCAGACGGACGGCCGAATCACCCACTTCGTGGCGGCGCCGGGCACCGGCGGCACCATCAGCGGGGTGGGGCGGTTCCTCAAGGAGCAGGACCCGGGGATCCGGATCATCGCCGGCGACCCCGCGGGCTCGGTCTACGCCCACTACTTTCACACCGGCGAGCTCGGGCCCCACGCTCCGTACAAGGTGGAGGGCATCGGGCACGACAAGATCGTCGGGACCATCGACTTCGACGTCATCGACGACTTCCGCACCGTGGGCGACCGGGAGTCGTTCCTCATGGCACGGAGGCTCACCCGGCAGGAGGGGCTGCTGTCCGGCGGGTCGACGGGACTCATCGTGAACGTGGCCCTGGAGGTGGCCGAGGAGGTCGACGACCCGGACGCCTGCGTCGTCTGCCTCCTGTGCGACACCGGCGAGCGCTACCTCTCGAAGGTCTACAACGAGGAGTGGCTCCGGGAGCACCAGATCCTGGGCCCGGAGCGGGTTACGGCCGACGATCTCATGGAGCGGAAGCAGCGTCCCGGTCGGGAAGTCATCGCCGTGCAGGTGGGCGAGAAGGTCCGAAAGGCCATCGAGCTGATCGAGGCGAACAACGTCTCCCAGCTCCCGGTGCTGAAGGACGGCCGGCCCGTGGGGTCGGTGCTCGAGGGCGAGGTGATGTCCGCGGTCATCGAAAACCCGTCCCTGCTGGACGCTTCCGTGGAGTCGGTGGCCGACGAGGCGTTTCCCGTGGTGGAGGAGGGGGTCGAGCTGCCCGTGGTCTCCCGCCAGCTCAGCCGGGGAGCACCGGCGGTTCTGGTCGAGGGCGACGGCGAGATCGTGGGGATCCTGACGCGCTACGACGTGCTGCATCACCTGATGGACGAATAGAGACGAACAGGGGAGAGTCCGATGACCGACGACGGAACGATGCTGGAGGGCAAGAAGGGGCTCGTCTTCGGGATCGCCAACCAGCGGTCCTACGCCTACTATATCACGAAGAAGATCCTGGAGGCCGGGGGCGAGCCGCACTTCTCCCACCTCCCGGGCGAGAAGATGGAGCGGCGGCTGATGGACGCCACGTCCGACCTGGGGGTCGAGGACCCGTGGATGGAGCCGTGCGACGTCAGCGAGGATGAGCACCTGGACAGGGTCTTCGACCGGTACGAGGACGAGATCGGTCAGCTGGACTTCGTGGTCCACTCCGTGGCCTTCGCCGACCGCGACTACCTGGAGGACGGCAACTTCTGGGAGACGCCGCGGGAGGCGTGGACCGAGGCGCTGGAGATCAGCGCCTACTCGCTGGTGGCCATGGCCCAGCGGGCGGCGCCGGTCATGGACGGCGACGGCAGCATCGTATCCATGACCTACTACGGCGGCGAGAAGGTGGTTCCAGGCTACAACATCATGGGGATCGCCAAGGCGGCCCTGGAGCACAGCACCCGCTATCTGGCCGCCGATCTGGGCGAGAGGGGCGTCCGCGTGAACACCATCAGCGGCGGGCCGCTCAAGACGGCAGCGGCCATGGCCGTGGGGGGCATCCGGGAGATGTTCGACATCCAGGAAGAGCGCGCCCCCCTGGGCCGGAACATCGAGGGCGAGGAAGTGGGCGACACCGTGGCCTTCCTCCTCTCGGATCGGGCCAGCGCCATCACCGGCGAGACGGTGCACGTGGACGGCGGGTTCAGCGTCACGGGCATGTGAGCGGCCCCGCCGTCGGCCCCGTCCGGGGAAGGGGAGGAGCCAGGTGAAGGTCGCCGTGCTGATGGGCGGGACCAGCGTCGAGCGCGAGGTCTCCCTGGCCACGGGGCGGGCGGTGCTGGAGGCGCTCCGGGACCGCGGGCACGAGGCGTACGCCGTGGACACGGCCCGCGGCTACGTGCCCCGCGACGAGGAGGAGCGCCTGCTGGGACGGGCCGTGGGGCGGGAGCCGCCGGACGAGGAGGAGCTGCTGGAGGCCGGCCGCGGCGAGCTGACCCTCGGAGTGGCCGACGTGCCGGTGGTGGAGGAGGCCGATGTGGCGTTCCTCGCCCTCCACGGCGGACAGGGGGAGGACGGCCGGCTTCAGGCGGTCCTCGACGTGGCCGGGGTCCGGTACACCGGGAGCGGCCACCTGGGCTCCGCCGTGGCCATGGACAAGCGGATCTCCAAGGAGCTACTGGAGAGGGGAGGTGTGCCCACGCCGGCGTGGAGCGAGCCCGGCGCCGGGCCGGAGGAGATCGCCGGGGAGCCCGGGATCCCCGCCGTCGTGAAGCCCGCCGCCGCCGGCTCCACGGTGGGGGTCACCGTGGTGCGGGAGCGCGGGGAGCTCTCCGGCGCGCTGGAGCGGGCCGCCCGCTGGGGCGGGGATCCCCTGGCCGAGCGCTACGTCCCAGGACGCGAGATCACCGTGGGCGTGCTGGACGGCGAGGCCCTGCCCGTGGTGGAGATCCACCCGGGCCACGACATCTACGACTACGAGTCCAAGTACACGCCGGGCCTCTCCCATTACGACGTGCCGGCGCAGCTCGATCCGGAGCGGGCCGAGCGGGTCCAGGAGCTGGCCGTGCGGGCGTACCGGATCCTCCGCCAGGAGAGCTACAGCCGCATCGACTTCCTCTTCTCCGAGGACGACGACGAGTTCTACTGCCTGGAGGCCAACAGCCTCCCCGGCATGACCTCCACCAGCCTACTGCCCAAGGCGGCGGCCGCGGCCGGGATCCCGTTTCCAGAGCTCTGCGGGCGCATCGCCGGCGACGCGCTGTGATCCCGGGAACGGCGCCGCACGGGGCGGGGTAGACCAGACGGCCCATGGGCTACGCGGAGCGCCGGTACAGCTACCGGTTCGGCGAGGGAGGGTTCGGCCAGGGCGGAGGCTCGGGGCGCGGCCTGTTCGGCTTCACCCTGACCCCCTGGGTGAAGCGGCTGCTCATCGCCAACGCCGCCGTCTGGCTTCTCACCGCCGTCGGGCTTCTCCAGCCGCGGTGGACCTATCACGCCCTCGGCTTCACCCCCGGCGATCTGCTCGTCGAGCCGTGGACTCCCTTCACCTACATGTTCGTGCACGGGGGCTTCTGGCACCTGCTCATGAACATGGTGGTCCTCTTCTTCTTCGGTCCGCCCCTGGAGCAGGCCTGGGGGGGGCGCGCCTTCATCAAGTACTACGTGGCGTCCGGCCTGGGTGCCGTGCTCCTGTCGATGCTCCTGATCCCCGTGGTCCCCGAGATCGCCGGCAGCCAGGTGGTGGGGGCGTCCGGTGCCGTGTACGGCGTCATGCTTGCCTTCGCCATGCGCTGGCCGGAGGCGCCCGTCTACATCTGGGGCATCTTCCCCATACGGGCCAAGTGGTTCGTGGGTATACTGGGCCTCGTGACCGTCTGGTCCACCTTCTCCGGCGGCCAGAGCGGCGTGGCAAGCTGGGCCCACCTCGGCGGACTCGCCACGGGCTTCCTCTACCTGAAGTGGGGCGACCGTTTCGAGCGCATGGTCCGCGCCCTGTGGAAGAAGCTCCCCCGGCGCGTGCGGAAGCCCTTCGCCGGTGGCGGTCGCTCCGGGAGCGGTCTCGACATCAACGTGGAGGACGGCGGGGCCCTCTCCAGCGGCGGCGGCAGCCGGTCGGGCGGATCGAGCCGCCCCACGGGACGCCACGCCCCCGGGGACGAGGAGGACGACCTGGACCGGGTGAACGAACTCTTGGACAAGATCCGAGAGCGGGGGATCGAATCCCTCACCGCCGAAGAGCGCGAGTTCCTGGACGAGGTGAGCAAGCGGTACCAGGACTCCAGCTGACGACTGACGGCTGGACCGATCCCCGCTCCCAGCAAGCAGAGACACGGAGGCATGATGGAGGCGGAAACCGACTCGAACGCACTCCGCAACGTCGCGCTCCTCGGCCACGGCGGCTCGGGGAAGACGACCCTGGCCGACTCCATGAGCTACATCTCCGGGGCGACCACCCGCCGGGGGGCCGTCAACGAGGGCACAGCC
>CAZFDK010000076.1:2160-10605 GCA_964518305.1 uncultured Gemmatimonadota bacterium | reverse complement strand
GGTCCGCGGCCTTTACGGGACGCGCCGCCTCCTCCAGCGCTCGGGCCTCGACCCACAGCGCCTCGGCAGCGGCAGATCGGAGCGAAGGCTCAGTCCGCCACCGGAAGAAGAGCGAGTCCGCGGCCCGGATCCTCCGCCCGGCGGACGGATCGGCCGCGATGGAATCGAGCCGGGTCATGGCCTTTTCCGGCCGCGCCACCGGGCCCGTGACCGTCGGCTCTTCCGCTGCCCCCGGCTCCGGCCGCGGACCCTCCGAGGGGGGAGCGGACGCCGGCCCGCCCGCACACGCCAGCGTCAGCGCCGCCGCGCAGGCGGCCACGAGTGCCTCCTGGCGCGTCCACCCGTCAAAAAAAAGGGCCCGACGCAAACGGTCGGACCCTCCTCCGGCGGCGCCGCCCGGGCCGACGAGAATCAGGAGTCGCCCTCCTTCTCCTCGTCGTGCTCGTCCGCGGACTCCTCGGTCTCGGCTTCGGCCTCCTCGGTCCCGGCCTCGGCTTCCGGCTGCTCCGCCGGCTCTTCCTCAGCCGTCCCTTCCTCGGCCGTCTCTTCCTCGACCGCCGCTTCCGCCTCGACTTCTTCCTCGGCCTCGGCTTCCGGCTCCTCGGCCGGCTCTTCCTCGGCTTCGGCGGCCTTCTCGGCCTCGGCCTCGGCCATGGCCTGCTTCAGCTCGGCGCCCAGCGTGCCGGCGTCGGAGGTGTCGACCTCGACCTGCGGCTCGGACTCGGGCTCCGGCTCGGCCGTCTCCCCGGCGGGCTCGGCCGTCTCCTCGGCGGGCTCGGCCTCGGCTTCGACCTCCTCGGTCTCGGCCTCCGCTTCCCGCTCCTCGGCCTCCTCTGCTGCTTCGGCCTCTTCCTCGACCGCCGCCGCGGCCTCCTCGTCGCCGCTCTCCTCGAACTCCTCCGCGGCTTCCTCGCCGCCCTCGACGGAGAGGACGATGCGCCGGTTGATGGGATCGGACTCCATGACCTTGAGCAGGAGTTCGTCGCCCTCCACGAAGTGGTCGGAGGGGTGGTCGACCTCCTCGCCGACCCCCAGCTCGCTGATCGGGCAGAAGCCCTCCACCTCGTTGCCCAGGTCGACGACGATGCCCTTGTCCAGCATCCGCACGACCTCACCAGTGACGGTCCGGCCCGGGCTGTAATTCTCGGCCAGCTCGTACCAGGGGTCCTCCTGGGTCTGCTTGAGGCCCAGGGAGATTCGCTTCTTCTCCGGATCGATGTTGAGGACGACCACCTCGATCTCCTCGCCCTTGCGGACGACCTCGGACGGGTGCTGCACGCGGCGCGTCCAGCTCATGTCCGAGATGTGCACCAGGCCGTCGATGCCCGGCTCGACCTCCACGAAGGCCCCGAAGGAGGTGAGGTTGCGGACCGTGCCCTCGATCTTGGTCCCGGGAGGATACTTCGCCGGGAGCGAGAGCCAGGGGTCCTCCTCCGTCTGCTTGATCCCCAGGGAGATTTTCTCGTCCTCCTCGTCCACACGGAGGACGACGCACTCGATCTCCTCGCCGATCGAGACCAGCTGGGAGGGATGTCGGATGTTGCGGGTCCAGCTCATCTCGGAGATGTGGACCAGCCCCTCGACTCCCTTCTCCAGTTCGACGAAGGCGCCGTAGTTGGTGATGGATACGACCTTGCCCTTCACGCGGCTGCCGACGGGGTACTTCTCGCCCACGTCCTCCCACGGGTGGGACTGCAGCTGCTTCAGGCCGAGCGAGATGCGCTCCCGATCCCAGTCGATGTCCAGGACCTTGACGTCGATCTCGTCGCCGATCTCGCAGACCTCGGTGGGATCGTCGACGCGGCCCCAGGACATGTCCGTGATGTGGCACAGGCCGTCCATGCCGCCCAGGTCGATGAAGGCACCGAAGTCGGTGATGTTCTTGACCGTTCCGGTCCGGACCTGGCCGACCTCGAGCTCCTCCTTGAGCTGCTCGCGCATCTTGGCGCGCTCCTCCTCCAGGAGCACGCGGCGGCTGACGACGATGTTCCGGCGCCGCTTGTTGAGCTTGAGGATCCGGAACTGGTAGGTGTTCCCCACCAGGTCCTCGATGTTCGGCACGCGACGCAGGGCGATCTGCGAACCGGGGAGGAAGGCTTCGACCCCCATGATGTCGACCATGGCGCCGCCCTTGATGCGGCGGCTGAGGGTGCCCTCGACGGGCTCCTCCTTCTCGTAGGCGGCCTTCAGCTTCTCCCAGACCTTGAGGAAGTCGGCCTTCTTCTTGGAGAGGACGATCTGTCCTTCCTCGTCCTCCAGGCTCTCGAGGAAGACCTCCACGGTCTGGTCGAGCTCGATGGTCTCCGGCTCTCGGAACTCCTCCAGGTCGACGCGGCCCTCGGACTTGAAGCCCACGTCGAGGATGACCGCGTTCTCGGTCTTCCGGAGGACCTCGGCGTTGACGATTTCACCCTCGGTGATGTCTCCGAGCGTGTCCTCGTACATGGCCAGCATCTCTTCGTACTCGTCGAGGGAGTAGTCCTCCTCGTCGAAGAGATCTGGCCGGATCCCGACTTCGTGCGCCCGATCGGTGATCTGGTCGTGGGTGAGCTCGACCTCCTCACCCTGTCCGGGCTCCATCTCCGTGGTGTCGATCACGGGGATGTCCTGCTCTTCCCTGACGGCCTCGACGGCCGGGTTTCCTGCTTGCTGGTTCGACTGCGTCACGTTTGTGGTTCCCTGCTACGTGGCGGTTGAGGTGAAAAAAACGATCGGCCGGGAACGGGGACGCCGCTCGCGCCGCCCGGCACCCAGCCGAGGCTCGTCTTCGACTCTGCGACCCTGCGCGGTCGTCGCGCAGTCACGTCCGTAGGGCCGAGAGGTCGCGAGTGTGGGTCGGCCCGGTGCGGCCATACACGGAACCCGCGCCGCGGATCCCCGCGGAAACACGAGCATTCAATGGTAGAGGCTCCACCGGAGACCGTCAACAGAGATCCGGCGGCGGCGGAGCGGGGTCACGCCCCCCGATCTCGGGCCAGCTGCACGATGCGGTCCACGACCTCGGGTGGCCGGAGGTCCGTGGTGTCGATCTCCACGGCGTCCTCCGGCTTCCGGAGCGGCGCGAGCTCCCGGCTCGCGTCTTTCTCGTCCCGCGCCCGAAGGCGCTCGGCCTCCGCCTCGATCCGCTCCCCGGTGGGCCTCTCGCCGTGATCAAGCAAGCGCCGGCGAGCCCGCTCCTCGGCGCTGGCCACCAGGTACACCTTCAGCTCGGCGTCGGGGAAGACCACGGTGCCGATGTCGCGGCCGTCGCAGATGACACCGCCGCTCCGGCCGGCCTCGCGCAGCTCCTCCAGCGCCCTCTCCCGGGCCGGCTCCCGGGCTGCTACGTCCGAGACGCGGCGCGACACCGCTCGGCTGGTGAGCTCGTCGCCGGGCCGGCGGCCCTCGACCTCCACGGCGAACTCTCCGTCGACGCGCCGGAGCTCCAGGTCCAGCTCCTCCACGCGACGGGCGAACTCGCTCGGATCGGCGTCCAGCCACCCGCCCTCCCGTGCCGCCCAGGTGACGGCCCGGTAGAGTCGGCCCGAGTTCAGATGCGAGTAGCCCAACCGCTCAGCCACGGACCGGGCCGTGGTGCTCTTGCCCGACGCCGCGGGTCCGTCGATGGCCACGCGAATTCCGCGCTCCCCGGGACCGCTCTCGGCCCCGCTCGGGCTCAACCTCCCACCGCCCGGTGCACGTCGTCCCAGAAGCCGGGATAGGAGACCGCCACACACTCCGGGTCGTCCAGCTCGATGCGATTCCCGGGCAGCGCCGACAGGGCCCCGAAGGCCATGGCGATGCGGTGGTCGCCGTCGGTGCGCACCGCTCCCCGCAGGGGCTCTTCGGTCCCCGCCACCCGGAGGCCGTCCTCCCGCTCGTCCACGTCGACGCCCAGACCGTCCAGGTTCTCGGCCAGCAGCGCCAGGCGGTCGCTCTCCTTCACCCGCAGCTCCTCGGCGCCCCGGATCTCGCTCGACCCGGGGATGAGCGCCGCCAGGGCCGCCAGCGCCGGCACCTCGTCGAGGAGGGTGGGGATCTCCTCGGCCTCCACCTCGAAGGGGCGCAGCTCTCCCGCCTCCACCCGGAGGTCCCCCCGCGGCTCGCCGCAGGAGCCCCGCTCGTCGTGGACCTCCACCCGACCGCCGGCACGGCGGATCACGTCCAGGAAGCCCGCCCTCGTGGCATTGGTCCCCACCTCCGGCAGGCGAATGGGCCGCCCTGCGGCCAGGGCCGCTACCACCAGGAATGCCGCCGACGACAGATCCGCCGGCACGTCGAAGTCCAGCGGCTCCAGCCGTCCGTCCCATCCGTCCGGGTCCAGGGTCACGTGCGTGCCCTCGTCCAGCGGGGTCTCGTCGCCGGCGGGGTGGTACTCGATGGGTGCCCCCATGGCCTCCAGGAGGCGCTCGGTGTGGTCGCGGGAGCGACCTGGCTCCACGACCTCCACCCGGACACCGGCGGTCAGGCCCGCCAGGAGCATGCACGACTTCACCTGGGCGCTGGCCACCTTCGGGATGTGCCGCATCGTGCGCAGGGAACCCGTGACCCGGGAGTGGATCCGGAAGGGCAGGTGCCCCTCCTCCCCCTCGTATTCGACCGTCGCCCCCATGGCCTGGAGCGGGTAGACGATCCGCGTCATGGGCCGCCGCCGGAGGGAGGCGTCGCCGTCCAGCCGTGCCTCGATCCCGTGGCCGGCCACGAGCCCCGAGAGAATGCGGGCCGTCGTTCCGCTGTTGCCGCAGTCCAGGTCGCCCGCGGCGTCGTGGAGCTCGACGGATCCCGGCACCTGCACCTCGCCGGACCAGTCCTCCGGCACTCGGGCGCCCAGCGACCGGAGGCATCCGGCGGTGGATCGGACGTCGTCGGCGTCCAGGATCCCGCGGATCCGGGACCTGCCTCGGGCCATGGGAGCCAGCATCAGGGCGCGGTGGGAGAGCGACTTGTCCCCCGGAACCCGCACCTCGACCTCCGTCGCCGTCCGCTCGCTCACGTCTCCTCCGTGGATTCTCCGGGTTCCGTCTTCACCGTCTTCTCCGGGTAGGGCACCTCGACGACATCACCGTCGGAAGCCACGGTCACCGGCTCGAACACGTGGCCCGCCTCCTTCCGCAGGCGACCGGGCTGCTCCGAGTAGCGGGCGCTCAGGTGGGTGAGGGCCAGACGACGAACGTCGGCCTCCCGGGCCACCTCTGCCGCCTCCCGCGCAGTGGAGTGGGCCGTCGACCGCGCGCGGTCGCCCTCGGTCTCGCCGAAGGTCGACTCGTGGACCAGCAGGTCCGCCTCCCGGGCCACCTCCACGGTGCGCGTCGAGGGACGGGTGTCGCCGGTGTACACGACCCGCCGACCCGGCCTCGGCTCCCCCACCACCTGGCCCGGCTCCACGGTTCGTCCGTCCTCGAGCGTCACCGGCTCGCCGCCGTGCAGCTTCCCGAACAGCGGTCCCTCCGGCACGCCGAGCTCCCGCGCCCGCCCGACGTCGAAGCGTCCGGGGCGGTCGTCCTCCCGCAGACGATATCCCACGGACGTGCGTGTGTGCTCCGTAGAGTAGGCCTCCACCCGATAGCCCTCGTAGCGGACGCTGTCCCCGGGCTCCAGCTCCCGGACTCGGACGCCGAAGGTGAACCGGTCGCCACCGAGCTCCACGGCCCGGGTCAGCACCTCCCGTCCCGTGGGCGGTCCCCATACCCGCAGCGGCTCCGTGCGCCCCTGCAGGCTCAGGGTGCGGAGCAGGCCCGTGATGCCCAGGTAGTGGTCGGCGTGCAGGTGCGTGACGAAGATGTCGCGGACCCGGAAGCCGACCCCGTAGGTCATCATCTGACGCTGGGTCCCTTCTCCGCAGTCGAAGAGAAAGAGCTCGCCCTCTCGCTGGACGGCCACCGACGAGACGTTGCGGGTCACGGTGGGACGGGAGGACGCCGTGCCCAGGAAGCAGACACGCATCATCGCGGGGCGGCAGGGACGTCGGCCGCGACGGCTGTGGCAGAGGGAATGCTCATCCGCATTGGTGCGTCCTGCTCATGTGCGTGCGGGCTCGGAGGGCTGCGTCCGACAGTCGAACGGCTCGACCTCCGCCGGACCGGGGACGCCGCAGATCCCCCGGCTGGAGGGCGGGGAGAGCGCCGACCGGCGTCCGGCGCGCACAACCTCGTCGCGGGGCGGGGGCGGGGCAAACGCCGCCCGTACCGGGGAGCCGGCTCAGTCGCTGCCGTCCCCGTCCTGTGGCGACTCCTCCGGCTCTTCCGCTGTATCCTGCGCCGGCTTCTCGGACGCCGCGCGGCCGGCGGCCTCCCTCAGCACCTCCATGGGCGCGGCCCCCACCACTTTGTGGCGGCCGAAGAGAACCGTGGGAGTGCCGTCGATGTCGTACCGGTCGCTCTCGGCGTGGACACGCCGGAGCTCATCGGCGTAGCGCTCGTCCTCCAGCGCCCGCTCCAGCCCCTCGGGGTCCACTTCAACCGACTCCGCCACGTCCAGCACAGTCTCGCGCCGACCGATGTTTCTCCCGTCGACGAAGAAGGCGCGGAACATCGCCCGGTGGAGACGGTCGAAGGCGTCGGCCCCGAAGTCGGCGGCGAAGAGGGCGGCCTGCAGCGCCACGGATGTTCGGGGCACGAAGTCCGGCACCTCGAGCTCGAGACCCTCCTCCTCCGCCATCTCCGACACCGCATCCAGGAGGCGCGACCACTGGTCGGGGGCGTAGCCCAGCTCGCGTGCCGGGATTCCCTCCTCGGGCAGGCCCGGGTGAACCTCGAAGGGGCGCCAGTTCATCTCCAGGGGACGCTCGTCGCGCAGCCGGCGGAGGCGGTGACAGGCGACGTAGGAGAAAGGACACGAGTAGTCCCAGTAGACGTACGCCCGAACGGTGTCGTCCTCCGTCACGACTCCTCGCCGCCGCCCACGTCGTCTCCGTCGGTCCCCGCCCGACGCCACTGGTCCGCCAGCTCGTTTTCTTCCATTTCCGTGACCGGCTCGCTCCCGTGCGAGCCTGGAGCCCGAAGACGCTCGTGTGCCCCCTCCAGCGAGGTGAGGAGGAGCCCTGTGGACCCCTCGGCCGGGTCCTCCTCAGCCCACACGGGGCCGATGCTCTGGGCCAGCCAAAGGCGGCCGTCCGGCGCCCGGAAGCGGCGCTCGGTCTCCGTGAGCGGCGCGCCCTCCTCCACCCGCTCCCGGAGGTCTCCGTCGGACACGTCCGACAGGTCCCGCCCCGGCTCCAGAACCGCCCTCCGGTCCCGGCGGTCGTCCGGGTCCGGGTCGTCGCCGTCCAGGGCGACGAAGTACAGGAGCGCCCGAGCCGAGGCCCGGCCCCGCCAGGCGACCACGGCTCGGAAGGCCGCCTCTTCGCTCTCCACGACGCGCCCGCTCCGTTCCTCCATCGACCGGACCGTCATGCTCTCTCCTCGTGCCCGTCTCGGGCCTGTTCCCGTGTGCTCCCGTCGGCGAAGACCCCGCCCTCGGCCTCCGGCCCCTCCGGCATCCTCTGCCGGCGGCTCTCCAGTGCCCGTTCGGCGGCCTCCTCCACCTCGCGCGTCACCTCCTCCTCGATCTCCTCCAGCTCTCCGCGAATTCTCTGCCGCTCCTCCTCACCGGTCTCCGGCGGGTGCACGGGATCGGCGAGCCCCCCTCGGGCCAGAAACTCCTCGTACAGGCCGATGGGGTCGCGGCGGCCCCAGCGCTCGAAAAGCCCCTCCGGGAACGTCCTGCGCGCCTCCTCCACGTCGTGGGTGGCATGTCCTCCCATCCGGAACGTCTCGGCGGCCAGGAAGACGGGCCCGTCGCCGGCCCGACACCGGTCGGCCGCGAGCCGGGTGGCGGCGTAGACGTCCAGGACGTGGTTGCCGTCGACTTCCAGCAGGTCGGCGCCGTAGGCCCGGCCCCAATCCGAGAAGTCCTCCGGGCCGTGGTGCTGGTCCAGGCGGGTGCCCAGGGCCACCTGGTTGTTCTGGATGACGAAGAGCACGGGCAGCTCCTGGACCGCGGCGAAGTTGAGGGCCTCGTGGGCCTCGCCGTGCTTCGTGGCCCCGTCCCCCACCCAGGTGAGGGCCACCCGGTCCTCACCGCGGCGCTGGAACGCCAGGGCGAAGCCGTTCATCACCGTCGACAGCGACGACACCATGCTGATCGGCGTCACCACGCCGTGGTCCATGTCCCCGACGTGCAGGTCGCGCCCGGCCGTGGGGGAGTCCAGGGAGCCCAGGTATCCCCGCAGCATGTCGGCTAGCGGCATGCCCATCTCGTGGCACGCCCCGGCGTTCCGGATCATCGGGCCCACGTAGTCTCCCTGCCGCCCGTTCCGGTCCAGGGCGTGGACGGCTCCCACCGTGGTGGCCTCCTCGCCGGTGCCGAGCCACGCCTTCGAGATGACGCCGCGGCGGACCCATCGCTGGAGGGTGATGTCGTGGAGACGGAACCGGAGCAGACCGCGATACAGGTCCAGGAGATCCCCTCGTCCGAGCCCCGACAGCA
>CAZFDK010000076.1:0-2150 GCA_964518305.1 uncultured Gemmatimonadota bacterium | reverse complement strand
CCGGATCGGCGGAGGTCCGCTCCCGGTACTCGTCCACGAGCCGGGGATCGGGCTCCCAGTCGACGTACTCGGGCGGGTCGAAGGCGGGATAGCGCTTCACGTGGTGGGGTTCGGGTGAGGATTCGACTCGGCCGGCGATGCTTGCGCCGCAGATTCCCGCCATTATCCTACACCGGACGTCGGGCGCGGGCCACCGTCCATCCGGCCCGCCGCGACGCCGCCGTATCCGCGCCGGCCGACGGCGAGCTGCCGCCGGCTGCGCACGAACTCTCCGACTCCCGCCCGACCCCGAACCCGACGACCGGAGGCCAGGGGAACGAGACGTGAGCGACTCGCCCAGCGGCCGCACAGCCCGGGAGTCGGAGGCCGATCCCGAGCCGACCCGGTCGGTCCCGGAGCTCAAGGTATCGCCGAAGGCCATCAGCTGGGGCATCGTGGTCTTCGTCGCGGCCTCGGTCGCCGGCTTCGGCGCCCTCTTCCTGTATACGCAGGATCTCTCGGCGAGCCTGGCGGGCTTCCGGCGGTTCGACCTGATGTGGGCCCTCCCCTGCCTGGCCTTCGCCACCTTCGACTGGTTCGGGGGCGGGCTGCGAGTGTGGCTGCTCCTCCAGCCCCTGGACATCGACGTCCCGTACTGGCGCTGCGTGGAGATCAGCGGCACCACGGCGGGACTCGCCTACCTGACGCCGTCGGGCGCCGGCGGCGGCCCGGCCCACCTCTACGGGCTGGTCCGGCACGGGGCCTCCGTGGGTCGGGCCGCGGCGAGCAACTTCGCCAGCATCATCGTCAACCTCACCTTCCTGGCGCTGGCCGGGCTGGGGGCGTGGTACTTCGGGGCCGGCGCGGCGCTTCAGGGCATCCGGGTCCCCGGGGTCGACATCGCCGCCTCCACCCTCTTCAAGTGGGTCGCCACCACCTTCGGAGCGGTCGCCGCCTACGTGATCATCTTCGCATTCAACCCCCGCCCGGCCCGGGCGGCGATCATCAGGATATTCGGCCAGGGACGTCGGGTGCGCACCGTCCTCCGCTGGCTTCACGAGCTGCACGAGAGCATGATCGTCTACGGGAAGGCCGGGAAAGGGTGGCTGACCCTGGCCACCCTGGCCGGGACCTTCCAGTTCGGCGGACGTTTCCTGCTAGGGTGGTCGGTGATCCGCGGCTTCGGCATCGAGGCCCCCTTCGTGGAGGTCGTCATTCTCCACGTCCTCCTGCAGTTCCTGCTCTACTTCATGCCCACACCCGGGGCGACGGGCATCGGCGAGATTCTGGCGCCGGCCCTCATGGCCCCGTTCCTGCCGAGCAGCCTGGTCGTGGCCTACACCGCCGTCTGGCGGGTCTTCCTCACCTACCTGCCCGTGGTGGCCGGCGGAGGGCTGCTGCTGAAATGGGTCCGGGACGACCGCAGGCGCTTGGCCGAGACGCTGGCCTCGCCGTAGGAGAGCCCCGCCCGGTGAGCCCCCCGGAAGACCGGACATCGACCCCTTTCTTTGGGTATGGGCTACTTGGCGAGTACGGCGCCCGGAGCCCGTGGCACGAATTCCTGAACGCGGATTCGGAGGTACAGCAATGAAGGTCGAGGTTCCCGAGTACGACGTGCAGGAGGAGCTCACCACCCGCCCCGGTGAGTCGGTGCTCCTGGTGGTGGACATGCAGAAGGACTTCATGCATCCCGACGGGGCCCTGGCGGCGCCCGATCCGAAACCGACGATCGACGTCGTGACCGGGCTGATCGAGGACGCTCGCTCGGCGGAGGTCCCGGTCTGGTACACGCAGGACACCCATCGAGAGGGCGACCCGGAGTGGGACATCTGGGGCCGACACGTCGAGGAGGGCACCTGGGGCTGGGAGTTCATCGACGAGATCGAGCCCGGCGACGACGAGCTCGTCTTCCGCAAGGCGCGCTACGACGGCTTCTACGGCACGCAGCTGGACCACGAGCTCCGGACACAGGGCCTCACCCAGCTCGTGATCTGCGGCACCGTGGCCAACATCTGCGTCCACTACACGGCGGCGAGCGCGGCGCTGCGGTGGTACGACGTCGTCCACCCCGTGGAGGCAATCCAGGCGCTGACCGAGTTCGACCGGCACGCGGCGCTCCGTCAGGCCAGCTGGCTCTTCGGAGCCGACCTGGTGCACACCCGGGGGCTGGC
>CAZFDK010000075.1:0-11363 GCA_964518305.1 uncultured Gemmatimonadota bacterium | reverse complement strand
AGCGTCGTCGCCCGGAACGACCCCTCGGCCTGGAAGCCCTCCCGCTGGACGGTCTGGGCCGGGGCGCGCGCCGCAACCAGGGAGCCGGCGACGAGGAGCAGGGCGAGAACGGCGAGTCGACTTGATGGCTTCATGGGATCTTACCGGAAGTTCCGGCGGTTGGTGAGTGCTGCAGCGAGCCACCGATCGAACGACCCCAAGATACGGGAAGCCGAAGAGCCGGTCGAGGTCCCCCACCCGTAGACGGAGCCCGTTCGACGACTATATTGCACGAGGTACCTGGACGATTGCACATCGACGATTGCACGTCGCCACGCGTCTGCGTCACCGAAGAAGGAAACCTCCATGGAAGCCCGCCGACGGAGTCCGAACGCACGGGACCACGGCGAACGGCCGGACGTCCGACCCGCCGGGCTCCTTGTCACCGCCGCCGTGTTCCTCGTCTGCGTACTTCCTGTACCTCTTGCGGCCCAGGCGCTCGGCATCCCGGCCCTCGGCGACCGGGGCGTCGGACTCGAGGCGGGGGGCGGCGTGGCCCTCCCGGCAGGCGGGCTGGCCGCGGTGGCCGCCCCGGGCTTCTCGGCGGGCGTCGGAGCGTCCGTCCCCCTGGCGTCGAATCTCAACGTCCGGCTCGACGGGGGCGTCGACCTCCCCGATCGGGACGTGTCGGCCGGCCCGCTCATCAACGTGTACTCCGGGACGGCCAGCCTGGAGTACGTGGCTCAGCAGGAGGAGCCGGGTCGCGCTCCCCTGCGGACGGCCCTGAGCCTGGGCGGGGGGCTGAGCGTGGTCGAGGCGGCGGAGATGCCGGCGGCGGCGCCGTCCGGCGCCACGTTCAGCGAGTCCTACCTGACCCTCACGGCCGGAGCCCGGCTCGGATATCCCCTCTCCTCCGGCTTCGCCCTCTACGTGGCTCCGCGCGTGAAGTGGTTCGATCTGCCGGAGGCGGACTGGAACCGGCTCACCGAGGGGCTCGGGGAGGCCGCGCCCGAGAACGGATGGATGGTGCCGGTCCGGGCCGGCCTGCGGGTCGGCTTCTGACGCCACCCGCGGCGGCATCCGGTTTCCGGAGGAGCGTGCTCCTTTCCGCGGGAGGCTCTTCCCGGGCGAACCTTGATGCCCGGAGCCGGTACGTGTTCAGTCCGAGACGAGGCGCCGAACGGAAGGAGAAGGCGGGACGACGATGCCCACCTACGAGTACGTCTGCGACCAGGGCCACGAGGCCGAGCAGCGGCAGTCCATCAAGGACGATCCGCTGGAGCGGTGCCCCGAGGAGGGCTGTGACGCGCCGGCGAACCGGAAGATCTCCATGGGGGGCGGCGTGATCTCCGGCACCGACGGGGGGCGCGATTCCGGGCGCTCCGGCAGTGACGCGTGCAGCCCCTCCGGCTTCACTTGAGGAATCTGACGGGCGCCCGTGCGGCGCCCAGCATCGGGCTGCATCGTGGCCGACCCGGGGCGCGGCGGCTCTCCGCCCCGGGGCCATGACCGGGGAGTTCCGCTTCGACGCCTGGAGCCAGAGCGGGGGCGTCCGGCGGGATCAGCGCGTCCGTCCCGGTGAGGCGTCGCTCCGGGTCGGCGACCTCGAGATCGAGTACCCGGATGTCCTGTGGAAGGCGCGCCGCGCCGACCTCCTCATGCTCTTCACGGCGGAGCGGACCGTGGCGCTGCAGGGACGCTCCGACCCCCTGAACCGGCTGGACCGGAGCCTCGTGCGGCGGATGCCGCCGGGGGAGAACCGGAGGCGCTACCTCGAGGCGGTGGCCGGCGAGGTGCTCCTCTTCGCGGCGGCGGTGGCGGCCCGGGGGCGGCTCGAGGGGAGCCCCGTCACCGGACTGCACGTCGCGGTCGTGACCCGGGAGGCCCTACACCTCTTCTCCGGCACGTCCCGACGCGGCGTGTCGTTTCCCGCCGAGCAGTGTCGGGTCCGGAGCGGAGCCGGTGGCGGGGGAACGCGCGATACCGTCCTCCTGCGCAGCGGCGACGACCTCCTGGAGCTCCTCTACCTCTTCCCGGAGGAGCGGGACGCCCTGCTGGAGGCGGCCCGGTAGCTACGACGATCGACCTGATCCACCTCTTATCGTCGAGCCCTCGTCCCCGCCCTGAAAGAGCTCCTCCAGGAAGGGCACGGGACCCTCGGCGTCGGAGCCCGACGGCGGCGGCTCCTCGCCGGCATCGCCGCGTTCGTCCCCTTCGTCCGATCGCTGTCCCTCGCTGGCTTCGTCCGCTGGCATCGGGTGTATCTCGTCTTTGAGGCCTGTGTGCGTGGCTGTGCCCTCGGAACTCCCGAGCGCCCCGACCGCGCGTCCCGTACCCGCGACCCGTCGATCGGGACCCGTATGTGGGGCAATCGCCGTTCCGGCATCACGCACCCGGCCGTCAGCGCCGAAAGGCCCCGTCCCGACGGGGAAGAGGACGGACGGTGAGACCGGGGGCCGACGCCGCGCGACGTTGCAGAATACGGGATCCGTTGCAGAGACGCTGCAGGACGGCAGGACGGCAGCGCGGCACGGAGGGCGGCAGGCGGGCGAGCCGGAGAGAGCCTCAGGCCGGCATGGCCTCCGGCTCCTCCACCGCGATCCGCGGGTCGCTCTGCTCCACCAGCTCCCGGAGCTCGGCCACCAGGTCGGGGTCCGGTCCCTCGGGCCCGGCCTCGTCGGTGAGCACCGTGAGCGCCTCCTCCGTGGAGAGGGCGGCCCGGTGGGCGCGGTGGGTCCCGAGCGCATCGAAGATGTCGCAGACCTGGACGATCCGGCTCGCCTCGTGGAGCGGGCGCGAGCGCGATCGCTCGGGATATCCGCCGTCGGTGCCCTGCATGTGGTGCTCGTAGGCCACCACGGCCGGAGCCTCCAGCGACGAGCCCGAGCGGAGCAGGATGCGCGCGCCCTCGGCCGGGTGCTTCTCGATCTCCGCCCACTCGTCGTCGTTCAGCCCCGAGTCCTTGGTCAGGATCGACATCGGCACCCTCTGCTTCCCGACGTCGTGCAGCAGCCCGCAGACGCCGAGCTGGTAGACGGCGGAACTCCCGTAGCCGATCCGCTCGGCCAGGGACATGGTGAGCAGCGAGACGTTGAGCGAGTGCACGGTGGTGTAGGCGTCGAGCTCGTTCACCTTGGAGACGGCCACGAGCGGGGAGCCGCCGGAGTCGAGCACCACCGACAGGGCGCGGATCACGGCCTGGGCCTCGCCTCCCTCCACCTGCCCCTGCTCGCCGGCCTGCTCGAAGAGGGCCCGGGTCACCTCCACCTCGACGTCGAGCTCCAGGGGCCGCCCCTCGTCGAAGGACTCGAGCTCCTCCTCCGAGCGAGTCTCGCGGCTCTCCACCGTGACGTCGCCGCACTCGATGTGCGGCCAGCCCGGCGGCTCGGTCCATCCTCGCTCGTCCTGACGGCGGAGCTGCTCCACGACCCAGTTGACGAAGCCCCGCACCTCGTCCTCCTCGATCCCGGGGGAGAAGGAGAGCCGGCGGAGGCCCGCCGAGGCGAGACGACCGGCCACGGGCCAGTCGTCCCAGGTCCCGAGCGGCTGGTCGCCCTCGACGACCCGGTGGTCGAGAAACGAGAAGTCCAGCTCCCCCTCGTCGTCGCAGGCCTCCCGGATCCTCTCCCACAGCACCTCCAGGCGCTGCTCCGTGGCCGGGTGGTCCGGGCCGTAGAGGAGCTGGTCCGAGACCGCCTGGGCCAGCTGGCGCAGCACGGGGCCCGGGCCCGTCACGGCGTCCCCCCGGCCGCGTCCCGCAGCTCCGGGTCGTCCGAGGAGCGCGCCGCCCGCAGGAGCCGGTCGACCTCCTCGTCGCCCGACCAGGCCTCCTCCAGCGCCGACAGCGCCTCGAGCACCACTCCCGATCGGGATCGCACGCGGTACCGCCAGAAGAAGGGCCAGTCGCGCTTCCGCGCCAGGCCCAGGAGCGTCTCACGGGCCGCGGGTGCGTCCGAGCTCCCCAGCGCCCGCACCGCCCTGCGCCGCACGCTCACCGCCCTCGAGTCGTCCTCCGCGATCTCGGCGACCCGGGGGGTCAGCCCCTCCGGATAGCCGCCCTCGAGCGCCGCGGCCAGCCCGACGGTCAGGGTCTGGCGGTCGTCGGCCCCGAGCGCCGCCTCCAGGGCCCGGTCCCGCCACTCGGGATCCTGCATCCCCAGGCGCACCGCCTCCCGCCGAACCGCCTCGTGCGGATCCTCCAGGTAGCGCCCGAGAGGCAAATCGAGGGGCGGCGTGGCGACGCGTTCGAGGAGGGACAGCAGGTTGCGGCGCACGTACCACCGGTCGTCGTCGAGCCGCTCCAGGGCGTACGCCTCCACGGCACCGCCCAGGGAGCCGAGCTGGTCGAAGGCGAACCGCCGGACCTGGCGCCGCTCGGCCTGCGACAGGATCTCCATGAGCGGGTCGATGGCCGCCTCCCCCGACCACTCGATCACCTTCTCGGCGGCGTCTCGGGCCGGCGGCTGCTCCTTCAGCAGGGTCCTCAGGGGGTCCTCGGCCTCCAGGACCTCCTGGCGCAGCCGGTCGGTGAGCCGCCCGTCCGGCGACTCCGCGAGCCAGAGGACGAGATCGCGGAGCGGCCTCCCCTCGGCGTGCTGCTCCCACGCCTCGAGCACCGGGTCCGCCTCGCAGTCGGCCTCGACCCCGCTGAGGAGGACGCGCTCGGCGGAGGGGGGCGCCAGGGACAGGGTGTGCTCGTCACCGTTGGCGTCGGGCTGGCTCATCCGCCGGAGCGCCTCGGCGTAGCTGGCGGTGTGCGGCGAGTCGCCGTGGTAGTGGACCACGAGGTCCCGGACCTGCCGTCGCACCTGCCGCTCGGCGGCGCTCCGCACGCCGCGCCCCTCCGAGCGGGAGTGTCCCACCAGCTTCGTCAGCACGCGCAGGAGCCAGTCGGAGATCTCCAGGTATTCCTGGTCGTCGGCGGCCCGGACCAGCCGCTCCAGGTTCTCGGGCGCCAGGTGCGGCGCCGCCTCCAGGATCAGGGCCCGGACCTCCTCCTCGGTGGCGCGGTCGCCGGCGACGAGCTTCCCGAGCTGCTCGTCGTCCAGCTCCGCGAGCACCTCGTCCAGGCGCTCCGCGTACTCCGACTGCTCCCCATCCCCGGTCCCGGCCGGCGGCTCGGCCCGGTGGAGCACGCGCTGGGCCATCGTCCGCACCACCTCCGCGACGCCGGGGTCGTCGATGCGCTCGGCCAGGGCGGCGCCCACGGCCCCGGACTCCAGGTCGGGGTCCGACAGATCGTCGGCCTCCTCCCGGCCGTGGGCCGCGGCGGCCAGCTCCCGCCAGATCTGCTCGGCCCCGGCGTCCGGGTCGTCCGGAGGGACGTCACCGCGGCGGAGTCGCAGGGCGTCGTAGGGGAGAAGCTCCACCACCAGGTGCTCGAGCTTCGGCGGGTCGGGCACCTCCTCGCGGTCCATGCGGCGACGGGGTCCGCTCCTCGGCGCGGCCTCCTCCGCGTCCCCGGCCCCGTCCCCGTCCTCGTCCTCGTCCTCGTCGCCGGCGGCGAGCCAGCGGCCCAGGGAGCGCATCTCGTCCTCCGACACGCCCTCCTTCACCCGGAGCGCGGCGGCGTGCCGGTCGTGGAGGGCCTCGGCCACCGTGCGGCAGACGCGGTTGTCGGGGCGCGTCGTCCCCTCCCCCTCCACCTCCAGGGTCTGCCGCAGCACCGTGATGCGCAGTTCCCGGGTCTCGTCCAGCGCCTCCAGGGCCTCCTCCGCCCCCTCGGCCGCGCGGAGCCCGGTCTGGGTCAGGGCGGGGTGGCCGACCGGGTACACCTGGTGCTTCTGGACCAGGCGGCCGACCTCGACCAGGAAGTCCGAGAGCTCCGGCGCCATCGACGGATCGTCCCCGGCGCCGCTTCCTTCCGCAGAATCGTCCCGGGAGGCCTCGTCGGGATCCTTCTGCTCGGACTGTTCGGGGAACGCGCTCATCGACGGCTCCCGATCACGGAGCTCCCGCGGAAGGGCGTGGCGCGGCGCCCGTCGGGGGCGTCCGACGAGCGCCTCCGTCTGTCGTCGACATAATAGGGGCGGCTCATCCCTCGTGGAACACCGGACATCCGCCCGGAAGCCGGACGTGGCTCGGGAACACGTCGGCCCTGCGGCGAGCGTGCAACGCCCGCAGAGGTGCGTCGGCTGGGACTACAGCCTCCATCTATATGCACTATAACGACTTACAGCGACGGTGAGTCCGGTCGCCGATTCGGTACGTGCCGTGCGCCTCCCATCGGGCGAGCGTGATCGGGCTCCGCGGGACGGGCCGCTCGGGGCGGAGCCCGGCGTCCAACCGAACCCGGAGGAAGCTCCATGAGCTCATCGGTGACCTGTCACCTGGCCCGCGCCGACGGGAGCCGCTGGATCGTCACCTCCTACGACCGCGACGCTCGCGGGGTCACGGTCTGCGCCGTGCGGGAGCTGGACACGCGCGCCGCCGACGGACCGCCGGCGGGCGACGACAGGGAGCGCCGCGACGCCCTGTGGCGGACGCGGCTCGAGGAGGACGACCGCCTGGAGTGGAGGGGCGTCGACGGCCGCCTGCTCGCCGCCTCGGACGCGGAGCTGTCCGCGGGACCGGGAGAAACTACCGAGGGCTGACCCGCGTCCGGGAAGAATTCCCGGAACCGGACCCGTCCCCGTCGGCCCCGTCGGCCCCGAGCCCGCCGAATCGTGCCCGTCGCGCAGGGTCGTTCCCGGATCCGGGACCCGCGGCACCGGCCTTGATCTTCCAACGGCCGGTGTCCGTTCCCGCCTCCAGTCCAGCAGCGAGGATGAGCCATGCCCGAGCCCGCCCGCGTTCCCGAGGGTCCGGCCGATTCCGCCGCCGCCCCGGCATCGCCCCATCCCCGCAACGAGAGCCACCTCGAGCGCGCCATCGACGGCCGGGAGTTCACGCCGTACTTCCAGCCCATCGTCTCCCTGAAGAGCGGCCAGATGCTGGCGGCGGAGGCCCTGGTCCGCTGGAACCGCCCGGACGAGGATTCGGTCCGCCCCTCCGGGTTCATCGGCCTCGCCGAGGAGACGGGGCTGATCCAGCCGCTGGGCCGGCAGGTGCTGCGGCGCACGGCGGCGCTCCTCGAGAAGTGGGGCGACGCGGCCCCCGCCCGTATCCACCTGAACGTCAGCCCCTCGGAGCTGGGGGGCGACGCCCGACTCGCGGCCGAGCTCCGCCGCGTCTCGCGGGAGGAGGGAGTCCACCTGGGACGGCTCTGCGTCGAGATCAGCGAGCGCCAGGCCCGGATCTCCGCCGATCAGGTCCGGCGGCTCCGGGAGCTGGGCGTGCAGGTGGCCCTGGACGACTTCGGGACCGGCTACGCCTCCTACGGCCTGCTGGGGGAGCTCCCGATTACGGACCTCAAGCTCGACGGCTCCCTGGTCCGGTCGCTCGTCAGCAGCGATCGTCAGCGCATCGTGGTCGGGCGCATCGTGGATCTCGCGCGAGACCTGGGGATCCGCGTCGTCGCCGAGTGCGTCCAGACGGCGGAGCAGGCACGGCGGCTGCGGGAGGCGGGCTGCCGCGTCGGCCAGGGCTTCCTCTTCGCTCGGCCCCGGGCGCCGGCCGAGTTCGAAGAGAGCCTCCTCACCTCCACGTCCCGTCGCTCCAACGGACGTTCCGGATGAGCCCGGCGGGGTGGACCGGGGCCACGTCGACCACCGACTCGCCCCGGGACGTGCTCCCCTGCAGGTAGCCCGGTAGGATCGCCCCGGCCGGGAGACCGACCGGCGCCGCGACGACGGGGACTCCGGACAGACCGATCCCCGCCTTCGCTGCGGCGAGCATCCGGTCGACCGGCCGTCGCGGGTGAGGTGGCATGACGTGCTGGCGGCTCCCGGCCGTCGGCGACTGCGATTCGGTCCTCTCGTCCCCGGGTCCTCCTCGTCCTGCATGTCCCGTACGCGGCGAGGTAGACGTCCCGTAACCTGTTGTCTCGACAGTAATTGAGTGCCCCGTACGGGCCCCGGACGGGCGGTCGACGGCCCCGCCGGCGGTGAACTCTTTTCAGGGCGCGCGGCGGTGACCGGCGGTCCGCGGACGCCCTCCCCCCGACCTTGCCGCCCGCGCCGCGAACCCCGTAACGTCGGCGGGTGAGCCACGCTTCCGCGACGGCCGGCCCGGACGCTCTCGGTCCGGGCGGCCGGCGGGAGCGCCACGCGACGGAGGTGGAGGCAGGTGGAAGCGACCGGATGAGCGCACGAATTCTCCTGGGCGGGGGTCCGGGCGGGGGCTCCGGCTTCATCGACTGGAGCCGGGTCGTCGACCCGGAGGAGCTGGGCAGCGACCAGACCCTCCGGGCGCGGTCCTACGTCCTCATCGCCGACGGGGAGGACGAGGAGGAGATCTACGGGGCCCTCTCCCGCATCCGGCAGCATCCGATGCCCGGCGTCTACCTCACCCCCGTCGTGGTGGCGGCGGCCGAGGAGGAGGCCCTCTCGCCCGCCCTGGCCGGCGGCGGCGACTTCGTCTGGAACCGCACCGACGACGCCGACGCCCCGCCCGAGGGCATGCTCTCCTCCATCAAGCGGATCGACCGGGTGGTCTCGCGCTACGACCCGGCGAGCCGGGACGGCGACCGGGAGCTGGCCGTCCGGGTCCTGCGCTTCATGTCCTCGCGCCCGGGCCAGTTCGAGCCCGAGCGGACCGCCCACCGACCCGCGGGCTTCGTCTACCGGCGGCTCGACCCGTTCCTGAACGGGGCGGCCACGGAGCTCCAGGAGCTGCTGGAGGCCCTGGCCTCCCGCCGGCTGCTGCGGGGCAGCTTCGTCACGAACGCGTACTTCTGCCGCCACTGCTCCTGCGCGTTCCTCAACTTCGAGGCGACGTGCCCCGAGTGCGGCTCCCCGCGGGTGGAGGCCGACGACTGGATCCACCACTTCCGCTGCGCCCATACCGGGCCGCGGTCGGAGTTCGAGGACGGGGCGCAGCTGACCTGCCCGGAGTGCGGCCGGGCGCTGCGCCAGGTGGGGGTGGACTACGACCGGCCGTCGGTGGCCTACAGCTGCCTCGAGTGCAGCCACAGCTTCGAGGAGCCGGAGGTGACGACCACCTGCTACGACTGCGGGCGGACGGCCCCGCCCTCCCGGCAGGAGCGGCGGACCATCGAGAGCTACACGGTGACGGCGCTGGGCGAGAACACGGCCCGGCACGGCCTGGACCGGCCCTTCGTCTCCGCCATCCGGCGGCACCGGCGGGCGCTGGAGTACGAGACCTTCCGCACGGTGGTCGAGGGCGAGGCCGCCCGGCGGGAGCGCTACGACCGGCCGTCGAGCTCCCTGCTCCTGGTGCTCATGCGGGACGTGGACCGGGTGCAGGTAGAGCTCGGGGTCCGGGCCCAGGAGGTCTTCGAGGAGCTCACCGAGACCTTCACCCGCTTCGTGCGGGCCTCGGACTTCATCACCGCCCGCACCGACTCCCTCTTCCTGATCCTGCTCACGGAGACCGACGCCGAGGACGCCCGCAGCGCGGAGCGGCGGCTGCGGGAGGGCGTGCAGGAGCTGCTGGAGGGGAACCTGGAGGGGCCGCCGCGCATGCGGACCGCCGTGCGGTTGGTGACCGCCGAGCTCGACCTGCAGCAGGCCGTGGAGGCGTTCCTCGAGGGCGCCTCCGAGGACGAGCAGGCGGCGGGGGCGTAGCGCGGCGGTCGGCCGGCGCCGCCCGGGAGCTGCAGCGGCGCGGGGCGGGTCGGCCCGCCCCCGAACGTCAGGCGGCCAGGAAGGTCCTCACCTTGCCGTGACGGAAGAGGGCCTTCAGGGCCGAGCGGTGCCAGTCGAACCGGACCACCTGGCGCACCGTGGCGCCGAGCCCGTCGTTCAGGGCCTCGAAGAGGTCGTCGATCTCCCGGTCGTCCATCTGGCGGCCCACCTCCTGGAGGCGGCGGCCGGCCTCCAGCTCGTCGCCGATCTCGTCCAGCCACCGGCCCTCGTACGCCGCGAGCCTGTCGGCTCCGAGGTCCCCCTCCTCCAGGGCGGCGTCCAGGGTGTCGGCGGCCATCTCCGCCCCGATCATGCCGTAGTAGATGCCCCCGGCGGTGGTGGTCTTGACCTGCCCGGCGGCCTCGCCCACGGCCAGGACCCGCTCCGAGTAGCTCGGCGTCACCGCCCCCTGGACGATGGCCCGGCTCCGGAGCCTGGAGCGGGCCTCCTCCCGCCACGACTCCAGGTCGCCGGAGAGGGCCACCCGGCTCCGGACCGACTCCAGCTCCAGCAGGCGGTCGAAGAGCTGGCGGGCGCCCTGGGGGACGAGCAGCCCCAGCCGGGCCCGGTCGCCGAAGGGCACCGCCCAGGCGAAGTAGCCCGGGGCCAGCTCGTTGCCGAAGTAGAGCTCCGCCGCCTCCAGGTCCTCGAAGGGGACGTCGGCGTGGACGCCGTGCACGTAGTCCGACGGCGTGCCGATCCCCGCCTCCTCGTGCAGCCACCGCTGGTGGCCGGTGGCGACCACCAGGGCCCGGGCCCGGACGACGTCCTCGCCGCCGGCGGTCTCGCCGCGCACGGCGACGCCGTCCTCCGACGTCTCCACGCCCCGGGCGGCGAAGCCGCGGCGGAGCTGGGCGCCGGCCTCCACCGCGCCGTCGGCCAGCCCGCCGTCGAAGAGCGTCCGGTCCACGACCCGGGCGAAGGGCTCGCCGGGCTGGTAGGGCACCTCGACGCCGGAGGGGGAGAAGAACTTCGCCTCCGGCACCTCGTCCACCACGGCCTCGCCGGGGAGGTCGAAGCGGCGGAAGGCCTCTCCGCCGACGATCCCGGTGCACACCACGTCGGAGCGCGGGCCCTCGTTCTCGTCCAGCAGGATCACGTCGCGGCCGGCCCCGGCCAGGGCCCGGGCCGCCGTCGAGCCGGCGGGGCCGGCTCCCACCACGGCTACGTCGCGTCGTCGGCTCATCCTCGCTCCCGTCGCTGGATTCGTCTCACCTCGGCTCGATCCATCGGCCCTCCCGCTGCTTCCTGCGGCGAACCTACCCGCGCGCTCACGTCCGGGAAACGCCTCGGACCGGATCTCGGACGGGGGAACGAGATCGGGCGAGGCAGCGCGGTGGGCGCGGGCGCCGACGGGCTCAACCTCAGCCCCCGAAAAGGCTCCGTATTCGTCCCCACGGGCCGGGCGGCGGGGCGGCCACGGGAGGCACCGCCACGGGCCTCTCGCCCTCGAGGATCCGCCGGGGGTTCGACTCCAGGAGGAGCCGGAGCTGCTCGCCGGCGTCCCGCTCCCGCAGGGCCCGGACGGCCCCGGCCAGCTGCACCGGCCCGCGGGCGTGCCAGTCGGTGGCCAGCAGGTCGGCCCGGCCCTCCTCCAGCAGGCGCCAGGCCGCCTCCCGGGCCCGGCGGCCGTACTGGCCGGCCAGCGAGCCGCAGTTCACCTGCAGCGCGGCGCCGGCCTCCCGCCAGGCCGCGGCC
>CAZFDK010000074.1:0-11971 GCA_964518305.1 uncultured Gemmatimonadota bacterium | reverse complement strand
CTCCTGCTTGACCGGCCACAGCACGCGTCGCGCCTTGTCGAGATTCGCGTTGTCGGGCCAGCTGTTGAGGGGGGCGAAGCGCTGCGTGCCGCCTCCGGCGCCGCCGCGGCCGTCGACGACGCGGTACGTGCCCGCGGCGTGCCAGGCCATGCGGATGATCAGGGGACCGTAGTGACCGTAGTCGGCCGGCCACCACTCCCGTGACGTCGTCAGCGCGTCCTCGATGTCGGCCTTGACCTCCGCGAGGTCGAGCGACTTGAACGCCTCGGCGTAGTCGAAGTCCTGGTCCGTGGGGTCGAGGTGGGGGGAGCGCTGTTCGAGGACCGACAGCTGCAGCTTGTTCGGCCACCACTCCTGGTTCCGAATCGTCGCGTCCTCGACACCCTGGTTCTCCGATCCGCCCGTCACCGGGCACTCGCTGATGTCAGCCGGTCGCTCCGACGAAACGTACTCTTCCGACATGGCTGTGACTCCTGGAGCAGAATGTGATTGAGATGTGATCGAGGGGTCCGAACTCGATGCTGGATCCGGATCCGACGCTCGCTCCGTTTCCCGTGGTCCCGCGTGCGGTCGCTCTACTCCTCCGACGTGTCCTCCGAGGTGCAGTCGGGGCAGAGACCGTAGAAGTGGACCGAGTGGTCGTTGATCTCGAAGCCCCGGTCGTCCGTGGGGGCCAGCCGGTCCAGGTCCGAATCGTGGAGGTCGGTCACCTGTCCGCACGAACGGCAGACCAGGTGGTGGTGCTGGCCGGTGACGGCGTCGTAGCGCGCCGCCCGGTGCACCTCGTTCATCACCCCGACGAGGCCCGCCGACTGCAGGGCGTCCAGGCAGTTATAGACGGTGGCCGTCGAGACCTCCGGAAGCTGATCGCGCACCCGCTGCTCGACCTCGGCCGCGGTCGGATGATCGTCGGCCTCCGCCAGCACCCTGTAGACCCCGATCCGCGGGCGGGTGGGGCGCAGGCCCTGTTCCCGAAGCACGCGGACACACCGGTCCTCCGCCTCCTCGGCGTCTCCGGCGGTCGGGGTCTCGCCGGTCGTCCCGTACGGCTCTGTCTCCGTGTTGTCGCCCATGGACGGGACCCCGATTGAACTTCCTAAGCTTCGTAGAATTATTCTAATTATCGACCTGTAATCATTCAAGGCGGGTCGCGACGGGGGAGCGGAGCCAAGTGTGGCGAACGTCGAGCTGCGCTCCGGTCGGCCCGCGCCGTTTCCTGGCGGCGGCTCAGATTTTCTCCAGCGCCTGCCCCAGGTCGGCGATGAGGTCCTCCGGGTTCTCGATGCCGATGGAGACGCGGACCATGGCGTCGGAGATACCCATTCTCTCCTTCTCCTTCGGCGGGACATCGGCGTGTGTCATGGTCGCGGGGTGCTCGGCCAGGGACTCGGTGCTCCCGAGGCTCACGGCCAGCTTGACCAGCTCGAGGGCGTTCAGGACGCGGAAGGCCTCCTCCTCGCCCCCGTCCACTTCGAAGCTCACCATGGCCCCCGGCGCCTCGCACTGCCGCCGGTAGATCTCCTTCTGTGCGGTCCCCTCCTCCAGGTGCCCCAGGTAGTGGACCTCTCGCACAGCGGGATGATCGCCCAGGAAGTCCGCCACTCGGACGGCGTTCTCGGTCTGCCTCTCCATTCGGAGCTTGAGGGTCTCCAGGCTCCGCATCACCAGCCATCCGGTCCAGGGGCCGGCCATGGTTCCCATGAAGGTCCGCAGTCCCAACACCGGCTCCAGCAGTTCCTGCGGACCCAGGCAGGCGCCGGCGATGAGGTCGCTGTGGCCGCCGACGTACTTCGTGAGCGAGTACAGCACCAGATCGGCTCCGTGATCCAGCGGGTGCTGCCACAGCGGTCCGAGGAAGGTGTTGTCCACGGCCACGATGGGCCGGTCTCCGTCACTGTCGTCCCGCCCGTCGCCGCGGGAGTCGGCCGCGGCGTCGGCCACGGCCCGGCACGCCTCCAGATCGACCAGCGTGTTCGTGGGGTTGGCCGGTGTCTCCACGTAGATCATGGCCAGACGGTCGCGCCCCCCGTCGATCCGGTCCAGCGTCTCCTCGATCCCGGCCCGTTCGCTGCCCACCGGGAAGGAGACGGGCTGGATCCCGAACTCCGTGAGTACGTGCCGCAGCAGGTGGTCGGTCCCCCCATAGAGGGGCTCGGAGTGCAGGAGCACGTCGCCGGGCCGGAGGTGGGCCAGCAGGGTGGTGGAGATGGCGGCCATGCCGCTCTCGAAGACGCCGGCGGCCTCGGCCTCGTCCCAGATCGTGAGCCGGTCCTCGAGGATCTCCAGATCCGGGTTGTTGAGCCGGCTGTAGATCAGGCCCGGTGTCTCGGCGGGCTCCTTCTCTCGAAGGCCGTAGGCGACCTCGAAGAAGTCCTTCCCGTCCTGCGCGGAGTCGAAGACGAAGGTGGAGGTCTGGAAGATGGGCGACTTGAGCGCCCCCTCCGACCATTCGGGCCGGTACCCGTAGCCCATCATCAGGCTCTCGGGGGAGAGGTCCCGGTCGCCGATGCGGGTCCGGTACTCGTTGGCTCCCTCGCTACATCCGTCCTCTCCGTCCTCTCCCACCTCTCCGGCTCCTCCGTCCGTCATGGTCTCTCCCGTGCCGTCGTTGTCCGTCGATGTTCGGTCGACCTTCGATCCGGGGCCCGAACCCGGCTGCCGATGTCGGGTCCGGTGCGAACGCCCCGGGTCGAAGCGATCCTCAGAACCGCCGAAGCGCGAGTCCCACGGAGACGCCCAGGTCGTTCTGGACGCGGTCCTCTGCGCCGGTCGGACTCCCGTAGATCGTGACCCGGTCCCGGAACTCGAGGCGGAGCTCGAAGCGCCCGGCCAGCCGAACGTGGGCCCCGGCGGCGGCCGTGGCCATGGGGTCGGTGGCGTCCGTGACTTCGGGCGAGGCGATGGCCTGGACGTCCAGGCGACGGATCCCGCCGCCCAGGGCCACGTAGGGCCGCACCATGCTCACCTCCTGTGGAAGGGCGAGCCGGTACCGCGCCTCGGCGGAGACCGCGAGGTAGTCGGCGTCGCCCAGGTCCTCCGGCAGGGCGCCGGTGAAGTCCGTGGGGACCAGGCTGAGCTGGGCCGGAGCCCAGACCCCCTGGAGGGCGATCCCGAAGCGCCGCCAGTGCCACCACGTCCCTTCGGCCCCGAACATCGCCGAGGACGAGACCTCCGTCTCGAAGGTCTCGGGGTCTACGGTAAGGCGCGCCACGGGCGCCAGGACCCCGGCGAAGGCCGATGCCTCCAGCCGCGGTCCGGCCGGGGGCAGGGAGTCCCCCCGGAGCGCGCCGGAGTCGGGCGGCGCCTGCGCCCCGGCTCTCGCGGGAACCAGGAGCAGGGCGACGGCCGCCACCAGTAGCGCGGCGGTGCAGTGGGACCGCGGCGTCATGTGAGCAGGGGCGCAGTCATCGTGTTCGGATCACCGTGAAGTGCAGGCGGGCGGACGACGGCGGCGCGGCGCCCGCGACGGTCGACAGACGGAGGGCCAGGGCCGGCGAGGGGGCGGAGCCGCCGACCGCGAAGTACGCCGGCGCGGCGGCCGGGAGATCCAGGGTGAGGAGATCCAGCGCCTCGCCCAGTCGGACGGGCGCCAGCGGGTATCCCACCGGGAAGAGCCGACCCGCCGACGGGTTGTCCTGCAGCCCTTCGTATACGCCGGGCAGGTTCCAGGTCGCGAGCTGGCTCCGCGGCGACGGGGAGAGCCGGGCTCCGGTGGAGGCCTCCCGGTCGTCCAGGAGGGGGACGCGAACGAACTCCAGGAGCAGCTCCTGCCACGCCGTCCCGGTGACGCGCTCGACGTTCTCGATCCCCTGCAGGTGAGCGGTCCCGCCCCCGGAGAGGCGGCGGAAGAGAGCGGCCTCGTCCCCGCCCGAGAAGTGATCGCCCAGCCACCGGCTGAACAGCCACGCGTACCCGCGCATGCGAAGGCCGGGGTTGCCGCCCGGGTCGACGGCCGCCAAAGCCGGGGTCAGGGTGGGGGAGCGAAGGAAGAGCTGCAGGCGGCCGAAGTTCTGCAGGTGGAAGACGTTGAACGCCTCAAGGCGTTCACGGCTGTCCTGGAAGGAATCGAAGTCCAGGTTCGAGCCGGTCTCCATGTTCAGGGCCGCGTGTCCCACGGCCTCCTCGGCCAGGTGCGCCATCCCCTCGGCGAGCCACACCTGCTGCAGGTCGCCGAAGCCGCCGTCGCCCAGCACCACGCGCTGCTCCGCGCTGAGCAGGTGCTCCAGCTCATGCGAGCCGATGGAGCGGGCGTTCCGGAGGGCACCGGTCCTGTCCAGAGGGGGGCCGAAGCTCCCCTCTGGATCGGCGGCGGCCAGGTACAGAAGCTCGCCCTCGTTGCTGGCCGGGCAGGTGGCGCCGCCCTCGGGGGCGATGCCGTCCCCACCGGGGCCGGAGTCGGCCAGGTCCAGCGGGAGGAAGAATCCCCCGACCCGGGAGTCGGAGCCGCGCGGGGTCAGGTCGTTGACCCGGGGGGTGAGGAGGACGATGACCCGGCCGTTGCCGTCGATGTCCGCCGCCGGCCCGAAGTAGGAGGTGTCGGTGGGGAGGACGAGCTCCTGGAACTCGTCGCGAATCAGACCGAAGTCCTCCCCGGTGAATCCGCCGGGGGCCGCGGTGTCCTGGACCACCGCCACGTCCGGGCCGGTGGCGCGGACCACGCCGGTCACCGCGTCCGTGGTGTCGGTGCAGGAGAGCGACATGTCCTCGGAGACGGCGAAGTCCAGGCGGAGGGTGTCGCCGGCGGTGGAGGGCGATCGGAGACTGGCGGACGCCCGGAGGCCGCTGTCGTCGTCGAGCCCGCGATCGGCCTGCCGCACGGGACGGGCTCCACGGGCCCGGAGCTCCCTCCGGGCTCCGCGGCGGAGGCTGAGCTCCAGCGCCGACCGGTCGGCCCGGGAGGCGCTGCCGGACAGCGCCCCGGATTCCCGAAGGGACGCCAGCGAGCGGGAGGCAGCCACGGAGCCGACGGAGCCGTCTCCGTCAAGGCCGCCGACGCCGCTCCGGACGCGGAACGCCAGGGGCGTGCGGGACCCGGCGGAGCGGGCGGCGCTCACCAGCGCCAGGCGGTAGGCCCGACCCGAGGAGGCGGGCAGCCGCAGGCACTCGCCGGGGCCGGGAGCCGCCAGGGTCCGGGCCTCGCCCACGGCGAGGTCGAGGGCGGGCTCGGCCGGGGCCACCTCGGCCTCGAGCCCGTCGCTCCACCCGCCGCTCCCGTCCCGGAGCCGGAGCGTGGCGGTGCGTCGGGGACGGCAGCCGTCCTCCTCGGGCAGGCTCACCCGGACCCGGCCCGACTCCGCCGAGGTCACGGACACGGGGGAGCCGTCGAGCCACAGCGCTTCGGCGGCGCCGAGCCCCCGGCCGTGGAGGGTGGCTTCCCGCCCGGCGCGTACGGGCCGCGGGCGTACCGAGTCCAGCCGCATGCCGGAGGAGAGCGCCTCCACCCCCCGAACGCGAAAGCGTACGGTGTCGCCGGCGGCGGGCGCGGCGGCCACGGCCCGGATCCGGTGCTCGCCGGGGTCGTCCGCCAGGGTAAGCAGGACCCCGGCGGACGCCGATTCGTCGGTGAGGACCGTGTCCGAGGAGAGGACGGCGGAGCCCGGCGAGGAGACGATCTCGAAGGCAATCCGCGCGCCGGTCGCGGGCTGGCCCTCCTGCGCGGCCGCCGTGACGGCGAGGGGGCGCGGGAGCTGGCTCCCGGCTTCGGCCTCCTGGTCTCCGCCGCCGTCGGCCGACAGACGGAGCCGGCGGGTCGGCCGGGCGGTGCGGCGGAAGCTCACCGGGGAGACCCAGGGAGCGTCGGGTATGTCGGCCCGGAGGGTGGCCTCGCCCGGTCTCCCGCCCGGGAGGTAGGCCGACTCGGCCGTCCCGTCCGCCCCCGTTGAAGCGGTCGGCGGAGCGGCCCGGCCGGGTCCGCTCGTCAGCAGGAAGCGTACGTCCACGTTTTCCCTGGGCTCACCGTCCTCGGTCACGACCCGGACCTGCAGCGGGGAGCCGGACGGGCTGCCGGCGTCCACCGTTGCGGTCTGCGGCGACACTGCGACGATGCGAGAGGGCCGCGTCGACCCCGGCCCGGTGGATCCGTCGCCGCAGGCGCCGACGGGCAGGGCCAGGATCGCGGCGCCGAGAGCTGAGACCGTGATAAAGCGGAACATTCGCGGCTCGCGCGTTTCCTCTTGCTTGGACGCGTTCTGGTTGGACGCGTTGTCGTCGTTCATGTTCGCCGTGTGATTATACGCCACGGCCACGGGCAACTGAACCGGCAGTCGCGGCCGATCCGGGCCGGAGCGGCCGGTTTTTCGATAGAGGTCCTCCCTTGCCCCTACCGACGAACAGCCTTTCAGGGCGGTCCGCGCCCGGCCTGGAGCCGCCGTACGGCGTGGTCGCGGCGGCGTGGCGGTTGGCGGTGTGGGGCATGGCTGTCCTGCTGGCCGGAGCCTCCCCGGTGGCCGCGCAGGAGGAGGGAGAGCCCGTGGGCGAGCCGCTCCCCGACGACAGCGTCGTGTGGGAGGTGGCCGGCCTCCGGTTCGGGAGCTGGCAGGTGACCGGTCTGGAGGAGGCGCCCCAGACCAGCTACTCCGAGATTCCCGCGGTGGACCTCTACTACGAGCGAGAGATCGGGCGGGAGACGACGCTCCAGCTGGGCCTCGGCCTGTGGCGGAGGGGACAGGTCAACAGGGCGGGGACGGTGTCGATGTGGGTCGGGCCGGTCTTCGGCGGCATCAGGTACTATCCGGTGGGGGGTCCGGAGGGAGCCGTCGACCCCTATCTGTCCGCGGCGGGAGGGCCTGCGCTGGGCTTCGAGCAGCGGCGGAGCTCCGGCTTCGGCTCCCTGGAGTCGGGATGGACGGCGGCGGTCGGGGCCGGTGGGGAGGTCGGGGCCGGCGTGGAGGTCGAGCTGGGCCCGGTCCTCGGCCTGGTGGCGGAGACCCAGTACCGGTGGGTACGGTACCTGGCCGGCGAGCTGGACAGCCCGGAGACCTATCGGGGGACGATCTTCGCCGCCGGAATCACCTATCGCCTGGGCTTCCCCGGGAAGTGAGACCGCCCGGGCGCCGGCGGAGGGGCGGAACTCTCCAGCGCCCCGATCGGTAGCAACGTACGCCGACGCAGGCGACCCGCCTGCCGGCCGACCGTCGGTCACCGGCCGGGTGCAGATCCCGGATCGTGGCCGCGAGCGGAGGAAGTGACAGGTCGCGGGCCGGCCCCGCCGCCTCACGGCGTCGGAGGCGCGGCTCGAGGAAAGTCCGGGCTGCACAGGGTACGGAGCCGGGGAAGACCCGGGCGCCGCGAGGCGACGGCCAGTGCAACAGAGAGCAGACCGCCAACGGCGGCCGCGCGACCCGCGAGAGCGGGTGCCGTACGCCACGGCAAGGGTGCAAAGGTGGGGTAAGAGCCCACCGCGCTCGCCGGCAACGGCGGGCGGCACGGCAAACCCCTCCGGCAGCAAGGCCAAATAGGAAGCGAGCGGCGACCCGCCGCGACGAGCTTCGGGTAGGCCGCGCGAGGCGTCGGGCAACCGGCGTCCGAGAGAGATGACCGCCCCGGGCAGCGCCCGGGAACAGAACCCGGCTTACTACCCTCCGCCACGGTCGGCCGCTCCACGACGTCGCTCCGGCGTCCTCCACACTTCGCGGGAGCCGGAATGGATCGGAGCTTGCAACTGCAACGTTCGGATTCGGAGCCGTTTCCGTCCGCTCTTCGGCGGCGCCGCAGCTGAGCACTGTGCCGTCAGCACCGGACCGGCGGCGTCCGCGTACCGGCACGTCGCCCGCATCTGTCTCCAGGGTCGAGAGATACATGGATCATCGCACGAGTCCCCGGCCGGATGATCCCGGCGGAGGGGTGCACTTCCCGTACCGGAGCGAGACGCTGGACAACGGGCTGGATGTGATCCTGCACGAGGATCGCTCCACGCCGGTGGTGGCCGTCCACCTCATGTACCACGTGGGGAGCAAGGACGAGCGGCCCGGACGGAGGGGCTTCGCACATCTCTTCGAGCACCTGCTCTTCCAGGGCTCCGAGAACGTGCCCAAGGGCGAGCACTTCCGGCTCGTGCAGAACGCCGGCGGGACCCTGAACGGCTCGACCTGGTTCGATCGCACGAACTACTTCGAGATCCTTCCCTCGAATCAGCTCGACCTGGCCCTGTGGCTGGAGTCGGACCGCATGGGCCACTTCCTGCCGAGCATCACGCAGGAGAAGCTGGACAACCAGCGGGGAGTGGTGAAGAACGAGCGGCGGCAGGTCTACGAGAACCGGCCCTACGGCCTGGCCTTCGAGGAGACCCTGCATACGGCCTTCGACGAGGCCCACCCCTACCGCCACCCCACCATCGGCTACATGGAGGATCTGGACGCGGCGGATCTGGATGACGTGCAGGATTTCTTTCGAGACTACTACGGTCCGAACAACGCCACGCTGGTCCTGGTCGGCGACTTCGACTCCGACGACGCCCTCGAACGGGTTGAGCGATACTTCGGCCCCTTCGAGCCCCGTGAGACGCCGCCCCCGGTGGAGGTGCCGCGGGTGGAGGCGCCCGGCGAGCGTCGCACGGAGCTCACCGACCAGGTGGCGGTCCCCCGAATCTATCTGATGTATCACGGGCCGTCCTATCGCGACGAGAAGTTCGAGGCCGCCGACGTTCTCACCAGCCTCCTGGCCGACGGCAAGAGCTCGCGCCTGCACCGGGAGCTGGTCTACGACCGGCAGGTGGCCGCCGAGGCGCAGGCCTTCACGTGGCCCACGGAGGAGACCGGCATGGTGTGGGCCGTGGTCACGGCCCGTCCGGGCGTGAGCGCCGACGAGCTGGAGGAGGCCACCCGGTCGGTGCTGGAAGAAGCCCGCGAGGAGGGGTTCGCGACGGAGGAGGCCGCCGGCGCCCGCAACCGGGCCGAGCGCTCTCTCGTGGGACGGCTCAACAGCGTCGGCGGGCGCGCGGACGCCTTCGCGCACGCCGCCGTCCTCCGTGACAATCCGGGCTACGTCAACGAGGTGTTCGAGCGCTATGACCGGGTGGACCAGGAGGACGTGGACGAGTTGGCCCGGGAGGTCCTGCGGCCGGAGCGGCTCACGGCCACCCGGGTCGTACCCGCGTCGGACGACGTTCCGGAGGACCGGGACGTGGAGGCGCCGGCCGTGGCCGGCCGGCCCGGGGGAGGTCAGGCATGAGCAGCGGAGCGACCGTCGACCGGAGCCGTCCGCCCCGTCCCGAGTCTCCCCGGCAGCTCGAGCTACCGCCGGTGGAACGCTTCCGGCTCTCCAGCGGCGTCCGGGTGTGGGTCATGGAGCGCCCGAGGCTGCCGGAGATCTCCGTCCGGCTCGCCATCGACGCCGGCGCCGCGTCCGAGGCCGCCGATCGGAGCGGCGTGGCCGAACTCACCGGCCGGCTCCTGACCGAGGGCGTCGCCGGCCGATCGGCCATGGAGGTGGCTGAGTGGCTGGACCGGCTGGGTGCCGGTTTCAACGCCGCGGTCACGTACGATGCAGCCATCGTCTCCATGCACCTGCTGGAGGACACCCTGGAGGAGTCGCTGGATTTCCTCCGGGCCGTGGTCCGCGACCCCGCCTTCGAGCCGGACGAAGTGGAGCGGATCCGCGACGAGCGGCTGGACGAGATCGAGCGCGACCGGGACGAGCCGGACACGGTGGCCGACGAGACGCTGATCGCTTCGGTCTACGGCTCCCATCCCTACGGCCGACCCTCCGACGGCCTCAAGCCCACGGTGGAGGCCCTGGACGCCGGGGCCGTGCAGTCCTTCCACGAGCGACGATACGGCGCCGATGATGCAGCGCTGGCGGTCTGCGGCGACGTGGACGCGCGCCGCGTCCGGCGCATGCTGGAGGAGCGCTTCGGCGACTGGCGTCGGAGCGAGGGAGCCGGCGATCCACCCGAGACGCCGGACCGTCCGGTAACCTCCGGCGACACGGTGCTGGTGGATCGGCCCGGAAGCGCCCAGTCCGAGGTCCGCATCGGCGGCGTGGGCGCGCCGCGGAACACCACGGACTACTTTCCGCTGAGGGTGATGAACGCCGTCCTCGGCGGGCTCTTCAACTCCCGTGTCAACATGAACCTGCGGGAGGAGAAGGGCTGGACCTACGGCGCCCGGACGCTCTTCCGGCACCGGCGCGGGGCCGGGCCCTTCGTGGCCTCCGCCGCCGTGGAGACCGGCGTCACGGCCGACGCCCTCCACGAGCTGGAGGAGGAGATGCGCGGCATGGCGGCGCGCCCGCCCGAGGGCGACGAGCTGGAGCTGGCCAAGAACAACCTGACGCTCTCCCTCCCGCGGAAGTTCGAGACCCCGAGCCAGGTGAGTCGTCGGATGATCATCCAGCTCTTCTACGGCCTGGAGCAGGACTACTGGGAGCGTTACCGCGAGCGGGTGGAGGCGGTGACCCGGGACGACGTGGCCGAGGTCGCCGAGCGGTACCTGGACCCGGACCGTATGGTGCGGGTCGCCGTGGCCGACGGCGCGGAGGTCCGGGAGGACCTGGAAGGGCTCGGACAGCTCGAGGTTCGGAGCTGAGCGCGCCGCGGGGCTCCCGGTGACCCGGATCGGCGGGCGGGAGGTCTACGACGGTCGCGTCGTCCACCTGGAGGTGGACCGGGTCCGCTTCCCGGACGGGTCGGAGGGAGAGCTGGAGATCGTCCGCCACCCGGGCGGAGCCGCCGTCGTCCCTCTCCGGCGTCCGGGCGGCGGGGACGGAGACGAGCCCACGCTGATCCTCCTTCGCCAGTACCGCTACGCCGCCGGCGGCCATATCTGGGAGATCCCGGCCGGCAAGCTCTCCGAGGGGGAAGATCCGGAGGCCTGTGCGCTGCGGGAGCTCGAGGAGGAGGCCGGCGTCCGTGCCGGGAGCATCCGACGGCTCACCTCCATTCTCACGACACCCGGCTTCGCCGACGAGCGGCTCCACCTCTTCCTGGCCACCGACCTGGAGGACGTTTCCGCCTCCCACGAGGACGCCGAGTTCATCGAGCGCCGCGAGGTGACCGTCTCCCGGGCACTGGAGATGGTCGAATCCGGCGAGATCGAGGACTCGAAGAGCGTCGCGGCCCTCCTCTACGCCGACCGCTTCTCCGACGCTCTCGTGGCCTGAGACGGCCGCGGCCGCTCGCTCCAGCTCCCTCCCGACCGCCCCCGATTCGGGGCGCACGGCACTCGCCTTGCGGCAATATGCCGTGTAGCCGATCACCCCGTCCCGACGGGGCGGTACAGGCCCGAAGGGGGGAGGCTGTCGGACCCGTTTCTCGCATCGGCGGACAACGCTGAGACGCACTCGAGCGTCTCTAAAAACGCGAGGGCGACACGAATCGGTCTCGGCCGACGGGAACTCCGGTCGGGGCCCCGATGTTCACTAGACGCCCGGGCCCCGATTCACGGGGCGGGCGGACACCGGAGGTGATTGCGATGGCCGAGGCCATCGATCTGAACGCACAGCGCGAGGAGCGGGGGCGGGTCGACTGGGAGGAGCTCGACGACGCGCAGCTCGTCGAGCGCTACCTGGAGGGAAGCGAGCGTGCTTTCCACCAGCTCACCGAGCGCTACCACGACCGCCTCCTCAACTTCATCTACCGCACGGTGGGGGACCGGGACCGCTCGGAGGATCTGGTCCAGGAGACCTTCGTTCGCGTGTACCGACACCTCCACCGCTTCGATCCGGACAAGAAGTTCTCCACCTGGATCTACACCATCGCCAGCAACCTGGCGAAGAACGAGCTCCGGAACCGGTCGCGGAACCCGCTGGTGCTGTTCCAGGCCATCAAGAAAAACTGGGACGACGACCACCGTCCGCTGCAGTGGGAGGACGAGTCCTACTCGCCGGACGACCTCTACAAGAAGCGCTTCCTGCGGGAGACCGTGGAGGAGGCCGTGGAGGAACTGCCGGAGCATCACCGGGTCGTCTTCGTCCTCCGGGAGATGGAGGGGAAGACCTACGAGGAGATCTCGGAGATCACCGGCGTGACGCTGGG
>CAZFDK010000073.1:11863-12365 GCA_964518305.1 uncultured Gemmatimonadota bacterium | reverse complement strand
GATGAAGGTCGATCAGGGCACACTGGCGGAGTTTTTCGGCGTCTCAAAGCGCACGATCCGGTCCTGGCAGGAGGCCGGGATGCCGCGGGAGGGCGACCGGAACTCGCGGAAATACGACACCCGCGACTGTCTGGAATGGTGGGCCGGCAACCGCCTCGACCTGGCCCCCGCCCCGGAAGACGACGACCTGCCGAGCGTCGAGGAGAGCGACCGTCGCTGGAAGCAGGCCCGCCCCGATTTGAAGGAGCTGGAGGTGAAGGAGGAGCGCGGCGAGCTCATCCCGTTCGAGGAGATGGCGGATCTGGTCGTCGACGTGGCGACACGGATCCGCCAACGCCTCATCAACCTTCCGGGACGCCGGATCAAGGAGGTCGCCGCGGCCACGGACCTAGCGGAGGTGCGGGAGATCCGGATGGAGGCGGTCAGGGAGATCCTCGAGGAGCTGCAGGACCTGTTCGACGTCGAGGAGGCGGAGGAACTCAGGGTCGGAAACTGACGGGTT
>CAZFDK010000073.1:0-11853 GCA_964518305.1 uncultured Gemmatimonadota bacterium | reverse complement strand
CGGTCCCGACCGAGCGGGAGCGACCGTCGAGGAGGCACTGGCAACGGCGCGCCGGATCGGCGCACAGTACGGGGTGGTCGGAACGGTCACGGGGCTTGGCTCGGAGCTACAGCTGGCGGCCACGGCCTACGAGGGTTAGTAGACAGGTCGGCTCAAACTTCACCCCCGTCCAAAATCCAACGCCAGCGGCCGCGGTGGAATAGGTCAATCATCAGACTCGGAACCGAATGACACGTCCACGCTGTCCGGCAGGCTGCCGTCCGGGTTCAGGCCATACTGACGGTTAATCCGACCAACTAACTCCTCGTAGCGTGGATCACCACGAAGAGGATCAAGGATGTCATCGTAGGAGTACCGCAACCTCTGGTTGTCCCAAATTGCGAACCCGGACCAATCCTCGATTTTCCGCCACGCCGCGAATGCCGAGTCCGTTGCTCCCAGTGCGGCGCGGACGAGCCCCTCCTCGAACAGTGCCCTCTCCTTGCGGAGCTCGGTCAGCTGGTCCCGGGCAGTTGCCGTATCCGCACGCAGGAGCGCGATACGGGCAAGATAGAAACGCCACCGATTATACGGCCCCTGCCGCTCGAACCGCTTCCGAGCGAGCTGCTCCAACTCCTCCCACTGTTCCTCGTAATACAGAATACGACCTCTGAGCCTCGCTTCTTTTCCCGGAAGAAGCAGTCCTCCGCGCAGGTGCGTCTTTGCCTCGGAAATGCTATCCAATTCAATAAGCACGGTGACAAGCCTCGCTCGAGCCGCCACATGTCGGGGGCTCAACTGGACGGCCGTCGAGTTGTACCGGTGGGCATCTTCAGGCCGGCCGATAGCGAGAAGAGTCATTCCCAGCCAGTCGTGAGCTTGCGCGTAGCTGGGCTTGAGCGCGATCGCCCGCTTCAGCTCTCGAAGGGCCAGCGGAAGTGACTGTTGGTGGAAGTGGACCATCCCCATCGAGGCGTGTGCCTCCGCCAGGTCTGGCTCGAGTTGTAGCGCCCTCCGGGCCGCTCGTTCGACTTCCGGGAGCGAATCGCCCGGCGTGATGAGACCCCGCGCCCTGCCCACCGCGATCGCATCTGCTAGACCTGCCCAGGCCCTGGCGTAGCTGGAATCCTCATCGATGGCGCGCTGAAAGTACTCTACCGCCTTCCGCACCCCCGCCTCGGTTCGAACGGCGAAGTATGATCGTCCCTGCACATAGAACTTGTAGGCCTCCATGTCCTCCGTGGGCCGACGCTGGACCCGCTCTGTCTCACCCTGCGAGAGCTGGCCCTCCAGCGACTGAGCGATCCTTTTCGTTACCTCGCTTTCGATAGCAAAGAGGTTCTCGGGAGTGAGCTTCCGACGGTACTCTCCCGCCCACACCTGAGTCCCGGCGCGGGGGTTGATGAGCCGGACGTTCACCTGCACCCGACCGTCGAATTCCTGGACGTCTCCTCTCACGATCCACTGCGCCCCAAGGGTGTCGGCGATCGCAGTCAGGGATTCCTCCACCTCGCCGTAGGGACGGACTGCAGTCCGGGACACAACGGCGAGGTCGGAGATGTTGGACAGGCGGTTGATGAGTCCCAGGTGCGTCCCCTCCCGGAAGACACTCTCCTCGCCACCATCTCCGTCCGCACCCAGCCGGCCAAACGGAAGTACGGCCACGGTGGGCCGATCGACCGAGGCGGAGGAGGACGCCGCCGTCCCTGAGCCGCCGAGAAGGAGGAGCCACGTACCGGCCCCGAGTAGCACCGCCGCGAGGAGCGCGACCACCACGACGAGAGGCCGCCGGAGCCACCGTGACTCGGCCGGCTCACCTCGGCCGGCGACCTCTTCGGCGTCCACCTCCCTCCCACCGGCCTCCGCTGTCTGGTCTCCGGCCCGGACTCGCTCGGCCAGGTCTTTCAGATCGGCCGACGGGACGAGGTCCAGCTCCTGCCGGAGTCTATCTGTGAACCTCTCGTAGAGCTGGAGCGTCTCAGCGCGCTCACCCCGTGCCGCGAGTACGCGCATCAGACCCGCCGCGGCCTCCTCCTTCAGGGGGGCCAGGTCGAGTGCCTTGCGGTAGGCCTTCTCGGCCTCGGAGAACGCGCCGTCCTCCCGCGCCCGCTCTCCGAGCGCGAGGGCCGCTTCGTAGGCCTGGCGACGGTAGGACTCCCGCTGCTCGTCGGCCCAGCGATTGAACGGTCGTGCAGCGGTGAGGCGCACGTGGTCGAGGAATGGACCGCGGTACAGTCTGAGCGCCTCCCGCCGCCGGCCTTCCTCCACGGCCCGCCCAAAGGCGCGCACGTCGGAGGTGAGCACGGAATCGTCCACCCACGCCCGGTTCTCGTCTTTTCCGCCCACCGCTCCTTCGGGGAGCTTCCGCCGGAGTCGGCTGAGTGCCGACCGCAGTGCGTTCCCGGCCGCTTCGTCGTTTCGTTCCGGCCAGAGGAGCGGATAGAGATCGCCCCGCTGGGCCGGCTGGCCGGGCGGACGGGTCGCCAAGTAGGCGAGCAGGGCGGCGCCCTTGGAGCGGTGGGCCCGGACGGCATCGATCGGCTCGCCGTCCGGGCCGAGCAGATCCCACCCGCCGAACATACGCAGTCGGTAGGGCATTATCGGGATCGCTATAGTAGCCGAGTAACGGGCTCCGTGACGGCAGTGTCACGCGGAGCGCAATGCAGCCGAACGCTTAGCGTGCCGCCACTTCTCTAGGCTAACCCGTGCGAACTTGTCGGGCCAGGAATGACGCTCCTGGGATTCCCGGCGCAATCACTCACTCAGTGTGGAGGTCACCGATGCGGAAGCTACTCTCGTTCGCTCTTGCGGCCCTCTTCGGCGGCACGGCCCTCGTCGCTTGTGACCAGCTTCCGAACCAGCCTGCGGACACTCAAGAGGTCCAGGCCAGCCAGCAGGGAGCTCGGGCCGGCATGCACGCCGAACGAGTGTGGGGCAACGATCACCTGTGGCGGTTTTACGTTCCCCAGACCGTGTTGGCGAGGCTCAAAAATTCCAGCGGGGTGAGTGCGTTCAGCTCGCCGGCCGATCCGGCTTCTCACAGCCCTCTCTATCTTATTGGACCGAAAGCCGGTGACGACGGCACTCAGGCCAAACACGGCATCGGCCCACACGATCACGTGAGGCCCGTGCCTCCCGGCAACGACGGTCACTTCAGCGCGACCTGTAACCTCCAGGCCGTAGTTCCCTCCCCGCACGGAGACGTGGCCGCTAGTGAGGGCTTGGCCCACGCGGCGGACACCGATGGCGACGGGAGCCTGGAGGAACTCACGAGCGCGGAGAAGGTCCGAGGTGCCGCCTCGCTCGGAAACGTGATGATTTTCGGACCACCCACTCCCATCACATTTACCTGTCCTGTCGAGGACATCGAGGGCTGAGGGAGACGGTTGAGGTGGTACGTAAACTGACCCGTGGAGGCGGCGCTGTGGGAATGCCCTCCGGTCGCCCCGGACACGGCGGCCGGGGGGATTGCCTGATTCTCCCGGACCCCGTTTGCACGAGAGGGTGCCCGAGAAAGGCCAGTCTCCCGTCATTGTGCGTGTCGTACTGTACAGGATGGAATCCAGTGAGGCGGCCGACCGGTGGCACCCCGAACGCGCGAGGGAGTTTCGCGATATCCCCGGCCTGGAGCGAATCGACTTCGTCCGCCGAAGCGAGCCACCTCAAGCGGGCGCCATCGTGATCTTCGAGTCCCCGGGCGATCTGCGGGCCTACAGGCACTCCGAGCGCTCCGAGTGGCTCCAGGAAAGCATTCGGGACAGCTGGGCCGCCGACACCGAGCCACTCCGGGAGAGCACTTACCGGGTGATCGACGTCTCCGCGGACGTGGCTGCCGAGGAGGGGAGCTGGATAGCACATCCCTGACCCGGGAGACAGTGACATGGCCATGAAGAAGCGCGCCGTCATCGGTCAGCAGTTGGATGTGATGAGCGTCCTCTGGGAGCACGGCCCGGCGACAGTCCGACAAATTCACGGGGGCCTCGAGACGGGCATCTCCTACCGGGAGGTCCGCAGCCTCGTTCACGGCCTGGAAGCCCGGGGCTCCGTCCGCGCGGAACTGGAGGGCGGCCTCTACCGCTACCACCCGGCTGTCACTCGTGAGCAGGTCGGCCGGCGGGCCGTGGGCCGGGTCCTGCGTCAGTACTTCGGCGGGTCGATCCCCGCCTTCCTGCGGGCCGTGGTAGAGGCGTCGGGATGCTCCCACGGAGTGACGGACGACTCCTGGAGCTGAGGGGCTGAGTGTGAGGCGAGGGGAGATGGGCTGGTCCCGCGCCTCCGCTCACGGCGGAATCCCGAGCGGCGGATCGGCGCGATACGGCTCAGGCGAGGCTCGTGCCCTCTTTCTCGAGCAAGACGACGAAATCTTCCCAGTACTCCAGACTCGGCGTCTTTTCCCCACGCATCACGTCGCTGACGAAGGAGCAGGAGAGTCCTACCTCCTCGGCGATCTCCCGATGCGTCCAGTGGTCGGGAAGTTCGGGAGAATGTCCTCCTGAAAGTCGGCGTCGGCGAAGCGCTCCTTGAGCTGCGTGTCGGGATCCTCCTCTCGGGCGAGCTTGAGGAGCGTGGGCCAGTGCGTCCGTTCAGGCACCTCGCAGCCGTTCGGGATCGGTGCCCTTCTCCTCTTTCCTGCTCACAGCTTACTGAACCGCCTCGCGAACCTCGTCGTACTCACCCGTCTTCGCCCGCCACATGAACTCGGCGCACTCCAGGGAGCTATAGGCCTCAAGCCTCGCCTCCAGCGCCTCCTCGCCGATCTGCATCCCGAGAGCCTGAGCGCCCTTCTCAAGCAGGTTGTCCTCGGTCTCTCCCTCCGAGCCTCGTTCGGCCCGGGCCATAATCTCCTGCTCGAGGACACCGCAAGGAGCGACGGTCCCGTAGGTGAAGAGGGCGTAACCGACCACCCCCATGACAACGATGAGGAGGACTCCGAACGCGCCGACGACCAACGACCGGAGGCTTGAGTTCCTTGAGCTCATAATCTGACCTCCTCGGCAGTACGAAGGTCCCAGCTCCTCTCCTTACTCCGGCGGCTCTTCCTCGGGGTAGTCGGAGGCCTCCTCCACACGGTCGCGGAGGAGATCGGAGGCGTCCCAGACGGGGACCGCACGCGGCGGTACCTGCACCGGCTCCCCCGTGCGAGGGTTCCGGGCCTCTCGCCCGTCCCTGTACTGCACGTCGAAGACGCCGAAGCCACGGAGCTCGATCCGACGCTCCTCGGCGAGCGCCTTCTTCACGGCGTGTAGGAACCCGTCCACCACGGCCTTGGTGTCCTTCTTCGTGATCCCCGGCCCGATGGCCTCGTAGACCTGATCGACGAGATCGGCCTTAGTGACCGTGTCGGTCATACGCCTTCCCCTCCCTTGCGGACCGTCTCCCACCGTCGGCAGGCGATGCCCCGGCTACGCTTTCCTCCAGGGCCGGAAGCCGCAAGGCCAGCTTCGATTCCAGCTTCCTTTGCACGCCGATTCTCGCGTGGAACACCTCCCCTATCATTCGCACGCGCTCGCCCCCGCACGGTACCCCCACCTATGGGACCCACGGGACTCCTGAACACCCCCTCGGGACGGGGGTTGTGACGCGAATGGGTACCGGTTTTCGAGCGCTCCATCTTGGCGGCGCGATACGTTGGGGAATGCCTACCGATTCTCGGAACGGACGGTACCCATTTGGCCGCAACTGGAAGCCATCCTTCGGCCTTACCTCGAGAAGCGCGAGGACGGCCACCCCCTACTCTTCCCGCTCCACTGGGACGAGGAGAAGGACCACGATTCCCGGATGCTGAACAACATTCGGTCAAGCCTGCGGAGCGTCGAGACGCGGGCCGAGCTGGAGAAGCACATCACGCCCGTCGTGTTCCGGCACACCTACACGGCGACCCGCCTGCAGACCACCGACAACGGTGCGCCGGTCTCCATCTTCACCGTGGCCCGGGAGCTGGGGCACCGGGGGATCGACCGGATCGAGGATACCTACGGCCACCTCCAGCGGAAACGGGAGCGGCTGGGGGAAGTGCGGAACGAGTAGCCGCAACTGTTTCCTGCGCTCCGTCCTGACCGAACCTAGCCTGTTAATCGGAACTACTTCCTCGATCATAGTCGCTTGAGGACTACGTAGCCGGCGGATACGGTCATACAATTCAAATTGGCGATCTTATCTCGTTTGTTGGCCTCTCCTGTTTCTTCAACTCGGGAGCACCGTGCGCCGTCTCGTCATAGTCCCCCTTCTCGCCACTTTCGTTGGACTCTCCGCGTGTGATAGCCTCCCAACCGACGACAGCAGTACCGAGAGCGGTTTCCCCGAAGTCGCCAGTCAGGTGGAGGAGGTCCTGGGAGATGAGGTCGAGTCGTTCACCATCCGTGAACTCCCGATGAATGAGATCTCAGCAGGCCTCGACGAGGGGAGTGTGGAGCTACCGCTGGTCGATGAGACGGGTCAAGTCCAAAACGTCACGCTGGCCTCCCAGTCCGTACAACTCCGTGTTCCCGGACTCGAGAACGGTGTCGAACGGTCCGGTGCCACGACGGACCCGACGATCGAAGAGGTTCCTCTGCCGCCCGAGCAGAATTTCACGCTCGGTACCTGTCAGGGGGCGGACGAAGTCAACAACGAGACCCTCACATGCGGAGCCGTAACCGTCCTGGATGACGACGAGACGATGCTTGGGGGCATGGCGATCCATCCCGACGTCGGCACCACCTACATACAGCCAGTGGATCTTCTCCTGGACGATACCCCGACGTCTGGCCTGCATGTGATCTACAACGTCGTCAACACGCCGACAGTGACGTTCAGCGACGAGGAACAGCCCGCCACGGCATCGGTGGTCCGGTCCGATCTGTCGACTCAGAGACAGGACGTGCAGGCCAGCCATGCCGGAACGCAAAAGAGTACAGAGATCGTACTCGACGGTGACGTGGAGTTCTATCAGCAGGATCCGGCCACTGTCTGGCGGCGACAGGAGCTCAACGTCCTTCTTGCGCGACTGACCTATGAGCTCATCGAGCCCAACAGCAGCCACACGTGGGAGCTCGACCTCGACATCAAGGGACAGGAGGTATGGGTTTCCGGCGGTCCCACCACTACCAATGGACCCCAGCTGAACGACGTGCTCGGCGACCCGAACTATTTCCTGGTCCACTCCGTCGAGGACGACGAACTGCACTTCTTCTACGTCGGATACGATATGTCCCAGTTTCTGGGACACGCGGGGGGAATCGCCAGAAGCAACAGCACGGCGTTCGGCAACGGTTCAGAGCAAAACAATGCGTGGGCCGAAGCCTTCCCCCGCTTCTCACTGAAGAAAGAGTCCGTAATCGTTGCTCACGAGATCGGCCACTTACTGGGTGGTTTCCACGGGGACGGTTGCACGTCCTGCTCTTCCGGCTCGATGACCGGGTTTTCTCTTATGCCGGCGGGCGGGGCCGGGGCGGCAACAAGTCGGGATTTCTTCTTCAGCGACGCAAATGATCAGAACATCGAGGCGGCACTAAACTCCATTCTGCCGTAGAGGGCTCGGCGGCTCAGTCGGGACAAGGGACCCGAGATTCGCCCATTCCCGTGGCCAGAAAAATCGGTCGGGAGCTCCCGCGAGCGTGACACCAGACATCAGACGAGCGCCTCACAGCACACAACCGCCATCAGGACAACGCGTTACAGCATCCGATCTCCCATCGAGACGTCACGCTCTCGTCACACTGAACGTCACACTCAGGCATACGAAAGCCCCCATGACCCCCGCGGGATGCGGGTGATCACAGGGGCAATGGCAGGGGCGGGATTCGAACCCGCGACTTAGGGCTTATGAGTCCCTTGCTCTACCAGGCTGAGCTACCCTGCCGGACGCTTCGTGCCGATGAAACCGGCGCTTCCAAATCTGAACCGCCACAGCCCTAGCTGTCGATCACTTGGCCGCCGCGAGTCCGCGGCGGCGCGGCAACTTAAACTGCTGCTCCGAGCAACCAATACGCGAATACCGTTCCCGCAGGCGTCGGTTCCGTCCCCTCCTACGACCCCCCACTGTCGGCCGACGGGATGAAGCGGTAGAGCACCTCGCCCTCCCGGATCAGGCCGTGCTCCTCGCGGGCCACCCGCTGGATGGCCAGCGTGTCGCTCTCCAGGGAGTCGGCCCACGCCTCCACCGAGTCGGCGCGGTGGCTGATGGAGTCCAGACGGGCCGCGACGGCGTCCCGTTCCTGCTCCAGCTCCCGCAGCTCGAGCACGTCGTGCTCGCCCCCGAAGAGGGCGTAGTATCCGGCTGCGATCCACATCCCGGCGACAGCACTCCGGAACAGCCAGGTCTTGAGACGCTTCCTCACGGCCCCTCCTTCCCTTCTCCAGACGGGGCGATGGTCGGCGGCCTGCCGTCGGAAGAGCGCCCCGCTCCCTTTCCTCCGTTTCCGGTCGGGACGTCCGCGCTGGCGGCTCTCAAACCCAACCCGCGGCTCCGGCGTACCGGGCCTTCTCCCCCAGCGACTCGTCGATTCGGAGCAGCTGGTTGTACTTGGCCACGCGCTCGGAGCGACACGGCGAGCCGGACTTGATCTGGCTCGCACGGGTGGCCACGGCCAGGTCGGCGATGAAGGTGTCCTCGGTGTCCCCCGACCGGTGCGAGACGACAGCGTTCATTCCGGCCTCCCGGCCCACCCGGATCGCCTCCAGCGTCTCGGTCACGGTCCCGATCTGGTTCGGCTTGATCAGGACGGCGTTTCCGGCACCGCTCTCGATGCCCCGGCGCAGGCGGCGGACGTTGGTGACGTAGAGGTCGTCGCCCACGAGCTGAACCCCGTCTCCGAGCTCGTCGGTGAGCCGCTTCCAGCCCTCCCAATCGTCCTCGTCCAGCCCGTCCTCGATGGAGACGATGGGATAGTCGTCGGCCCACCGGCGGTACATCTCTATCATCTCCTCGGCGCTCCGCTCCTGCATGTGGCCGCCGCTCTCCAGCCTGTACCGGCCGGCCTCCGGGTCATACAGCTCGCTGGCGGCGCAGTCCAGCGCCAGGAGCAGGTCCTCGCCGGGCCTGTAGTCGGCCCGGTCCACGGCGTCCATGAGCAGATCCAGCGCCTCCTGGTTGGAGTCCAGGTCCGGCGCTACGCCGCCCTCGTCGCCCACGGCCGTGGACCGCCCGCTCTCCTCCAGGATCTCCTTCAGGGCGTGGAAGACCTCGGCCGCCCGGCGCACAGCTTCCTCGAAGCTCGCGGTCCGCACCGGGACGACCATGAACTCTTGGATATCCACGTTGTTCGACGCGTGGGCCCCGCCGTTCAGGACGTTGAGGAGGGGCACCGGCAGCCGGTGGGCCACCTCCCCGCCGTCCACGGACTCCTGCACGGTGGCCAGGTGCTCGTGCAGCGAAATCCCACGGTCGCGGGCCGCGGCCCGGGCGGCGGCCATGGAGGCGGCGAGGATCGCATTGGCTCCCAGGCGGCTCTTGTTCTCCGTCCCGTCGAGCTCCACGAGCTGGCGGTCCACGGCGGCCTGGTCCGCGGCGTCGATGCCGGCCAGGTCGTCGCGGATCTCTCCGTCGACGTTGGCGACCGCGTCCCGGACGCCCCGTCCCCCGAAGCGGGCCGCGTCCCCGTCCCGGAGCTCCACGGCCTCGTGCTCCCCGGTGGAGGCGCCGCTGGGCACGGCCGCCCTGCCGCTGGCTCCGCTCTCGAGACGGACCTCCGCCTCGACCGTGGGGAAGCCTCGCGAGTCCAGGATCTCCCGCCCGCGAATGTCCTCGATCGGTGTCATCGTGCGTCCCGTGATGCGCCTATCGTGTCCCTGACTTGGGAGCCCGGACGGGGCACCCGCTCCGCCCCGGAAACCTGCGCGGAGTCGCAGGGGCGGACAACCCGGACACGCCGGCGGTCAGCCCTCGTCCCGGATCTCCCTGAGCAGGCCTGCCACGCGGTCGCAGGCGCACTCGGCCAGGTCTCCGCGGTCCGACGCCTCCAATCCCTCGGTGGCCAGCGCCGTGCCGATCCGGAGACTCATTCGCCCGGGACGCGTCCACAGGGTCCCCTTGGGCATCACGCGCCTCCCGCCATCCACGGCCACGGGCAGTACCGGGGCGTCGGCCTCGATCGCCAGCAGGAACGGGGCGCGGTTGAAGCGCCGGAGCCGCCCGTCCCGCGAGCGGGTGCCCTCGGGGAAGACGACCACGGAGAGTTCATCCCGGCGCATCCTGTCACCGAAGATACGCATCTGGTTGATGGCGTGGCGGGGGTTGCTACGGTCGATGAACACATGCCCCGCCGAGCGCATGGCGCCGGCGAAGACCGGCACGTCGGCGATCTCCGCCTTCGCCACGAAGCGCACCGAGGCCGGGACGAAGGCCATGAGTGCCAGGATGTCGAACATCGACTGGTGGTTGCAGGCCAGCACCTGCGCACCGCCGGGCTCGAGATTCTCCTCTCCGGAGATCTGTACCTCGACGCCGGCCGCCGCCAGGAGAGTCCGGCTCCAGCGGCGGTGGACCCAGTCGTGGAGTCCGGCCGGGACCCGCAGGACGCCCCCCAGCAGCGAAATCAGCGAAAAGAGCAGCGTCGCAGGGACCCCGACGACGAGAAAGAGGAGGCCGCGGATGCTGAACCCGGTCGACCTCATCGCCGGAAGTGATCGAAGCCGGAGAGCGTGAGCGGCCGCTCCCCCCCATCCGGGCCCCGGAGGATCACCTCCCGCTCCCGTCGAACAGCTCCCACTCGCGTGAGCTCCACGCCATGGGCCTCCTCGAAGTCGAACCGCAGCCCGCCCACCTCGCCCGCCGGCGCCGCGAACAGCAGCTCGTAGTCCTCTCCTCCCGTCAGGGCGATCTTCAGCGCCTGCCCGCGGCTCCCGTAGTCCTGAAGCGGAGCCGCCAGCGGCATCGTCCTTTCCTCCAGCTCGGCGCCGACGTCGGAGGCCGCCGCCACGTGCCGGAGGTCGGTGGCCAGACCGTCGGAGAGGTCGATCATGGCGTGGAGGTCCACGCGCTCCCGGAGCCACAGCGCCTCACGCAACCGGGGGGTTGGCCGGGAGTAGGCGCGGCGGGCGGCGGGCTCGGGCTCCAGGCCGCCCGTCCAGTCCGCCAGGGCCGCTCCCGCTCCTCCCAGTTCGCCGGTCACCCACAGCTCGTCGCCCGGGCGGGCGCCGTTCCGGCCCACCGGCTCCTCGGCCCCGCCGGCGGCCAACATGTCCAGGGTGACGCCGCTCTCCGAGCTCGAGAGGTCCCCGCCCAGAAGAGCTGCCTCCGCCTCCTCCAGGCACGCGCCGATGCCCCGACCCAGGGCCGTGAGCACGGAGGCGTCCAGCTCGGGCGGCAGGAGCACCGAGACCAGGATCCCCACGGGACGGGCGGCGCAGGCGGCCAGGTCGCTCAGCGCGCCAGCGGCGCACCGATGTCCGACCTCCTCCCACCCGACCCACTCGCGCCGAAAGTGGACTCCCTCCGTGTAGGCGTCGGAGGTGAGCACCACGGCCTCGTCCTCCTCGAGGCCGAAGGAGACGGCGTCGTCCCCGGGCGGGAGGCGAACATCGGGGACCTCCGGCCCGCCGACGGCGTCCGCGAAGGCACGGATCCGGTCGGCCTCCGGCCCGCGGGCCAGACGGTGCGGCTTCACGCTCTCCCCCTCCCCGCGGGTTCAGCCCGGCCGCGCGGCCGGAGCCCGGAAGTTCACGGGGCCCGGTGGCCCGCCCCGGGCCTCGAGCACCGCGCGTCGGGCCGCCGGCAGCTCGTCCGGCACGTCGGGCGAGAGGTGGCCCACGGGGGCACCGCCGCGCTCGGAGGCGATGCCCGTGAGCATCAGGGCCCCGGCCGCGGCGTCGGCAGCGGGCGTCCCGGCGGCCAGGAGCGCTCCGGCCACGCCGGTGAGCACGTCGCCGGTTCCCCCGGCCGCCAGCGCCGGGCTC
>CAZFDK010000072.1:8153-12600 GCA_964518305.1 uncultured Gemmatimonadota bacterium | reverse complement strand
GGGACCGTCCGGGAGGACGCGGCGGCCGTCCTCCGGACCCGGGCCGGCCGGGTCGCCGGCGTGGAGACCCGCGACGGGGGGCAGTTGGGCGCCGACGTGGTCGTCCTGGCCGCCGGTGCGTGGACCGGCGGCCTGAGGGGACTCCCCCGTCCGGTGCCCGTCCGGCCCGTGCGCGGGCAGATTCTCCGGCTCGAGCCCGCCGGGGAGCCGCCGGCGCCCCTCCTGGCGGACCACCGGGGCCGCTACGCCGTCCCCCGCTCCGACGGGACGGTCGTGGCCGGGTCCACCATGGAGGACGTCGGCTTCGAGGTGGCCGTCACCCGGGAGGGACGCGCCGAGATCCGGCGGGCCGTGGAGGCCCTGGCTCCGCCGCTGGAGGAGGCGTCGGTCGTGGACGAATGGGCCGGCCTGCGACCGATCGCCGAGGACGAGCGTCCGATCCTCGGACCGGACCCGGAGATGGAGGGACTGCACTACGCCACCGGCTACGGGCGAAACGGGGTGCTCCTGGCCCCGGCGGCCGCCTCCGCCGTGGTCGGCCGGATCCTGGGCGTCGAAACCGGGATCGATTTGGAGCCCTTCCGCCCGGACCGTTTCTGAATCGCTTCTGACCGGACGGGACGTGGGCCGGCCCCGTCGCCCGGGTTCAGCCGAAGGCCCAGGCCCGGTACCACTCCGTCAGCGGATCGCCGAAGAGAAACGCCAGAGCGGCGCCCAGGGCCAGGAAGACCCCGAAGGGCACCAGCCGGCCGGTCTTCAAGCTGATGGGTCCGAAGACCACGGTTCCGGTCAGGGCACCCAGGAAGAGAGACAGCAGGGTGTCGATCGGCCCCAGGAAGGCGCCGATCATGGCCAGCAGCTTCATGTCGCCGCCGCCCATGGCCGGACGGTCGAGCCACCACTCGCCCGCCGCCCCGACCGCCCACAGAAGGGCGAACCCGCCGGCGGCGCCGCCCGCGGCCTTCAGTGGCTCGACGCCTCCCGGGAGGAGCGAGAGCGCGAGGCCCGCCGCCAGACCGCCGATGCTCATGACGTCCGGGATCAGGTAGTGCCGGGCGTCGATGAGGGCGATTCCCAGCAACAGGCTGAACAGGATCGCTCCCTCCAGGGCCCGCCAGCTGGGCCCGTACTGGAGGGCCATGCCGAGCCAGATGGCCGCCGTCGAGGCTTCGACCGCCGGGTATCGGGCCGAGATCCTCTCGCCGCAGTGCCGGCACCGTCCGCGGAGCCACAGGTAGCTGAGGACCGGGATGTTGTCGTACCACGCGATGCGGGCGGCGCATCCCGGACACCGGGAGGGCGGCCGCACCACGCTCTCCTCCTCGGGGAGGCGGACGACGCAGACGTTCAGGAAGGATCCGGTGGCGGCGCCGAGAAGCGCGGCGTACGTCCAGTAGACCGCGTCCAGCAGGCTCACGAGCCCGCGTCTCCTCCGGCCGCCCGCAGCCCGAAGATCCGGTCCAGCAGGAGGGCCCCGGCCACCGCCACGTTAAGTGACTCCACCGAGCCGGCGGTGGGGACGCGGACCCGGCGCTGGCCGTCGTCCAGCACCCGGGCGGAGACGCCCCGCCCCTCGTTGCCCAGGACCAGGGCCAGTCGCTCCGGCGACGTCCCGCCGCCGTAGACCGGCTCGCCCAGCGGGTCGGCGGCCCACACCTCCATGTCCAGCGCCCGGAGCCGCTCCCGCGCCTCCTCCCAGGAGGCGTCGAAGACGGGCAGCCGGAAGGTCGATCCCGCCGCGGCGCGGACGGACTTCGGGTTCCAGGTGTCCACCGTCCCAGTGAGGGAGACCGCCGCCGACATGCCCATGGCCTCGGCGGTGCGGACCAGGGTGCCGAAGTTCCCCGGGTCCTGGACGGCGTCGAAGACCAGCAGTCGCCCCGCCGACAGCTCGTCCAGGTCGCGCCGGGGCGTCCGGACGACGGCCAGCAGGCCCTGGGGCGTCACGGTGTCGGCGAACTCGGACAGGGTGCCGGGATCCACTCCCCGGAGTTCCGCCCCGCGCTCGGCGAGCCGGGCGAGTGTCCGCCGGTGGCCCTCGTCGGCCGCGATCTCCTCGGTGTGGAGCACCAGCACCACGTCGAGCTCGGAGTCGACGAGCTCCCGGACCAGGTTGGGGCCCTCGGCCAGGAAGAGGCCGTGGCGTTCCCGCCCCTTCCGGCGAGTCAGCGACCGCAGGATCTTCGTTTCTCGGCGACTGGGCATCTTCACCTCGAACGTGGCGGGGCGCATGATCGGAGTCCTATGCCACGGCGGCGGCCGTGGTTCCGGCGCCCCGGGGTTCGATCGGGTCCCGAAGCGCCGGGCGGCATGTTATGTTGCGAATCTCGCCCCGGGACCCGGGGTGGGACCCGTAGCCCTGATTCGCCATCGCCCCCGAGACCCGAATTGTACCGACCCCGCCCCATGAGCCGACCCCGACGCGTCGCGCCGCCGGCGCAGGTTGCCGCGCAGCTCCCCTCCGGATTCCAGGTGGTGAACACCGACGTCGTCGACGCGTTCGCCGGGCCTGGCGCCTCCCTCCCGAGCCACTCCCTGACCGAGGACCGCACCGGGCACGTGCCGGAGGGGGCGTGATGAACGGCACAGACGAACGGGCGGACCGGGATCCCGACGCGCCACCCGTGGCTCTGACCATCGCCGGCAGCGACTCGGGGGGCGGCGCCGGCGTGCAGGCCGACCTTAAGACCTTTCACGCCTACCACGTCTTCGGCACCTCCGCCGTGACGGCGGTCACCGCCCAGGACACCCGGGCCGTCCACGGCATCCAGCCCGTGGACCCGGATATCGTCTCCCGGCAGATCCGCGTGGTGGCGGAGGATCTGGAGCCCGCGGCCTGCAAATCGGGGATGCTGGCCAACGCCGCGGTGGTACGGGCCGTGGCCGGGGCCGTCGAGGAGACCGCGCTCACGAACTACGTCCTGGACCCGGTCATGGTGGCGGCCAGCGGCGACCCCCTCCTGGAGGAGGACGCCGTCGACGCCATCCGGGTCGACCTCCTTCCCCTGTGTGCCGTCGTCACGCCGAACCTGCACGAGGCGGAGATGCTGCTGGACAGGGGCGTGCAGGACGAGGCGGAGATGCGGGAGGCAGCGCGGGAGCTGGTGGAGATGGGGGCCGGATCCGCGCTGGTCAAGGGCGGGCACCTCACCGATGACGAGCTGGTGGACGTCTGGTCCGACGGCGAGTCGACCGGTGTCTGGCGGGCCAGCCGCATCGAGACGGGGAACAGCCACGGCACCGGCTGCACACTGTCCTCGGCCATCGCCGCCGGCCGGGCGCTCGGGTGGGATCCGCAGGAAGCCGTGTCCAGCGGGCTCCACTTCACGAGGCAGGCCCTGGCCACCGCCCCGGGGCTGGGACACGGCAACGGCCCCCTGAACCACTGGACCGCCCCGCGCCGGCCGTGACGTTCACGAAACTGGAGTTCTCGGTGCCCGGGTGGCTCGAGGCGGCGCTCCCGGATCCCGACCGCCGGTTCGAGGGAGCGGAGGAGCGGATGGCCGTGGCGGTGGAGCTGGCGCGGCGGAACGTCCGGCGCGAGACCGGCGGCCCCTTCGGCGCCGCTGTCTTCGACCGGGAGCGGGGGACGCTGATATCGCCCGGCGTCAACCTGGTGGTCAGCGAGCGGTGCTCGGTCCTCCACGCCGAGGTGGTGGCCCTGATGCTGGCCCAGCGCGCCCTGGAGTCACACGATCTGGCGGCGCCCGGGCTGCCCGAGTGCGAGCTGGTGTCCAGCGCCGAGCCGTGCGCCATGTGCTTCGGCGCCCTCCCGTGGTCGGGCGTGAGCCGACTGGTTTCCGGAGCGCGGAGCTCCGACGCCCGGCAGGTGGGCTTTGACGAGGGCGAGAAGCCCTCCGACTGGACTGCCGCCCTGGAGCGCCGCGGCGTCGAGGTCCGTCGGGACGTGCGGCGGGACGAGGCCGTCTCCGTGCTGCGCTCCTACGCGGAGGGCGGCGGCCCGATCTACAACAGCCGGCAGAGCGCCGGCGACGACTGAACGCGTCGATCCGCGGCCCGCCCGACGCCGCCCGACGCTACAGCTCGCCCCCCTCCTCCAACCTCTCCACGGTCCGGAGCACCAGGCGCTGGAAGTCCTCCGCCACCCGCTCGGTGGTCTCCAGCACCTCGTCGTGGCTCAGCGTCCCGTGGGCGACGCCGGCGGCGTAGTTGGTGAGACAGCTCACGCCGAAGCACCGCACGCCCAGGGATCGGGCCGCCAGCGCCTCGGGCACCGTGGACATCCCGACGGCGTCGGCCCCGAGACGGTCCAGCATTCGGACCTCCGCCGGGGTCTCGTAGCTGGGCCCCAGGACTCCGGCATAGACCCCCTCCCGAAGGGACACTCCCTCGTCCTCGGCCGTCGCCCGCAGGACGGTCCGGAGCTCCGGGTCCCAGGCGTCGGAGAGGTCCGGCCACCGCTCCTCGCCGTCGGCGGTCGGTCCCG
>CAZFDK010000072.1:0-8143 GCA_964518305.1 uncultured Gemmatimonadota bacterium | reverse complement strand
CGGATTCGCCAGCGGACTCCGGAACATGAAGTTCAGATGATCCGCCACGGCCATCAGCTCGCCCGGGCGGAAATTCCGATTCACGGCGCCGGCGGCGTTGCTCAGGAAGAGTGCATCGATGCCCAGCCGGCAGAGGACCCGGGCAGGGAGCGTCACCACGTCGGGCGGATGTCCCTCGTACAGATGGGCGCGCCCGGCCAGCCCCACGGCCGGGACTCCGGCCAGATCCCCTGCGACGACCCGTCCCGCGTGCCCCGACACCCGGGGCTCGGGCCATCCCGGGATCTCGCCGGCCGGGACGCTCACCGGGTCCCGGAAACGCTCCTCCAGCCCGCCGAGCCCGGACCCCAGCACCACGCCGAGCCGCGGGCGAACGTCCCGGCCGGCCTCCTCGATGCGCTTCCGCACCGATTCGGCGGCGCGGCGGACGGTTTTCCCGTCCGCGGTGCGTCCCGGACCGCGCCCTCCCTCCGACCCTCCGTTCACACCAGGACGCCGGCGAAGGTAGCCGTCATCCACGTGGCCGCCGTGCCGCCCAGCATGGCCCGCATGCCCAGCTCGGAGAGCTCCGAGCGGCGCGAGGGAGCGATGCCACCGATGCCGCCGATCTGGATGGCGATGGAGCTGAAGTTCGCGAAGCCGGTCAGTGCGTACGTGGCGATGACCACGGACCGGACGTGGAGGTTCCCGCCCCCACCCAGCATCTCCGAGAGCTGCTGGAAGGCCACGAACTCGTTGGCCACCATCTTCACGCCCAGCAGGCTCCCGATCTCCGTCGCGTCGCCCCAGGGCACCCCCAGGAGCCAGGCCAGCGGCGAGAAGGCCCACCCGAAGATGCGCTCCAGCGTGAGCCCCTCCACACCGGCCAGCCCGCCCACCCATCCCCGTATTCCGTTGGCCATGGCGATCAGGGCCAGGAAGGCCAGGAGCATGGCTCCCACGTTGAGAGCGAGACGCAGGCCGTCGGCCGCCCCACCGGCGGCGGCGTCGATGGCGTTGGCGTGCTCCTCCTCCACCTCCACCGATATCTCGCCGCCCGTCTCCGGCTCCTCGATCTCGGGCCAGAGGATCTTGCTCACCACGATGGCCGCCGGCGCCGACATGATGGTGGCGGCCAACAGGTGCCCCGCGATGTTCGCGAACTGATCGGAGAGCATGGCGACGTAGGCCGCCATCACGCCCCCGGCCACAGTGGCGAAGCCGCAGGTCATGATCGTGTTGAGCTCCGAGGTGGTCATGCGCTCGATGAAGGGCTTCACCAGGAGCGGCGCCTCGGTCTGGCCCACGAAGATGTTGCCGGCGGCCGAGACCGTCTCGGCGCCGCTGGTCCCGAGGGTGCGCTGCATCAGCCAGGCCATGCCCTTCACCACGGCCTGCATGAAGCCCATATGGTAGAAGAGCGTCATCAGCGAGGAGAAGAAGATGATCGTGGGGAGCACGCTGAAGGCGAACTCCGCCCCGACCTGGATCACGCCCCCGCCCGGCACCTGCAGCCCCCCGCCTACGAGCCCCCCGAAGAGAAAGCGGGCCCCCTCGTTGGTGTATCCGATCAGGGCCACGAACATGTCGTTCACCAGCCTGAAGAAGGCCCGGCCCCAATCGGTCTTGAGCACGAGGAGAGCGAAGACCAGCTGCAGGCCGAGTCCCTTGCCCACGAGGCTCCACCGGATCTCGGAACGCCGGCGGGAGAACGTCCAGACGACCAGGAGGAGAGCCGACAGCCCCAGGAGCCCCCGCAGCGCGCGCTGCCAGAAGGGAATATCTCCACCGTCCCCCTCTTCGCCCAGCGTGGTGGCCGCCGTGTCGGGGGGGCGCGCGGCCGCTCCCGCCGCCGCATCCGTGGTGTCCGCGGCGGGACCGGTCGTGTCGGCCTCCTGGACCGGGGCGCCGGCTACATCGCCGGACGGGGCGGCGGCCGGCGCCGGGGCCGGGGCCAGGAGCAGGGAGAGAGCCGCCAGGGCCGCGGTGAGTAGCGCGGCGCACCCGGCCCGGCGACCCGGACTCGTCACGGGGCGGAGCAGGGACACGGAGTCGTTACTCGCCGTACGGAACCCAGAGGTTCTTGACCTGCGTCGCCTGCTGCAGGAACTCACGCCCGCCGCCCTGCATCGGGTCCGACCAGTCCCGGGCCATGCCGTCGTCGACCCAGGTCCGCTTCAGGTTCCCGGTAGAGAGCCGCTCCACCCTCTCGCTCCCCTCGGCGGACCCGAAGTACCACATTCCGTCCACCTCGTCGTGCGCGGCCAGAACCTCGGCCAGGTCGTCCCGTACGCCGGTGACGATGTTGAGGACGCCGCCGGGCACGTCCGAGGTGTCCAGCACCTGGTAGAAGTCCGTCGCGGCCAGGGGCCACCGCTGCGAGGGGACGGCCACCACCCGGTTGCCGACGGCCAGGGGGGGCACGGCGGTGGACACGAAGCCGAGGAGGGGACGCTCCGTGGGGGCGACCACCGCCACGATCCCCAGGGGCTCAGGCATGGCGAAGGTCACGTTCCGAAACGGGGTGCGGTGCACGTCTCCGTCCCACTTGTCCGCCCAGGCCGCCCAGTGGTACAGTCTCTCGATGGACCGGTCCACCTCCCGGCGGCCCGACTCCGCCCCCTCGCCCGTCATGCGGCCGATCCGTTCCGCGAACTCCCCGGCCCGGGCGCTCAGGTTCTCGGCGACGTAGTACAGGACCTGGGCCCGGTCGTGCCCGGACGCCCCGTCCCAGCCCTCCGACTCACGGGCGGCCTCCACCGCGTTGCGGATGTCCTTGCGGTTGCCGCGGCCCACTTCTCCCATCCGCCGCCCCTCGGCGTCGCGCACCGGCAGCACGTACTCCGCGTCGGGACGCGCCTCGGCGCCCCCCACGTACATCTTCGGCGTCCGGTCGATGGGCGGGACCTCGCCGGCTCCGTCTCCGTCGTCGTGCCGCGACGCGCCGCCGCCCACACCCGCCTCTCCGCCCGGAACCTCGGGGCGGGCGTCCTCGTCCGGCTTCCGCCCGCGGTCCGACTTCCAGGCGGGCTCCACGTACTCCCGGAGCCCCTCCCGGCCGCCCTCACGCCCGAACCCGCTCTCGCGGTATCCCCCGAATCCGGAGGCGGCGTCGAACAGATTGGTCGAGTTCACCCACACGGTGCCGGCCTTGACGCGGGAGCCCACGTGGAGCGCCTGGTTGATGTTCTCCGACCAGACGCTGGCCGCCAGCCCGTAGCGCGTGTTGTTGGCCAGCTCCACCGCCTCGTCCGGCGTCCGGAAGCTCATCATCACGACCACGGGCCCGAAGATCTCCTCGCGGGAGATCGTCGCGGCGGGCGAGACGTTGGTGCACAGCGTCGGCGGATAGAACCAACCCTCGCGCGGCTCGCTCCACGACGGCTGCCAGATCTCGGCTCCCTCGTCCCGGCCCTGCTCGACGAGCCCCCGGATGCGGTCGAGCTGCACCGGCGCCACGATGGCTCCCATGTCCACGCCCTTGTCCAGGGGATCCCCCATCCGGAGCGTCTCCATGCGGCGGCGGAGCTTCCGCTCCAGCTCCTCCTCGACGCTCTCCTGGACCAGGATCCGGGACCCGGCGCAGCAGACCTCGCCCTGGTTGAACCAGATGGCGTCGACGACCCCCTCCACGACGCTGTCGAGGTCGGCGTCATCGAACACCACGAAGGGCGACTTTCCGCCCAGCTCCAGCGACAGCTCCTTTCCGCTCCCGGCCGTCGCCTCACGAATCTTCCGTCCGACCTCCGTGGAGCCGGTGAAGGCGACCTTGTCCACGTCGGGATGGCGGACGAGGGCGTCGCCGGTGCGACCGTCGCCGGTGACGACGTTCAGCACCCCGTCCGGCAACCCCGCTTCCTGGCACAGCTCGCAGAAGAGCAGCGCCGTGAGGGGCGTGTGCTCGGCGGGTTTCAGCACCACCGTGTTTCCGGTGGCCAGCGCCGGCGCCACCTTCCAGGCCAGCATCAACAGGGGGAAGTTCCAGGGAATCACCTGACCGGCCACGCCCAGGGGGCGGTGCCCGGCGAGCTCCGTCTCCATGAGCTGGGCCCAGCCGGCGTGATGGTAGAAGTGCCGGGCCACGAGGGGGACGTCGATGTCGCGCGACTCCCGGATCGGCTTCCCGTTGTCCAGGGTCTCCAGGACCGAGAAGAGCCGTGCGTTCTTCTTCAGCTTGCGGGCCAGGGCGTACAGGAAGCGCGCCCGCTGATGGCCCGGCCGATCGCGCCAATCCGGATACGCGGACCGGGCGGCGCCGACGGCCGCGTCCACGTCCGCCTCGCTCCCGTGGGCCACGGTGGCCAGCGGGTCGCCGGTGGCCGGATTCGGCGACTCGAAGGTCCCGCCCTCCGCGGGGGGAGTCCAGTCGCCGCCGATGAAGTGATCGAAGCTGGCGTCGCGCTCCTCGAGCCAGGCGCGGGCCCGCTCCGCCGACTCCGGCGCCGGCCCATACTCCATGGTCTCGAACAGCTCCCCGATGCGCGGCATGCTCCTCCTCAGGCCATGGGATGTCGGTGAAAGGCCGAGTAGCGGCCCGTGGCGTGATGCTCCAGCTGCCGCTCGAGGTCGGCCAGGAGGGAGCTGGCACCGAACCGGAACCAGCGGCTGTCGAGCCACGGCCGCCCCAGCTCGTCTCGAACCAGGTACAGCCACTGGAGGGCCTCCTTTGCGGTGCGGATGCCGCCCGCCGGCTTGAAGCCCACGCGGTGCCCCGTGCGGTCGTGATAGCGACGGATCGCACGCGCCATGACCAGGCCGACGGGAAGCGTGGCGTTGACCGATTCCATGCCGGTGGAGGTCTTGATGAAGTCGGCCCCGGCCATCATCGCCACCTGGCTGGCGCGGGCGACGTTGCGCAGGGTTCCCAGCTCGCCGGTGGCCAGGATCACCTTCAGGTGCGCATCATCGCAGGCCTCTCGGAACGCTCTCACCTCGTCGTAGAGCTCCCGCCACGCGCCGAGCAGGGCCTTCCGGCGGCTGATCACGATGTCGATCTCCCGCGCCCCGGCCTCCACGCACCGGCGGATCTCCTCCAGCCGCGCCTCGAAGGGCGAGAGCCCCCCGGGGAACCCCGCGGCCACGGCGGCCACCGGGATCCCCGCCCCCTCCAGGGCCTCCACGGCCACCGGGACCAGGGCTCCGTAGACGCACACCGATCCCACCCGTACGTCACGATCCCCGACGCCGAGCTCGCGAAGGATGTCCGGCCGAACGGGCTGGCGTGCCTTGGCGCACAGCCTCCGGACACGTCCCGGAGTGTCGTCGCCCGCCAGGCTCGTGAGGTCCAGGCAGGTCACCGCCCGAAGCAGCCACGCCGCCTGCCACTCCTGCTTGACGGAGCGGCGCCTGCCCAGGGTGTCTGCGCGCTTCTCGATGGCGCTCCGGTTGGCCGACGCCCGCGCCACTTCGTCCAGGTCCAGCTCCGTGCCGGGGTTCCGGGCGTCGTCGCGGGCGTCGCCGTTCCCCCGGCCGGCGGGATCCGCCGGTCGCGGCGACCCGGTCCCGGCGTCGTCTTCCCCGCCGACCGGGCTCTCCTCGGCGGACTCGGCCGGCGAGCGGGCGGTCTCCCGCGTCTCAGCCTGTTCCTCTCCGCCTGCGCGCGCAGTCATGGACCGCTGAATATCGCCGCGGTCCCGGTCCGGGAGCAAACGGCCCGCGGGCCTCCGTGTCGCGCCCTCATCCTCGAGGCGAGAGCGCGAAGGGCTTCACTGTGGCCAGTCCGGCGACGAACCCGCCCACGTGCGCCCAGATGGCCACCCCCGTTCCCGTGCCGCCCAGCAGCACGCCCTGCACGGCCTGGTACAGGATCCACAGTCCCAGCATCACCCAGGCGGGGAGAACCAGGATCCGGAAGAAGACGAAGACCGGCACGAGCGTCACGACCTCGGCCCGAGGATACAGCACCAGATAGGCTCCCATGACCCCGCTGATCGCACCCGAGGCGCCGACCATGGGCCTGGCGCTGTCGGGACTCAGGGCCACGTGGGCGGCCACCGCGGCCACACCGGTCAGGAGATAGAAGAAGGGGAACCTGGCCGGCCCCAGGGCGTCCTCGATGTTGTTCCCGAAGACCCACAGGAACCACATGTTCATGATGAGGTGCAGCCAGCTCCCGTGGGCGAACATGGACGTCAGCGTGGCCAGCGCCGGCGAGCCGCTCACCCGACAGCTCGCCCGCCCGAGGGAGATCTTCTCGCCGGCCTCCAGGCCGCCGGTGATGTAGGCCGGAACCACTCCGAGCCGGCAGAGCGACTCCAGGAAGCCGGTTCCGCCTCCTGCGTTCTGCAGGAAGAGCCACACGACCACGTTGGCGGCGATGAATCCCACCGTCACGTAGGGAGTGCGGACCGTCGGGTTCTCGTCCTTTAGCGGAAGCATGGAGTTCCGCTACGGTAGAGCGGCCCGTCAGGGCGTGCAATCGGACCCCCGGCTCGCCCGGTGCGGCGCACTGCCGATCTGACACGGCCAGGGAAGGGGCCGCTTCGGCCGGCCGCGGCGGCCCGTGCCAATATGTCGCGTTCGGCCCGGCGTGACGGGGAAACGGGCCGGTCGTGGCCGGGCACATCGCTTGCACTTTCTCCATCCCGGACGGAAACGACGTCGCTCCGCGTCCCCGTGTTCTGCCGGACGCGGACCGTTCGACACGCAATTCGAAGGCGGCCGAGAGGCGCACGAAGACCAAGAGGATAGACCCATGGCCAAGCGAAGCGAGAAGATCATCGGCATCGACCTGGGGACGACGAACTCCTGCGTCGCCGTGATGGAGGGCGGCGACCCGGTCGTGATCCCCAACGCCGAGGGCAACCGGACGACGCCGTCCGTGGTGGCCTGGACCGACGAGGGCGAGCGCCTCGTCGGCCAGGTGGCGAAGCGGCAGCAGGTGACGAACCCGGAGAACACGGTCCACTCCATCAAACGCTTCATGGGCCGCAAGTGCTCGGAAGTGAAGGAAGAGCGGAACATCGTCTCCTACGACATCGAGTGCGACGAAGAGGACCGCCCCGTCGTCAAGGTGCCCAACGCCGAAAAGGACACCCACCTGCCGCCGGAGATCTCGGCCATGGTGCTCCAGAAGATGAAGCAGACGGCCGAGGACTATCTGGGACAGGATGTCGAAAAGGCCGTCATCACGGTGCCCGCGTACTTCAACGACGCACAGCGGCAGGCCACCAAGGACGCCGGGCGCATCGCCGGGCTCGAGGTGGAACGCATCATCAACGAGCCCACCGCCGCCTCCCTCGCCTACGGCCTGGACGACGAGAGCGAGCAGATAGTGGCCGTCTACGACCTGGGCGGCGGCACCTACGACATCTCCATCCTCGAGCTCGGTGACGGCGTCTTTGAGGTGAAGGCCACCCACGGCGACACGCACCTCGGGGGCGACGACTTCGACGACAGGATCATCGAGTGGATGGTGCAGGAGTTCAAGAAGGACCAGGGGATCGACCTCTCCGAGGACCCCATGGCCCGTCAGCGGCTCCGCGAGGCCGCCGAGAAGGCCAAGTGCGAGCTCTCCTCCACGAAGAAGACAAACATCAACCTGCCCTTCATCACGGCCGGCGAGTCCGGGCCGAAGCATCTGAACCTGGACCTGACGCGGGCGAAGTTCGAGCAGCTCGTGGACGACCTGATCCAGCGCACGAGACAGCCGATGCAGAAGTCGCTGGACGACGCGGAGCTGAGCCCGTCGGACATCGACGAGGTCATCCTCGTCGGGGGCTCCACCCGGATCCCGAAGATACAGGAGATGGTGGAGGACTTCTTCGGACGGGAGCCGAACAAGAGCGTGAATCCGGACGAGGTGGTCGCCATCGGCGCCGCCATCCAGGGCGGGGTCCTCGCCGGCGAGGTCGAGGACGTGCTCCTGCTCGACGTCACACCGCTGAGCCTGGGTATCGAGACCCTGGGCGGCGTGATGACCACTCTCATCGAGCGGAATACGACGATCCCGGCCAGCAAGAGCGAGATCTTCTCCACCGCCGAGGACAACCAGAGCACGGTGGACGTTCACGTCCTCCAGGGCGAGCGGGAGATGGCCGAGGACAACAAGACCATCGGGCGCTTCCAGCTCACCGGCATTCCGCCGGCGCCGCGAGGCGTTCCCCAGATCGAGGTGGAGTTCGACATCGACGCCGACGGCATCCTGAACGTCTCCGCCAAGGAC
>CAZFDK010000071.1:0-12872 GCA_964518305.1 uncultured Gemmatimonadota bacterium | reverse complement strand
GACGGTACCGGCAAGGACGGACGCGTGCTCAAGTCCGACGTCCAGGACGCGGTGGACGCACAGGCGGCGGACGAGGACGAGTAGGGAAGAGCAGGGGACGAGCAGGGGCGACGGACGCCTCCCGGGAGCTCACGGGAACAGCGACCGGGCTGACCGGTACCGCCAAGCGGACCGGCGGCGGCTCCGGAAGGTCCGACGACGACGGACGCCGGCGACGCGAGCGAAAAGACGCATCACCGATCCCGAGGACACGATGGCTCACAAGAAGGGCGCAGGCTCCACTCAGAACGTCCACGACAGCAATCCCCAGTACCGGGGAATCAAGATGTACGGGGGCGAGCGAGCCCGGCCGGGCAACATCATCGTCCGCCAGTGCGGGACGAAGATCCACCCGGGCATCAACGTGGACCGCGGCACGGACGACACCCTGTTCGCCACTGACGACGGCGTCGTGACGTTCACGACGCGGGGCGGCGGACGGAAGTTCGTCAGCGTGGTGCCGGACGAGGCCTGAGCGCCCCGGCCGGAGCCGACGCCGTCGGCAGCCGGCGGGATACGGATCGCCGAGCGAGTGGACGAGCCCCGGCCGGAGAGGCCGGGGCTTTCGTCGTCGAGGGGTCAGGGTGCTTCGAGGGAGAGGAAGAGATCGATGCGAGTGACGGAGGCCCTCGGGGCCGGGCTGGTGGAGCTGGGCGTGGAGCACGTCTTCGGGGTCGTCGGGAGCGGCAACTTCGAAGTCACGAACGCCCTGGAGGCCGCCGGCGCCCGGTTCGTGGCCGCCCGCCACGAGTGCGGGGCAGTGTGCATGGCCGACGGCTACGCCCGTGTCACGGGCCGGCCGGGCGTGGCCACCGTCCACCAGGGCCCGGGGCTCACCAACGCCGCCACCGGGCTCACGGAGGCCGCCAAGGCCCGCACGCCCCTGCTCGTTCTGGCCGGCGACACCTCGGCCGGAGCGGTGCGCTCCAACTTCCGGATCGACCAGGACGGCCTGGCGGCGTCCGTGGAGGCGGTGCCGGAGCGCGTCCACTCGCCGGAGAGCGCCCTCGAGGACCTCTCCCGGGCGCACCGCAGGGCCGTCCGGGACCGGCGCGCGGTGGTGCTGAACCTCCCGCTGGACGTGCAGTCGGGGGAGGTGCCGGCCGGGGCGGAGCTCCCCCGTCCGCCGTCCCTCCGTCCGCCGGCACCGGGTGAGGAGGCCGTGCGGGAGGTGGCCGAGCTGGTGGAGCGGGCCGAGCGCCCGGCCATCATAGCCGGGCGCGGCGCCGTCCTGTCGGGCGCACGCGAGAGCCTGGAGGAGCTGGGCGATCGGATCGGGGCCGTCCTGGCCACGTCCGCCAACGGACACGGCCTCTTCGCCGGAAGCCCGTACGCGATCGGCATCTCCGGGGGCTTCGCCTCGCCGACCGCCGCGGATCTCCTGCAGGAGGCGGACCTTCTGCTGGCCTTCGGCGCCTCGCTGAACATGTGGACCACCCGGCACGGCACGTTCGTCGGCCCGGACACGGCGATCGTCCAGGTGGACGTGGAGCCCGGGGCCATCGGCGCCGAGCGGCCGGTGGATGCGGGAGTCGTGGCGGACGCCGACCGGACCGCCCGGGCGCTGACCCGCGAGCTCGATCGGCGGGGGTACCGGGTCGCCGGCTTCCGGGGCGCCGGGCTGGAGGAGAGGATCGCCGAGGGCCGATGGAGGAAGGAGTCCTACGAGGACGGCTCCACTCCCCGGACCGTGGATCCGCGAACCCTCTCCAAGGCCCTGGACGAGCTGCTTCCGGGGGAGCGGACGCTGGCCGTCGACTCCGGCCACTTCATGGGCTGGCCGGCGATGTACCTGGACGTCCCCGATCCGTCGGGGTTCGTCTTCAACCAGTCGTACCAGTCGGTGGGGCTCGGGCTCGGAGCCGCCATCGGCGCCGCGGTGGCCCGCCCGGACCGGATCACCGTGGCGGCCCTGGGAGACGGTGGTACCTTCATGGCCCTCGGCGAGCTGGATACGGCGGCGCGGCTCGATCTGCCGCTGCTGGCGGTGATCTACAACGATTCCGCCTACGGGGCCGAGGTACACCACTTCGGGCCCCACGGAGACCCGGTGGACAACGTCCGGTTCCCGGACAGCGACTTCGCGGCACTGGGACGGGCCGCCGGCTGTCGGGGCGTCACCGTGCGCTCCCGCGACGACCTGGAGCCGGTGGCCGGTTGGGCCGAGGAGCCGGACGGCCCCCTGGTCGTGGACGCCAAGGTCACCCCCGACGTCGTCGCCGGGTGGCTGGAAGACGCCTTCCGAGCCCACTGATCGACACGGTCCTCGAACACGACTGAAGACACGAGCACCCGGAGGAAACAGCATGAGCGCCCTGTCCGACCTCGTCGCCGGCCTCAGCGACGGAACGCTGGAAGTAGTGGACCTCACCGCTCCCCTCAACGAGGAGACTCCCGTCATCCAGCTTCCGGAGCCCCTGGCCGATACCCCGGGTCTCAGGCTGGAAGAGCTGAGCCGATACGACGAACGGGGGCCGGCCTGGTACTGGAACGTCCTGCACATGGGCGAGCACGCCGGGACACACTTCGACGCTCCCGTTCACTGGGTGACCGGCGAGGACGGTCCCGACGTGTCCGAGGTGCCGGCGGAGGACCTGATCGGTCCCGCGGCGGTGATCGACAGGACCGACGAGGTGGAGGAGGATCCCGATTTCCTGCTGGAGGTGGACGACCTCCGGCGGTGGGAGGAGGAGAACGGTCCGCTTCCCGACGGGGGATGGCTGCTCTATCGGACCGGGTGGGACCGGCGGTCGCACGACGAGGAGGCCTTCCTCAACGTCGACGAGGACGGCGTGTCGCACACCCCCGGCATCTCGGTGGAGTGCGCGCGCTGGCTGGCCGAGGAGGCACCGATCGTCGGTCTCGGCGTCGAGACGGTGGGGACCGACGCCGGTGCCGCCGCGGACTTCGATCCGCCGTTCCCCGTGCATTCCTTCCTACTCGGAGAGGAAAAATACGGCGTCACGCAGCTCCAGAACCTCGACCGGTTGCCGGCGAGGGGAAGCATCGTGATGGTGGCACCGCTCCCGGTGGAGGACGGGTCGGGCAGCCCATGTCGGGTTCTCGCCCTGACGACCCCCGCGACATCCTGAGGACACCCTGAGGAGGAGGCGAAGATGGTCGCTGCAGTGGTGATGATCGATTGCGTCCGGGACGCGATTCCCGACGTCGCCAAAGAGGTCGCCGGCATCGAGGGCGTCGCCGAGACGTACTCGGTGTCCGGCAAGCGGGACGTGGTCGCCATCGTCCGCGTCACCGAGTGGGAGCGGATCGCGGAGGTCGTGACCGAGGGCATCGCCGACGTGGACGGCATCGAGGACACGGAGACCATGGTGGCCTTCCGGGTCCACTCCGACCGGGAGCTGGCCGCGGCCTACGAGGGCTTCTAACGGTGCGGGGGGGGAGCTGGAAAGCGCTACCGCCCCTCGAACTCCGCTTCCCGCTTCTCCAGGAAGGCGTTCACGCCCTCCTCCTTGTCGTCGGTGGAGAAGAGGAGGCTGAACCAGCCGCGCTCGAACTTCAGGCCCTGGTCCAGGGGCATCCGGCGCGAGGCGAGGATCGACTCCTTTGCGGCCTGCAGGGCCACCGGGCTCTTGTCGCCGATGGTCCGCGCCAGCTCCATGGCCTCCTCACGGAGCCGCTCGTCCTCCGTGACCTGATCCACGAGACCGATCTCACCGGCTCGCTCCGCGTCGATCTGCTCCCCGGTGAGCACCATCCGCATGGCCTGCCCCTCGCCCACCAGGCGCGGCAGCCGCTGCGTCCCGCCGCCCCCCGGGATGATTCCCAGGTTGATCTCGGGCTGTCCGAGGCGAGCGGATTCCGCCGCTATCCGGATGTCGCATGCCATGGCCAGCTCGCACCCGCCGCCGAGGCAGTACCCGTTGATCATGGCGATCACGGGCTTGGGGAACTCCTCCACGCGCGAGTAGATGTCGCCGGCCTGCATGCTGCGGTACTGCTCCACCGGGCGGGCGTCCTTGAACTCGCCGATGTCCGCACCGGCGACGAACGCCTTCTCGCCGGCGCCGGTGAGGACCACGACGCGCACGTCTTCGTCCTCCCCGAGGTCGTCCAGCGCCCCCGTGATGGCCCGCCGCACCTCGGCGTTCAGGGCGTTCATCTTGTCGGGGCGGCTCACCGTGAGAAGCGCCACGTGCCCGTCCATCTTCTCGGTCGTCAGTACGTCGCTCATCGTCTTTCTCCTCGGTCCGACTTCGTCGTTCGTTCGCCTCTGTGAGTCGCCGTCGTCATCACCACTGGTAGAAGCCCTCGCCGCTCTTCCGGCCCAGCCGGCCCTCCTCGACCAGCTCAACCAGGAGCTCCGGTGGTTCGAACCGGTCTCCCTCCAGCTCGCTGTCCAGGTAGCGCGCGATCTCCAGGCGCGTGTCCAGGCCCACGAGGTCCGTGAGGCGGAGCGGGCCGATGGGGTGGTTGTAGCCGAGCTCCATGGCCTGGTCGATGTCCTCGGCCGACGCCACGCCCTCCTGCAGCATCCGGATCGCCTCGAGCCCCAGGACCACGCCCAGGCGCGAGGAGGCGAATCCCGGCGAGTCGCACACCACGATGGGCGTCCGGTCGGCCTTCCGGGCCAGCGCCACCGCCCGGGCCACCTGCCGCGGCTCGCTCTCGTCGCCGCGGATCACCTCCACCAGGTCCATGATGTGGACCGGGTTGAAGAAGTGTGTCCCCACGACGCGCTCCCGCGGCTCGATGGCCGAGGCCAGGTCGGTGATCGAGAGGGACGAGGTATTGCTGGCCAGCAGGGCGTCGTCCGCGGCATGCCCGGCCGCCTCGCCCAGGACCTCCTGCTTGAGCTCCAGGTCCTCGGGAACCGCCTCGATCACCACGTCCGCCCCGGAGGCCGCCTCCGGCACCGTGCCGCAGGTGGTGAGCCGTGAGAGGGCCCCGTCCCGCGTCACCGGCGCCACCTTCTCCAGCTCCACCCCCTGCTCCAGGTTGTCCCGGATTCGCTCCACCGCTTCCTCCAGGGCGTCCGGGTCCACGTCCTGCAGCCGCACCTGGTGTCCCGACATGGCCATCAGCTGGGCGATGCCGTGCCCCATGGTCCCGGCGCCCAGCACGGCCACCGGTCCCTCGGGCGCCGGCTCGTCCTCGGGCAGGTCCTCGGTGGCCGGACACTGCTCGAGCACGCCGGCGAAGGAGGTAGGCCTGGGGGACTCCCCGGTGTCGCCGTCAGCCATGTTATCCATCGACCTGCTCCTCCGGTGGCTCTGACCAGTCCAGCGGGCGGCGGCGCACGACCTCGACGGCCCGGAAGCCGAGCTCGTCGGCGATCTCGTTGGCCAGCACGTTGTCAGCGCCGGTGAACATACGGAGCTCGGTCATCTCGAGCTCGCGGGCCCAGCGGAAGCCGGCGGTGAGCAGCCGCTTCAGGTTGCCCCGCTTACGGGCGTCGGGCCGGACGTAGGGCGTCTGGAAGCGGGCGTACTGCGGAGGCTGGAAGTAGGGCAGGTTGTCCTCCACGAAGCAGGTGAGCATGCCGTCGAGGCCGCCGTCCTTCCGGGCGATCACGAAGACCGCCGACTCCTCGCCGCGGATGTGGCGTCGGAAGAAGCCCTTCCGTTCCGCCAGGGCGTCCGGAGCCGGACGGTAGGCCGGGTTGTCCCGGTGGGCCCGGATGTAGTGGCTCCACAGGGCCACGATCTCCTCGAGGTCCGCCTCGGTAGCCCGGCGCACCTCGGTCTCGTCGTTCATCGCGTTCCGTTCGCTCGTGTTGTTCATGTCCCGAACTCGGGGTCGCGCTTCTCGAGAAAGGCCCGGACCCCCTCCCGGGCGTCCGGGGACTCGAAGCACCGGGTCTGCGCCTCGAGCTCGTAGTCGAGCATCTCCTCCAGCGAGGAGTCCAGGCTCCGGCGCACGGCCCGCTTGGCCAGGCGGAGCGGGAGGTGCGGCTTCTCGACCAGCCGCCCCGCCAGATCCTCGACTTCCGCGCGGAGCTCCTCGTCGGCCACGACCCGGTTCACCAGCCCGATGCGCTGCGCCTCCCGCGCTTCGACCATCTCGCCCGTGAAGATCAGCTCCGCGGCCTTCGCGGGCCCGACCAGGCGGGGGAGAAAGTAGGTTCCGCCCCAGTCCGGGTGCAGGCCGATGCGGTTGAAGGTCTGGCCGATGCTGGCGCTCTCGGCGGCGATCCTCAGGTCGCAGGCCAGGGCCAGGTTCGCCCCGCCGCCGGCCGCCGGACCGTTCAGGGCGGCGATGACCGGCTTCGGCATCTCCACCACCGCCGTCACCACCCGGCGGCCGGCGTCCACCAGGGCACGGGCCTCCTCCAGCCGCTGGCCCTCGATGAGCTGGGAGAGGTAGCTGACGTCGGCGCCGGCGGCGAAGGCCCGGCCGCGGCCCGTCACGACCACGACCCGAGCGTCGTCGTCGGCACCGAGGCGCTCCAGCCCGTCGGCGATCTCGTCGCGCATGTCCCCGTAGAAGGCGTTCAGCTTCTCGGGCCGGTTGAGCACGAGGCGGCCCACCCCGTCCTCCACCGAGACCAGCACCCGGGGTTCGTCCCCGCCGTTCCCGGTCTCCTGGCTCGCACCGGCGTCGGCGGCCGGGCTCACGGCGACCCCTCCCGGTGGATGACCGACGCGATGCCCTGGCCCACCCCGATGCACATGGTCACCAGCCCGGTCTCGTCCCCGCGGCGCGCCATCTCGTGCACCAGGGTCGTGAGCAGGCGGGCGCCGGTGCACCCCAGCGGGTGGCCGAGGGCGATGGCCCCGCCGTTCACGTTCACCCGGTCCGGGTCCAGGCCCAGCTCGTCGATGCAGGGCAGGGCCTGGGCGGCGAAGGCCTCGTTCAGCTCCACCAGGTCCAGGTCCCCGGCCGCCAGCCCAGCCCGATCCAGGGCCTTGCGGGAGGCGGGGATGGGGCCGAGGCCCATGCAGGAGGGATCGACGCCGGCCACCGCGGATTTGCCGATCCGTGCCATCGGCTCGAGCCCGAGCTCGCGGGCGGCCCGGCGGCTGGTCGCGAGCAGCGCGGCGGCCCCGTCGTTGATCCCGGACGAAGTCCCGGCGGTCACGGTGCCGTTCTCCCGGAACGCCGGCGGGAGTCGGGTGAGGCTCTCCTCCGTCACGTCCGGCCGCGGATGCTCGTCCTTCTCCACGGTGACTGTCTCGCCGTCCGGCCCTGGAGCCTCCACGGGCACGATCTCGTCCTGGAATCGGTCCTCCTCCAGGGCCCGGGCGGCCCGGCGCTGGCTCTCGGCGGCGAAGGCCTCCTGCTCCTCGCGGCTCACGCCGTAGCGGTCGGCCACCACCTCGGCGGTCTCGCCGAGCCCCACGGTCCACTCCTCGGGCATCTCGGGGTTGGTGAACCGCCACCCGACGGTGGTGTCCTCGGTGTCGGGGTCGGTCCGCGGGAACCCGCGCTCCGGCTTCAGCGTGACCCAGGGCGCCCGCGACATGCTCTCCACGCCGCCAGCGACGAACACGTCGCCCTCGCCGCAGCGGATCGACTGCCCGGCGGTGACGACGGCCTGGAGGCCGGAGCCGCAGAGACGGTTCACGGTCTGCCCGGCCACCTCCACCGGGAGGCCGGCCAGGAGGGCGGACATCCGGGCCACGTTCCGGTTGTCTTCGCCCGCCTGGTTGGTGCATCCCACGACCACGTCCTCCACGCGGTCGGTGGGGACGCCGGTGCGCTCCACCAGGGCCTCGATGGCCCGGGCCAGGAGGTCGTCGGGTCGGACCCGGGCCAGGGCGCCGCCGTGTCGGCCCACGGGGGTCCGCACGGCATCGACGACGACCGGGGCCAGCGGCCCGTCCGCCTCCTCGCGGCTCAATCCAGATTCACCCATACGCTCTTCGTCTGCGTGTACTCGTCCAGGGCCTGCTTCCCGAGCTCGCGGCCGAAGCCGGACTGCTTGTAGCCGCCGAAGGGGGAAGCGCTGTCGTATCGATTGTAGGTGTTCACCCACACCGTGCCGGCCTGCACGTCCCGGGCGAAGCGGTGCGCCTTGCCCACGTCGCGGGTCCACACCCCGGCGGCCAGACCGTAGATGGTCTGGTTGGCCTGCTCGACGGCGTCGTCCACGTCGTCGAAGGTGAGAGTGGCCAGCACCGGTCCGAAGATCTCCTCCCGGGCGATGATCATCTCGGGGTCCACGTCGTCGAAGATCGTGGCCTCGACGAAGTAGCCGGTGCCGTCGACGGAGGTGGCCTCGCCCCCGGCCACCAGGTGGGCGCCCGCCTCGCGCCCGGCCTCGATGTAATCCATGACCCGGTCCCGCTGCTCCGCCGAGACCAGGGGGCCGAGACGCGTGCCCGCCTCCGTCGGGTCGCCGGGCTTCATCTTCTCGGTACGCTCCATGAGCCGGTCCATGAACTCGTCGTGGATCGACTCCTCCAGGTAGAGTCGGGAGCCAGCGGCGCAGACCTCGCCCTTGCCGTAGAAGATGCCGGTGGTGGCGCCGCGCACGGCGGCCTCCACGTCAGCGTCGGCGAAGACGACGTTCGGCGACTTCCCGCCCAGCTCCAGGTGGACTTTCGTCAGGTTCTCCGCCGCCGAGCGCATCACCTTCTTGCCCGTCTCCACCGAGCCCGTGAACGAGATCTTGTCCACGTAGGGGTGTTCCACCAGCGCCTGGCCGGTGGGCTCGCCGCGGCCCGGGATCACGTTCAGCACGCCCGGCGGAAAGCCCGCCTCCAGGGCCAGCTCCCCCAGCTTGAGCGCCGTGAGGGGAGTCTGCTCCGCGGGTTTCAGCACCACCGTGTTCCCGCAGGCCAGGGCCGGCGCCACCTTCCAGGACGCCAGCGAGAGCGGGTAGTTCCAGGGGACGATGGCTCCCACCACCCCCAGGGGCTCCCGCCTCGTATAGTTCAGGAAGGGGCCGGAGACGGGGATCGTCTCCCCGCCCACCTTGTCGGCCCACCCGGCGAAGTAGCGGTAGTTCTCGATCACCGAGGGCAGATCGACGCGGGAGGACTCGAAGGAGGGCTTGCCGTTGTCCCGCGTCTCGATCTCGGCCAGCTCCGACGCCCGCTCCTCGATGAGGTCGGCGAGCCGGTTCAGGAGACGGGCGCGGCGGTGCGGGTCCATGCCCCGCCACTCGTCGCTCTCGAAGGCCTCCCGGGCCGAGCGGACGGCGTCGTCGACCTGATCCGGGCCCGCCTCCGCCACCTCGGCGATGGTTTCCTCGGTGAACGGGTTCACGTCCTCCAGCCGGCCGGCCCCGTCGACCCACTCGCCTCCGATCAGGAGGTCGGTCCTGAGCTCCATGGCGTCCTCCTCAGGATCCGGAGAACTGGGCGTCGCGCTTCTCCAGGTACGCGCTCAGGCCCTCGTCGGCGTCGTCGGACCGGAAGAGCTGCTGCTGCAGCTCGCGCTCGATAGCGAGGCCCTCCGAGAAGGGGACCTCGCAGCCGCTGCACACGGCGCGCTTGATGCCGCCCACCGCCTTGGAGGCCTTGTTCGGCGGGGTAAACCCGCGGGCGTAGTCCAGGACCTGGTCCAGGAAGTCGTCGCCCTCGAAGACCTTGTTCAGCAGGCCCAGCTCCTGGCCGCGGTCGAAGCCGAAGGTGTCACCCTCGGCCATGATCTCCACGGCCTTCGAGCGGCCGAGGATCCGGCCCAGCCTCTGCGTACCGCCGGTGCCCGGGAGCACCCCGAGGTTCACCTCGGGGAAGCCCATGGCCCCGGCGCCCTCCTTGGCGATCCGGAGGTCGGCGGCCAGTGCGATCTCGAGGCCGCCGCCCACCGTGTGGCCGTTCAGCGCAGCGATGACGAGCATCGGGCTCTGCTCCAGCCGGTTCAGGGTCTCGTTGGCATGGAGACAGAAGTAGTACTTGAACTGCGGGTCCGACTCGTCGAGCATCTGGATGTTCGCCCCGGCGGAAAAGAACTTGTCGCCAGCGCCGCGGAGCACCAGGACGTGGACATCCTCGTCGAATCGCGCGTCGAGGATCGCCTCGTCCATCTGGCGCATCATCTCGTAGGTGTAGGTGTTGGCAGGGGGATCGTCCATCGTGATGATCCCCACGCCGTCGTCCGCTTCGTAGTGGATGAGTTCGTCAGCCATGGTGGCTCCTCTCTGTGTCTGATTCGTGGTGCCGAACGCGGGCGGAGGACGACGACAGTGGTCCGGTCCCGGTGCGGTCGTCGTGTCCGTGCCTCGGGCTCCGGCAGCCTGCGCGGAAGGAGCAAACTATCCCTTCCGAACTCGCGACCACAAGCAGAGAGCGGGTCGCCGGCACCGGTCGGCGAGTCTTCAACCAGGAAGGTGGAGCAGGATGGAAATCGTGGTTCTGGGAGAAACCGAGCTGGTCGTCACGAACAGCGGCGCCGGGCTGACCGTCCGGGAAGAGGAGGAAGGTCACTTCGGCCCGCTGCCGATGCTGGCCGCATCCCTGAGCACCTGTACCCTGTCGGTTCTCCTGAGCTGGGCCGAGAACGCCGACCTCGATCCCTCCAGCCTGGAGGTGGCCGTGCGGTGGGAGTACGTGGACGATCCCTACCGGGTGGGCAGCTACGAGCAGGAGGTGCGGTGGCCCGGGCTCCCGGAGGACCGGTGGAGTGCCGCCGGGCGTGTCGCCGACCAGTGCACCGTGCACCACACGCTGGAGCACCCACCGGAGATGACGACACGGGTGGTCGGCGACGGGGAAAACGACGGGGACGGGGACGGCGAGTAGACCTCCCCGGTGGTGGGTGCGTCACGGGCAGGGGAGAGCGCACGATCCGGCGATCCCGCCGGGTCGTCAGTCCTCGAGCGTCTGGCCGGCGCGTCCCGGGTCCACGGCCCGTCCCTCGGAGCCCCGGTCCGGCTCCTCCCGCAGGTCGGTCCACAGGTACGCGCTCGTCCCGACCAGGGCGATCACCGCGAAGCCGAACCACTGCAGCGCGTACCAGAAGTGCGGGCCCGGGTCCGGGGACGGCGCGGACAGGACCTGCGGAAGGCGGCCCTCCGCGTCGCCGCCCGCCCCACCGGCTCCTTCTCTTCCGCCGCGGCCCGGCTCTCCGGCAGTCCGCTGGACGTAGAGCGGAGCCACGGGATAGGGGAGAGAGTCCGCGAGCGCGCCCACGTCGACGTGACTCGCCACCAGGTGGAGTTCGCCCTCCACCGTGTCGCGGGTGATCCCGGCCTCCTGTTCGGTGACGCTGGGAAGCAGGACGCCGCTCACCGAGACCACGGAGTCGGCACCGGATGTCGGCCTGCCGCGGGACAGGGGGGCGTGAACGCCGTCGGCGGCCGGAATCCACCCGCGCACTACCAGAATCGCCGGCCCCTCGTCTCGACGGATGGGTGTCACCACATAGACACCGGGCGTGCCGCCGTGGGCCCGGCCCCGGAGGACGATCTCGCGGCCGTAGTCGTACCGTCCCCGGAGCCGGACCCGTCGCCACGCCAGCGAGTCGGACGCCGCCGCCAGGGACGAGGGGGCCACCGGCGGAGCCGACAGCCGCGAGCGGAGGGTGTCGTTCCGGGCCCGACGCTGGACGTGCCTCTCGGCCTGCCACGTCCCCAGGCCCGAGAAGAGGACAGCCGCGGCGAGGGCCACGGCCAGCAGGAGCCAGTGTCGGGTCTCGAGTCGGCGGAATCGATTCACGGGGCCGGGAAACTCCGCCGCGTCCTCCGACGCGGCAACCGTCCCTGTCGCCGCCCGCGGGCCCGCTCCATCTTGGCCGTCCGGAGACGGGCCCGAATCGAGACGGAGCACCGCGAGGGAAGAGGAGAGGCGACGTGGCCGAGGCGAAGGAACCGTTGGGACCGGACGAGGCGTACGAGATCCTGCGGACGCTCAGCTCGCCCGTGGCGGCCATCACGACGCGCCGCGGCGACGAGGTGAACGGCATGATCTCCAACAGCGCGCTGCGGGCCTCCCTCGTCCCCGGCCGCCAGCGGGTGGCCAACTACGTCTTCAAGAAGCGTCTGACGCACGAGTTCCTCGTGGAGACCGGCCGGTACGTGATGCACCTGCTGGATCGGGACCAGTGGGGCGTGATCCGGGCGCTGGGCTTCGAGTCCGGCCGGGAGCGCGACAAGCTCCGGGATGTGGAGCACCGGTTCACGGACACCTGGCAGCTGCCCGTGATAGAGGGCTGTGTCGCCTGGATGCGGTGCGAGGTGGCCAACGTGATGGACACCGGGGCGTCGACGTTCTTCATGGGCGACATCCTCGAGATGCACAGGGGCAGCGGGGACGAGATCATGGACAGCGAGTATTTTCGCGAGAACGTCCCCTACGCCTGGGAGGAGCCCTACCGGCGGAACCTGCGGCAGACGCAGGAGGAGGCCCGACGGATGGAGGGCGACATGGACGACCGGCCGTGGCGGAGGCTGCGCCGCTTCGGGGGAGACGAGGGAGGAGCCTGAGGTCGCCCCGCGGTGGGCCGGGGATCCGGGCGTCCCTTGACCGCGGACGGTTTTGGGGCCTTCGTAGGGTCTACCGTCGGTCGGGCGCAGACCGGGACGGCGGCCGGAGAGAGAACGAGCCGGGGTGGCGGAACTGGCATACGCAGCGGACTTAAAATCCGCCGGGAGAGATCCCATGCGGGTTCGAATCCCGCCCCCGGCACTGGTCGGCACATCGGGACGGTCCCGAGTCCCATCTCTCCCGAGCTGGACGGCCGCCACATGACCGTTCGTATGGCGGACGAGCCATTGAGCGCGGGGACCGCCCTGGCGTACGTCGGAGCCGGGTTGGCCGTGTTCGCACTCGAAGGATACGGGGTGGCTCGCGGTGCTCGGCGCCGCGCTGGCGTTTCTCGGCGCCGGTACGTTCGCCTATCACTACCGAAGGGAGTCGGCTGGACCCGCGGCCTCGAACCGGCGCTTCCGCGCCGTCGCCTCGGCCCTGGGCCTGTGCCTCGTG
>CAZFDK010000070.1:4466-13362 GCA_964518305.1 uncultured Gemmatimonadota bacterium | reverse complement strand
CAGATCGTCGAGGCGCTGGACGAGTACGTCATCGGCCAGGACGACGCGAAGCGGGCGGTGTCCATCGCCCTCCGCAACCGGTGGCGGCGCCAGAACGTGCCCGACGAGCTGCGGGAGGAGATCCTTCCGAACAACATCGTCATGATCGGCCCCACCGGGGTGGGGAAGACCGAGATTGCCCGGCGGCTGGCGCGGCTGGCCGGGGCCCCCTTCGTCAAGGTGGAGGCCTCGAAGTTCACCGAGGTCGGCTACATGGGCCGGGACGTGGAGTCCATGGTCCGGGACCTGGTGGACGTGGCCATCAACATGGTCCGCGAGGAGCACGAGGAGGCCTGCCGCGAGCGGGCCGAGGAGCGCGTGGAGGAGCGTCTGCTGGACCTGCTCCTGCCGCCGGTGGAGGAGGACGGTGCCGGCGCCGGCACCCCCGGATCCGGTTCCGGGGGAGGGGGCGGTCGGGGGCCGGGCGACGGAGGCGTAGCCGGACGGCGCTTCGTGGTCTCCTCCGCCGGCGAGGCCACCGAAGAGGAACCCGGCGGGTCGGAGGAGGAGTCGACCGACGAGGAGCCGAAGAGTCAGCGCACGAGAACGCGCGAGAAGATCCGCAGCCTGCTCCGCGCCGGGAAGCTCGAGGACCGCACCGTGGAGGTCGAGGTCACCGAGTCCTCCGCGCCGGATCTCAACTTCGCCGCTCCCGGAATGGAGGGGCTGGAGTCGAGCATGGGCGACATGCTCGACCAGATGATGCCCCAGACGACGAAGCGGCGCGAGATGTCGGTCTCCGAGGCCCGGGAGATCCTGATGTCCCAGGAGCTCGAGGGCCTCATCGACGAGAGCAAGGTCAAGGAGGAGGCCCTGGAGCGCGCACAGAGGATGGGCATCATCTTCCTGGACGAGATCGACAAGGTCGTCCAGGAAAAGGGCAGCAGCGGCTCCGGCGGCGGGCCCGACGTATCGCGGGAGGGGGTGCAGCGCGACATGCTGCCCATCGTGGAGGGCTCCACCGTTCAGACCAAGCACGGCATGGTGAACACGGAGCACGTGCTCTTCATCGCCGCCGGCGCCTTCCACGTGTCCGATCCGTCGGATCTCATCCCCGAGCTGCAGGGTCGGTTCCCAATCCGGGTGGAGCTGGACAGCCTCGGCGAAGAGGAGTTCGTGCGGATTCTCCAGGAGCCGCGCAACGCCCTCCTGGACCAGTACCGTGAGCTGGTGCGGACCGAGAACGCGGATCTGGAATTCGAGGACAGCGCGATTCGTGAGATCGCCCGCATCGCCGCCGAGGTGAACCAGACTACCGAGAACATCGGTGCCCGCCGGCTCCAGACGGTCATGAGCACCCTGCTGGACCCCGTGATGTTCGGGCTGCCGGAGGAGGGGAGCGGCGAGGTCATCACCGTCGACGCCGACACCGTCCGCGAGCGGCTGTCCGAGATCGTCGAGGACCGGGACCTGCGCCGCTACATCCTCTGACTCCCGTCCCCGACCCCGGCCTGGTCGCCACGCTGGGGCTGGTCGGCACCGGCGCGGCGGCGGGTCTGGCCGGAAGCGTCCTCGGCGTGGGAGGGGGCGTCGTGGTGGTGCCCGTGCTGACGCTTCTCTACGGGCTCCCGGTCCGGTACGCCGTGGCTGTGAGCCTGGTGGCCGTGGCGGCCACCTCCGCCTCCTCGGCCGGTAGCTACCTGCGACAGGGGCGCGTGGACGTCCCGCTGGCCCTGGAGCTGGAGGTGGCCACCGCCATCGGCGCGGTCGGCGCTGGCCTGGCCGCCCCTTTCGTGCCGGAGGGCTGGCTCTACCTGGCCTTCACCCTGGCAGTGCTCTACGCCGCCTACGGCATGCTCCGTCCGGTCGTCGATCCGGGAGCGTCCGGAGGACGGGAGGAGGGTCAGTCGGGCCATGGGCCTCGCGCCGGATCTCCGTCGACGCGCCGGGCCAACCGCGGTTGGGGGATGGCCGGAATGACCGGAGCCGGCGTGGCCTCGGGCCTCCTGGGCATCGGGGGCGGATTCGCCAAGGTGCCCGTCATGCATGCCCTCATGGGGGTTCGGCTGCCGGTGGCTACCGCCACCAGCACCTTCATGATCGGGATGACCGCGGCATCCAGCGGGTGGGTCTACTGGGCCCGGGGCGACCTCTCGCTGGGCTTCGCCGGCCCGGTAGCCCTGGGCGTGCTCGCCGGCGGGACCGCAGGGGCACGGCTCAGCCGCCACCTGTCGGAGCGGTGGCTCCGGGGACTCTTCGTGCTACTGCTCCTCTACGTGGCCTCGCAGATGGCGTGGCGTGGCTGGACGGGGGTGGCGGGATGAGAGGCACGGGTGACACGGGCGACGGCGGGATCCGGTGGCTGCCGGAGGGTCGGCGTCCGCCGGGCTGGCTCGGCGTCACGCTGCGGTTCGCGACACGGGGGGCGGCCGCGGTCTTCCTGCTGGCCCTGGCCTGGCCGGCGGGCCGGGAGCTGCTCGACGGAGCCGGCTCGGCGGTGTTGCTCGGAGCCCCGTTCGTGGTGACGATTCTCGCCGGAGTGGCGTATGCCCGGCGCGGGCGTCGGCGCGTGGCGCTCCTCGCCGGTGCTCTCCTCCTCGTCCTCACCGTCGGGGCGTGGCTCGGCACCCAGGGGATCGGGGTGTAGAGTCCCGTCCGACGGTGATCCGGAGAGATCGGCACAACCGACGCGCGCGAACCGAACACCGAGAGCAGCAGAGAAGGAGTCCACATTGCCCGAGCTGGACCGCCAGGAGCACTTCCTCACCCTCGCCGATTGGAGCCGCGAGCGGCTGGAGGAGATGATCGAGGGCGGCATGGAGCTCAAGCGCCAGAGGAGCCGGTCAGGTGGAGAGAAGCCGCTGGCGGGCCAGTCCCTGGGGATGATCTTCGCGAAGAGCTCCACACGCACGCGAGTCTCCTTCGAGGTCGGGGCCTCGGAGCTCGGCGCCGCCCCCCTCTTCCTGTCGAAGCAGGACATCCAGCTCGGGCGCGGTGAGCCCATCTCCGACACGGCCCGGGCCCTGTCCCGGTACGTGCACGGGATCATGATCCGCACCTTCGAGCAGTCGGACCTGGAGGAGCTGGCCACGTACGGTTCCGTTCCGGTGATCAACGGGCTCACGGATCGATTCCATCCCTGCCAGGTCCTGGCGGACCTCATGACGGTCCGGGAGAACCTGGGTGCCGACCTGTCCGGCGTCTCGGTGGCGTGGGTCGGCGACGGAAACAACATGGCCCACTCCTGGCTCAACGCCGCGGCACGGTTCGGCTTCCGCCTCCGCCTCGCCTGTCCCCGGGGCTACGAGCCCGATGAGGAGATCCTGGAGGCCGCGCGTGACGATACCGTCGCCGAGGTGGTGCGTGATCCGGAGGAGGCGGCCTCGGGGGTGAACGTGGTGACCACCGACGTCTGGGCATCCATGGGAGACGAGAGCGAGGTCCAGGAGCGGCGGCGAGCCTTCGAGGGCTTCCGGGTGGACGGCGACGTGATGCGGGCTGCCGCGGAGGACGCCATATTCCTGCACTGCCTGCCGGCTCACCGGGGCGAGGAGGTGACGGCAGAGGTCATCGACGGCCCTGCCTCCCGGGTCTGGGACGAAGCGGAGAACAGGCTCCACGTCCAGAAGGCCCTCCTGGCCGAGCTCATGGGCTGAGCACCCCGAGCCGACGCCGACGCGACCGACGCTCCGACCCGGCGCGCCGCCGTCCGGGAGGGCAATGCCACGTGCCGACAGGCGCACCGCCGACTCGTACTGTCTCAGCTCGTTTCCGTCCATCGCAGCGTCCACGGGCACTGTCCACAGGGAGAAGGGAACACCGATGACCGGGGAGACCGAGACCGAGCTCGAGAGGACCCCGCTCTACGACGAGCACGTCCGCCTGAACGCGAAGATGGTGCCGTTCGGGGGCTACGCGATGCCCGTCCAGTACCAGGACGGGATCCGGGCCGAGCACCGGGCGGTGCGCTCGTCCGTGGGCCTCTTCGATCTGTCCCACATGGGGGAGATACGCGTCCGGGGGCCGGAGGCCGTGGCACTCGTCTCCCATGTCACCACCAATGACCCGGCCTCCCTCGACGTGGGCCAGGCCCAGTACACGGCGATGTGCTACGACGACGGGGGTATCGTGGACGATCTGGTGGTATATCGGATGGGGGAGAACGACTGCCGGATGGTGGTGAACGCTGCCAACATCGAGAAGGACTGGGTGCACCTGGTGGCGTATGCCGAGGAGTTCGACGCGGACCTGGAGAACGAGAGCGAGGACGTGGCGCTGATCGCGGTCCAGGGTCCCGACGCGGAGCCGGCACTCAGCCCCCTGGTGGATGTCGACCCGGGCTCCATCGGCTTCTACCGCCACGCCGATGGGCATGCCGCCGGGGTCGAGGCAGTGGTGAGCCGGACGGGCTACACCGGCGAGGACGGATTCGAGCTGTACGTGGCCGGCGAACGGGCGCCGGACGTGTGGCGCGCCCTGCTGGAGTCCGACGAGGGTCCCCGGCCCACACCGGCTGGCCTCGGGGCCCGGGACACCCTGCGGCTGGAGATGGGCTACGCGCTGTACGGACACGAGATCGACGAGAACACCACGCCGCTGGAGGCCCGCCTCGGCTGGCTCGTGAAGCTGGACAAGGGCGATTTCGTGGGGCGGGAGGCCCTGGCCCGCCAGCAGAGCGACGGCGTCGCCCGCCGTCTCCACGGATTCCGCCTCACCGAGCGCGGTTTTCCCCGCGAAGGGTACCCCGTGCTCTACGCGGACGAGGAGATCGGCGAGGTCCGGAGCGGGACAGTGAGCCCGTCCCTGGGGTATGGGATCGGCACGGCGTACCTCCCGGCCGAGGCGGGCTCCGGAGATGCGATGGAGGTCCGCATCCGGGACGAGGAGATCCCGGGGGAGATCGTGGAGATGCCGTTCTACGAGGCGGGATCCCTGAAGCGCTGATCGCGATCACGGGACGGCGGCCCGCGGCACCTCTGCGCCCCGGTCGCCACGAGCACCGGAAGCAGCGAACACCGAACGACCTGGATCTGAGAACGTGGCACGAGTCTTCATAGACACCCACGACCTGGAGTCCGCCGTCGAGGTTCGGGACGCCGTGCGGGACGCCGGCCATGAGATCGAGATGATCGAGACGGCCGACGAGGTGGAGAACCGGCTTCGCGCGGACGAGGACGAGATCGCCCTGATCGTCACCGGTGACCTCGCGCGGGACGAGGCCGGGAAGCTGATCGACTTCTTCGGCACGCGCATTCCGCGCCCCCCGGTGATCGGGCTCGCGGAGACCGACTCCGCCGAGGGGCTGGAGTCCCTGGAGCAGGCGCACGGCCTGGACGAGGTCCTGCGGCTCCCGCCGACGCCGGACGACGTGGTCATGGTCCTGGAGCAGCAGCTGGAGCGCTTCGAGCTGCAGCTGGAGATGGACATCGTCGGCCGGACCGAGCCGATTCGGGAGATCCTGGAGAAAATCCATCTCATCGCCCCGGTGGACTCCACGGTCCTCCTCACGGGCGAGAGCGGGACCGGCAAGGAGCTGGTGGCGCGGGCCATTCACCGCGTGAGCCCGCGCCGGGGCGACCCCTTCATCGCCGTGAACTGCGCGGCATTGCCCGAGTCCCTGCTGGAGTCGGAGCTCTTCGGACACGAGAAGGGGGCGTTCACCGGCGCGACCTCCCGCCGCAAGGGCATGTTCGAGCTGGCCGACCAGGGCACCATCCTCCTGGACGAGATCGGCGAGATGCCCCCGTCCCTGCAGACCCGACTGCTCCGGGTGCTGGAGAACCGGAGCTTCATGCGCGTGGGCGGCGACGAGGAGATCGAGGTGGACGTCCGGGTCATCGCGGCCACCAACCAGGAGCTGCGCTCGTCGGTGCAGCGCGGCAGCTTCCGCCGTGACCTTTACTACCGGCTGAACGTCCTGCACCTGGACCTCCCGCCCCTCCGGGAGCGGGCCGATGACATTCCCCTTCTGGTGCGGCGCTTCGTGCGGGAGTTCAGCGAATCCCACGACCGGGAGTTCAAGGGCATCTCCCCGGAGGCCATGAAGATCCTCATGGACTACGCGTGGCCCGGAAACGTGCGGGAGCTCCGGAATCTGGTGGAGTCCATGGTGGTTCTGGCGCCCGGCTCGGTGATCCGCCCCGAGGACATCCCGTCGGAGATCCGATCGGGGGCCGGCGGGGCGATGCTCCCGGCACGGCGCGAGGAGGCCACCGTTCCCGAGGTGGTGGAGGAGATGCGTTCCGCCGGTGGAGGCGACGTGCAGGCGCCGGAGCTGGAATTCGTCTTCCGCACCCTGATGGACCTCAAGATGGACGTCGAGGACCTGCGGCAGGAATTCCAGGAGTATCGGCGGCGTCACCCCGAGCTGGTCGAGGGGGAGGGGCCCGACCGTGGCGGCACGGAGATCGAGGTCTCGACCCTGGAGGAGTTCGTCGAGGGCGAGCGCGAGCGGGCGGCCGTCGAGGCCGAGGCCCGAGAGGCGGGCGACGGTGGAGAGCGTTCCCGTATCGAGTTCGAGCCCGGCATGTCCATGTCCGAGCTCGAGCGGGAAGCCATCGTGGCGACGCTCGAGGACGTCGACGGAAACCGCCGCAAGGCGGCCGAGGCGCTGGACATCGGCGAGCGGACGCTCTACCGGAAGCTCCGGGAGTACGATATCGACCTGTAGCCCGGGTGCTGCCGGGAAGCGGTGCCGCTCCGAGAGAGCGCGCCACGACCGGGACTGCAGGACCCGCGGTCAGGGCGTTACCGTCCCCCGGCTCTGCCTTGTCCCGCCGCCGTCCCCGGCGTCCGCCTGCGCCAAGAGACCGTCCAGCGCCGCCAGCAGCTCATTCCGACCCTCGCCTGTCTCCGCCGAGGTGACGAGAAGCTGCTCCTCCCCGACTCCGATCTCCTCCCGTGCGCGCTCCTGTGCGCCCTTCCGCTCCGACCGGTTCAGCTTGTCGATCTTGGTGAGAACGAAGAGCGTCGGGAGCCCCAGCCCGGCGAGATAGCGGAACATCCGCCGGTCGTCGTCGCTGGGCGGGTGACGCGCGTCCACGAGCTGTACCACGCCCAGGAGTTCGTCGGTGGAGGTGAGGTATCCCTCGATGAGGGGCGCCCAGGTGCGCTGCACCTCGTCCGGCACCTCGGCGTAGCCGTACCCGGGCAGGTCGGCCAGCAGGAAGCGATCGTTGACGCGGTAGAAGTGGATCATCCGCGTCTTGCCGGGGCGCTTGGCCACCCGGGCCAGGCGGTCACGGCCCACGAGGCAGTTGATGAGGCTGGACTTTCCGACGTTGGATCGGCCCGCGAAGGCAACCTGGGGGAGGGGGAGGGGCGGCGAGCCGCCGGGCTCAGCGATCTCGCCGGCGTACTCCACGGAGCGGATCTTCACGGCAGGCGCCGCGGGCGTCCCGCCCTACGCCTCCTTGCGCCGGGCTTCGGGCTCCAGGATCAGCAGCGGATCGGCGCCGTCCTCCACGGTCTCCTGGGTGATGACGACCTCGCGCACGTCGTCCCGGTCCGGGAGGTGGAACATCACCTCCAGCATCACCTGCTCGAGGACGGCTCGCAGGCCGCGGGCGCCGGTGCCCTTGTCGATGGCCCTCCGCGCCGCCGCGTGCAGGGCCTCCGGGTCGAAGGTGAGGCCCACGCCCTCCAATTCGAACATCTTCTCGTACTGCTTGGTCAGGGCGTTCTTCGGCTCCTGGAGGATCTGGACCATGGCGTCCTCGTCCAGGTCATGCAGGGCACACAGCACCGGGAGCCGACCCACGAGCTCCGGGATCAGTCCGTACTGCAGCAGGTCATCCGGCTCGGCCTGGGAAAGCGGGTTGCTCTCGTCGTCGTACGCCTCCAGCCGGTCGCCGTCCTCCTCGCTGTTCTCGAAGCCGATCTGGCGCTTCCCCATGCGGCGCTCGACGATGTCGTCGAGGCCGTCGAAGGCACCGCCGCAGATGAAGAGGATGTTGCTGGTGTCGATCTCGATGTACTCCTGCTGGGGGTGCTTACGGCCGCCCTGGGGCGGCACGGAGGCCACGGTCCCCTCCAAAATCTTCAGCAGGGCCTGCTGTACGCCCTCGCCCGACACGTCGCGGGTGATGGACGGGTTCTCGCTCTTCCGCGCCACCTTGTCCAGCTCGTCCACGTAGATGATCCCCCGCTCGCACTCGGCGACGTTGTAGTCACCGGCCTGCAGCAGGCGCACGAGGATGTTCTCGACGTCTTCACCCACGTAGCCGGCCTCGGTGAGGGTGGTGGCGTCGGCGATGGTGAACGGGACCTGGAGCATCCGGGCCAGGGTCTGCGCCAGGAGCGTTTTCCCGACTCCGGTGGGACCCAGGAGGAGCACGTTGGACTTCTCGAGCTCCACACCGTCCACCATGCTCTGATTGTTGATCCGCTTGTAGTGGTTGTAGACAGCCACCGAGAGGGTCTTCTTGGCGGCCTCCTGACCGACCACGTACTCGTCCAGCTCGTTCTTGATCTCCGTCGGGGTGGGGACTTCCGACACCCGGGTCTCGGCCTCGCGCTCCTCCTCCTCGGCGAGGATCTCGTTGCAGAGCGCGATGCACTCGTTGCAGATGTAGACGTTCGGGCCGGAGATGAACTTCCGGACGCTGTCCTTGGACTTTCCGCAGAACGAACAGCGGAGGTTCTTGTCGTTCGACATGGCCTCCCCCTCCTAACGAGGTCGAGCCTGGGTCGATCGTCGCGGGCGCCAGGTCGCGGATCCGTCGCGAACCGGTCCGGCGGACCGGGCGGGCCGGAGCGTCAGCTCGCAGCCCGGGGCTCGCCGTCCACGACCTCGCCCTTCTTCTCGATGATACGGTCGATGAGGCCGTAGTCCCTGGCCTCCTCCGGCGACATGAACCGATCCCGGTTCTCGAAATTCAATCCGACCGGCACGATCCGGACCCCCAGCTCGTAATCG
>CAZFDK010000070.1:0-4456 GCA_964518305.1 uncultured Gemmatimonadota bacterium | reverse complement strand
CCGGCGACATGAACCGATCCCGGTCCACGTCCTCGGCGATCTTCTCCACCGGCTGGCCCGTCTGCTCGGCCAGGATGTTGTTCAGCCGCTCCCGGGCGTAGAGGATCTCCTTCGCCTGGATCTCGATGTCCGCGGCCGTACCCTGGGAGCCGCCGCTGGGCTGATGGATCATGATCCGGGAGTTCGGGAGCGCCGACCGCTTGCCCTCGGTGCCGGCCGCCAGGAGAAACGCTCCCATGGAAGCCGCCATCCCCATGCAGATCGTGGAGACGGGGGCGCTCAAGAACTGGATCGTGTCATAGATGGCCAGCCCGGAGTACACGCTTCCGCCCGGACAGTTGATGTACAGGTTGATGTCCTTCTCCGGGTTGTCCGCCTCCAGGAAGAGGAGCTGGGCGATGATGATGTTGGCCACGTCGTCGTTGATCGGCGAGCCGAGGAAGACGATGCGGTCCATCAGAAGCCGGGAGAAGATGTCGTACGACCGCTCTCCACGGCTCGAACGTTCGATGACGTATGGTGCGTAAGTCGTCATGCTCTTCCTGGGTGTATTGCGCGATTCGTCTACGTCCGGCCCCTGATTACACAGTTGCTGGCCCGTGGAGCCACCTCGAAGTCTCGTTTCCCGAAAGGCTCAAGTTAAAGTCGCCGCGCCAGCGGCGCGACTGACGGGGATCTCCCCCGGTTCCTCCGCTCATTCGATGGAGGATTGCTCCTTCAGGTAGTCGAAGGCTTTTTCCGCCGAGATCTGCCGTCGGAGGGACTCCATCCGGTCGTCGCGAGCCAGCTGCCGCCGGACCGCGCCGGGCTCCATCCCCTCGGCGTCGGCGATCTCACGGATCCGCTCGTCCACCTCGTCCTCGGTGGCCTCCAGCTCCTCCCGCTCGGTGAGGCGGTCCAAAATGAGATGGCGCTTGATCTGACGCTCGGCCCGGGGTCGGACCTGCTGCCGGGCCTGCTCGAGCTCCTCCGGATCCACGTCCTCGGGCGCGTCGAGCATGCGGTCCATGTAGTCCTCCACCATGGACTCCGGCACCTCGAACGGGTTGGCCTCGATGACGTGGTCCATGAGGCGCTCCCGGACCTCGTTCTCCGCCTCGTCCCGATGGTGCGCCTCCACGTCCTCGCGGACGGCCTCCCGAAGCTCCTCCAGGGAGTCGAACTCCCCGACACGGGACGCGAACTCGTCGTCCAGCCGGGGGAGCTCGGCCTCCTTCACGTCCCGTAGTTCGATCTCCAGCTCGCGGTCCTCGGCCTGTCCCTCCTCCCGGAGGGCCTCCGGGAAGTGAACGTCGAAGGTCCCGCGCTCGCCCGGCTCGAGAGTGGAGATGGCCTCCTCGATGTCCGGCAGGGCGTTGCCGTCGCCCATCTCGAACTGGTACTCGTCGTCGGCGGACAGCTCCTCATCGCGATCGTCGGGGCGGATCCGCACGGTCACGAGGTCGCCGTCCCCGGGCTCCCTGTCGGCGGGCCGCCAGGTGGCCTCGTCCTCGCGCAGTCGCTCCAGGACCTGGTCGACCTCGTCCGGGTCCACCTCCACCTCGGGTTGCTCCACCCGGAAGTCCCCGACCCGCCCCAGCTCGATTCGCGGCATGATCTCTATCGCGACCTCGTACCGGAGCCGGTCGTCGGCCAGGAAGCCGATGTCGCTGATCTCCGGGTCACCGATGGGCTCGATTCCCTCCCGGCGGAACGCCTCGCGAAGGGTATCGGAGACCAGGGACTGCACCGTCTGGTCGTCGATGGTCGGCCCGAAGCGTTGCTCGACGATCTGCGGCGGGACCTTACCCTGCCGGAAACCGTCGATGTCGAGCCGCTTCGCGAGCTGGGAGCGGACCCGGCTCCGCTCCTCCTGGACCCGGTCTTCGGGGACGATCACCGTGAGCCGGCGCTTCCAGGCGCCGGGCTCCTCCACCGTGATGTCGAGGCCCTTCTCCGCTGTGGTTGAGTCTGTGCTCATCGGATCAACTGCGCCTGAAGTCGAACGTGAGTGCGAAAGGGGGGACTCGAACCCCCACGGCCTCTCGGCCACCAGCTCCTAAGGCTGGCGCGTCTACCAGTTCCGCCACTTTCGCACCACGCGGCGTCGCCGCACCGGCCGCTGTGGGCCCGAGTACGACTCCGCCGCGCCCGGTGGCCGGGGCGGACGAATCTATCGGCAGGCCGCGCAGGGATGCACCCGTCAGCTGCCGGGAATGCGGACGCTGACGTACTGCTCCACGCCGGCCTGTGGAACGTACACTCTCAGGTTGGCTACCGTGCCGGGCTCGAGCCGCGAGATGACCTCGCGGTAGTCCTCGACGCTCTCGATGGGCTGGCCGTTGACGTCGGCGACGACGTACCGGGTGCTCAGCCCCGCCTCGTCCGCCGGGCTGCCGCGGGCGACGCTCGTGATCACGACGCCCGTGATCTCCTCCGGCACCTCGAGCCGGGCCCGGATCTGAGGGGCGAGGTTCCGGACATCGATGCCCAGGGGGCCGCCTTCGGCCTGCTGCTGTCTCTGCCGTTGCTGCGTCTCGCCGGGCGTGCCCATCCGGCCCAGGGTGACCTCGACGGTGTCACGCTCCCTCGTGGAGCGGCGCACGACGGTCACCCGCACCGACTCGCCCGGATCGTAGCCCCGGATGCGCCGCTGGAGGTCGCTCACCGAGCGCAGGCGGCGTCCCTCGACGGAGACGATGACGTCACCGCTCTGGATGCCCGCCTCACGGGCCGGGCTCTCGGCGCCGCCCTGGAGCTCGCTGAAGCCGGTGACCATGGCCCCCGCCACCCGGTCGAGGTCGTAGTACTCGGCGTCCTCGGGCTCCACGGCCTGGACGGTGACGCCCAGCGCGGCCCGGCGCACCTCGCCGTGCTGGAGCAGGTCCTGGACGACCTCCTCCACCAGCTCGATGGGGACCGCGAACCCGTAGCCCATGTAGTAGCCGGTTTCGCTGGCGATGGCGGTGTTCACCCCGATCACGCGGCCGGCCATGTCGACCAGAGGTCCGCCGGAGTTGCCGGGGTTGATGGCGGCGTCGGTCTGGACGAAGTCCTCGATGGCGGGGCTGACGGTCTGGTCGCGGAACTGCCGGTCCAGCACGCCGAGGTTCCGGCCCTTGCCGCTGACGATGCCGGCGGTGACGGTGGTGGGCAGTGTCTCCTGCTGTCCGCCGCTGAAGCCCGGGTTCCCGACGGCCAGCACCCACTCGCCCACCGCCGTGTTGTCGCTGGAGCCCAGGGAGACGGCCGGCAGGTCCTCGCCGTCCACCTTCAGCAGGGCCACGTCCGTGGTCGGATCCCGGCCCACCAGCTCGACGTCGCGGAACCGCCGCCGATCGGCCAGCTGGATCGTCATCTCCTCGGCGTCCTGCACCACGTGGTTGTTGGTGATGATGTAACCATTGGAGCGGATGATGAACCCGGAGCCCGTGCCCGGCCGGGTCGGCGGTTCCTGCTCGCCCTCGGGCTGCTGGCCGAAGGGGTTGAAGGGGAAGGGGAACTGGCGCTGCATCTGCCGCTGCTGCACCTGCTTCTCCACCCGGACCGTGACCACGGCCGGCGTTACCTGCTCGGCCACCCGGGCGAAGTCCTCGGAGAGCGCTCGGGCGGTGTTCGTCCGGACGGTGGAGTCGGCGCCCAGCTGGACGCTTCCGTCCTGACTCTGCTGGACGGTGGCGCCCCCGGAGGCGAAGGTCGGCGCCGTCAGGTCCAGCTGCGCCGCCACGCCCAGTCCGGCGGCGAAGGCGACGGTCGTGACGATGAGGACGTTCAGCTTTGCCCTGAGGGCGTCTTTGATCTTCATGCTCTGTATCCTGTGATCCTGCCTGTAAGTGGTCTCTGCGACCGGTTCGATGTTTCCGCGAACGTGGTTGGACGAACGGCACGTCCCGAGAGTTGTCCGGATACCGGGCGGTCGCGGCTCCAGCGTCGAACGGTAGGTCGAGATCCCGTCTCACGGACATGGCTAGTACGCCGGTCGCGGTTCGGCGGTCCCCGCCGTCGGAAGCCACTCGGAAGCCACAACAAACCGAGGGCGGCGCCGCGGGGGCGCCGCCCTCGATCAAACTCGGCTCTGGGCGTCCTGTCGGCCCGTCGCACGCCCGTCCGCGGCGCGGGCCTGCTCGTGACCCGCCGCGGCGCCGGAATCAGTCGTTCTCCTCGTCGACAATCTCGTAGTCGGCGTCGACGACGTCCTCGTCCTCCTCGGCCTCGGGGGAGCCGTCGCCGCTCCCCGGGCCGGCACCGGCACCACCGGGCTGTCCGCCGCCCGGGCCGCCCTGGAAGCCGGCACCGGGGCCTCCGGGACCACCGGCAGCGCCCGGGCCACCGGGGCCCCCGGGACCGCCCGCAGCGCCGCCGGCGCCGGCCTGCTGCTGGGCGTACATGTCCTGGGAGGCCGACTGCACGGCCTGCTGGATCTCCTGGGTCGCGGCCTGGATGTCGTCGTGGTCGCCTTCCTTGAGGGCCTCCTGGC
>CAZFDK010000069.1:12862-13905 GCA_964518305.1 uncultured Gemmatimonadota bacterium | reverse complement strand
GCGCTGTCGGTGGGATGGGGCGGCCTGCTGGGCTGGCTCGCCCTGGCCGCCGTGGTCGTGGCCCTCGTCCGCCTGACCCGCCGGTGGATCGACAGCGAGGTGGAGGACGTGAACCGCCGCCACGCCCTCCGGAAGGGGGCCCGGTACACGGGCGGCCTGCTGGTGGTGCTGGTCGGGCTCTCCCTGCTGGTGGGGCAGGTGGGCCAGCTCGCCACCATCGTGGGCCTGGTGGGGGCCGGCCTGGCCATCGCCCTCCAGGACCTGGGCAAGAGCCTGGCCGGCTGGGTGTTCCTGGCCACCCGCTCGGGCTTCGGGCCCGGCACGCGCACCGAGGTGGACGGCGTCGAGGGCGAGGTGATCGACATCGGCCTCCTCAAGACCACCCTCCTCGAGGTGGGGAACCTGGTCCACGGCCGCCAGTCCAGCGGCCGGCTGGCCACGGTGCCGAACTCCCGCTTCCTGAACGAGAGCAGCTTCTTCAGCCCGAGCTATGCGCCCTACACCTGGCAGGAGATCCGCTTTCTGCTCACCTACGAGAGCGACTGGCGGCGGGCCACCGAGCTGCTGGAGGAGATCGGCCGCGAGGAGGCCGATACCGACGAGCGGGCCGTGGAGCACGCCTTCCACGAGCTGGAGCGCCGGTACGCGTTCCGCACCGGCCCGCGGACGCCGATCGTGTACGTGACGGCCGAGGAGTCCGGCGTGCAGCTCACCCTGCGCCACCTGACCCACGTCCGGAGCCGCCGCGGCGACCGGGACCGGATCACCCGGGCCATGATCGAGGCCGTGGAGCGGGAGCCGGAGCTGGACTTCGCCTACCCCACCACCCGCTTCTACCGGAGGGGCGAGGAGGAGGGGGAGACGACGGGGGAGGGACGCCGCGGGCCGGCCGGGGGACCGCCCCCCGGCGGCTGATCGGGGGGAGCGGCCGGTGATCGTCCTCCACGCCGCGAGCGACGGCCGCGGCCTGCACGTGTGGGCCGAGGCCGGAGGTCCGGGCGACGGTTCGCGGCCCGAACCGGCGGAGGGCGCGCCGCCGTGGC
>CAZFDK010000069.1:0-12852 GCA_964518305.1 uncultured Gemmatimonadota bacterium | reverse complement strand
ACGATCTCCGGGGCGGGGACAGCCGGGGCTCCGGATAGCTCGCAGCTTCCTGCCCGCCGGCGCTGGCGCAGGCGAGGAAGACGGGAAGCACCGTGAGGACGGAGGCCGGATTCACCAGGGAAGATCTCATTCTGGTTTCCGAGGGCTTGAGTCAACCGTCTGTTGGGACGTCGGGGACGTCGGAGCGTCAACGATACTACCTGAATGTCACGTCCGGGTGTCCCGTCGGCCCACCTCACCTCATACAGCGGGTCCTCGAGGGGACGGGTCCCCGGCGGCAGTAGGCTCCCCCCACCTTCAGGCGCACGGTCCTCCCGGCCCGGGCGGTGCCGCGTCCGGGGGGCCCGGGGGGACTGCACACGGCGGGCTTGTTCGGCCTCTTCTCGAGCCTGACGTTGGGGTCACGTACACGGGGAGCCGCCGCGGACGGAGGGGTGAGCCATGAGACCGCTCGGACGACTCGTCGGGGGGATCGCGGCGCTGGCCGCGCTGGCGGTCGGGGTCTGGGGCTGCGGCGCGGAGAGCCAGGAGCAGGCAGCACAGAGCTCCGGAGCCGACGTCCGGGCCGCGGCGGAGGCCCTCTTCGCCGGGGAGGGCGTCCGGTGGGTGGACCTGACCCACACCCTGGACGAGCGGAACGTCTACTGGCCCACCGCCCGGCAGTTCGAGCTGGACACCGTAATGGCCGACTCCACGGAGGCGGGCTACTGGTACGCCGCCCACGACTTCTCGGCCGCCGAGCACGGCGGCACCCACCTGGACGCCCCCTACCACTTCGCCCGGGACGGGTGGAGGGCCCACGAGATCCCGATGGAGGCGCTCCGGGGGCCGGCCGCCGTGATCGACGTGCGGGACTCGGCCCGCGCCAACCGGGACTACCGGGTCACTGTCCGGGACCTGAAGGAGTGGGAGGCGGAGCACGGCCGGCTGCCCGAGGGGGCGGTGGTGCTCATCAACTCCGGGTGGCAGCAATACTGGCCCGACGAGGAGCAGGTGCTCGGCACCGCGGAGCGGGGTCAGGAAGCCACCGACGACCTGCACTTCCCCGGGCTGCATCCTGATGCCGCCCGGTGGCTCGCCGAGAACCGGGACGTGGACCTGGTGGGGCTCGACACCCCGAGCATCGACCACGGGCAGTCACAGGACTTCATGAGCCACCGGATCCTGTACGGGGCCAACGTCGTCGGCCTCGAGAACGTCAACAATCTGGACGAGCTCCCCGCTTCCGGCGCGTACGTGATGGTCATGCCGATGAAGATCCGGGGTGGATCCGGCGGGCCGGCGCGGGTGGTGGGAGTCGTGCCGGAGTGATGAGAGGCACCGCTGCAGTGAAGCCTCACCCCAAAAGAAAGTGTTCGGTGGCCTCGCCCGCGGGGCGTCCGGCTCGACTCTGGTCGCGACTTTCAGGTGGGAACCTCCATGAATGACATTGCCGAGCTGACCGAAAGTATTCTGAAGTTCCGTGACGAACGAGACTGGAAGCAGTTCCACACTCCGCGCAATCTCGCTACAGCCCTCTCCATCGAGGCGGCCGAGCTCCAGGAGCTGTTTCTCTGGGAAGGAGGAGATGCCGAGCCCCGCCGCTCAACGAATGCGGAGCAGAAGAGCGATGAGGTCGCCGATATTCTTATCTATGCTCTCCTGTTCTGCCACGAGATGGGGATCGATCCCGCGGAGGCCGTTCGGCGAAAACTGGAGAAGAACCGGGAAAGATATCCCGTCGAAAAGGCCCGCGGGCGTTCGGCGAAGTACACCGAGCTCGACGAGGACTGATGGGAATGGATGCGGAGACGGAAACCGCTAAGGTGCTCATCCAACCGGCCGCGGGGGATGCCGCTCGGGATCACTACCGGGAGACTATCGAGGAGCCGGTTCCGGTCGCCCGACTGCGGCCATATCTGTCGGAAGAGGTGCTCCAGGAGCTGACAGATCACCATCCCTCGGGGGAAGTCTATATATGGGGGTTGACCCCAGGAGCCGGAGGCCGCGGCCGGACCCAGTGGGAAAAGATCTCCCCGGGCGACGTGGCCCTGTTCAGCTGGGATGGGCAGTTCCGCTCCTACGGACGGGTCACGGTTAAGGCGGAGAACGCCGACTTGGCACGGGAGCTTTGGGGAACCGATGACGACGGTCAGACCTGGCAGCTGCTCTATTTCCTCACGGAGCCGGCCGAGTGTGCGATTCCCTATGAGGAGTTCAACGAGGCAGCCGGCTACAAGCGAAAATTCGTTCCTCGCGGCTTCACTGTCTTGGACGACGACCGGAGTGAGGACGTGCTAGATGACATTTCGGACCTCCGTCTCAAGAACCACGGAAGCGCCGACGAAGCAGAGGACGGGGGAGTCAGAGAGGCGTACCGGCTCTTCCGGCAGGACCGCCTGGAGAGCCTGCGCGTGAGGGTCCGTGCCTACCGCGCGGGAGAGATCCGGGACCTTCTTCGGAACCGAGACCTCGACCCAGAGACCTTCAACGTCGAGGTCTGGCAGTTGGGATCGGGCGGACAGATCGAGGGAGAGGAGTTCGCCGACCAGTACAAGGATGGTGTGGCCCCGTCCGAAGACTTGCTCGAGAGGATCGAGTTGGCACTCGAGCAGGATAACCTCGAGCTCCACGGCAATCACCATTGGCGACCGGGGACACGGGTATTCGGCGCGCAGTTCGGCCATGAGCGACGCCGTGACAGCCTCAGGCGGGCGCTAGACATTCTAAATCGGGAAGGGTCTGCCCCCCTCGACAAATACCGGGACCTCGCCGAAGTCGACGGGTTCGGCCCAAGCACGGCCTCAGGGCTTGTGATGTTGCTGCACCCTGAGCAGTTCGCCGTCTACAACAGCAAGTCGAAGGCGGGGCTCCGTCGGTTCGGACGCAGCTTCGACACGATCGAGGAATTTCAGTCGTCGGTCGCGGAACTTCGCGAGATGGTGGGCGCGACTGATTACCCTGAGCTGGATCGGTTCCTCTACCTCGTGGAGGAAGACTGTATCTCAATCCCGGGGTCAGCGGCCGGCCGGCCCAATGTGTGGTGGGTCAACCAGGGACAGGCCTTTGAGCAGGGAGCCAGGGGCGGATACGTCTGGGCGCCGACGGAGAACAAGAACGGAACTCGGATCAGCTACCACGAGAATGTCGCCCGGCTGGTCCTCGGGGATCGGATTCTCCACTACGCCGAGGGGGCTCTCCGGGCGGTCGGCACGATTACGGGAAGTCCGGTAGTTAGCCAGCGCCCCTCCAATTTGCCTTCAGACACGTGGCAGGACGAAGGGTTTTTCGCTGACGTCGAATATGACTTTCTCGATGAACCTATCGAGCGGAACCGTATTCCGGAGGAGTGGCGGCTCGAGGAGGACGGCCCGTTCAGCCGGACGGGAGGCGTCAAGCAGGGATATCTCTTTCCGCTATCGGAGAATTTCACTGAGAATCTCGTTGGACGGTTCCCTCAGTTGCGAGACCGTTTCCCCGAGTTTGAGAACGGAGGACCACAACCGGTGGTCCCGGAGGTGAATCTGGAGGCCGTCGTCCAGGAGTTTTCCCGGGAGCTGGCGGACGCCGGTCTGCGGTTCGGTGCGGGCCCCCGCCATGAGGCCTTCGTCCGGGACTTCGTCGTGAGCCTCGCCACCAAGCAGCTCGTCATCCTCACCGGGCTCTCGGGATCTGGGAAGACGCAGATCGCCCTCCAATTCGGCCGCTGGTTGAGCGGCGATGACGAGGACCGGTATCGCGTCGTGCCGGTTCGTCCCGACTGGTCGGGGCCGGAAGCGCTCTTCGGCTACGAGGACGCCCTACAGGAGCCCGCCGCGGACGGCCGAAGAGCTTGGCACGTTCCCGCCCCGCTTGAGTTCATGCTGCGGGCCGCCCGGGACGAGGAGCATCCCTACCTGATGATTCTCGACGAGATGAACCTGGCTCACGTGGAGCGCTACTTCGCCGACGTAATCTCGGGAATGGAGTCGGGGGAGGGCTGTCTTCCGAACCTGCGGCGGGAAGAGGACGGCGCTTGGCGGAAAGTGCCGGACGAGGACGAGACGGAGAAGCTCGCGTTTCCCGACAACCTGTTCATCGCAGGCACGGTCAACGTGGACGAGACCACGTACATGTTCTCGCCCAAGGTGCTGGACCGGGCAAACACGCTGGAGTTCCGGGTCGAGACCGAGGACCTCGAGGCTGATATCCGAAAGCCCGGCCAGTGCGAGCCGGGCGATCCCTCGCTGGTGCGCGGCTTCCTCGAAATTGCCGGGGACGACGATTGGCACCGCAAGAGCCCTCCGGAGGAAAAGGAGGCTTTCGTCGAGGAGCTCAAGGACCTCCACCGAACGCTAGACGGAGGCTTCTCGTTCGGACACCGGGTGCTCTACGAGGCCGTCCGCTTTGCATCGCTACACGAAGAGGCCGGCGGTCGGGACATGGAGGAGGCGCTGGACGTGCAGGTGATGCAGAAGATCCTGCCGAGGCTGCACGGCTCCCGGCGCCGGCTGGAGCCCGTGATGCGTGCCGTAGGGAAGTTTTGCTGGGATCTGGAGCCGACCCCGGATGAAAGCGACGGGGCCGACGGCTTCGACCCGGCCGATGACGGCCTTGACACCGAACACGCGGCCCTTCCGCGCTCCTTCGATAAGGTGGCGCGTATGACCCGACGGCTCCGGGCGAACCAATTCGTAAGCTTCACGGAGTAGCGTGACGGACGGGCGCCGGGCGGCCGAGCTTCCGCTCCGAAACCGCGATGGCGTACAGGTCGGAACGCTCCATCTTCGGGTGCCGCCGGACCGACGGGCCAGCGGCCGCCGTCCTCCGCTGGTCGACACCGGTGACTCCTCGGAGCCCGACGGGGAGGTTCCACGCATCCAGCTCCTGGAGAGCGAGGAGTACCTATACGAGGTGCAACTGGAGCGAGACGGGGAGCAACCGATTGATCTCTCTCCGCGTGAGGTGTTCGCCCGCGACACCGACCGGGGCGACCGGGGCCGGATCCGTCCGGGCCTTCATACGGGTGTCCTCGCGTTGCGCGTCGGGGGACCGGGTGAAACGAACGGTGAGGCGCGGGTCGAGGTTCGGTCCCGCAAGCTCGGTTATCGCCGCCACTACCAGTGGATGCTCGGCGACCTGGCTGAGAGCATGGCGGAGCTGCTCATGCAGCGCTTCGCGCCGACGCGGCAGCGCTTCAGTCTCGACGAGACCTTAGAGGCCTCGACCCTCTACCAGCGCTTCGCGTTCCTCCGGTCGCTGGTGGAAACTGGTGTGTTCGGTGGTGCGATCGAGCGAGTGCTTCGGCGACCCTATCGGACGTGGATATCGACGGAGGAGTGGCGGCGACCCGGCCGAGGCGTGCCCGCCGGCTCCGGCGTCGGACGCCAGTTTTGGGGCCCCGGCCCCCGGACCGAGGCCGGGCGGCTTGAGGCTTCGCTCGGCACGGAGACTGTGCCCCGGACCTTTCGGGTAGAGCGTTCCGAGGAAACGCGTGACAACGTGCCGAACCGCTTCGTCCGTTTTGCGCTGGAGCGGTGGCGGGACGTCGTGACGCAGATTCACGATCTGCTGGAGCAGAAGGAGGGGAGTGGCCCGGTGGAGCGCGGAATCCGGGAGTGCCGCGCTCTGCGTGACCGACTCGACGCCGTCCTCTCCAGGGAGCTCTTCCGCGCCTCGGGCCGCCTGGAGCGGTTCCCGGCGAGCAATCAAGTGCTGCAAAAGCGGGAGGGCTACCGCGATGTCTTCCGGGCGTACGTCCAGTTCGAGGCCGCAGCCCAGCTGTCCTGGGCCGGCGGCGAGGACGTCTACGGAGCGGGGCAGCGGGACGTGGCGACTCTCTATGAGTACTGGGTCTTCCACGCCCTGGCGCGGGAGATATCGGAGCTCTGCGACGAGCCTTTCGAACTTCGTGATCTCATTGAGCCCTCCGACGGTGGCCTTCATCTGAGGCTCGAGCGGGGAGAGCGTCGCATCTTGTCCGGCGAGGTGCGCCGCCTCGGACGAACCTTGGACGTGGAGATGTGGTTCAACCGCACTTTCAGCGCGGCCACCGACCGGGAGGAGAGCTGGACCCGAGGGATGCGCCCCGACTGCTCGCTCCGCATCTGTCCGCCGGGAAAGGACGAGCCCTTTTTTCACGAGGACGTGTGGCTCCACTTCGACGCCAAATACCGGGTGGATCGCCTGGAAGAGGCCCTCGGTCGTGAGGTTGAAGATCCCCGGGTCGAGGAACAGGTGGTGGAGGAGGAAGAACGGCGCGCAAAGCTGGACGAGGAATCGTTCGCTCCCGGCGAGGCGGCGGAGGGTGAAGCCCGTGCGAAGCGCGCCGATCTTCTCAGGATGCACGCCTACCGGGACGCCATTCGTCGCTCGTCAGGGGCCTACGTTGTCTATCCCGGAAGCGAGGCCGCAGCCCACACGGAGTACCACGAGGTACTGCCCGGGCTGGGGGCCTTTCCGCTGCGTCCGACGGACGGGGACCGTCCCGAGGGTGCTACCGACGTTCGGCGGTTCATCGACGAGGTCTTGGACCAGGTAGCGCTCCAGACCACCCAGCACGAGCGGGCGCGGTTCTGGATCGAAACGAGCTACGGTGACGACGGCGAATCTGTCGTGCAGAGTAATGGGGACGAAGCCGATTCTGACGGTCGGATCCCCGGAGCTCCGGGTCCGCGGGTCCGTGCGGCACCGTTCCTTGAAGAACCTCCCGCGGACGCGGAGGTGCTCTTGGGCTACGTGAAGAGCCCGGAGCACCACGGATGGATTCTCCGCGAGGGACTCTACAACCTTCGAGCTGACGACCGCACCGGGAGCGTCGACGTGGGCTCGGACGAGCTCGGCGTCCGGTGGATCATCCTCTACGGACGTGGGACCGAGCTTCCCGGGGTACGGCCAGTGTCCGGCGAGCCTCGGGTGATCGCCCGGCAGGCCATGATCGAGCGAGGATATCCCAGTCCCGGAGGGGAGCTCTACTTCTGTCTCCCGGTGGGACCGCGCCAAAGCTACGAACCGGTGGAGGAACTGGTAGGCGGCCAGATCGAACAGTACCACCGTAGTCGCGCCGCTGGACCGAAAGGACTTCCGCTGGTGGTGACCTGGAAGGAGCTCGTCGAGTCGGTCGTCGAATAGAGTTGTCAAACCCGATCAGAGCAGGAAGCTGAACATCCGAACGATCGCTGTCGATTGGTCGAGGCAAGCAGCAAGTGGTCGACCGCAAGGTGGGGCTGGCCTGGAAGTATAACGGGCATTTCGTGCCGCTCGACTCCGAACGTAGGCCCGGGTCCAAATTGAAGACCCGGCTGTTCGGCAAGTTCGAGCGCGCGGCGGCGACACTGGCGGACCCTCGCCCGGTCGTACAATGACCGCGGACCGCGATTGCATCTTCTGCGAACGGGTCGCCGCGGACATCGGCTCCGCCGAAAGCGATCTCGCGGTGGCCTTTCCGGACGCATATCCCGTGACTCCCGGCCACACCCTTATCGTATCCCGTCGCCACGAGCCGGACTACTTCGCCCTCGAGCCGGACGAGCAGCGTGCCCTCTGGTCGCTGGTCACGGAGGTGAGGAGCCGCCTGGAGCGCGAGCACCAACCCGCCGGCTACAACCTGGGGATGAACGTCGGCGAGGCCGGGGGACAGACCGTGCCCCACGCTCACCTTCACGTCATTCCCCGTTACGAGGGTGACGTGGAGGACCCGCGCGGCGGGATCCGGCACGTGATTCCGGACCGTGCCGTCTGGTGGGAGGAGCGAGATGGGTAGTCCGATCCGGCGGCGGGAGGACGGGGCCATAGCCCTCGCCGAAAAGGTGCTCTCGCTCCTCGACGAGGGGACGTTCACGGCCACCTATAAGTACGCCGTCCTTCTCGGACTCATCGACCTGTGTATGGAGAACACCTCCCGTACGGGGGCCGCACCCGAGATGGTCACCACCCGGCAGCTGGCCGAGAAGGTCCTCGAGATCTACTGGCCCCAGAGCGTCCCCTTCCACTATCCAAGCTTCCCGGAGCCCACGGTCCTGACGCAGAACCGGGGCGCGGCGGACACCCAGGCCGCGATCCTCCGGGAGATCGTCAGCTTCCGGAGGGAGCACGCCCCTGATCCGTCGGTCCCCCTCGCCCGGGCCAGGAAGGCGGCGGCCGAGGGGTTCGAGGACCTTGTCCAGTTCGTCGAGTGGAAGCTCATCAAGATGCCGCTGCCCCGGGTCCAGTACTTCGGTCAGAGCCATGACGGGTTTCTGTACTCGATCAATTGGGACCGCTCGGTGCGAATGGGGGCGGTCTCCGAGTACCAGCGAAGCGGCGGAGGGCCCTTCGACAACCGAATTCACCTGAAACAGGGAGTCGGCGAGTATCTGGTCCTCCTGAACAGCCTGCTGCGGCCGCTGATCCACCGGCAGTGGGCGGCGATGGTGGCGCAGCTGAACGAGCTCGAGGAGTCCCGGCTGGAGCAGTTCCTGTTCGGCGCGCGGCGTGTCCCGCTCGATCCCGTTCGCCCCGGCCTTCGGGAGCTCCAAGACGACCGCTGCTTCTACTGCCGAAGCCGGCTGAAGGGATCGGGACGGATAGGGCCCGAGGTCGACCACTTCGTCCCGTGGGCGCGCCACCCGAACAACGCCGTCGAGAACCTAGTCGTGGCTCACCAGCGCTGTAATAGCCGGAAGAGCGACTTCCTGGCGGCGCCCGAGCACCTGGACCGGTGGAGCGCTCGGTTCGACTCCGACGGACGGGTGGAGCCGGAGCTGACGCAGGTGGCGGGGGAGGCCCGGTGGGAGAGTGCACCGGACCGGAGCCTAAGCATCACCCGTGCGGTCTATCTTCGTCTGCCGTCGGATGCCCGTCTGTGGAAGGAGGGGAAGGAGTTCGTGGAGGCAGAGCCGGAGGAGCTGGAGGCGGTGCTGGCGTGAACTGGTGGCGGTCCCTCCTCCGGCGCCTGGCTCGTTGGCTTCGGGTCTGGAGATATTCCTCTCCGCGTGACTCAAAAAGCGATGAAGGGTCGGCCCGTGATTTCGGTGAGCCCGACTTAGATTCTGATGCCGGCGACGGCATCGCGGGCCGGATGCGTAACCTGCTGTCCGAATCACTTCCCGCGATCGACGATGCGGCGGAGAAGGGGGCGGAACGCCTCGAAGAGGTTCGTAACGTCTCGTCCGGCTGGATCGGCCGGTGAAGGGATTCGGCCCGTGACGTTGCCCGCGATGCAAGCGAGCGGATCCGCTCCGGCTGGGAGCCGGAGGATCCAGGAGGGATCCTCGACGAGTCCCACCTCTTTGAGCCCCTCCCGGACGGAGGGGACCGGTTGGCGCCGGAGCTGCTCAGCCTTCGGTGGCGCAACGAGGCGCTCCTGCCCCTAACGTCGGCCGGCGTGATCGGTCTCGAGGACGAAATCATCCAGCGCACCGATCGCCTATTCCACGCCGGACAGCCGACTCCCGAACTCAGTGAACGCCTCTTCGGGCAGGACTACGCCGAGCTTCACCGGTGGATCGACACCGTCCGGGGGAGCGATGTGGCGGGCGGCGGGATCACCCACCGGCTGGAGCACGGCCACGACTTGGAGGCCGCGGCCCGGATCTACGATGAGCATGGCCTGGAGGGCGTGCTCGTTTGGACTCAGCATTTGGGACAGCACGCCTTCTCCTCAACCGGAGTTCCACTGCCGACCGGAGGACAAGAGCTGACGCGCTTTCTTGTCGAAGAGGGTCACGCCACCCGGGGGAATGCGGCTCTCCTCGTGTCCTTCAACGCGGCGGAGATAGCCGCCGGCTTCCTGGCCGGCGCATTCGCCCTCCGTCTGGCAGGCGAGCTCCGAGAGATGCATCGGCGCCGGAAGGTGAAGAAGCGCTGTGAGGCGGCCCAGAAAGCCCGGGAGCGGAGCGACCTGGACGCGGTCCTTGATAACTGCGAAGAGGATCGCTCCCTCGCCGACGACCCCTCACTCTCCCTGGCACTCGGATGGGCCTACCGCGAGATCGCGCGCCCCGCGGCCGAGTCGTTTCTCGAGTTCCGGTGTGCCGCTCTGGAGCTGGCCTCCGAGGACCGCACGATCGAGGTCGACGGTGTGGTCCTAAGCCTCCGGGGTCTGGCCTACCTGCTGGCGTTAGTAGAGGCGCCCCAGGTACTCAGGCGCGAGGATCTCTCCGGGGCGTGGCGCGAGGAGCTGGGGCGCATGGTCAGCGGCGCGGTGGCCAGCTTCGAGTCGACCGCGATCTCCCAGGCGGAGCGTCCCGGCGTGACCATCGGAGACCGGAACCTCAAGTTGCGCCCGCGTCCGCTCTCAGCCGCGGCCAACTACTACCTGGCCACGCGGACGGTACTGGCCGTTCCCTTCGTGGATGCCACCGTCGAGGTCCGGCGGCTGCGGGAGAGGGCGTTAGAGCTTCTCAGGGACGCGGAGGGCCGTCCGGAGCTGCGTGAGGCCGTCGCCACCCGCTGGGAGGCGACGTTGGCTGAGGACGTGGGGCTGTTGGCAACGGGATACGGGCGGTCATCCGTGCCACGCGGCTGGTTGATGGTAGGATGAGGATAGAGTTGCCGGGGTCAAAAAGATTGAAGTGAGAAGGCCAACCCCCGCTCTTGGCGAGGTACCTTGGAAGCAAGGTCCTCAAAGGGTGAAACCGGGCTCGAAGCCCACGGAGGAGGGTGCACAGCGAAGATAGCACGTCGGTCCCGCCCCGGACAGTCGGCCTCGATTTGGCGGATCGACACACCGAGATCTGCGTGATCGACCGGGCCGGGGCCGTCGTCGAGCGTGGACAAGTTCGAACGACCCGAGAGGCGCTCCGCCGACGGTTCGCCGGGGAGGAAGAGCGAATCGTCCTCGAGGTGGGCGCGCACTCCCCGTGGGTCAGTCGTCTACTCCGGGAGCAGGGGCACGAGGTGGTCGTGGCCAACCCGAGGAAGCTCCGGCTGATCCACGAGAACGACCGCAAGCGGGACCGGGCGGACGCCGAGTACCTTGCGCGGGTCGGCCGGATGGACCCCGAGCTGCTGGCGCCGGTGAGCCACCGGAGCGAACAGGTCCAGGCCGACCGGGCCCTGTTCAAGGCACGGGATCAGCTGGTCCGGGTCCGGACGCGGCTCGTGAGCCACGTCCGGGGAGCGGTGAAGTCCTGGGGCGAGCGGCTGCCGAGCTCCTCGACGATGGCCTTTCCGGGGAAGGTCGCCGAACACATTCCTGAGGAGCTTCGGCCCGGCCTGATCCCGGTCATCGAGCAGATCGACGAGTTGAACGGCCGAATCGAGGCGTTCGACCAGCAGATCGAGCTTCTCTGTGAGGAGCGGTATCCGGAGACGGAGCTGCTCCGGCAGGTTCACGGAGTGGGTCCGAAGTGCGCCCTATCCTTCGTGCTCACGATTGAGGACCCCACCCGATTCCGGAGGAGCCGGTCGGTGCGCCCGTACCTGGGGCTGGTCCCGCGTCAGAGCGACTCCGGCGAGACGGATCGCCGGGGCCGGATCACCAAGAAGGGCGCCGCCCTGTGCCGCCGGCTGCTGGTCCAGTCGGCCCACTACATCCTCGGCCCCTTCGGCGAGGACTCGGATCTCCGCCGCTGGGGGAAGAAGCTCGAGGAGGAGGGCGGACAGGGCGGCCGGAAGCGGGCCGCGGTGGCCGTAGCTCGGAAGCTGGCCGTACTCCTGCACCGCCTCTGGGTCACCGGGGAGGAGTACGATCCGCTGTATCAGGCCCGACAGGAGGAGACGGAGGCCGCCTGACAGCGGGTCCACAACACAGGGGAGGAACATGGATTCCCGTCGACGCCCCGTCCGGGTGACTGCGTGCGATGGCTGAGCGTTCGAGGCCGTAGAAAAGATGGCAGCGCCCGTTCGGGACGGACATCAGAATGAAGCGAGCTTCGGCGCTCGACTTCGGATGGAAGCGAGGCAGACGGGACCCGTCTCCTACCCGTGCGCACAACAGAAGGAGGGCCTTGACCGGGTGGCCTTCTCATGGAAGTTGCTGAACGGTTGATGTCGTCCAGTCTGCTTGGCGAAAGACAGTGCGGATAATCAAGCATCTCATTTAGGGGCCGGGGCTGGCGCCCATCTTCTGTTGGGCGTCGACGTTCTGAAAATGTGACAACCGACTACGTATTGCCGGGGCGGCATGTCTTCGATTCCGCCTCGATCCAGGAGGCCAAGTGAATCTGACGCAGGAACCCCTTCGCCGAGGCCCGAGGTTAGCTAACGGACGAGGACGTGTTCGACGAGGTTTCGTAGGTGAGGGTCTTCCTCGGCACCAACGGCCTGGTCAGCGCATTCGCCACCTGAGGACTCAGTGCCGATGTGTTCCGACTCGTTCTGGCCGGGCACGAGCTGATCGTCGGCCTGATCGTGCTCGATGAGCTTCGGCGCGTGCGTCGGGAGAAGATCGGGCCTCCCGGAAGGGCAGTTGGGGAAGCTCTCACGACTGTCGAGGAGCATCGCGTCGTTCCGACGGCCGAATCGGATCCCGGAGTCGACGTGGCCGATCCTCCGGACGCTCGGGTGCTGGCCACTGCCCTCGCGGCCCGGGCCGAGGTTATGGTCACGGGCGATCGGGAATTGATCGCGGTGAACGACCGAGTCGAGGAGCCGCGGATTGTCGATCCACGTGGCTTCGAGGAAGAACTGCGCTGAGAATCCGGCTCCGCAGGCAGGGCTCGGATGAGGGATTATGAGTAGACGTCATCGAATATTGATGACGACTGCTCATAGTTGATCCGCAGATCCCTTGCTCCGCCAGGCCCGGGTGCTGGCGGGTCGAAGCCTCACGATGGCTCGCGTCGGCAGCATCGGACACCTTGCCCGGTTCCGCCGACCCGACTCCTTCCGCGAGGGGAACACCGTGACTGAAGTGGCCGTCCGTGCGTCCGGGCGGCTGTCCGCTAGAACATCGGTATCCCGAGCCCCACC
>CAZFDK010000068.1:0-14230 GCA_964518305.1 uncultured Gemmatimonadota bacterium | reverse complement strand
CCGGACGGTCCCGCCGGCGGCGCGCACCGCGGCCGGCAGGGCGGCGGCCAGCGCCTGCGCGTCCACCTGCGCTTCGCCGGGCAGCCAGAGGTAGGATTCCATCCGCCCCGAGGCCCAGGGGTGGCGGGAGGCTGCCTCGTCCGGCGAGAGGATACGGGGCTCGGGTCCGGATGCCGCCGTACCCAGCACGCCGGCCTGCCACCGGAACATCTCCCGGGCCTCCTCCTCGGCGCCGGGGTCGGGGTTGGCCACCAGCATGCCGTCGGCACGAAGCTCCGTGTCGGTGCCGGAGAGCTGCTCGACACGGTCCAGGAACCGGCTGTGGAGAGCCCGGCTGCGCATGCCCAGGCGAAGAAGGGCCGCGTCCTCCGGGGCCTCGTAGCGCGCGGTGAGCATCCCCGCGGCGGCCCGGGTGGACAGTCCCTCCTCTCCCGGATCGAGGACCGTCACCCCGGCGCCCCGTTCCAGGAGCTCCAGGGCCACGGAGCAACCCGCCACGCCGCCGCCGACGACCAGGATCTCCCTCTCCGATTCCGTCATGGACCTGCCTCAGTCCTCCCTTTCCGACCTCTCCGGTGAGCGCGGTGGCCCGACGCCGCCGGGGCGCCCCCGCCCCGGAAGCCGCTCCAGCCGGGCCCTCGTGACCTGCGTGTCGGTGGCCCCGAGCACTTCGATCCTCACACCCTCCCGCTCGAAGGTCTCCGTCGGCTGCGGGACCCGGCCCAGCTCGTCCAGGAGGTACCCGTTCAGCGAGCGGTGCTCCAGTAGCGGGAAGGAGGTGTTGAAGAAGTGGTTGATCTCGCGCAGCTTCGCTGAGCCGTCCACCATGATCTCGGTCCGGCTCCGGCGCACGATGCGATCCTCGGGGACGTCCATCTCGTCGTGAATCTCGCCGACGAGCTCCTCCAGTACGTCCTCCAGCGTCACGAGGCCGTCGGTGCCGCCGTACTCGTCCACCACGATGCCCAGATGCACGCGTCGGGCCTGGAAATCCTGCAGAAGCTCCACCAGCGAGACGGACCCCGGCACGAAGACCGGATCCAGGGCGAGCTCCCCCAGCGGCATGTCGTCGCGGCCGCCGATGAGCGCCTGGTAGGCGTCCCGGACGTAGAGGAGTCCAGTGATGTCGTCCAGAGTGTCACCGTACACCGGGATCCGGCTGTAGGGCACGGTCCGGAGCTCGTCGGTGATCGTGAACAGCGGTGCCTCGTCCGGCCAGGCGAAGATCTCCACTCGCGGCGTCATGACCTCCCACGCTTGCGTCGAGTCCAGGAGGAACGCCCGCTCGATGATCTCGCGTTCGTGCTCGTCGATGTCCCCGGAGGCCTGACCCATGCGGGTCATGGTCCGAATCTCGCCCTCGGTGATCTCCCGGGCGGCCCCGAGGTCCCGGGGCATCGCCGCGCGCGTCACCGCGCTCAGCGGGGCGATCAGGGGGAAGAAAGCCCGGGACAGGAAGGCGAGGATCGGGGCCGAGAACAGCGAGATCCGCGTCGCTTCGGCGGCGGCCAGACCCTTCGGCGTGATCTCACCGAAGAAGAGGAGCAGGAGCGTCACCACGCCGGTGGCCACCCCCACGCCGGCGGAGCCCAGGGCTCGCGTGGCCAGGTAGGTGGCCACGGACGCCGCCGCCACGTTGGCCACGTTGTTGCCCACGAGGATCGTGACCAGCAACCTCTCCGGGTCCTTCTTGAGCCGGAGCAGGGCCCGGGCGCCGTGGCGCTCCTCCTCGACCAGCAGCCGGGCGCGGGCTTCGGTCAGCGAGAACAGGGCGATCTCGGATCCGGAGAAGAACGCCGAGAGGAAGAGGAGGAGGCCGAAGAGGACGATGGTGTCGAGCACGTCGGATCGCGGCTCAGCCGCGTGACATCGTGACGGTGGAGCGCGCCGAAGGCCTCCGGGGCGCCCGTTGAGGGACCTTCATCGTGTCCGAAAGCTAGGCCAGACAGCAGAAGACAGTCAAGCGCAGGAGGCCCGCGGCGCCGGTCCGTGTCGCTGCTTGCGTAAATTTTCACAAGCAGATACTCTGCGCCTGGTAGCCGCTGGCGGGAGGAGCACGTCCGCATGAACAGGGGTCGCGACGCCGGTCCGGGTAGGGAGAACGAGGACGGGTCGTCGCCCGAAGCCCTCCGGCAGATGGGTCGGTACGGCGGGCACGGGCTCACCATCGGCGTCGCCACTGCCCTGTTCTCCTGGTTGGGAAACCTCCTGGACGGCCTGATCGGCACGAGCCCGCTGTTCGTGATCCTCGGGGCCACGATCGGCTTCGTCGGGGGATTCTACTCCATGTACAGGGACCTGGTGCTGGAGGAGCACCGGGAGGACGATGGGGGTGGATGAGGGCCGCGGTTTCGCCCGTCTGACGTCCTCGCCCGGCACCTATGCTCTCGTCGGACTTCTTCTGACCCTCGTCGGGTCGGGGCTCGCCAGCTGGCGCTGGGACGCGGGACCCGGCGTGTGGGCTGGATGCCTGCTGGCGTGGGCGCTGCAGACCGCCACGTTCTGGCCGCTGTGGAGGACGATCCGCCGCGGGGAACGGGCCCTGCGTGTATGGGTCGTCGGGATCATGGCCCGCGTGGCGGGCCTCGCCGCTCTGGCGAGCGTTGGGTGGCTGACCGGCGCCGTCGCGGCGCCGGCCGCCATCGGGTACGGCCTGACGCTGATCGTGCTCCTCTGGGCCGAGGGCTTCTGGCTGGCCCGGGCCCTGAAGAGCGGGAAGAACGGGGACCCGCGGTCGCCGGTCTCTCCGCCGGATTCCTAGGATCGATCGAGACAGACAGCAACGACGAACGAACGGACGATGTCACCGCTCCTTCTAACAGCATGGAATGGCCTCGCCGCTGCTCTCGGCGGACAGGAGGCGGGACACGGCACGGAACCCTCCGCGGAGGGGGCGCAGCACGTTGCCGGACAGGGCGCCCAAGAGGCGGCCGGCCACGCCGAGGAGTGGGGCGCCGAGACCATGATCCACCACGTGACGGATTCCCAGAGGATCGACCTGGGGTTCGCCACGATCGACCTCCAGCCCCTGAGCTTCGACCCGGTGCATCTGGGGCCGCTGGCCGTGGATCTCTCTGTCAGCAAGTATGTCGTGTTCCTGGCCCTGGCGGCGATCCTCACGATCGTGACCATGTGGTTCGCCGCCCGGAAGGCGCGCGGGATGGAGCAGGGAGAGGAGGCGCCCGGGGGCGTGCTGAACGCGTTCGAGGCGTTCTACTTCTACCTGCGTGACGAGGTGGCCCTCTCCAACATCGGACGTGGCGGCGAGCGGTACGTCCCCTACGTGGTGACGCTCTTCTTCTTCATCCTGTACGCCAACCTCCTGGGCCTGCTGCCGTTCGGCGCCACCGCCACCTCCAGCATCATGGTCACGGGCGCTCTGGCCTTCATCTCCCTCATCGTGGTCGAGTACACCGGCTTCGTGGAGCTTGGGCCGAAGGGCTACGCGAAGACCATCTTCGCCATCCCCGAGGGCCTGCATCCGATCCTGAAGGCGATCATGGCGGTGATCATGCCGCCGGTGGAGCTGCTCGGGAAGCTGACGAAGCCCTTCGCCCTGGCTGTGCGGCTGTACGCCAACATGAGCGCGGGCCACTTCGTGCTGCTCGCGCTCCTGGGGCTGATCATCACGTACGGGAGCTTCACCTCCGCCACGGGCATGTCGGCCATTGCGGGATCCCTTCTGCTGGGGACGTTCGTGATGTTCCTGGAGCTGTTCGTGGCATTCCTGCACGCCTACATCTTCACCGTGCTCACGGCGGTGTTCATCGGACTGATCCGTCACGGGCATTGACGGAATCGGGGCCGCCACGCCGCACCGGAGCTCGCATCGGCCCCCGGTCCGCCCGGCGGAGGATCCGCCGGGGCCGGGGTGACCAGAGACGGATCGAACGGTCGAGCCTAAGGACAACACGCAAACGGGAGACAGTTACCTATGTTCAACATGCTCGCTCTTCTTCAGGAGGCCGCCGGCACGGGCGGAATGACGGGAGACATCGGCGCAGGCCTCGCGATCCTCGGCGCGGGAGCCGTGGTCATCGGCGCGGGGATCGGCATCGGCCGCATCGGTGAGCGAATGACGGAGGCGATGGCCCGCCAGCCCGAGGCGGCGGGACAGATACAGACCGCCGCGATCATCCTCGCCGCCCTCATCGAGGGCGTGGCGTTCTTCGGGCTGATCATCGCCGGGTTCATCAAGTGATTCGCGTCGAGGCGGGGGCGATCCGCCTCCGCCGGCGATCATGCGCACCGGGACGGTGAGATGAGAAAGCACACACACCGAGTGGCGGCGGCCGTGGCCGCGCTCCTCTTCCTCGGGCTCGCCGCCGCCGATCCGGCGCTGGCGCAGGAGGGGGGAGGCAGCCCGATCTTCTCCGTGGACCTGGGGATCGCGATCTGGACCTGGGTCCTCTTCCTCATCACGCTGGGCATACTGGCGTGGAAGGTCTTCCCGCAGATCACCGGGAGCCTCGAGGAACGGCGGCAGAAGATCCAGTCGGCCATCGACTCCGCCCGCGAGGACCGGGAGGAGGCGCGGCGCCTGCTCGAGGAGCACCAGCGCCAGCTGGAGGAGGCCCGCCAGGAAGCCCAGGAGATCCTGGATGAGGGCCGGGAGGCCGGCCAGCGGCTCCGCGAGGAGATTCTCCAGGAGGCTCGCGAGGAGCGGGAAGAGATGCTGGAGCGCACGCGCCGCGAGATGGAGCGTGAGCGCGAGAAGCTCCGCAGCGAGATCCGGGAGGAGGCCGTCGACGTGGCTCTCGCCGCCGCCGAGCGGCTGATGCGGTCCAGGATGGACGAGGAGGAGAGCCGGCGGCTCGTGCGCGATTATCTCGAGCAGGTCGGATGAGCGACGCCGCCGTCGGCGAGAACTACGCCGGCGCTCTCCTGGAGCTGGCCACGCGCCGGGACGCCGCCGAGGCCTACGGGCGCTACCTGGCCGAGGTAGCCGGCCTCTACCGGGACGAGCCGACGTTCCGCCTCTTCCTGGACACGCCTCGCGTGCCGGAGGAGAGGAAGAAGGAGCTCCTGGGGGAGGTGCTCGCCGACCGGGTGCCCGAGCCGTTCGTCCACTTCCTCCTGGTGGTTCTCGAGAAGGGCCGCCAGCGCTCCCTCCCCCGCATCGAGGAGGCGTATCGCGATCTGCTGGACGAGCGCTTCGGCCGGGTCCACGCCACCGTGACGCTGGCCGCGGAGCCCGACGAGGGACTGCGGGAGGAGATCGTCGAACGCCTGTCCGCGCTCCTGGATCGCGAGGTGGAGGCCACCTTCCGGACCGACGAGGACATCGTCGGCGGGATCGTAGTGCGCTTCGAGGACAAGGTCATGGACGGCTCACTGCGCCGCAGCCTGCAGAACCTGCGTCGGCGCCTCACGCGATCCGGCGAGTCGGACGCCGGCGGCGGGCGCGCGCAGGCCGTCAACTCACAGAGGACATAGAAACCGAGGCATCATGGCGAACAGCGAACGTTCCCTGCGAGCGAGCGAGATCAAGGACGCCCTCCTCGACCAGGTGGAGAAGTACGAGGAAGACCTGGAGCTCGAGGAGGTCGGGGAGGTCCTCGAGGTCAAGGACGGGATCGCCCGGATCTGGGGGCTCACGTCGGCCGTCTCGAACGAGATGCTGGAGATCGAGTCGGCCGAGACCGGGGAGACCGTCACGGCCCTGGCCCTGAACCTCGAGGAGGACAACATCGGCGCCGTGATCCTGGGCGACTGGCTCGGGATCAGCGAGGGAGACAGCGTGCGCCGCACGGGTCGGGTGCTGCAGGTGCCGGCCGGCGACGAGTTCCTGGGCCGCGTGGTCAACCCCCTCGGTGAGCCGCTGGACGGCCAGGGGCCGATCCACGGGGACGAGCGGATGAAGGTGGAGCAGAAGGCGCCGGGAATCGTCTACCGGCAGCCGGTGGACGTGCCCCTGCACACGGGGCTCAAGTCCATCGACTCCATGATCCCCATCGGGCGGGGACAGCGGGAGCTGATCATCGGGGACCGCCGCACCGGGAAGACGGCCATCGCCGTGGACGCCATCATCAACCAGCGGGACAGCGACGTGAAGTGCGTCTACGTCGCCGTCGGGCAGAAGGCGTCCACGGTGGCCGGCGTGGTGGAGCGGTTGAAAGGGGAGGGCGCCATGGACTACACCACCGTGGTGGCCGCCAACGCCTCGGACCCGACCACGCTCCAGTACATCGCCCCGTACGCCGGCTGCGCCATGGCCGAGTTCTTCATGTACAAGCAGGGCGAGGACACGCTCGTCGTCTACGACGACCTCTCGAAGCAGGCCGACGCCTACCGCGAGATGTCGCTGATCCTGCGCCGCCCGCCGGGGCGCGAGGCCTATCCCGGCGACATCTTCTACCTCCACAGCCGGCTCCTCGAGCGTTCGGCCAAGATCAACGAGGACCCGGAGGTCGTGGAGGATCACGACGTGATCGAGGAGCCCGGAGGGTCGCTCACGGCTCTGCCCATCATCCAGACGCAGGAGGGGGACGTCTCGGCCTACATCCCCACCAACGTCATCTCCATCACCGACGGACAGATCTACCTGGAGACGGACCTCTTCTACCAGGGCGTCCGTCCGGCCGTGGACGTGGGCACGTCGGTGTCCCGAGTCGGCGGCGACGCCCAGATCGACGCCATGAACGACGTGGCCGGCCAGCTGCGGCTCGAGCTCGCCCAGTACCGGGAGCTGGAGGACTTCGCCCAGTTCGGCTCCGACCTGGATCCGGCCACCCAGCGCCAGCTGGCCCGCGGCGAGCGCACCGTCGAGATCCTGAAGCAGGACCAGTACGATCCCATGGCCATCGAGGAGCAGGTGATGGTGATCTTCGCGGCCACAGAGGGGTTCCTGGACGACGTGGACGTGGACGAGATCAAGGGCTGGGAGGAGGGCTTCCTCGAGTTCATGGGCTCGATCCACCCCGACGTCGGAGACCGGATCCGCGACGAACAGGAGCTCACCGACGAGATCGAGTCCGACCTCCGCGGCGCCATCGAGGAGTTCAAGAACCGCTACCGGAGCCGGCAGGGCGAGGAGAGCGAGGTCGAGCAGCGCGAGGAGCGCCTGGAGGAGGCCGAGGAGGCCGAGGCCTCCGACGCCGCCGAGCGGGCCGTCTCCACCACGGGGTCGGGCTGATCGCGCCCCGCCCCCGGACTTTCCGGCACGAGCGCGCCGAGACGAGAACCCGAAGCGACGGACCCTGAATGGCCAACGCGAGAGAGATCAAGCGCCGGATCGGGTCGATCGAGAGCACGAAGACGATCACCCGGACCATGGAGATGGTGGCGGCGTCCAAGCTGCGTAGAGCCAGGGAACGCGTCGAGGAGGCGCGTCCCTACTCCGACCGGCTGAACGACGTCATCCGGCGCCTGGCGAGTCCCGAGCTGGCCGGGGTGGAGCCGCTGCTCCGCCAGCCCGAGCGCATCGAGCGCGCCGCCGTGGTGCTCCTCACCAGCAACCGGGGCCTCTGCGGTCCCTTCAACTCAAACCTCATCGGCGAGGCGCAGGAGCTGCTCGGACGCCTGGAGGAGGACGACGTCGAGCGGGACTTTCACGTCGTGGGGTCGGAGGGGATCGACTACTTCCGGTTCCGGGACGTGGAGATGGAGCGCACCAGGACGGACATCGAGGACCAGCCGTCCCTGGAAGACGCCCGGTCCCTGACGGAGCCGCTGGCGGAGGAGTACGTGGCGGAGGAGATCGACGCCGTCTACGTCGTATCCGCCCGATTCGAGAGCGTCATGCAGACGCCGCCCACGACCCGCCAGGTCCTGCCGGTGCGCGTTCCGGACGAGCAGCGCGGGAGCGGGACCTTCTATATCCTGGACCCCTCTGCTGCGGAGATCCTCTCCGAGCTCCTGCCGCTGTACGTGGTGAACACCATGTACCGCGCACTGCTGGAGACGGCGGCCGCCGAGCAGGGGGCGCGTCGCCGGGCCATGAAGGACGCCACGGACAACGCCGAGGAGATGCTCGACGAGCTCCAGCGGAGCTACAACCGGGCGCGACAGGCCGAGATCACGCAGCAGATCGCCGAGATCATGGGAGGGTCGGAGGCGCTGGAGGAGTAGGGGGCGCCGACGACGCCCGCCGGGCGATCACGGTCTCCGTACCGGGGGGAGAAGGAAAGCTGAACCGCGCGCCGGCGGGACGGGGCGCGCGACACCGACGACAGGACAGCAGCGCACAACCGAACGCAGGATACCGATGAGTGATCACGAGAAGACGGTCGGAGAGGTCGTCGAGGTCATCGGGCCCGTGGTGGACGCCGAGTTCCCACCGGAGGAGATGCCCGATATCTACGAGGCCCTGGAGCTGACGTGGACCGACGACGACGGCACCGAGAGGGACCTGGTGTGCGAGGTGGAGCAGCACATCGGGCAGAGCCGGGTCCGCTCGGTTGCCATGGACTCCACCGACGGGGTCCGGCGCGGCATGGACGTCGTGGCGACCGGCGACCCGATCACCGTGCCGGTGGGCGAGGCCCCGCTGGGCCGGATCCTCGACGTCCTGGGCGAGCCGCAGGACGAGCGCGGCCCCGTGGGCGAGGAGGAGCGGTGGCCCATTCACCGGGAATCTCCGGACTTCGTCGACCTCGAGGCCCAGACCGAGATCTTCGAGACGGGGATCAAGGTCATCGACCTCGTGGCGCCCTACGTGAAGGGCGGAAAGACCGGCCTGTTCGGCGGGGCCGGCGTCGGGAAGACCGTTCTGATCATGGAGATGATCCACAACATCGCAGAGGAGCACGAGGGGCGGGCGGTCTTCAGCGGTGTCGGCGAGCGGACCCGCGAGGGCAACGAGCAGTGGAACGAGATGCGGGAGTCCGGAGTGCTGGACTCCACCGCCCTCGTGTACGGCCAGATGAACGAGCCGCCGGGCGCTCGCCTTCGCGTGGCCCTCTCCGGCGTCACGATCGCCGAGTACTTCCGTGACGTCGAGCAGGAGGACGTGCTCATGTTCATCGACAACATCTTCCGCTTCAGCCAGGCGGGATCCGAGGTGTCGGCGCTGCTGGGACGCATGCCCAGCGCCGTGGGCTACCAGCCCACGCTGCAGTCGGAGATGGGGGACCTGCAGGAGCGGATCACCTCCACCCGGGAGGGATCCATCACCTCCGTGCAGGCCGTGTACGTGCCAGCCGACGATCTGACCGACCCGGCGCCAGCGGCGGCCTTCACCCACCTGGACTCCACGACCGTGCTCAGCCGGCAGCTCACGCAGAAGGGCATCTACCCGGCCGTCGATCCGCTGGAATCCAACAGCCGGATCCTGGACCCGCAGTACGTGGGCGAGGAGCACTACCGCGTGGCGACGCGGGTGCAGGAGATCCTGCAGCGCTTCAAGGACCTGCAGGACATCATCGCCATCCTCGGCATGGACGAGCTCTCCGAGGAGGACAAGGTCATCGTCCGGAGGGCGCGCCGGATCCAGCGCTTCCTGAGCCAGCCCTTCCACGTGGCCGAGCAGTTCACCGGTGTCCCCGGCCGCTACGTGCCGCTGGAGGAGACGGTCGAGTCCTTCGCCAGGGTGGTGGACGGCGAGTACGACCACCTTCCGGAGCAGGCCTTCTACATGTGCGGCGGCATCGACGAGGCCGTGGAGAAGGCCGAGGAGCTCGAGGAGAGCGCGGCGTGAGCGACGGCACCGGCGGCGCGGGCGGACCGGACGAGAAGACCATGCAGGCCGCCTTCGAGGGAACGGGCGAGAGCGTCGTCGCTCCGGCCCACGACGGAAAGGTGGGCATTCTCTACGGCCACGCCCCGATGACCGTGCTGCTGGGCGAGGGCGAGCTGGCCGTGCGCTCCGACGGCGAGACGCGCCGCTTCAACGTCTCTCGAGGTTTCCTTCAGGTGGTGGACAACGAGGTCTCCGTCCTGGCCGAGCGGGTGGAGACCGTGGACCAGGGAGAGGCAGAATGAGCTCCGACTCCGCGGCGGCGGACCCTACGCACCGTGATTCGGGCGCGGTGCTTCTCCACGCCGGTGTGCTGGCGGCAGCGGCCGCCGCCCTCCTGGCCCTGCCCGGGGCCGCGGCGGCCCAGGTCTCTCCGGAGTGGGACATTCCGTCGTTCCACCTCCCGGACGGTGAGGACGGCTACGGCACGTACGTCACCTTCCCGGAGGACCTGGAGGCCGTGGGCGCCCTCGGGACCTGGAGGACCTCCGGCGAGTACGTGGACCTCGGTCTCCGAGCGGGCATCGCCAACGTGGAGCGGCCAAACCAGACCGACGACGAGGTCGGCATCTCCGCCGGGCTCGACCTGAAGAACGAGCTGGTCTCCGCCTACGAGGAGTTCCCGCTGGACGTCTCGTGGGCCACCGGTATCGGCGCCAGCGCCGTGCCCGGGCTCGACCGGGCGGCGGTGCGCGTGCCGCTGGGCCTGGTGTTCGGCCGCAGGATCGAGGCGGAGGGGCTCACCGTCACGCCCTACCTGCATCCCCGCCTGGCGCTGGACTTCCTGTTCCGCGAGGACAGCCCGGGGCCGGGAGGGGCGGAGGACGAGACCGACCTGCGGCTGGACCTGGACTTCGGCGCCGACTTCCAGTTCAACGACGAGTGGAGCATCCGGGTCGGGTTCACCATGGGGCGCGATTTCACGGCGGGAGCCGGCCTGACGTTCTGACGGCGGCGCTCCGCCCGTCCCGAACCGCGCCTCCGCAGCACTCTCGAGTCGCGCGGGCGCCGCCCGGCGCCCGCCGGACGTTCGATCGACGAGGAGACGCTGATGGATCGGGCTCGCGCGGTGTACGCTGACCCTTCGACGCTCGCGGCCGTGCTGGGCCTGGCCGCGGCGGCCCTGCTCCTCCTGCCCGGCGGCGCGCCGGCGCAGCAGCTGGATCCGGCGGTCCTCGACTCCCTGGAGTTCCGCCACATCGGTCCGCCCGGGAACCGCACCAGCGCCGTGGCCGGGGAGCCCGGCAACCGGCAGGTGATGTATATCGGTGCGGCGTCCGGCGGGGTGTGGAAGACCTCCGACGGCGGCGCGAACTGGCGCCCCGTCTTCGACCGGGAGCGGGCCCAGTCCATCGGCGCCCTGGCCGTCTCCCGCTCCGCCCCGAACGAGGTGTGGGCCGGTACCGGCGAGCCCCACTACATTCGCCTCTCCACAGCTCACGGCAACGGCGTCTACAGGTCCACGGACGGAGGGGAGACGTGGACCAACGTCGGCCTCCCCCGGACGGGGCGGATCGCCGACATCGAGGTGCATCCCCGCAACCCGGACGTGGTCTACGTGTGCGCCGTGGGCCACGGCTTCGAGCCGCAGCCGGAGCGCGGCGTCTACCGCACCCGGGACGGCGGCCGGAGCTGGGACCGTATCCTGACCGTGAACGACAGCACCGGCTGCTCCGACCTGGCCCTCAACCCGGACGACCCGTCCGAGCTGTACGCGGGCATGTGGCAGCTGGACATCGACACCTGGGGGCTCCACAGCGGCGGCGCCGGGTCCGGGGTCTACGTCACCCGGGACGGCGGCGACCACTGGCAGGAGCTGGCCGGCGGCGGACTGCCCGCGACGGCCGACTCGGTGGGCAAGGTGGCCGTGGCCCTCGCCCCCTCCGATCCGGAGCGGGTCTACGCGTTGCTGCAGCAACACGACCCCACCCTCTACCGCAGCAGCGACGGAGGCCACAGCTGGCGGCTGGTGAACCGGGACCACGACATGGCGGAGCGCGGGCCCTACTACACGCGGATGGCCGTCTCCTCCGAGGACCGCGACGTCCTCTACTTCGCCTCGGTGAACTTCCGCATGTCCCGGGACGGCGGGGAGACCCTGGCGCAGGACGTGGGCGTGCCCGGGGGCGACTTCCACGACATCTGGGTGGACCCCACCGACGCCGACCGCGTCCTGTTCGCGCACGACGGCGGCACCACCGTCACCGAGAACCGGCTGGAGAGCTTCGACTACGTGGTGCTCCCGATCGCCCAGCTCTACCAGGTGCGGGTGGACGACCGGGTGCCGTACTGGGTGTACACGAACCGCCAGGACGGACCCTCCTACCGGGGACCCAGCAACAGCCTGGAGTTCGGCTACTCCATGGGGCTGTGGCACTCGGTCGGGGGATGTGAGAGCGGCATGGCCACGCCGGACACGGTCTCGGACCGCTGGGTCTGGTCCGGCTGCTACGACAGCGGCCTCCAGCGGTACGATCTGAGGACGGGGCACGCACGCGACGTGCGAGTGTGGCCCGAGGCCGGCTACGGCGTGCCGCCGCGGGACAAGAAGTACCGGTGGAACTGGAACTTTCCCATCGAGATCTCGCCCCACGACAACGAGCGCGTCTACGTGGGGAGCCAGCACGTGAACGTGACGCGGAACGGAGGGCAGAGCTGGAGCGAGCTGAGTCCGGACCTGACCCGGGACATCGAGGGCCACCAGGGGAACTCGGGCGAGCTCTCCACGGACAACCTGAACACCTTCACCGCCAGCAGCCTCTCTGCCATTCAGGAATCTCCCCTGGAGGAGGGCGTGATCTGGGCCGGGAGCTACGACGGCCTCCTGTGGGTCACCCGGGACGGCGGCGAGAGCTGGACGAACGTCACGGACGACCTGCCGGGGCTCCCGCCGGATGGACGGATCAGCAACGTCGACGCCTCGCGGCACGACGCCGGCACGGCCCACGTGGCGGTGAACCGGATGGAGAGCGGCGACTTCGCGCCCTACATCTACCGGACCACCGACTACGGACAGAGCTGGACCCGGATCGACGCCGGCATCCGGCGCTCGGTGTTCAGCCCCGTCCACGTGGTCAAGGAGGACCCGGAGCGGCCGGGCGTTCTCTTCGCCGGTACCGAGAACGGGGTGTGGTTCACCGTGGACAGCGGGGAGCACTGGCAGCGGCTCCAGCGGCTCGGCGAGTCGGGGAGCGACGGCGACCTGCCGGCCGCTCCGGTTTACGGACTGGCGATCCAGGAGCACGCCGACGATCTGGTGGTGGGCACCTACGGCCGGGGCGTGTGGATCCTGGACGACATCTCGCCCATCCGGGGAATGAGCGAAGCCGTCTCGAACGGCTCGGTCCACTTCTTCGAGCCGGGGTTCGCCTACCGCTTCCGGATGCAGGGCGGCCACGCCAGCACCCCGGGAGAGGTATACGGCCAGAACCCGCCGTACGGGATCAGCCTTGACTACTGGCTCGCCGAGGAGCCCGAGAGCCCGGTGCGGATCACGGTACTCTCCGCCGCGGGAGACACGGTCCGGACGCTCCGTGGCGATGCCGCAGGCGGCGTCAACCGGGTGTGGTGGGACCTGCGGCACGAGCCCGCCGTGGAGGCCACCCTGCGCACGCCGCCGCCGGGACGGGAGTGGGTCCGCACGGGAGAGGACGGGACGAGGCCGCTGGTGCCGTGGGACCTGGATCTCACGCGGGACGGCCCGCTGGCCGTGCCCGGCGAGTACATGGCGGTGCTCGAGGTCGGCGACCGGGAGCTCCGGCGGACCGTCACGGTCCGGAAGGACCCGCACAGCATGAACACGGTCGACGACATCCGGGAACAGACGGAGCTCGCGCTCCGGATCCGCGATGCCATCAGCTCCACCTCCCGGATGATCGACCGGCTGGAGTGGCTGCGGAAGGACCTCTCGGAGCTGCGCTCCATGCTCGCGGCCGAGGGCGGACGGGCCGGCCCCTCCGTGGCGGAGCTGGACAGCGCCACCGTGGAGAGCCTGCACGAAGGGGCCGCGGAGCTGGCCCGCCGGGCGGTGGAGGTGGAGCGGCAGCTCTTCGACGTGAACCTCACGGGCGCCCGTGAGGACGCGTTCAGGAATCCGAACCGGCTGTACGGTCGGCTCAGCGCCCTGCTGTACGAGGTGTCGGTGGCCAGCGATGACCACCCGCCCACCGACCAGCAGCGCGAGGTGTTCGATCTGCTGCAGGGGCGGCTGGAAAAGGCCCGTGCGGCGTACCGCGAGCTGCTGGAGGAGGGGCTGCCGGCGTACCGATCCCGGCTCCGAAGGGCAGAGGTCCCCTTCTCGCTGGCGGCGGGCTCCGGGGGCTGATCGCTCCACCGGGAACCCGTCGGGGCGATCGGGGTCACAGGAAGGCCGGCCGGCACAGCTCCGCGGCCCGCCCGACGGGGGGCGCCGGGGCCCTGAATCGAGTTGACTCGTCCCGACTCGCGGAGTAGGTTTGCCGGCCCGCCGAACGGAACCCGGGCCACCGTGCCCGGGTCCGGCGGCTTCAGCTATTTCAAAATTTGGAGTGAGCGAGCGGCCCGGGGACGGGTCGT
>CAZFDK010000067.1:0-14487 GCA_964518305.1 uncultured Gemmatimonadota bacterium | reverse complement strand
ATCCGGTGGGACGTTCGCGAGCGGCTCCGGGAGATTGGCGGCGTCTCCCGGGTCAGCGTGCAAACGGTCTGGGACCCGCCCTGGACCGCCGACCGCATAACCGACCGGGGGCGCCGGCTGCTGAACCGGGCCGGCGTCTCCGTCTGACCGGGCTTCGAGCGAAGGGAGAGGGAGAGACGTGTCCGACGGCTTCGACGTGGATCGCATCTACGAGGTGTTCGCCCGCCAGAAGCGGGAGGATCGCCTGGAGCACGTGGGCGCCATCACGGCGCCGAACGTCTCGCTGGCCCGGGTCTATGCCTGGCAGACCTACGACGAGGCCACCTGGTTCGAGATGGTGGTGGCGCCCCGAAAGGACTTCGAGTCGGTGAACCGGGAGGAGGCCCCCTTCACGCTGGAGGCCCGGGAGGAGGGAGCCGCGACGTGACGCCCCCGGGTACGGAGGCCGCTTCGGGGGAGAGGGACGGGGCCCGGACGCTGTACGGCTCGCCGGAGGAGCTGCCGGAGCCCGAGCGCGACGCCCTTGGGGACCTGCTCCTGGTCCTGGCCGACACCAAGCGTTTGCTCGGCATCCACTACGCCGACTGGATCCTGGGCTCCCCGACCCTGGAGGCCGGCATCGCCTGCTCGGCCATGGCACAGGACGAGTGGGGGCACGGGCGGATTCTGTACGCCATGCTGGCCGACTTCGGAATGGACCCGGAGCGGCTGGAACACGAGCGCGGCCCCTCCGAGTACAGGAGCTCGGAGCTGCTGGACGAGCCCACGGAGAGCTGGTCGGAGCTGCTGGCCCTCAACCTGCTCCTGGACACGGCTCTCTCGGTGCAGATCGAGGCCATGCGGGAGAGCCGCCTGGAGCCGCTGCACCACAAGGTGAGCAAGATCCTGGACGAGGAGCGATACCACTTCGAGCACGCCCGCGGCTGGACGGCCCGGATGGCCAGCACCGACCGGGGGCGCGAGGCCACCGGGGAGCCCTTCCGGGGAGCGTGGAGCGCCTGTCTCCGGTGGTTCGGCTCGGAGGAGCACGAGGCGGCCTCCCGCCTGGCCGGGGAGGGGATCGTCGACGCCGGGCCCGCCGAGCTGCGGCGGCGATGGGTCGATCGAGTGGCACCGTCGGTTGCCGAGGTGAATCCGGAGCTGGTGGAGCAGACGGCCGAGGGGGGGCGGAGCCGCCCGGACCCGGACTGGGAGGGTTGGGGCCCGCGCACCCGCCGGCTCCGGGAGGCACCCGGCCCGGACGGGGAGGAGATCCTCCCCCGCGTCCGCGGCGACAGGAACCGCTCGCTTCTCGAGGAGTGAGGACCGCGAGGGGGCGATGATCCGATGAGCGCCGACTCCCCTTCCGGTTCGTCATCGCCCTCCGACCTGGACCGCACGCTGGAGAGCCGCGAGATGCCGGACAGCGTGACCTGTCCCTTCTGCGACGGCGAGGACACGGAGCCGTTCTCCGCCTTCGGCTCCTCGCTGTCGGTGAGCCAGTACTACTGCAACGACTGCCGCAGCGTCTTCGAGTGGATGAAGTGGCGACGTCGGGAGGAGAGCGGCGACTGAGACGATCCCGTGGTCAGCCTCCGGCGGCTCTCAGCGGCGGGCGGCAGAGGGTGAAATTCCAGCTGAAACTGCCGCTCTGTTTCACCTGAAACGCCCCTCGTCTTCCGGCTGAAACCGCCGGCCCGTCCCCCGGGGCCGTTTCGTGGCTCCGGCCGCCGACTCCTGGATACGGGCCCTCTCCAGGCGCGTCTTTTCCCGTCCACTGAAAGCGCCAGCGCGGTCATCCCGCCTCCGTCTACGGTGTCCGTCGGATCACGTCCGGTCCGTCAGAGGGCGACCTCCGATCTGGACTCGCGCTCCCAGTGTACGGATCGGCGTCAACCAGGGATCAACGGGCCGGCCCGGACGGATGCCCTACGAGTTCTCCCCCCAGATCTCCTCGTACATGGCGTATCGGGCGTGCTCCATGCCCAGCTCCTCGTAGCTCCGCCGCGCCTCCCGGTTCTCCCGGTCCACGTACAGCCGCAGCCCCACGGCACCCAGCGATCGGGCCCGCTCCCGGACGTGGCCGTGGAGGGCGGAGTACACGCCCCGGCGGCGGTGCTCCGGCGCCACGTAGACGCTCTGGATCCACCAGATTTCGCCGTTGCGCCAGTCGCTCCACTCGGTGGTGACCAGGAGCTGGCCCAGCACCTCACCGGCCTCCTCGGCCAGGTAGTATCGGCCGCGGGAGGGATCGGAGAGGAGGGCGTTCACGCCGGCGCGGAGGGTCGACGGGTCCAGCTCCCGTCCCTCCGTCTCCCGGGCCATCTCCCGGTTGAAGCGGACGATGACCGGCAAATCGTCGATGTCGGCCTCGCGGATCTCCGGAGACATGTCCATGGCTACGGAACGTGGGGGAGGAGCAGGTCTGGCGCCAAGGTCGTGGCGTCGTCTCCGGGCTGCCCATATGGTGTTGTCGGCGCCGGCGCCCGCCGGCGCTACGTCTCCGAGCCGAGGACGCTCCCAGCACCAACCGAGGACGTGAGGTCCCCGTGATGGCTTCCAGCCGAACCGCCGCTCGCACGCTCGTCGCCGCTCTCGGGGCGGCACTCCTCCTGGCCGGCGGGACGGCACCCGCCGCGGCGCAGGACGGGGCCGGGCAGGAGCTTCCGGAGACGGGCCCGCCCGGCGAGCAGCCGGTGCTGCGGTCCATCAGCGAGGCACCGTCGGCGGACAGCCTCCGCTCGTACGTGGAAGCCATGGTCGGCTTCCACACCCGCCACACGCTCTCCGACACGGTCTCGGACACCCTCGGAGTGGGGGCCGCCCGCCGCTGGGTGCACGGGAAGTTCGAGGAGATCTCGAGCCGCTGCGGCGGCTGCCTCGATGTCCGCTACCAGCGGTTCACCGTCGAGCCCGACGGCGAGCGGATCGCGGACACCACGATGGTCGTGAACCCGGTCGCCATCCAGCCCGGCACCACGCACCCGAACCGATACGTGGTGATCTCGGGCCACCTGGACTCCCGCGTCACCGACATCATGAACGACACCTCCTTCGCCCCGGGCGCCAACGACGACGCGTCCGGCGTCGCCGGGGCCATCGAGGCTGCCCGCGTGCTCAGCCGGTACGACTTCAACGCGAGCATCGTCTACATGGGAGTCACCGGCGAGGAGCAGGGCCTGTACGGAAGCAGCCGCGCCGCCGAGCTCTTCGAGGAGCGCGGCTGGCACGTGGAGGCCATGCTCAACAACGACATGATCGGAAACATCCAGGGCATCGACGACGTCATCGACAATACCGTGGTCCGCGTCTTCTCGGAGGGGACCCGGGCCGACGAGACGGACCGCATGGCTGCCATCCGACGATTCACGGGCGGCGAGAACGACTCGCCGTCGAGGAACGTGGCGCGCTACGTCGACGAGATCGCCGACGACTACGTGCGGAACCTGGACGTGATGATGATCTACCGGCTGGACCGCTTCGGGCGGGGCGGCGACCACCGGGGCTTCAACGCCGTGGGCTACCCGGCCGTCCGGCTCACCGAGGCGCACGAGGATTACACGCACCAGCACGCCGACGTCCGCACCGAGGGCGGCGTGGACTACGGTGACACCATGGACGAGGTGGAGTTCGGCTATGCGGCGAAGGTGACGGGCCTGAACGCCGCCTCGCTGGCCGCCATGGCCTGGGCTCCGAAGCCGCCGTCGGGCGTGGAGATAGCGGAGGGCGCCGTGGAGCCCAGCACCACGCTCGCCTGGAACGCCGTCGACCCGGCGAAGGCGCCGAATCTGGTGGGGTACAGGGTCTACTGGCGGCGTACGACGGCCCCGACGTGGGAGAAGAGCGTCTTCGTCGGCGACACCACCGAGTGGACGCTCGAGAACGTGGTCGTCGACAACTACCTGTTCGGAGTGGCCGCGGTCTCGGAGCGCGGCTTCGAGAGCCCGGTGGTCTTCCCGGGTCCCGTCGGGGCGTTCACGCCGGCGTCCTGGATGGAGGAGGACGGCGGGAGCTGACGACCAGGGAGGCGCAGACCCTGGAGGCGCAGGCCCGGGAGGCGTCGACTACAGGAGCAGGAAGACGGCCAGGAGGGTCACCAGCAGCCCCCCGAAGGCCAGCCCGGAGAACCGGTCGTCGTGGCGCCAGCGTGAGTAGCCGAAAATTCCGAGGAAGGCGCCCAGGATCCCGTAGACGGCCGTGAACAGCTCCCGCCACATGGTGCTCTCGTTCATGACCAGGACGATGGCGCCCATGACCACCGCGGTCATGAAGAGCGTGCCCTCGCCGATGGCCTCGTTCGGCCGCGGGCGGCGCGTGGCCGGCAGGCGGCCGGTGAGGGCCAGCGGCAGGAGGACGACGCCCTCCCCGATGAGGGTCCCGATCCACACCGGGCCGGTGGTCGGGTCGCCCGAGAGGGCTCCCGTGAAGGCGGCGAAGCCCACCGATGTCAGGGAGGCGGCGCCCATCCAGTACATGCCCCAGGCGATGATCCGCCCCACCACGAGGTTGGCGTAGTAGCCGCCGGGGTCGTCTCGCCGGAAGCGAAGGGACGGCAAATCCACGAGCCGGGTGCTCCGAACCGGGCCCGGCGGCCAGCTTCCCTGGCGGGCCCATGTCAGGAGACGTGAGGCCCGTTCCTCGAGCTCCCGGGCCTCCTCGGCCTCCACGTGACCGGCCTCCACGGCCTCGCGGAGCTCTTCCTCGTCCAGGATTCGGGGCTCACCGTCGGCGGGCTGCCAGACGTCGAGCCACCGGTCGGTGATCCGCCACGTGCAGCCGTCGAGCTCGGGCGGCTCGATCAGGTTCGTGTAGTGGCCCGCCAGCGCACCGTCGGGGCCGTGGAACGCGCCGATCTCCCAGGGACGGTCCGGGAACGTGAACCAGAGAAGCGGCGAGCCCGGACGGAGCCGCGTCCGGTCGGGTCCGACTACCAGGCTGTCAGCGTCCGGTGGAATGCGATAGAGGGTGAGCTTCCAGTCGGCCCCGTCGCGGATCAGCTCCTGCCGGTAGCGGGTCTCGCCCTCGCCGGGACGGCGATAGCGGACAAGGACCTCCGGCGGGCTCTCCTCTGGCGACTCCCGGGCGGCCGGACGGCCACGGTGTCTGCGGGCCACGACGGATGCGTCGCCGGGACCTCAGCCGGCCTCGGTGAACCGCTCGCCGTCGCGCGCCATCTCCTTCAGGAGCGGAGCGGGCTCGTAGCGGGCTCCGAGGCGGTCGGAAGCGCTCGAGAGCCAGGAGTGGATCTTCTCGACGCCCACGGAGTCCGCCCACCTCAGGAGCCCCCCGCGGAAAGGCGGGAAGCCGGTGCCCATGACGAGGGCCAGGTCGACGTCCTCGGGGCTCCTGGCGACGTCTTCGCCCAGGGCGAAGGCGGCCTCGTTGACCATGGGGTAGAGGCAGCGGCGACGCACCGTCTCCGGCGCCATCTCGCGGTCCTGGCCCCGGATCGACTCCAATCGCCGCTGGAGGTCGGGGTCGACCTCCTGGAGCTCCCCGTCCTCGTATCGGTAGAAGCCGCGGCCGTTCTTCTTGCCCAGCCGGCCGTCCTCGACCATGCGGTCCACGAGGTCCGGCGCCTCCATCCGCTCGCCGAAGCCGGCTTCCAGCTGCTCGCGGACGTGGCGGGCAATGTCCAGCCCCACCTCGTCCAGGAGCCGGCAGGGGCCCATGGGCATGCCGAAGTCGGAGATCGCCCCGTCCAGGGTCTCCACCCCGGCTCCCTCTTCCAGGAGACGGACAGCCTCGTTCATGTAGGGGGCCAGGAGCCGGTTCACCAGGAACCCGGGCTCGTCGGCGACGATCACCGGTGTCTTGCCCAGATCGCGAGCGAACTCGAAGGCCGTGGCCAGGGTCTCGTCGGAGGTCGCCTCGCCGCGGACCACCTCCACCAGCGGCATGCGGTGGGCCGGATTGAAGAAGTGCAGGCCGGCCACCCGCTCCGGCCGCTCGGCGGAGGAGGCGAGCTCGGTGACGGAGAGCGAGGAGGTGTTGGTGGTGAAGACCGCGCGGTCCGGAAGCCGCTCCTCGGCCTCCGACAGGACCTGCTGCTTCACCTCCATCTCCTCCACCACGGCCTCGACGACCAGGTCCACGTCCCCGAAGCCGTCGTACTCCAGCGTCGGCTCGATGCGGGCGAACTTGAGGCCTACCTCGTGCTCCTCGAAGACCCCCTTCCGGCGGCCCTTCTCCAGCAGGCTCCGGGCGTGCTGGAGGGCCTCGTCCAGGGCGTCCTCGCGGATGTCCTTCAGCAGGACCGGGACGTCCCTGGCCACCATGACCTCGGCGATCTCTCCGCCCATGACGCCGGCGCCGAGTACGGCGGCCTTCTCCGCCTCCGGGGCCGCGTCGCGCTCCTCCTCCGGGAGGGCCTCCTTGGCCTGTCGGGAGAGCAGGAAGACCCGGACCAGGTTCTTCGACTCCGGCGTGAGCGCCAGCTCCGCCAGGGCGTCGGCCTCGATCTCCAGGGCCCGGTCCACGTCCAGGGGATAGGTGCGCTCGACCACCTCCAGGGCCCTCAGCGGGGCCGGGTAGTGCTCGCCGGCGCGCTCCTCGGTGCGGCGGCGGGCGATGGCGAAGAGGAGCTTCCGCCCGGGAGCGGTGTCCTCCAGGAGCTTCTCCCACCAGGACTTCCGGTACCCGCCGGGTGGGAGGTCGCCGGCCAGGACCTGGTCCAGGAACTCGTCCACCTCCCGCTCCCACCGGCCGTCGGCCGCCACCCGGTCCACGAGCCCGATGTGCTCGGCCTTGCCGGGAGACGCGGAGCTCCCCGTGAGGATCAGGTCGAGGGCGTTCTGGATACCCACCAGCCGGGGGAGACGGATGGTCCCGCCGAAGCCCGGCAGGATGCCCAGCTTTACCTCGGGGAGGCCGATCTCGGTGCTGTCCCGGTCGGACGCCAGCCGGTGGTCGCAGGCCAGGGCGAGCTCTGTGCCGCCCCCGAGGCAGGTGCCCCGGACCAGGGCCACTGTGGGCACCGCCAGATCGGCGATGCGGTCCAGGAGGAGCTGGCCCCGCCGGCTCTTCTCCCGGGCCTCCTCGCGGCTCGACAGGTCCGCGATCTCCTGGATGTCGGCACCGGCGATGAAGCTGTCGTCCTTGCCGCTACGGACGACCAGGGCGGAGAGCGCGTCGTCGGCGGCCCGACCCTCGACCTCGTCGAGCACGCTCTCCAGGTCGGACACCAGGTCGGTGCCGAGGACGTTCACCGACCGGTCGGGCAGGTCCAGGGTCAGGTGGCCGACGGAGCGATCGTCGACTTCGAAGGCGAGTTTGTTCTGTCCGGCCCCGGTCATGATCGGATATGGATGAGAGGTGCGGCGGACGCCGCCGGACGTCCGCCGCGGGTTGAAAGTGCCTGCTGAGGGTACACCGGAGCGACCGGTGCGGCTCTACAGCGTCGTTTACAGGTCTCTAGAGTGACAGTCGGATCTCGGCGTTGTCCGGCGTCAGACGGAGGGTGTCGGTCTGGGCCGGGTCGAGGGGAACGTTCCAGTAGACCTCCTCGAAGGGCCGCGACGTGCGGGCGTGCACCCACCACTGGCCGCCGGGGATCGTGACGTTGACCCAGCCATCCGCGCTGGTGGTGTCCACGACCACCTCACGTCCGCGGGCCTGGACGATGCTGTCGGTCATACCGACATAGCCCTCGTAGGCCGTTTCCGCCCAGCTGTCCCGCAGCGCCTGGATGGAGTCCGCGAAGTTGAGCGTCCGTGTCTGGAGGCTGTCGAAGGCCTGGAACGCGTCGTTCTTCTGCTGGTTCAGCGCCTCGACCTTCGGCTCCAGGTCCGTGAACGCGCTGTACAGCTGCTTGTACTCGGCGGTCGACTCGTTCATCCCCTCCATCGCCGACGAGAGCGCCTTGAGGCTGTCTCTCCACTGCTGCCACTGGCGCTCGGCGCTCCGCCAGTCCTCCTGGCGTTCGATGATCTCGGAGTAGAGGCTCCGGAGGGTGTCGGGGATCTCCGGGCGCGGCTCAGCGGCCTGCGACTCCAGGGCCTGGAAGATCGAATCCCGATCATAGGGAAGGAAGTCCACCACGACGTCTTCCTGGGGCTGTAGCTCACCCTGGGGATTCTCGTCGGTCACCTGGACCGCGACCTGGTTACCGCCGCAGGCGGCGAGGCCGGCGGTGAGCACGACGGCGAGCGCGATGAAACCGGACTTCATGCGCATGAAATACTCCGAGGTGCGAGTAACGCTCTACGGCTTGCTTGCTCCGCCCTCGACACCAGTGACGCGGCGGCGGGGACGGTCCACGAGAGGGCTCCGTGCTGGGGCCTCGGACGGCCCGTCATCTCGGCCGCCCAAAGCTAGAATACGGGAGGGGGGATATCAACGCCGGTCCGCCGAACGTGCAGGGGAAGAGCCGGTCGCGGGTAGGGGAAGTCCGCCGACGCTTCCGTCGGGGCCCCGGCCGCGGACCGGGGAGCGCTACTGCGGAACCCGGTCGTCGACCAGGAAGCGGCCCGGATTCACGGCGCGTCCTTCCACGTGCACCTCGTAATGGACGTTCGGACCGCTGGTGAGGCCCGTCTCGCCCACCCGGGCGATGACGTCCCCCCGTTCGACGCGCTCACCGCGGCGCACCGCGACCTCGGAGATATGTCCGTACAGGGTCCTATAGCCGTGGCCGTGGCTGATCTCCACGATCTTGCCGTAGCCCGCTTCCTGTCCGGTCCTCACCACGCGGCCGTTGGCCGTGGCCCGGATCGGTGCCCCGTGGGGCGCCGAGACGTCGATCCCCTCGTGGGGGCGGTTCACGTGGAGGACCGGGTGGTAGCGACTCCGGCTGTACGAGGAGCTGACCCAGGAAACCTCGTCCGCCACGGGGCGGATCGAGGGACGAGAGAGGAAGAGCTTCCGGTTGGCGGCCATGGAATCGGCGGCCTCCCGGAGGCTGGTGTGGAGCAGGTCGGCGCGCCGCAGGAGCTGCGGGAGGGCAACGTCCCGTGCGCCGGTGGCCCCGCCGGGTCCGCCGAATCCCGGAGAGGCGGGTGTTCGCAGGTCGGGTCCGGAGGCGGGCCCGGGTCCTCCGACGCCCACCTGGCGGATCTCGTCGTCCACGAGGGGCAGGCCGGCCAGGATGCGAAAGCGCTCCTCCTGGACCGCCATCCGGTTCAGCTCTCCAGCCAGACGGTTCACGGTCCGGTCGGCGGCGTCGACCCGCGAGCGGAGGACGTCATTCTCGGCCCGGAGCTCCTGCAGGTTGGCCTGTTGCCAGGCCCCCCAGCCCAGGGAGATGCCGAGGCCCACTCCCCCGGCCACCAGCAGGACGGCTACGACGGCGCCCCACCGCAGCCGGCTGCGTGACACGCGGAGCGTGCGTGGCTCCTCCCTGCCGTCGTCGGGCAGGACCTGGATCGTCCAGCCGCGGTCGCTCACGTCACCTCCGCCTCGAGTTCCGAGATCGACAGTCGGGTGTCGGGGCCGCGCAGGAGCCCTCCGCCGCGCGGTGAATGTTCATCACGCTTCCAGATTCGTGCCGCGGCGTCGCCCCCGGACGAGCAGCCCCGAGGGTCGCGGCCTCCGCCCGGAAGACGAACGATTTTGCGGGTGGCTTACCTGTTTTCACATCCTGTTCGAATGCTATTCGTGACGCGGGAAGAGGACCTCGTCGGACCGGGTCTCGCCGAGCCCGAACTCGCCGGCCTCCAGCTGGCCGAAGGTCGGCACCTCGCCCTCGCCCCCGAGCTGTCTCCACAGCTCCCGGGCCTTCGAGGGCATGAAGGGGGCGTACAGGGCAGCGCAGTGGGCCAGGGCCCGGGCCAGGGAGCCCAGGACGGCGTCGAGCTCGTCGGCGACGTCGGCCAGGTCGGCCTCGATCTCGTCGTCGGCCTCGCCCTCCGCGCTCTCGAGCTCCCGCTCCTCGGAGGCCAGCTCCCAGGGGCGCGCCTCGTCCACGTACGCGTTGGCCCGCCGCACGAGGCCCGCGGCGGCCTCCAGGCCCTCGTGGAGGAGGTGGTCGTCCATACGGTCGCGGTAGTCCTGCAGGGCCTGCGCGGCGGCGTCGTCCAGCCCCGTGCGATCGCCGTCGGGGATCGAGCCGTCACGGTACTGGTCGATCATGGAGATCGTGCGGTTCAGAAGATTCCCCACGTCGTTGGCCAGGTCCGAGTTGTAGCGCTGGTCGTAGACGTCGAGGAAACCGCCCTCCGGAAAGTCGCGGTCGCCGTCCCAGGGCACCTCGCGCATCAGGAAGTAGCGGAAAGCGTCGGGGCCGTGCCGGTCCACCAGGCCCGGAAGCTCGAGCGAGACGCCGGAGGACTTGGACAGCTTTCCGCCCCCCACGCTGACGAAGCCGTGTCCCCACACCGTCTCCGGCAGCTCCAGGCCCGCGGACATGAGGATCGCGGGCCAGATCACGCAGTGGAAGCGCGTGATGTCCTTGCCGATGACGTGCAGGTTGGCGGGCCACCACCGCTCGAAGGTCTCGCCGGGGAAGCCCACCGCCGAGATGTAGTTCGGCAGGGCGTCGAACCACACGTAGACCGTGTGGCCCTCGGCGCCCGGAAAGGGCAGGCCCCAGGGCAGGCGGGAGCGGGAAGCGGAGATGTCGTCCAGGCCCTCCTCCAGGAGCCCCAGGATCTCGTTCCGGCGGCTCTCGGGCCGGATGAACGCCGGATGATCCTCGATGTGCTGCAGCAGGTCGTCCCGGTATTCCGAGAGCCGGAAGAAGTAGTTCTCCTCCTCCGTCCAGGAGATGTCCCGGTCCGGGTGGACCGGGCACCGGCCCTCCTCGTCCAGGTCCTCCTCCTTCTTGAAGGCCTCGCATCCCACGCAGTAGAAGCCCTCGTACTGGTCCAGGTAGAGGTCGCCGGCCTCCCGCACCCGATCCAGCAGCTCGTGGACCGCCTCCTCGTGGCGCGGCTCCGTGGTGCGGATGAAGTCGTCGTTGGAGATCTCCAGCCGCTCCCACGCGTTCCGGAAGCGGTCCGCCATCCGGTCCACCAGCTCCTGCGGCGTGATCCCCCGGTCCTCCGCCTCCTGGGCGATCTTCTGGCCGTGCTCGTCCATTCCGATGACGAAGTGCACGTCGTCGCCGGAGCGGCGCCGGTACCGGGCGATCACGTCGGCGCCCACCTTCTCCAGGGCATGGCCCAGATGTGGGTCGCCGTTCGAGTAGTCGATGGCGGTGGTCAGGTAGTACCGCGTCACGGGGGTCCGTTTCATGTCTGGGGTTCGGATCGAAAGCTACGCGTCGCCGTCGTCGCTCACGTCGCCGGGGTCGACGGGACCCGGCGGGCCCCGGTGCGCGACGGTCTCCTCCTTGAGCTGTTTCCGCGAGACCACCCGGGTCTCGCCGGTGTCGTCCCTCAGGGTCACCGTTTCCTGGAAGTGGTTCCAGGAAACCACTTCTTCGGTGCCCCGATCCGTGGTCAGCTCCTGCCCCTTCTTCGGGTAGCGCTTGTTGGCCTGGACGTAGGAGTCGTGCTCGTACTGAAGACAGTTCATCAGGCGCCCGCAGGCTCCGGAGATCTGGGCCGGGTTGAGCGAGAGGTCCTGGTCCTTGGCCAGCTGCAGGGTGACCGGCTCCAGGTCCTTGAGCCAGGTCCGGCAGCAGAGCTCCCGGCCGCAGCGGCCGATGCCGCCCAGCCGCCGGGCCTCGTCCCGGACCCCGATCTGCCGCAGCTCGATGCGGGTCCGAAAGGTGCTGGCCATGTCCTTCACCAGGGACCGGAAGTCCACCCGCTTGTCGGCCGTGAAGAAGACGGTGAGCTTCTTCTTGTCCCACTGCCACTCGGCGTCGCTCACCTTCATCTTCAACCCGTGCTCGTCCACGAGCTCGCGGGTCTTCCGGCACACGCCGGGCTCCTCCTCCCGCAGCTCGAAGAGCCGCTCCACGTCCACCGGCGCCGCCCGGCGCAGGATGCGCTTCTGGGGTGGGACCACCGGGTGGTCCTCGGCGTGGCTGCAGCCGCCGTCGCAGGAGTGGGTCTCGGCGTCCACCCACCGCTTCACGACGCCCAGGTCCCGGCCGCGGTCGGCCTGGACGACCACGTACTCCCGCTCGCGCACGGGCTGTTCGCCCCGGTGGGTGTAGTAGTCGGTGCGGACGCCCTTGAACCGGACCTCGCAGATCTGAGTCACGGCCGGCGCCTCGGCCCGCTCACTCGTCCAGTCGCGCTCCGGCCGGCGGCTCGGCCTCTTCCCAGGCGCCCATGGAGTAGAACTTCTCGCGGCGCTCCTCCACCAGGTCCTCCGGATCGCGCTCCGCGACGTCCTCCAGGTGTTCGCCGAGCACCTGGTCCAGGGCGTCCGCCGCCGCTTCCGGGTCGGCGTCGGCGCCGCCGCCCGGCTCCGGCACGATCTCGTCGATGACGCCCAGCTCCAGGAGGTCCGGTGCGGTGACCCTGAGTGCCTCGGCGGCCTTCTCGGCTTCGTCCCGGCTCCGCCAGAGAATCGCGGCGCAGCCCTCGGGCGAGATCACCGAGTAGATGGCGTTCTCCATCATCAGCACACGGTCGGCCACGGCGATGCCCAGCGCCCCGCCGCTCCCGCCCTCTCCGATCACGCAGGTGAGGAGAGGTGTCCTGAGGCCCGCCATCCGCTTCAGGTTGGCGGCGATGGCCTCGGCCTGGCCCCGCTCCTCCGCGCCGATCCCGGGATAGGCGCCCTGGGTGTCCACCATGGTGATCACCGGCTTGCCGAACTTCTCGGCCATCTCCATCAGCCGGCCGGCCTTACGGTAGCCCTCGGGGTGAGGGGAGCCGAAGTTCCGCTTCAGGTTCTCCTCCATGTCCCGGCCGCGCTGCTGGCCGATGACCATCACCGAGCGGCCGCGGAAGGTGGCCCACCCGCCCACGATGGCGCCGTCGTCGCCGTAGCGCCGGTCGCCGTGGAGCTCCACCCAGTCGTCGAACAGGTGCTCCACGTAGTCCAGGGTGAAGGGACGGTCCTGGTCGCGGGCCAGCTTGACCCGGTCGTAGCGCGAGAGGTCCTCGTACATCTGCTCGCGCTCCGACTCCAGGCTCTCCCGGAGCTCCCGGATCTGGTCGGACATGTCGATGCCCCGCTCTTCGGCGGTCTCCTTCAGGTCGGAGATCCGTTGCCGGAGCTCCTCGAACTTCTCCTCTGCCTCTTCCAGTGCCATCTCGCTTCTCCCTTCACTGCTCCCGCACCAGGTGCACCCGGTCGGGTCCGAAGACGCCGCGGAGCTCGGCCAGCAGCCCGCCGTCGGGCGCCACGCCCAGCGACTCCGAGGCGAAGCGGGAGGTCCCGTCGCCGTTGCCCCGCCACTCGACGTAGAGGGTGCCGTCGCCCGCGGCTTCCTCGGCGGCCTCCCGGGCACGGTCGAAGGCGTCCGGGGGGAGGTCGTCGCCGGGGCGGAGCTCGATGCACACGCCCACGCTCCCGCTCGTCCGCACGCCCGACAGGGGCCGGGCGGAATCCACAAAGATGGGGGGATCGTCCTCGTCGCGCGACCGGTCGGAGATCGTGCCCTCGATGAGCACCGGCCTGTCGCGGTTCAGGATCTCCCGGTGCTCCTCCCACGCGTCGCCGAAGGCCATGGCCGTGGCGGTGCCGTGATAGTCCTCGATGGTGAGCAGCCCCCACTCCCGCCCGTCGCGGCGGGAGGTCCGCTCGTCGGCGTCGGTGACCACACAGGCCACCTCCACGGTGCGGCCCCGGTGGTCCACGAAGTTCGAGGTGTTCACGTCCAGGGCGTACATCTCCACCAGGTCCTCGTACCGGTCCAGCGGGTGGCCCGAGGTATAGAAGCCGATGAGCTCCTTCTCGGTCTGGAGTCGCTGGCTCTCGGACCACTCCTCCACGTCCGGCAGCTCCGGGTCCGGGCGCCCCTGGCCGGAGCCGTTCTCCTCGCCGAAGAGCGAGCCCTGTCCCATCTCCTCGTCGCGCTTCCGGCGCTGGGCCTCGGCCAGCACGGCGTCGAGCCCCTCCGTCATGGCCGCCCGCTCGCCCAGCTCGTCCAGGGCGCCGGCGCCGATCAGCGCCTCCAGCACCCGGCTGTTGTTCTTCTGCAGGTCGATCCGCATGCAGAGGTCGAAGAGCGACGAGAAGGGGCCCTCCTCCTCCCGGGCGTCCAGGATCGATTCGATGGCCGAGCTCCCCACCCGCTTGATGGCGCCGAGCCCGAAGCGGATCCGCTCGTCGTCGACGACGGTGAACCGGTAGTTGGACTCGTTCACGTTCGGCGGCAGGACCTCCAGGTCCAGGCCCCGGGCCTCGCCGATGTAGGAGACCACCTTGTCGGTGTTGCCGATCTCCGAGGAGAGCAGCGCCGCCATGAACTCCGCCGGGTAGTGGGCCTTCAGCCACGCGGTGCGGAAGGACAGCAGCGCATAGGCCGCCGAGTGCGACTTGTTGAAGCCGTAGCGGCCGAAGGTCTCGATCATCTCCGCGATCTCGCGCGCCGTCTGCTTCTCGACCCCCCGCTCGATGGCGCGCTCCGTGAACTTGCCGAGCTCCTTCTCGATCAGGTCCTGCTTCTTCTTGCCCACGGCCTTCCGCAGGACGTCGGCCTCGCCCAGGGAGTAGCCCGCCAGC
>CAZFDK010000066.1:0-15026 GCA_964518305.1 uncultured Gemmatimonadota bacterium | reverse complement strand
AATCGTACTGATAGTCGTCGAGGTTGAGCTCCTCGACCGTCTCGTTGGCTGGCATGATGCGACTTCCCTCCTTGGGAGGTTCCGAATGCGCCGGAGCCGCGGCGGCTCCGGCGGCCTCCCTCCGGCGGACCCGGAGGGAGACCCGTGCGTCAGGCCGTGACTGGCTCCTTCTCCTCACGGAGCCAGTCGTACCCCTGATCCTCGAGCTGCTTGGCGAGCTCCGGACCTCCGCTCTCCACGATCTTGCCGTCGATCATCACGTGGACGCGGTCCGGCTCGATGTAGTTGAGGATGCGCTGGTAATGGGTGATGAGGAGTACACCCAGCTTCTGGTTCTCGTCGCCGATCCGGTTGACGCCGTCCGCCACCACCTTCAGGGCGTCGATGTCCAGCCCGCTGTCCGTCTCGTCCAGGAGGGCGAGGGTCGGCCGAAGGACCGCCATCTGCAGGATCTCATTGCGCTTCTTCTCGCCGCCGCTGAAGCCCTCGTTCACGTAGCGGTCGGCGAAGCTCTCGTCCATGTCCAGCAGCTCCAGCGCTTCCTTCAGTCGCTTGCGGAAGTCGAAGACGCTGATCTCGTCCTCCTCCTCCCGGCCGGCGTTGATCGCCGTCCGCAGGAAGTTGGAGATGGAGACGCCGGGGACCTCGGCCGGGTACTGGAACGCCATGAAGATGCCGGCGCGGGCCCGCTCGTCCGGCTCCATCTCCAGGATGTCCTCGCCCTCGTACAGGACCTCGCCGCGCGAGGCGATGAAGGACGGATGGCCGGAGATCAGCTTCGCCAGGGTGCTCTTCCCGGACCCGTTGGGGCCCATGAGGGCGTGGATCTCGCCGTGATCGACTTCGAGATCCACACCCTTGAGGATCTCGATGTCTTCGTCCTCGACGGTGACGTGCAGGTCGTGAACTTCGAGCAGATTGTCAGCCATGGTTCGGGCGTCTCCCGGTGGTCGGGTCTGCAGCGGCGGCCGCCGGAGGGGGTGTCGGAGCGCTCCCCGTCGGCCTCGGTTCAAGAGGCGTGGACTGCCGCCATGAGTCGTCGATAATCGTTATTGTTTGCGGACGGGCAATGTACCAGAGATGAGAACGAGTTTCAAGTACGCGGTGATCTTGTGTCCGCAAGGGGCGCGCCGTCGCACCGAATCGGGTCCGGCTCGATGAGCCGGGAGTCGCGGTGGGACGGGCTCGCAGGCCTGTACGACGCGGGCATGGCTCCGCTGGAGAAGTGGCCGATGCGCGCCTGGAGGGATCGCGTGCGCCGCGCCCTCGCCGAGGCGCTGGAGGGAAACGGAGAGGGAGCCCGCGGCCTTCCGGAGGAGGGGCGCCCGCCCCGAGTGCTGGAGGTGGGGGCGGGAACCGGGCGGAACCGGCTGCCGGATGCGCTGGGAGTACGGGTCGTGGCCGTGGATCGGTCGCTGGACATGCTCCGCCGGGCCCGCGACCGGGGTTACCGCAGCGGCGTCGTGGCCGATGCCGGGGCCCTCCCCTTCCCGGACGGGGGGTTCGAGGCCGGGGCGGAGACCCTGGTCTGGTGCGAAGTGGAGCGTCCGGTGGAGGCGCTGGCCGAGGTCCGCCGCGTGCTGGCCGACGGAGCCCGCTTCGTCATGCTCGACCACGTTCGCCCCCCGGGTGTCCTGGGCCCGGTGGCCGACGCCCTCTCTCGTGTCACCGGACCGTGGATGGACGAGTGGTGGAACCGGGACACCCGCCGCTACGTGAGGCCGGCCGGGTTCCGCCTCCTGGGTAGCCGGGACGATCTCGGCGGCGCGGTCCGGACTCTGCTATTGAAGAAGCCCGCGGAGGAGAGAACGCCGGGCGACGAGACAGAACCGACCACGGAGGGACGACCATGAAGGCTGCGTTCATTCGAGAGCACGGCGACCCCGACACGCTGGACGTGGGCGAGCTGCCGGATCCGGAGCCCGGCCCCGACGAGGTGGTGGTCGAGGTCCGTGCCGCGGCCCTGAACCACCTGGACCTGTGGGTTCGACGGGGGCTTCCGGGTCTGGACGTCGAGTTTCCCCACGTCGGCGGCGCGGACGTGGCCGGCGTGGTGGAGGCGGTCGGTTCCGACGTGAGCCGGTGGGAGCCGGGCGACCGCGCGGCTGTCAATCCGGGCCTGTGGTGCAGCGAATGCGAGTGGTGCGTTCGCGGCGAGCACAGCCTCTGTGAGAGCTACGCGATCCTGGGGGAGCACATCTCTGGCGGCCTCGCCGAGCGGGTGGCTGTCCCCGGGACGAACCTGTATCGCGTCCCGGACGGGTATCCCCTCAAGAAGGCGGCGGCGGTGCCTCTCGTCTTCCAGACCGCATGGCGCGGGCTGATCTCCCGCGCGGGACTCGGCGCCGGGGAGACCGTCCTCGTCACCGGGGCCAGCGGCGGTGTCTCCACTGCCGCCGTGCAGATCGCGAAGCTGGTGGGCGCCGAAGTCTACGCCGTCACCAGCGGGCCCGAGAACGTCCGCCTGGTGCGCGAGCTGGGCGCCGACCACGTCATGGACCGGCTGGAGGAGGACTTCTCCGAGGTCGTGTGGAACGCCACCGAAAAGCGGGGCGTGGACGTGGCTCTGGACAGCGTCGGCGAGGCCGTGTTCGAGGACTGCGTCCGGGCCATGGCGAAGAACGGGCGGCTGGTGACCTACGGGGCCACCACCGGCGCCGGGGGGAGCCTGAACATCCGGCTCGCCTTCTGGAAGCAGCTGCAGGTGATCGGGAGCACCATGGCCTCCCGGTCGGAGTTCGAGCGGGTCATGGACCTGGTTTGTGCCGGGGAGCTCGGCCCGGTGATCGACGAAGTGTGGCCCCTGGAGCGGGTGCGGGAGGCCCACGAGCGCCTGGAGGCCGGCGATCAGTTCGGCAAGATCCTCCTCACCCCGTGACGGAGCCACCCGACGGGACCGGCGGGCCGCCCCCCGGTGCACAGCGAGTCGGGGCGCTCCTCGCGGCCGCGGCGCTGGCGTCGCTGGCCGCGGGCTGCGGCGGTTCCGGCGGTGACGGGGACGCCGGTGGAGCGGAGGCGTCCGGCGATGACACCGTGGCGGCGGGGGCGACGGACACCACGGCAGCGACCGCCGACTCGGCTCCGACCGGTGACCGGCGCCCGCTGCGCGCTTTCCGCTTCAGGATCACGAACGAGGGTGTCGACACGGCGGTGATCGTCGCCGACGCCGGCGCCGGGGCCAGGACGCTGGACACGGTCCCGCCGGCGGACTCCGGCGAAGTGCGGGTGGAAACGCGGGCGTCGCGTCTGGAGCTCCGGGCGCGCTCCGGGTCGGGCGGCTACCTGGCTCGCTCCCGCTACGATCTGGAGCGGGCGCCCGGCGACACCCTGCTGGACTTGCGCTTGCCCTCCGCGTCGTCGGTCCCGGACTCCGTCGGCGGCTGACGGCGGGGACCGGCCCCTCGACCCCTCAGCCCAGCATCCCCGTGATCATGGCCCAGGTGTCCTGAAGGCTGTTGTAGAGCACCAGCAGGAGCAGGGCCGGGACCACCCACCGCAGGAACTGCCGCCAGAGCGGGAACCACCCCACGTCGTCGGCGCCCTTCCGGACCTCGCCGATGGGGTCGTCCATGGCCCATCCGACGAAGATCGAGAGCATGAGGGCGCCCACCACCAGGAAGACATTCCCGGCGAGCTGGTCCACCAGGCTCAGGGCGTCGAGGCTGAAGGCCGCCGGCAGGCCCAGGGCCGCGATGCCGATCCCGGTGATCAGCGCCGCCTTCTTCCGCGTCCAGTCCAGGCCGTCGATGGCCGAGGAGGTGACCACCTCCAGGAGCGAGATCGAGGATGTCAGCGCGCCGACGAAGAGAGCGCCGAAGAACAGGAATCCCACGACACGGCCCGCGTCGCCCATGGTCTGGAAGGCGCCGGGGATGCTGATGAAGAGGGCGCCGACGGTGCTGCCCTGGACCTCGCTGGAGAGGCCGAGGGCGAACATGAGCGGAAAGACAAGCAGCCCGGCCAGGAAGGCGATACCGAAGTCCGACAGCGCGATGGTCAGCGACTCCTGCGGCAGGTTCTCGTCCTCCGAGAGGTAGCTGGAGTAGGTGAGCATGGCTCCCATGCCCAGGCTGAGGCTGAAGAAGGCCTGACCCGCCGCGGCCGCCAGCACGTCCAGCGACGTCAGGGCGTCCAGGTCGGGCTGGAGGTAGTAGGCGTACCCCGCGCCGGCCCCCTCGAGGGTGGCGGCGTAGATGTCCAGCCCGATGACGATGAGGAAAAGCAGGGGAATGAGGGTCAGGGCGGCGCGCTCGATGCCCTTCTTGATGCCGCCCACGACGATGGCGATGGTCAGCGCCATGAAGCCCAGGTGCCACCCGACGGCGTCCAGACCTGCTGCGAACCGATCGAAGCGCCCCGCCGCGTCCACGCCCTGGAAGCCCTCGACGAGGGCCGCCAGGGTGTAGCGCATCGTCCACCCGGCGATCACGGCGTAGTAGGAGAGGACGAGCAGGCCCGTCAGCACGAACAGACCACCCAGGGGCTTCCAGCCCGGGCCGCCGAAGTGGGCCAGCGCCTCGATGGGGCTCTTCTTCGACCCGCGCCCCACCGAGAACTCCCCCAGCATGATCGGCAGACCCACCACGAGCACCATGACCAGGTAGAGCACGAGGAACGCCGCCCCGCCGTTCTCCGCGGTCACGTACGGGAACCGCCACATGTTGCCGAGGCCGACGGCCGATCCCACGGCGGCGAGAATGAACCCCAGCCGGCTTCCCCACTGCTCCCTCGACGCGTCTTCCATGCAGCGCTCCTCCGGATGTCCCCTGGCGCAGGCTCCGATCTCGGCCTGTGGCCCCGTGGAAAAGGGCGATCGGAAATACCGTGTGGTCGGCCTTTTAGGTAGAGGCGTCAGCCGGGAGCCGCAAGAGCGCGGCGCCGCCTGCCTGACGGCCGGGCCGGACCCCGGCGGAGGGCCCGTCCGCCGGGACACCGATGCGACTTCCCCCAGCCGTGGTTAGCCTTCTCCTGATGATCGAGCCACCCCCACGCCGACGAAGAATGCCCGTTCTGGAGCTGGGACCCGGCCTCGCCCGGCCGGGCAAAATCATCTGTGTCGGCCGCAACTACCGCGACCACGCGGAGGAGATGGACAACCCGATCCCCGAGCGTCCGCTCCTCTTCCAGAAGCCGGTCTCCTCCGTGATCGGCCCCGGCGACCCCATCTTGCTGCCCGCCGGGAGCGACGTGGTGGAGCACGAGGCCGAGATCGGCGTGGTGATCCGGCGTCGTCTCAGCCGCGCCGGCGAGGACGAGGCCCGGGCCGCCGTGGCCGGAGTCACCTGCGTCAACGACGTCACCGCCCGCGACCTCCAGCGCACGGAGGACCAGTGGGCCCGGGCCAAGGGCTTCGACTCCTTCTGTCCCGTCGGCCCGCGCCTCCACGCGCTCCGAACAGAGGGCGCGTGGCGGGAGCTGGAGGTCCGATGCCGGGTGAACGGCGAAGAGCGCCAGAGGGGCCGGGCGGCGGACATGGCGTTCGGCGTGCCGGCGGTCCTCTCCTACGTCTCACGGGCCATCACGCTGGAGCCCGGCGACCTGGTGGCCACGGGTACACCCTCCGGCGTGGGTCCCCTCCGGCCCGGCGACGAGGTGGAGGTCGAGGTCGACGGCGTGGGTGTGCTCCGCAATCCGGTGAGAGAAAGGGGCAGAGCCGGATCGTGAGCGACGTCCCGAGCATCGACACGCCACGCGCGATCGCGGCTCTCGCGGCCGCGACTGCCCTGCTGGCCCCGTCCGCGCTTCCGGCCCAGTCCGCGGCCGACACGGCGGCGGCCGACACCGTGCCGGCGCCGCGGTTCGAGAGCGAGCCGATCCGCGTGACGGTGACCCGGGCCGACCGTGACGCCGGCCGCATCCCCTTTGCCGTGAGCGCGGTGGAGGGGGAGGAGATCCAGGCCGGAGAGCGGCAGGTGTCGCTGCAGGAAACCCTGGAGGCGGTGCCGGGCGTGGCGGTCCAGAACCGCCGCAACTACTCCCTGGGCGACCGGGTGACGATCCGCGGGTCGGGGGCCCGCGCCCAGTTCGGGGTGCGCGGACTCCGGGTCCTGGCCGACGGCGTGCCCCTCACCATGCCCGACGGGCAGAGCTCCCTCACCAACCTGGACATCTCGTCCGTGGGCCGGGTGGAGGTGATACGCGGCCCGGCGTCGGCGCTGTACGGAAACGCCGCCGGCGGCGTGATCCGGTTCCGGACGCGGGACGCGGCCCCGGCGCCCGTCCGGGCGGTGCCGCGCGTGGCCGGCGGCAGCCACGGTTATCTGGCGACCCGCCTCCAGGCCTCCGGTCATCTGGGGGGAGCGGAGAGCACCAGTTACGTCTTCTCCGCCAGCCGGACGGAGACGGACGGTTTCCGTCGGCACGCCCGCGCCGAGATGTACCGCGGAAACGCGGTCGTGCGCTCGCCGCTGGGGCCGGACACGCGGCTGCAGGCAGTGGTGAACGTCTACGATCGTCCCTTCGCGCAGAACCCGAGCTCGCTGAACCGCGAGGACGCTCGCGAGACGCCCCGAAAGGCCCGCTCCTTCATCGTCCAGCAGGGCGCCGGGGAGGAGGCCCGGCAGGTCCAGGGCGGCGCCACGCTCACTCACCGCCTCGGGCCCGGCGCCGAGCTGGAGGCCACCGCCTGGACCGCCCGCCGCGAGATCTGGAATCCCATTCCCACGCGGATCATCGACCTGGAGCGGTGGGCCGCCGGCTTCCGCACAGAGAGCCGGTGGAGGACGCGCGCGGCGGGAGTACCCGTGCGGATCACGGCCGGGGCGGACGCAGAGGCGCAGCGCGACCAGCGCCGGGAGGTGGTGAACCGGGGGCTCGGCGACGGGGGGGATCGGGCGCGGGAGGGTGACCTCCTGCTGGACCAGCAGGAGCGCGTCGCCGCGCTGGGCACCTTCGCCCAGTTGTCGGTGGAGCCTTCGCCGCGGTGGAGGATCACCGGCGCGCTCCGCCACGACGCCCACGACTTCGACGCCGACGACCGCTTCCTCTCCGACGGCGACGACTCCGGCTCCCGGTACATGGGGGAGTGGAGCCCGTCGGTGGGCGTCGCCGTCTACCCGTCGCCGGCCGTCACGCTGTACGCCAACGCGTCCACCGCCTTCGAGACCCCCACGGCGAGCGAGCTGTCGAACCGTCCCTCGGGCGGGGGCGGGTTCAACCCGGAGCTGGGCCCCCAGACCCTGCGGACCCTCGAGGTCGGAGCGAAGGGAAGCGACGGGGCGATTCGCTGGCAGCTCACCGGCTACCTGTCCGACGTGGACGGGGCCCTGATCCCGTTCGAGGGAGCCACGGAGCAGGTGTTCTACCGGAACGCCGGGCGGGTGGACCGGAAGGGAGTCGAGGCATCACTCACCTGGCGGGTGGCTCGCGGGCTCCGGACCCGCCTGGGCTACACGCTCCAGGAGAACACATTCGAGCAGTTCGAGACCGCCGACGGCGACTACTCGGGCAACGCCGAGCCCGGCGTCCCCGACCACCGGCTCTTCGCCGGCGCGTCGTACCGGGCGCCCTTCGGGCTCCGGGCCGAGGCCGACGTGCGCTGGGTCGACGACTTCCCGGTGAACGACGCCAATACGGCGAGCAACTGGAGCTACGGTGTCACCGACTTCCGCGTGCTGTGGGAGGGACGACCGTGGCGAGGCCTGCTGGTGCGACCCTTCGTGGGCGTGGACAACCTGTTCGACGTCCGCTACAACGGCTCCGTGGTCCCGAACGCCTTCGGCGACCGATTCTACGAGCCGGCGCCGGGCCGCGAGGTCTTCGGCGGCCTGAGCGTCGGCGTCGGGGGCGGATGATCCCGTGACCCGAAAGGCCTTCACCCTGGAGGAGGCGAACCGGCTGGTCCCGCGCATGGAGGAGGTGATGGAGCGGATCACGGAGCACCGGGACGCCGCCCGCCGTCACCACGAGAAGCTCCAGGTGCTCGACGCGCTGTGGGGCGAGCGGGTCCGGGAGGAGGAGAACCCGGACCACGAGGAGTTCCGGGAGCACCGGCGGGCCATCGACCAGGCCGAGGAGGTCGTGGAGGGGCTGATACAGGAGGAGATCCTGGGCCGCGGCATCCGCTTTCCCGCCGGTGGCATCGAGCACGGGCTGGTGGACTTCCCCACCACCTGGCGGGGGCGGTGGATATACCTGTGCTGGGAGCGCGGCGAGCCGAAGGTCCGCTACTGGCACGAGGTGGACGGCGGCTATCGGGGACGCCGCGCGATCAGCGAGGAGATGGTCGGCGAGCTGGCACTGGACGACGACCCGGCGCGGGACGACGACTCGGCGCTGGACTTCTGATCAGTTCGATCAGGAGGAGCCGGGGCCTCCGGCCTGGCCGAGCACCAGGAGAAGAACCCGCTGCACGCCCCGGTGGGCGTCGCCGGTGTCCAGCCACCACTCGTCCAGCGAGTGAGCTCCCTGCCCCTCACCCCCTCCGCCGACCGTCACCGCCGGCACCCCGGCGGCGATGGGCGTGTTCGAGTCCGTGGAGGAGCGCTCCAGGAGAGGATCGGCCCCGAAGTGCACGGCGGTGGCCGCCGCACGCTGCACCAGGGGGTCCGAGGGCGGCACCTCGCCCGACGGGCGGTCGCCAACGAGCTCCGTCTCCAACTCCAGCGAGTCCCCGTGGCGCCGCACCTCGTTGGCCTCCTCCAGGGCCCGGCCCGTCACCGAGCGGAACAGGGAGTCGATTTGCATGAGGCGGGACTGCTCCAGGGACCGCATGTCCACCTCCATCCACGCCTCGTAGGGGATGGCGTTGATCGCCGTGCCGCCGCCGATGCGGCCCACGTTGTAGGAGGTGCGCGGGCCGCGGGAGGTGAACTCGTCCGCCCGCTGCTCGAAGAGGTGGATGGCGCGTCCCAGGGCGTGGGCCGGGTTGCCGAGCCCGAAGGCGCCCCAGGAGTGCCCGCCGGGCCCGGTGAAGGTGACCCGGTAGCGGCGAGAGCCCAGGGCCCGGTTCACGATGGGACCGAGCCCCGTGCCGTCCACCGATACGAACGCGTCCACGCGGGGTCCCCCCTCGCGGAAGAGTTGCTTCACCCCGCGCAGGTCGCCCAGGCCCTCCTCGCCGACGGTTCCCATGAACCAGATCTCGGAGCGCGTGCGGATCTCGGCCGCGTCCAGGGCCCGGAGCACGGACAGCACCGTGGCCAGACCGCGCGCGTCGTCGCCGATGCCCGGCGCGAAGAGGGTGTCGCCGCGGCTCTCGACGCTGACGTCGGTGCCCTCGGGGAAGACCGTGTCCAGGTGGCCCGAGACCACGATCCGGCCCTCGCCCCGTCCCCGGCGAACCCCGAAGACGTTGCCCTCCTCGTCGATGAACACCGAGTCCGCGCCGGCCTCCTCCAGCATGCGCGCGAACTCCTCCGCCCGCTCTCCCTCGCCGAAGGGGGGCGCCGGGATCTCCGTCAGGTGGACCTGGTCGCGGACGGTGCGGTCGTGGTTCTCGCGGACATGGCGCAGGGCGCCCTGGACCGCGGGCCGCTCGGCCAGGGTGCGGATCTCTGAGCGTGTCTCCTCGCTGACGACGACGCTGTCGGACGCCACCGCGGAGCCGTAGCCGGCGGCGGAGTCCGATGCCGAGGAGGCCGAGCCGGCCGCTCCGTCGCCCGCCGGCGAGCCGCAGGCCAACGCGACGAGGGCGAGCGTGGAGATGACGAGGAAGGCGGGAAGGGATCGGCGGGCGCGAGGAGCGTGCATGGAACCACCAGTCAGTGCGTTGACAGTCGGCCTGCGGTCGCGGACCGGCGGGGCCGGCCCGCCTTCAAACTACCGCGTCGGGTCTCCGGCGCGAGTCGACCCGCCGGGATCAGTAATAGGGGTCGGAGCCAGCGGCGTGGTCCGTGACGTCCTGGATGTTCTCGATCTCCGGCACCGCGTCGGTGATCATGCGCTCGATGCCCTGGGTCAGGGTGACGTTGGCCATGCCGCACCCCTGGCAGCCTCCGCCCATGCGCACGTACACAGTGTCGTCGCGGACGTCCACGAGGGAGACCTGCCCGCCATGCTGGGCCACCGCCGGGTTGACCTGCTCCTCGATGACCTGCTGCACGCGCTCCGCCACGGGCCCCTCCAGCGGCTCCGAGCCGATGGGCTTCAGGTTCGGGTTCTCGACCTTGAAGCCGCTGCCGTCCAGCGACTCCACCCAGTCGACGCGTGCCCCCTCCAGCAGCTCGGCGCTCTCCGGCTCCATGACCACCTCGAAGCCGTCGATCTCCACCACCTCGTCCTCGGGACCGCGCTCCTCGGGGGTGATGAGCGCCATGTCGTACCGCGGGTCCAGGGGACTCGGGCTGACCACGGAGATGCGCACCGACAGGTCCAGCTGGCCTTCCTCCTGGATGAAGGAGCGGACGCGCTCGCTGGCGCCGTCGGTGAACTCGATGTGGCTCTCGGCTGTCTTCGTCATCGCCTGTTCCTCGCGTGCCGTGAACTGCGGGGCGCGGGGCCGGAACGCCCCGGTCGGGATCGATCGGAGGGTCAATATAGCCCTCGCGCGGCCGGCATGTTTCCCCGCCCGCCGCGGAGCCCTTTGCCCGTCGCCCGGTGCTCTCCTAGCCTGTCAACTGATTTCTGTCGGCGGGGAGCGGTTCCCCGCCCGACGCATCCCAACCCCGCCGGAGGACCGTCCCATGGCGAACCGTCTCGAGCAGCTCTCCTCCCTTCGCGTCGTCCTCGCCGCCCTGGCCCTGGCCGGGGTGGCCCAGCTGGCGCCGACGCCGGCCGCGATCCCCGGAGCGGGCCCCGACCGGGCGCTGGCTCAGGATCCCACCTACGGGCCCGAGATGTTCCGGGCCATGGAGTGGCGGCAGATCGGTCCCTATCGGGGCGGCCGGGCCGTGTCGGTGGCGGGCGTGGCCTCCCGGCCGGAGGTGTTCTACATGGGTGCCACCGGCGGGGGCGTTTGGAAGACCACGGACGCCGGCGAGACGTGGAAGAACGTCTCCGACGGCTACTTCGGCACCGGCTCGGTGGGAGCCATCACGGTGGCGCCGTCCGACCCGAGCGTGGTGTACGTGGGCATGGGCGAGCATCCGGTTCGCGGGGTAATGACCTCACACGGCGACGGCGTCTACCGCTCCCGGGACGGCGGGGAGAGCTGGACCCACGTCGGCCTGCCGGAATCCCGGGCCATCTCCCGCATCCGGGTCCACCCGCAGAACTCGGAGCTGGTCTACGCGGCGGTGCAGGGGGCGCCCCACGGCGCCGCCGAGGAGCGCGGGATCTACCGCTCCCGGGACGGCGGGGAGAGCTGGGAGCGGATCCACTTCGTCAACGAGACCGCCGGCGCGGCGGACCTGGCCATGGATCCCACGAACCCACGGATCCTGTACGCCGCCTACTGGGACCACCTCCGCAGGCCGTGGCAGGTGCGTTCCGGCGGGCCGGGCAGCGGCGTGTGGAAGTCCACGGACGGCGGCGACTCCTGGCGCAGGATCGAGGACGGGCTGCCGGAGACCATGGGGAAGATCGGCATAGACGTCTCCAGGGCGGACCCTGACCGGCTCTGGGTGAACGTGGAAGCCGCGGACGGGCGCGGCGGCGTGTACCGCTCGGACGACGCCGGAGACAGCTGGGCGCAGGTCAACGGGGAGCGCGTCACCCAGGCCCGCTCCTGGTACTACATGGAGGTCTACGCCCACCCCGCGGACGAGAATACCGTCTACGTGCTGAACGCCCCGGCCCTCCGCTCGGTGGACGGCGGGCGGGAGTTCGAGTCGCTGGACGTGCCCCACGGCGACACCCACGACCTGTGGATCAATCCGGAGCAGCCCGAGGTGCTCGGGGTCGCCGACGACGGAGGCGTCCAGATCACCACCAACGGCGGCGAGACGTGGTCCACCATGCGCAACCAGCCCACCGCCCAGTTCTACCGGGTGAACACCGACGACCGGTGGCCCTACCGGGTGTACGGCGGCCAGCAGGACAACAGCTCCGTGATCATCAGCAGCGCCGCCGACGGCGGGATCGGGTGGAAGGACTGGAGCGCTGGCCCCGGCTGCGAGAGCGCCTACCTGGCCTTTGACCCGGCGGACCCGCAGTACGTCTTCGGCGGCTGCTACCAGGGCCAGATATCGATGCTGAACAGAGAGAACGGTGAGACGAAGTCGATCATGGCGTACCCGGAGATGGGGCTCGGCATGCGACCCCGGAACCAGGAGTACCGGTTTAACTGGAACGCGCCCATCGTCGCCTCGCCCCACGACCCGAGCACGATCTATCACGCCGGGAATCACCTCTTCCGCACCACGGACCGGGGGCAGAGCTGGGAGCGGATCTCCCCGGACCTGACCCGGGACGACTCGACGAAGCAGGGTCCCGGCGGCGTCCCCATCACCAACGAGGGCGCCGGCGGCGAAGTCTACAACACGATCATGTACGTGGAGCCGTCCGTCCACGAGGAGGGGACGATCTGGGTGGGCACGGACGACGGGCTGGTCCACGTGACCCGGGACGGCGGCGACAGCTGGGTCGAGGTCACGCCGGAGGGGCTGCCCGAGGGAATGATCAACTCCATCGAGGTCTCGCCACACGACGCCGGGAGCGCCTACGCAGTCTTCACGCGCTACAAGTACGACGACTTCACGCCCCACGTCTATCGAACCGAGGACTACGGGGAGAGCTGGACGCGCGTCGTCGACGGGTCGGATATCGACCGGCCCGGAGCCTGGGTCCGCGTCGTGCGGGAAGACCCGGTGCGCGAGGGGTTGCTCTACGCCGGCACCGAGCTCGGCATGTACGTGTCCTTCGACGACGGTGGAAGCTGGCAGTCGTGGCTCACGGCCACCGAGCCGGGCCAAGGGCCCGACGAGGGCGACATTCCCGTGGTGCCCGTCACCGATCTGGAGGTCCGACACGGCGATCTGGTGGCGTCCACCCAGGGGCGGGGATTCTGGATCCTCGACGACCTCTCGCCGGTGCGGCAGATGACGTCCGACGCCGTGAGCGCCGATCTCCACCTCTTCCGGCCGGACACCGCGATCCAGTGGCGGGGCGGACGGGGCTTCGGCGGCTCCGACCGACACGAGGGCGAGAATCCGCCGCAGGGCGCCCAGCTCTATTACTCCGTTGCCGGCTCTGTCGAGGGTCCCGTCACGCTGACCGTGACGGACAGCACCGGGACCGTCGTTCGACGCTACGCCACGGACACCGCGGCGGTCGAGGGCGAGGCCACGGAGATACCCGACCCCGCGCCGGGGCTGAACCGGGTCGCCTGGGACTACCGCCACGACCCCGTCCCGGAGGTGCCCGGCATCTTCGAATACGGGAGCACCGCCGGGCGGATCGTGCCGCCGGGCAGCTACTCCGTGCGACTGGCCGCCGACGGCGAGACGGCGTCCCGGAGCCTGGAGGTCGTTCCCGACCCGCGACGCGACGCTCCCCGGCGGGCCTACCTGGCCCAGGAGCGGTTCATGTCCGAGGCCACGCGGCTCCTGGCCGAGTCCAACCGCACCGCGAACCGGGTCGCGGCGGTGCGTGATCAGGTGGAGGACCTGGTGGAGCGGGCCGAGGGACGTTCCGGCGCAGGCGAGGTCGTCGAGTCCGGGCGGGCGCTGGCCGACAGCCTCACGGCCGTCTACGAGGAGATCGTCCAGCCGGACCGGGAGACCTTCCAGGACGTGATCAACTTCCCGCCGCAGATCAGCGACCAGATCCTCTACATGGCCGGGTCGGTGGACGGCGAGGTGCCGCCGCCGACCGAGGGCGACAGGCGGAGGCTGGACGATCTGCAGAGCCGGTGGGGCCAGATTCGCGGCCGGACCGACCGGCTGCTGAATGATCTCGTGCCGGCCTTCAACCGCACGGTCTCGGAGGCAGGCCTGGGGGGCGTCGTGGTCCCGGAGGGCGGAAGGGGCGGTTGACGGCCGCGGCATGCGGCGCGCACGGGGCGGCGACTAAACGTTCGGTCCGTCCAGGCCGTCCTCACAACGAGCCGTGATGGAAGTCCAGGGTCCGATCAAACGTCGAGGATCCCACGCAGAACGCAGGAGAGTCGCGATATGAAGCATCGCTCGATCGTCATCGCCCTCGGGCTCGCCCTCCTGCCGGCCTCCGCGGCCGCCCAGCCCTACGGCGCCGGACCCGGCGGCGGTGCCGACGCGGACACCGTGGCTCTCTCGGCCATGGACGCCCGCTCCATCGGCCCGGCGACCATGAGCGGCCGTATCGGAGCCATCGACGGCGTGGCCGGCAGCCGCGACACCCTGTTCGTGGGGGCGGCGACAGGAGGCGTATGGAGAACGGTGGACGGGGGCACCACCTGGGAGCCGATCTTCGACGACCAGCCCAGTCTCTCCGTCGGGGCCATCGAGGTGCACCCGAAGAACCACGACTTGATCTGGGTGGGCTCCGGGGAGGACAACCCCAGGAACTCCGTCGGCATCGGACAGGGCGTGTTCAAGAGCACGGACGGGGGGGAGACCTGGGCCCACGTCGGCCTCGAGAACAGCGAACACATCGCCGAGGTGCTGGCCCATCCCGAGAAGCCCGAGGTGGCGTGGGTCGCCGCCACCGGTCCGCTGTGGAACGGCGGCGAGCAGCGGGGCGTCTACAAGACCACCGACGGCGGGGAGAGCTGGGAGCTGGTGCTCGCCGGCCCGAACGCGACCACCGGGGCGGAGGACCTGGCCCTGGATCCGGGCAACCCGGACAAGCTCATCGCCACCACGTGGCAGCGGCGCCGCTGGCCGCACTTCTTCAAGTCCGGCGGGCCCGGGAGCGGGATGTACATGTCCCACGACGGCGGGGAGAGCTGGGACGAGATCACCGATGAGGACGGCCTGCCCGAGGGCCCGCTCGGGAAGATCAACGTCTCCATCGCCCCTTCGAACCCCGAGATCGTGTACGCCCTGGTGGAGACCAAGCCCACCACCCTGCTCCGCTCCGAGGACGGCGGGAACAGCTGGGAGATGGTCAACCAGAGCGAGGGCATGGGTGACCGTCCCTTCTACTACAACCGGATCCAGGTGGATCCCGAGAATCCGAACAGGATCTACCACATCGCCGGCGATCTCCGGGTCAGCGACGACGGCGGC
>CAZFDK010000065.1:0-15130 GCA_964518305.1 uncultured Gemmatimonadota bacterium | reverse complement strand
CAGTTCCGCTTCCCCGCGGCCTTCAGGTGATAGATCTCCACGGGGACGTCCGCGGGCTCGATCCGGGCGATGCGGTCGCCCTCGATGGCCACGTCGCCCCGGAACCAGGACGCCCCCGTGCCATCCACCACCCGCCCGTTCTCGATGACCACGTCGTAGGCGTCCGTCACCCCGGCCGGGCCGCAGGCCGCGAGGCCCGCGGCGAGGGCCAGGAGGAGCGCGACCGTGATTCCCTCATTCTTCATCTTCGCTCCGTGGCTGGAGGCGTTCTGGTGGTCTGGCCCGTCTCGCGGGCATTCCGCTCGGCCCGCACCCGTCGGGCAGAGGCCCGGAATGTGGCATCCTGTTCCCGGCGAGCGAAGGGTCGTTGATGCGTGGGTGATATAGCACACGATCGTGGGACGGAGGTTATGGCCCGTGCTGCCCACCGGGGGGTTTAGTCTGGATCCAATGGCTACCGCGACGATCACCTGGCGCGACGCGCAGCAGATGCCGGAGGACGGCCGCCGCTACGAGGCGGTCGAGGGACAGCTCTACGTGACGGCGGCCCCCTCCGCCCCGTATCGGCGGAGCGCCGAGGGATCATCGCCGAGGACTGGATCCATGGCGCCCCCGACCTGGTGATCGAGGTCGTTTCACCTGAAACGGCGAAGCGCGACCGCGGCGTGAAGCTCGATTTCTACCGCCGGCAGGAGGTCGCCGAGTACTGGATCGTCGATCCCGACGACGAGGCGGTCGAGGTCTGGCGGTTCGGAGCGTCGGGCGCCGAAGCCGCGGGCAGCCATGAGCGGTTCACGGAGCGCCTTCCGGTACGGAGCGGCGATGAAGTCGTCGGCGAGATCGACCTCACCGAGATCTTCATGCGGGAATTCTGAGCCTCGGTCGTGTCAATGATCCAAGAACTCGACTCCGTCGCACTCACTCACGAGTTCCAAGAGTACGAGCTCGAGAAGGGTGACCTGGGCACGGTCGTTCACCGCTACGACTCGGGCCGGGCTTTCGAGCTCCTATTCACCGCTTCGGCCGGGGAACCGGTCGACTGAAAACGGGTTAAATAGACCAGATAGACCAGAACAATCGCGTCGACACCCGTTTCCCGGGATCCGGAGGAGGGAGCTTCCCGTGACGAAGAGTATCTCAATCAGTCGGGCGAAGACGAACTTTTCGGCCGCCGTGCGCGAAGCGGAGTCGGGTGAAACCTTACTGATCACAAGGCACGGGGAACCCGTCGCTGCCCTCGTGGGCGCCGGTGACGCTGAGCAGATCGAGCGCCTGCGTTCGGCCGGACCGGAAGGTGGGCTTGCGAGCGTCGCGGGCGGCTGGGAGGGATCAGACGAGCTCGTGGAACGCATCGCCGAATCCCCCCGAACCGGGTCCCGCGAGACGCCCGTCCTGGACTGAGCCTCTATCGGCAGCCGCGGGTCCGGTGCCCTATCTCTTCGACACAGACGCCATCTCCGAGGTGCTCCGCTCCCGCCCCCTGCCCGGGTACGTCGAGTGGCTGGAAACCGTGCCGCGCGATCAGCAATTCACGAGCGCGGTGGTCGTTGGCGAACTGTACAAGGGCGCGTTCCGATCCTCGGCCAGGGACCGTCATCTGGAGAACATCGACGAGCGAGTTCTCCCCGCCGTGACGGTCCTTCCCTACGATACCGGAGTGGCCCGGGTTTTCGGACAGATTCGTGCCCGCCTGGAGCAGACCGGGCAGATACTGCCGGACGCGGACCTCCAGATTGCCGCCACCGCTCTGTACCACGGCCTGCAGCTGGTTACGGGCAACCTGCGCCATTTTGAACGAGTGCCCGAATTGGAGATCTCTTCTGTCCTGGACGACGCGCGGTCCTGACCTGCCCGCACCCGGCGGACACCGGTGGAAAGCAGACTCTCCGCTCAAGGCGAGCGTTTCACGGACCCCCTGTCAGTAGGAATCGGCGGCCAGGTCGTCGCCCAATTCGACTTCGACGACGTCTTTGCCGCCGGACCCTGACGCGCCCACTCCTCCTGTCGGGTGGTCCCGTTCGCAGGTAATTTGGCACCTGTCCGGGGGCATTCCGCTTCGCTCGAGTGACCCCACGTTCGATTGGCACCGGGAGCCTCACGTGGACGGGTCTGCGCAGACAGATCGGACGGATCTGGACCGGACGGTCCGGGAGCGACTCGCCGCGCGGGGCGACGTGGCTTTCGCCTACCTCTTCGGCTCCCGGGCCAAGGGTACGGCGCGGCCCGACAGCGACGTCGACCTGGCCGTCCATTTCGGGGCTGACGTCGGCCGGGGCACCGAGGGAGAGGACACGTCATCCGTCGAACGGAAGAAGTCCGCCCTGGAGCTGGAAGGCGTCCTGGAGCGCGAGCTGGGTCGGCGGGTCCAGGTCGTGGTTCTCGAAGACGCTCCGCCGGGGCTCACGCACAACGTGCTGGATACTGGTCAGCTGGTCTTCTGCCGGGACGACGAAGCGCGCAGTCGCTTCTTCGTCGACCACTGCCGCCTGTACTTCGACATGGAGCCGGCCCGACGCATTTTCGAACGCTATCGGTTGCGTCGTATCGAGGAAGGAACGTTCGGTGGTCGAGAAAGAGACGGTTCGTAGCCTTCTCGACACGGTCGAGCGCCGCGTGGCACGACTGGAGCGTGCCGCGGGGACGCCGGTCGAGGAGTATCTGGCGGACCGCGATCGTCAGGACATCGTCGAGCGAAATTTCGAGCTGGCCATCCAGGCATGTATCGATCTCGGACTCCATCTACTCGCGGATCAGCCCACGGCCCTGCCCGATACGAATCGTGCCGTCTTCGGGGCACTTCACCGGGAAGGGCTGCTCGACGAGGGGCTGGCCGCCCGCCTGGAAGGGATGGCGGGCTTCCGGAACGTACTGGCCCACGAATACGCCTCGGTGAACTCCGACCTGGTGCACGAACACCTGGGTCGTCTCGACGACATCCGGGATTACGTAGAGGCGCTGGTGCCCGAGCTGAGGGAGCGCGGAGGGCTGGAGTAGTCCGCGAGCGCCGTCGCCCACAGATGTCGACCGGAGCCTCCCTATCCCACCATCCCGCGGGTGACGATCAGGACGGCGCCGCATCCGGGCACCAGGGCGGAGACGGAAGGCCCGCGCACCACGCCGAGGGCGGCGATCTGGTCAGGTCCGCCACCTCGATCGCCTCGCGGCGGAGCGTGGGCGAGTAGGTGTGGCTCCCGCCCGCGGTAAGCCGGAGCCGCGTGCGGGCGGTCTCGAAGTCCAGGTACTCGATCCGGACGGTGACCTCCCCGGCCGGCAGGGCGGTGAGCCGGTAGGAGCCGTCCGCCTCCGTGATCGCGATCGCCGAATCCCCGGCGAGCACCCGGGCCCCGCCCACCGCCGATCCGTCGGACGCGGTGACCGTCCCCCGGAGGGCGGCGGTTTCCTGCGCAGCGGCCGGATGCGCGGCGATGATCAGGAGACAGCAGGCCAGTCCCGATGCCCGGAGCCCGGCGGCCCGGAAGGACCTCCGCGCGTCTCGGCCGCTTCTCACGGCGCTCACCTCCCGTGCGGGGCGCTCACTCGTCCGCAGCTTCCTCCGACGAGGTATACCGTACGTCCGGGATGACGCAAAGGCGCCGGGGCGGGTACCCCCGTCAGCGCCCCGCCGACACCGGCGGGACGTCCGCCTCCCGGAGCATCCGGTTCAGGCGCGGAACCGGCCCCTCCAGAACCTCGGCCAGCCGCTCCTGCTGCTCCTCGAGCTGCGTCACCAGGTCGTCGTAGCGCTGGCGCGCCCCGTCGGTGGGCCGGGCGTCGGCGCTCCGGACCGCGTAGGCCAGATGGGCGAAGTAGCCGGAGAGCTGCGACTCGAAGTTGATCGGATCCTGTCCGCTCTCGGCCTTCGTCTGGAGCAGCTCGGTCTCCACGGCGGTGAGCCGCTCGGCGATGGAATCGGTGAGCGCCGCGGCCGGCGCCGGCGCGTCGTCCCGGTCGCCGATCCGCTCGACCTGCTCGCGGACGTCCCGGATCCGGCGGATCATGTCGTGCACCTGGTTCAGCCGGCCCCGGATCTCCGACATGAGACCGTGCTGCGCGGCCAGGTCCTCCTGCGAGACCTCGTCGAGGCGCGGGTCCTTTCGCACCGTGAGCTCTCGGGTCTGGCTCTCACCCCCGGCCTCCAGGCGAACCGCGTACTCGCCCGGCACGACACGCGGGCCGCCGCTGTAGCCGTAGAAGACCACGGCGTCCTCCACCAGGTCCGGCGCCGGCCCCCTGAGGTCCCACACGGCCCGGTGGGACCGGCCCGCCCCGGCGGGCAGCTCCTCCACGTTCTCGGCCTCCGCCTCCTCGGACACCGAGGAGAAGCGGGCCACGGTGTCCCCCGCGGGCCCGGTGACGGTGAGACGGACGGGCCCGTCGGCGGCGTCCTCGCCCACCCAGTAGTGGAGGATCGCCCCGTCCGGCGCCGGGTCGGGGGTTCCGGGCTCTCCGCCGGAGCGGGACCGACTGGTCCGGTAGGCGTCCCGCGGGGCGAAGAGGTGGGCGTCGCTGGCGAGCACCGAGTCCGCCATCTGGTGCAGCGGCGACAGGTCGTCCAGCATCCAGAACGATCGCCCCTGGGTGGCCACGGCCAGGTCCTTCCGGTGCAGCTTCAGGTCCGTGACCGGCGTCACCGGCAGGCCGCCCTCGTCGTCGGGCCCCTGCTTCATCCGGAGCGGCTGCCAGCTCCCGCCGTCGTCGAAGGACACGTACAGCCCGAACTCCGTGCCGGCGTAGAGCAGCCCCTCGCGGTGCGGGTCCTCCCGCACCACGCGGGTGGCGTGGTCCGCGGGGATGCCGCGGGTGCCGTCGGCGATCCGGGTCCACGACTGGCCGTAGTCCTCGGTGCGCCACGCGTAGGGCGTGAAGTCGTCCAGGCGGTAGTTGTAGGCCGTCACGTACGCGCTTCCCGGGTCGTGGGGCGAGACCTCGATGGCGTTCACCGTGCCCTGCTCGGGCATGTCCGGAGGCGTCACCTCCTGCCAGCTCCCGCCGTCGTCCCGGGTCAGGTGCACCAGCCCGTCGTCGGAGCCGGCCCAGATCACGCCCTCCTCGTGTCCCGACTCCCGGAGGGCGAAGACGGTGCCGTAGGTCTCCACTCCGGTGATGTCGTGCTGGATCGGGCCGCCCGGGTAGCCCTGGGTGGAGTCGATATCAGCGGTGAGGTCCGGGCTGATCGTCTCCCAGCTCTGGCCCCGGTTCGTGCTCCGGTGCACCACGTGGGAGGCGTACAGGATCTCGTCCGGGTCGTGGGGGGAGAGCTGGAGCGGCGGGTTCCAGTTGAAGCGGTAGTTCAGGTCCCGCACCGCCCGCCCGTCCTGCATCTGCGGGTAGGGCACCACGTTCCGGCCCTGGCGTGTCTCCGCGTCCCAGGCGTACAGGTCGCCGCTGTAGCAGCCGCCGTAGATCTGGCCCGGGTCGCGCGGATCCACGGCCACGTCGCCGCTCTCGCACCCTCCGGTGGTGTGCCAGAACTCGTACCGCGTCTCGGCCTGCTGCTGCCAGGCGGACACGCAGAGGGCCGAGTTGTCCTGCTGGCCGCCGCAGAGCCGGGTCGGGAAGGAGGCCGTGTCCAGACTCACCCGGTAGAACTGGGCCGTGGGCTGGTTGCGCATCGTGGACCAGCTCTCGCCACCGTTGGTGGTGACCTGGGCCCCGCCGTCGTCGGCGATGGCCATGACCTCGGGCCGCTCCGGGTCGATCCACAGGTCGTGGGTGTCGCCGTGGGGCACCGGAATGTTCTCGAACGTGCGGCCGCCGTCCGTGGACCGGTACAGGCCGGTGTTCTCCACGTAGACCGTGTTGGGATCCTGCGGGTCGGCGAAGATGTGCGTGTAGTAGTAGGCCCGCTGCCGGAGCTTCCGCTCCCGGTTCACCCGCGTCCAGTTCCGGCCCGAGTCGTCCGAGCGGTAGACGCCGCCCCGCTCCGGGTGGGCCACGATGGCCCACACCCGGTCGGGATCCGCCGGAGAGACGGTGACCCCGATCTTCCCCACCACGCCGGTGGGAAGGCCGCCGCCGACCCGCTCCCAGCTCTCCCCGCCATCCGTGGTTCTGAAAAGGCCGCCCTCCTCGGCGCCGTCGATGATGGCCCACGGCTTCCGCTCGGCGCGCCAGGCAGCGGCGTAGATCTCACGCGGGTTCTCCGGGTTCACGGCCAGGTCCACGAAGCCCGTGCTGTCGGAGACGAACAGCACCTTCTCCCAGCTCTCGCCCCCGTCCGTGGTCCGGTACACGCCCCGCTCCGGGTTCGGGCCGAAGGCGTGGCCCAGGGCCGCCACGTAGACGACCTCCGGGTCCCGCGGATGGACCACGATGTCGCCGGTCTGTCCGATCTCCTCCAGCCCGACCGAGGTCCAGCTCTCCCCCGCGTCCCGGGAGACGTACACGCCGCGGCCCGCCGAGGCGTTGCCGCGGATGTCGTGCTCGCCGGTGCCGGCCCACACCACGCTCGGGTCCGAGTCGGCCACGTCCACCGCCCCGATGGAGCCCGCGCCCAGGTAGCCGTCCGAGACGTTTCGCCACACCTCGCCGTCGTCGGTGGTCTTCCACACGCCGCCGCCGGTGGTGCCCATGTAGAAGGTGTGCGGTCGGTCCCGGTGGCCGGCCACGGCCTGCGCCCGCCCGCCGCGGGTGGGCCCGACCATCCGGTACTCGAGCCCCTCGAGGGCGGCGGAGGGGACGTCCGGCTCATCCTGCTGCGCCCCGGCCGGGCTCGCCACCGACAGGATCAGCGCCAGCACGGTGACCGAGGTAGTCGAGACGGCGCGAGCGGCGCGCGCCGGGTCTGGGGTGCGCTCTGGAAGCACGGGTTGGTGACCTCCGGTCTCGGGACGAAAGGATCGGCTCCGCCGGCGGCCTCACGGGAAGGCGCCGCCGCCGGCCCGGCGCCGACCCCAGCGTCAGCTCATCCGCCGACGTTCGGGTTCGACCGAATCTCGGTGATGGCGATCGGGAAGAACGTCCCGGGCTCCGTGCTGGAGGGCGACTGCGGGAGCCACCGCGAGGAGGTGACCCCGAAGCGGTACATGTCGGCCAGCCGCCGGTTCATGAGCACCAGGTTCACCTTACGCTCGTGCCGGAGGATCTCCATGGCCGGTACCTGCCCGGTGTAGTCCGGCTGACCCGCGATGGTCCGCACGTGATTGATGTGCGTCTCGAAGGCGTCGGGGTTCCCCTGCGCCAGCTCGTGCTCGGCCACCAGCAGGTGCATCTCGCGGGCCGTGACGATGTACAGGGACGAGAACTGCCCGCCCGCCTCGAACGCCGCCAGCCTCTCCCGGAACACCGGGCTCGGGTCGCCCGTCACCGGGTCGGTGATCACGACCGAGTCGACGGTCGACGGGTTGTCCTCGTCCACCTCCACGTAGGAGGGGCCGAACTGCAGCTCGCCCCGCTCGTTGATCTGGAAGCCCAGGTTGTTGACGGCCGAGGCGCTGCTGAACTCGGCCTCCCAGCGCCAGTCGGCCGTCGGACCCACCCGCTGGAGGAAGGTGGCGGCGTCCTGGGCCATCTCCGCGTTGGCCACCAGCGGGTCGGACGGCGTGCTCCCCCGGGGGTTCAGCTTGTTCCACACGGCCTTCGCGTGGCGGACCCTCGCCCGATATGCGATGGCCCGTGTCACCATCTCCGAGGCGCCCAGGTCCCGGGCCAGGCTCTCGGCGCTGTCCAGCCACTGGATCGCCTGGTCGTAGAGCCGGTCCATGTTCTCCGCGCCGATCGGCGGGACCGGCTCCCGGGGGCTGTCCGGGATCACGAAGTCGTCGTAGACGTCGGCGATGGTGGCGTAGACCACGGCCCCCTGCAGGTAGGCGCGGACGAGATTGGTCTGGTCCGCCAGCTCGTCCTGGAACTCCTCGGCCCGGTTGATCGCGCGATCGGCCAGGAAGCGCGCGTCGGTGGCGTCCGGGTAGGCGGCGTCCGAGAACTCGTTCACCGGATCGTCGATGAAGCCCTGCGACAGGGCCTGCCAGGCGTCCCGGGATCCGATCCACCGCACCTCGTCGGACGCGGTGGCGTAGATGGCGGCCAGCTCGCCGATCATCTCGTTGGTGTTCGTCAGCGACCCGGCCACCAGCGACGGCACCGCGGCCGGGCTGTCCAGGTCCTCGCCCTGGATGCTGTTCGTGTCGGGGACGTTCAGCGGATCGCGGCAGCCCGCCGCGGCCACCGCCACCAGGATGAGGGTCGCTCCGATTCTCAGGTGGGCGCGGAGGTTGCTGCCGCGGAGGCGGTCGATGCTGCGCTGTAGGACGTTCATCGCTGTCTCTCCCGTCCTGGGGTGCTCCGTGTCCATCGAGGCGTCACGTCCGGTGTTCGGCATCGCGCTGCCCCCTCAGAAGCCCGCGGACACGGACAGCGTGAACCGGCGCGGTATCGGCATCCTCCACGCCTCCTGTCCCATGAGGAAGTTGCAGTCGACGTTGGTACCCTGGCCGCCGCCAGCGCACCGGCCGCTGTTGTTGAGCTCCGGATCCAGCCCCCGGTAGTCGTCGGTGACCCACAGGGCCACGTTCCGGGCCCGGAAGGAGAAGGACAGGGAACGGGCCGAGAGCACCGACGCCAGCCTCTCCGGCGCGTCGTAGGTCAGCGAGAGTTCGCGCCACCGCAGGAAGTCGGCGTCGAAGATCTGGTTCAGGCCGCTCATGGGCGAGAGCGCCCGGTACTCGCGGGCCCACTCCTTGGCTGCCTCAAGCCGCTCCTCGGCGCTGCTGCTCGGATCCATCAGCGTGGCGGTCACCTGGGCGCTACCCGGAGTGTTCCGACCGATGAAGGCGTTCGAGCGACGGAACGCGCCGGACAGGTCCTGCACCTGTTGGCCCAGCGTGTACTCGGCGACGGTCCGGAACTGGAAGCGCTGCAGGAACCTCACGTCGGCCCCCAGGCTTCCGGACCAGTCCGGCCACGGGCTGCCCAGGAAGTTCTGAAGCACCTCGGCGGTCCCGCAGTCCTCCGGCAGAACCTCGAAGTCGCTGGGGTTGCGCGGCTCCGAGAAGAAGTCCAGCGCCTCCTGCTCGGTGGGTGCCTGGCAGCTGTCGGTCAGGTCGAGCGGAATCTCGGCGTCCTGAAGACGGGCTCCCAGGAAGGCTCCCGGCGGCAGACCTTCCTTGATGAAGTTTCGGTTGCGTGGATACGACCCGCCGGTCTTGATCGGAGCCGCGCCTCCGAGATCGGCGACGTTCTGGCTCAGGTAGGCCGTGTTGCCGAAGATCTCGGCCCGGACGTCGTCGGACTCGATCACCGTGCCGCTCACGTTGAGGTCGACGCCGCTGGCGTCCAGCTGTCCGATGTTGGTGAGCTGGAGGCCGGTGAACCCGCCGGACACCGGAAACTGCTTCTGGACCAGCGCGTCGTTCACCGTCCGCGTCCAGAACGTCCCGTCGATGCTCAGCCGGTCGCGGAACAGGCCCAGGTTGGCGCCCACCTCGAACTCACGAGACACCTCCGGGCTCAGCTCCGGGTTCCCCAGGTTCTGGGGCTCGACCCCCGGTCCGATGGGGCTGCCGATGCCGGCGAAGGTGCGGAATCGGGCGAAGCTGGACGGCTGCAGACCGGATTCACCGAACGCGCCGCGGAGTCGCACGGTGGAGAAGGTCTCGCTGTCCCAGCCCGGCAGGTCGCTGAACACGAGCGAGACGCTGGCCTTGGGGTAAAACTCGCCCTGTACCTCCTCGCCGAAGGCCGAATTCACGTCCCAGCGGCCGCCCAGGGTGACGAATGCGAAGTCGCGGTAGCCGATCTGCTCCTGGGCGAAGGTCCCGATGTTCACGTTCTCGGTGAGCGACTCGTCGGTCGTCTGCGAGTTGGCGGCTCCGACGTCCTCGAGCCCGGGGCCACCGAACCCGTCGCCCGTTCCCTCGCGGACCCGAGTCTGCCGCAGGAAACTCTGCGTGCCCACCGTGAAGCTGCTGGAGAACTCCTCACCGAAGTCCGCCTCCCAGCCGGCTCGGATTTCCCCTGTGATCTCGTAGTGGTTCCTCGTCCCCACATCGCGGGTGCCGTCGTTGAAGAACGGCGAGAAGTTGTCGACGTCCCACCCGAACGGGAAGTGCTCCCACGACTCGTTCGTCGACACGTCCGCCCCGAAGGTGCCGGACACGGACAGGTTCTCGCCCGGCTGCCACTGCGGCTGGAGGCTCGTCCGAAAGTGACTGACCTCCTGCCCCGTGGTGATCTGGGTCCCTTCCTCGATCGTGTTCCACGCCGGCGTTCCGAAGTTGTTGCAGGGCTCGCTAAAGTCGCAGGACTGGGCGAATCGCATCTGGGAGTCGAAGATCGACGCCCACGGACTGAAGATGTTGTTCGCCGTCTGGGGGGCCTGCTGCTGGACGAAGGAGTAGTTCGAGCTGAGGCTCACCGTGAGCTCGTCGCTGGGCGTGGCGTTGAGGTTCACGGCGGTCTGCCAGCGCTCGCTCTTGTCCTGGGCCGGTCCCAGGTCCTCGAGGCCCATGATGCCGTCGATGTTGCTGTAGCGAGCCGAGACGAAGTACGTGATTCCGCCCCCCCCGCCGTTCACGGAGCCGCTCAGATTGGTGATGCGGCCGGTCTCGTCGATGCGGTCCTGCAGCATGCGCTGGATGGGCTCGTAGAGCTGCAGGTCCGACGGCGCTCCCCAGCGCTCCTGCATCCGATCGAGCTGCTCCGGCGTGCGGGCGAAGTCAGCGTGGGGAATCAGCCGGTTGGAGGGCATCGACTCCAGGCCCTGCTCGACCTCGAAGTTCCACCGCGCCTGGCCGGTTCGGCCCGTCTTGGTGAAGATCTGAATGACGCCGTTGGAGGCCTCCGTGCCGTAGAGCGTGGCGGCCGCCGCTCCCTTGAGAACCTCGATGCGGTCGATGGAGGATGGGTCGAGGTCGTCCAGGCGGGAGCTGGCGCCGGCCCCCTGGGCGCCGGCGGAGGCGCCGCCGGCGAAGCCGCCGCCGGAGTTGATGCGGACCCCGTCGATGTAGATCACGGGCTCGTTGGACTGCGACAGGCTCGCCGCGCCCCGGACGCGGATCCGGCCGCCCTCATTCGTCATTCCGCTGGAGTTGAGGATCTGGACTCCGGGCTCGCGGGCGGCGAGCATCTCGGTGGCACTCACGGTCGGCGCGTTCGCGATCTGATCGGCGCTCACCGTGGCCACCGTGTTTCCGAGCCGCTTCTTCTGCACGCCTCCGGTGCCCGTCCCGGTCACCACGATCTCCTCGAGCTGCACGGCGCTCTGCCGGAGCTCGAAGTTCACCCTGGAGGTCTGACCGCTCTGCACCGACACGGTCCGGGTGCTGGAGCTGTAGCCCACGAGCTGGACCTGCACACTCTGCTCGCCGGCGGGGACCTCCGTGATGCGGAAGTTCCCGTCCGCGTCCGTGATGGTGCCGAGTCCCGTACCCACGACCACCACCTGGGCGGCGTCCAGGGGCTCGCCGCTGGTCGCCCCGACGACGTTGCCGGCGACGGCCCCCTCCTGGGCCAGGGCCTCGGGTCCGCCCAGAGCGGAGACAACGAGAATCGCGAGAGTGGCCCCCACGACCCGGCCAACCGAACGTGGAGTCATCGTGGTCCCTCCCTGTGAGTCGACGTCGAGGGCATGCGAGCCCGACGCCGGAGGACGAGTGAAGACGCGCCTGTATACGGTATCTATTGTCTACCCGGATCGAACCATCCATGCAAGCGCGCCACCCGCCGGCGCAGACGCGCCGCCGGACCGGTGGGGATATGGTGCATCGGGACGGCCGGATCGAGAGGTCGAACCGGAGTTACGGGATCGAGAGCGCGCGGTCGGTCCCGTCGCCGCCGTCACCGGGCGGGGCGCCCCCTCCGCCCGCGCCATCCAGGAGGATCGCCGAGGTGATACCCAGGCCGAGCGCCACTCCGCCGACCACGGCTATCGTTCGTCCTTTCCGGAGCTCCTTCCGGCGCACGGACCGCACTCGACGGGCCGGGACGTGGACGGTGTCCACGACGGTGGCGCCGGTGCGCAGGCGGTCCCTGGCGGGCCTGGTGGTCCTCACGGCGATGGTGTCGTGACGGACGGAGACCACGCGGCCCTCGATCCGCTTCCCCGGGCGGGCGGCGCTCTCCGCCTTCCCCGACCCGTCGGCCAGCGTCAGAGCCACCTGCTGGCCGGCGACCAGGGACGAGCGGTCGGCTGCGGCGTACCGGTAGCAGCCGCCGAGCAGCACGGCTGCCACGAGGACCAGGAGGGGAGCCGCGGGCCGCCCTCGGCCGGGGGAGCTGGTTGCTTCGGTTGCTTCAAGTCTCTTCATGGAGACACGCCCTCTCTCCTGAGGCGTCCACGTTGACACGTCGGAAGGTCGCCTCCTCGACGACGTCATCGAGGAGATCCGTGCCGGCTGACTACCGCGGCTCGTCCCCCTCCCACCAGGTGTCCGGCGCCGGGCGCTCGGCGGGCCACACCTGCCGCAGCGTATCGTCCTCGTAGAGCCGGCCGCCCTTCATCACGTGCGTGATGGAGGTGGTGTTCTCCAGGTCCTCCAGCGGATTCTCCTCCAGCACCACCAGGTCGGCCAGCTTCCCCTCCTCCAGGGAGCCCAGCTCCCGGTCCAGGCCGATGCCCTCGGCGCCCATGATCGTGGCCATCTCCAGCGCCGTGTGGGGGTCGGTGCCTCCGGAGGCCTGCGCCCACAGCTCCCAGTGGTAGCCGATGCCCTGGATCTGCCCGTGGGCGCCGATCCCCGCCGTGGCCCCCTTCTCCAGCATCTGTGTGAGCTCGCGGCTGATGGGCTCGAAGACGTGCTCCTCCTCCATGAACCAGTTGTCCCGCCGGCGGGTGAGCTGGGCCAGCTGCTGCTGCGGCGTGAAGCGCTGCATCTTCTCCAGGCCGTAGGGGTCGTGGCGGCTGTAGAAGTAGTTCTCGGCCCACGGCCCGCCGTAGGCCACGAGGATGGTGGGCGTGTAGGTGACCTGCGTCTCCACCACCAGCCGGTCCACGTCGCTGTAGATCTGCATGTAGGGAAAGCTGTGCTCGTGGCCCGGGTACCCGTCGATCATCTGGGTCATGTCGAGTTTCATGTCCAGGGCGCCCTCGGTGGTGGGCATCATCTCCTGCTCGTGGGCGGCCTGCAGCACCCACTGCCGCTGCTGGCGGTTGCCGGCCAGGTACTGCTTGAGCGTCTTGGTGTGGAAGTACTCCGAGTACTTGCGCACCACCTCGCCGGCCTCCTCACGGCTCTCGATGGTGGTGGAGGAGAAGATGCCGGGTCCGGTGGAGTAGATCCGCGGCCCGATCATACGGCCGGCCTCCACCTGGTCGGCGTAGGTCAGCACGTCGGTGGTAGAGGTCTGCGGGTCGCGGCTGGTGGTGACGCCGTAGGCCAGGTTGGCCAGGTAGCCCGGCACCTGCGTCTTGTGGACGCCCCACGCGGGCCAGATGTGGGCGTGGACGTCCACGAACCCGGGGACGATGGTCTTGCCGCTCATGTCCCGGGTCTCGGCGCCGCCGGGCACCGTCACCTCGGAGCTCGGCCCCACGGCGGTGATCCGGTTGTCGGTGACGACGACGGTGCCGTCCTCGATCACCTCGCCGCCGTCCATGGTCACCAGCCGGGCGCCGGTGAGCGCCACGGTGCCGGAGGGGACGTCCCGGTCGGCGCGGACCGTGATCCGCCGCTCCGCCGGCTCGTAGCCCTCGTCCTCCCCGGCTTCGTCCGCCTCGGCCCCTTCCTCCGATTCCTCACCGGCTGCCTCCGCCGTGTCCGCCGAGGACGTGTCCTCCCCGGCCTCGGCTTCGACCTCCTCGAGGCTGTCCTCGACGGCCCGGGCGCGGGCCAGGTCGTAGGTGAAGTAGGCGTTCCCCAGCGAGTAGTGGACGGTCTCGCCCTCCGGTCCCCAGGCCGGGAACTCGCCGCCGAGGTCGGTGAGCTTCCGGGCGGGCACCGATGCGTTCTCCGGGCTCGCCACGTTCACGGTGGGCGTCTCGCCGCCCACGTACGGCACCTCCGCGGTGTAGAGGTGCCAGCCCACCTCGGCCAGGGCCCGCTCGCCCTCGGGGCCCATCATCACCAGGCCGGCTTCCCGCGGCTCGTCGGCGCCGGGCGGGGCCTCGCCCATGACCTGCAGGTGCTCCTTCCGGTCCGTGCCGTCGAAGCGCATGGAGATCAGGCCGTCGTCGGAGTGGTGCAGATAGATCCGACGCGGCTGGTCGGTGACGAAGTGGGGGTGCTCCACCTCGCCGGCGGGCTGGATCACCCGGGCGCGGCCGCTCTCCCGTGCCGCGGAGGGGGCCTCCGGGTCGGCGGGCAGCCACACCAGGTCCTGGCTGGCGCCGGGCCCGAAGGGGCCCACCGACGACGTGTAGGCCCGGGCCGGGCCCCGGATGGCCACGATGCGCTCGCCGTCCGGGCTCCAGGCGGGCTGGCGGTAGACGCCGGCGATCTCCGTGAGCGCCTGCGGCCCACCCGAGCCGTCGGCCCGCACGCGGCGGATGTGACCGCTGGCCTCCTCGCCCCGGCCGCTCCACGCGGCATAGGCGATCCACCGGCCGTCGGGACTCCACGCCGGCTGGGCCTCGGTGACGTCCTCCGCGCCCGTGAGCCGGCGGGGCTCGCCGTCGGGCAGGTCCATGACGTACAGCCGGTCCAGCGCCGTGAAGGCCAGCCGGGAGCCGTCCGGCGAGGGCACGGCGTCGCGGATCTGGCGCACCGTGAACTCGGCCGAGTCCGGCACCGCGTACTTGAAGTCGAGCTCCGGGCCCAGGCCGATGTCCACCTCGGCCTCGAAGCCGATCTCCTCCGGCTCGCCGGCGTCCGGCGCCACGGGCACGCGCCAGATGGTGCCGTCCCAGGAGGCCACCAAGTGCTCGGAGTCCGGCGTGAAGCTCATCCCCGGGTAGACGTCGCGGCTGGCCACCGACTCCTGGTCGTCCCGGTCCACGGGGTAGACCAGCCACCGCTCGTCGCCGGTGGTCCGGTTCCGGATCCGGAGGCCGGTCTGGTTCTCGTAGCGGCTCCCGTACACCAGCCACCGCCCGTCCGGGGAGAGCGTGGGCCGGAAGCCCGACCCGTAGCGGAAGCTGCGGGTGAAGTGCTCGCCCGTCTCCCGGTCGTACTTGGCGAGCTGATACTGCGGCAGGTCGGCGTTGTATTCCCAGGTGCCCTCGGCCTCGGCGTACCAGATGAAGCGCGCGCTGTCG
>CAZFDK010000064.1:0-15418 GCA_964518305.1 uncultured Gemmatimonadota bacterium | reverse complement strand
CCCTCGGACTCGGCCTACCAGATGAAGCGCGCGCTGTCGCCGAAGGCCGCCCCGCTCATCCGATAGTTCTCGGGTCCCGAGACCAGCTGGATGCCGCTCCCGCCGTCCACGTGGTACATCCACAGCTTGGCGGCGCCGAAGCCCTGCGCCTTCGAGGCGACCACGTACTCGCCGCTCGGCGCGAACTCGGGGCTGTGGTAGCTGCTGTGCTTCCCGCTGGTGACCCGGGTGGTGTCCTGCCGGTCGGTGGAGATGATCCACAGGTTCTCGCCGCCGGAGCGGTCCGACACGTAGACCACCCGCTCGCCGTCGGGGCCGAACCGCGGCTGCACGTCGTGCCCCATGCCCGAGGTGAGCCGCTCGGCCTCGCCGCCCTCGATGGGCATCAGGTAGAGGTCGCCCATGAGCTCGAAGACGATCTGCCGGCCGTCGGGGCTCACGTCCAGGCTGATCCAGGTGCCCTCCTCCGCCGTGAACTGGAGACGGCGGGCGGGCTCCATGGGGAGCGGGCTCTTCCCCGCCGTGTCCTCCTGCGGAAGGGGCGCCGCCGCTGCCGCGGCCCGGCCCGGGGCACTCTGCGTGAGGGCCGCCCGGTGCAGCTGTTGATGCGGCGTAGCGTGGACCGTTCGCCCGTCCTCGGTCCCCGTGTCCTGGCTGCCGGACTGCGCCGCAGCGGGCTGCGGGGCGGCCAGGAGCAGGAGCGCCGCCGCCGAGATCAGGGCGGCGGCGGACGACGGGCGGAGGACGGAGGGGTACGGGGATCGGTCGGGCGTCACGCGGGCTCCCGGTCGGCGGACGCAGGATGGGCTTGAAGGCCTGCAGGATGGTGGACGGAGGCGGACGTGGCAAGCGGGACGGACCGCCCGGCTGGCGTCCTCCTCTATCGGGCCCGGAACTCCCCCTCCACCGTGACACTCCTCGGCGACTCGACCTCGCGCCCGTTGCGGTCACCCTCGGCGGCGGTGTAACGGAAGCCGCCGTCCAGTCCGTCGGGTCCGGGCGCGGTGACGGTGACCAGCGAGCGTCCCTCGTCCGGCGGCCCGGTAAGCTCGCCCCCGCAGCCGGCCATCAGGAGCACGCCCGCCGTGACGAACGCCGGGGGCGTTCGGAGGAAGCTTCGTCGTTTAGGTATCATCGATTCCTGCCGGTGACGGGCCATCGACATATTACGAAAAGATATTTATTATGACGTACAAAGATCCGGACCCCCCCGCCAGTCGAAGCCGCACTTCAACGTCCGTCCCGTGCGTGCCGTTCTTCGGGTCGGCGCTCTTCCCCGTGCCCCGACCGGCGCCGCGGCGACATGCCTCGCGTACGGACTCCGCCAGCGATGGCACGGGATTTCCCGCCTACAGCCGGTGCTGGCCCGACCAGCTCTGTCATCCGCACGTAACCACAGTCCATGGACCGCCGTCCCCATCCCTCGGAGCGTGACCTCCGCCGCGCCCTCGGCGCCCCGGTGGGATCCGCGGCCGTCCTGCTTCTGGCGGGCCTCACGGCACTCCTCCCCGCCGCGGCCGCCGGCCAGGACGCCGGTGCCGCCAGCGACGACCGTACCCTCCGGGCCCTCTCCCTGGAGGAAACGGGCCCGGCCACCGACGGCGACGGAAGCGGCGGAGCGGAGCCCGCGGTGCGGGTGGACGGGCGCCTGGCCGAGGCGGCCTGGGAGCAGGCCTCCGCCGCCACGGACTTCCGCCAGCGGGAACCGGACGAGGGGGACCCCGCCACCGAGGGCACCGAGGTCCGGGTGGCGTACGGCACCGACGCCCTGTACGTGGCGATCCGGGCCCGGGACAGCCGGGCAGAGGAGGTCATCGCCCGCACGCTGGAGCGCGACCGGATCATGCGGGACACGCCCTTCGGCAGCCTCCGGTTCCGGGGCGACGACGCCGTGGCGATCCTCTTCGACACCTTCCACGACCACCGGAACGGCATCGTCTTCGCCACCAACCCGAACGGGGCCCAGTTCGACGCGCTGGTCACCGACCAGGGTCAGCAGATCAACGTCGAGTGGCGGGCCGTGTGGGAGGTGGAGGCCCACCGCACCGAGGGCGGGTGGACGGCGGAGTTCCGCATCCCCTTTCGGACCCTGCGCTATCCCTCCGGCGACCTGGCCACCGGGCGCCATACCTGGGGCTTCAACGTCTCCCGGATGATCCGCCGGAAGAACGAGCAGGCGCTCTGGAGCTCGTGGAGCCGGGACGGCGGCGGCTTCCTGAAGGTGAGCCGCGCCGGCGAACTCACGGGCCTCCGGGACCTGCCCCGGTCCGGCCTCAACCTGGAGGTCCAGCCCTACGTCCTCTCCGGCGTCGAGGAGCAGCGCACCGCGGCGGGGACGCCCACGGACATGCGGCTCAAGGTGGGGGGCTCGGCCAAGTACGAGCTGCGCCCGGGGCTGGTGCTCGACCTCACGGCGAACCCGGACTTCGCCCAGGTGGAGGTCGACCGCGAGCAGGTGAACCTCACCCGCTTCAGCCTCTTCTTCCCGGAGAAGCGCGACTTCTTCCTGGAGAACGCCGGCATCTTCGACTTCGGCCTCCGGGGCTTCGGCAACTCGCCACCCCCCTTCCTCCTCTTCTTCTCCCGACGCATCGGCTTCCACGAGGGGCAGACGGTGCCCCTGATGGCCGGGGCGCGCCTGTCGGGCCGGATCGGCGACCAGACCGTAGGCTTCCTGGACGCGGTGACGGACGAGGAGGCCGGGCTCCCCCGGAGCAACCACGGCGTGCTGCGGGTGAAGCGGGACGTGGGCGAGGACGGCTATGTCGGCGCCATGGCCACCGACCTCCGCCGGGGGCTGGGCTCGGACCCCGGCGGCGGCCGGGACACGACGTCCGCCTCCGCCGCGGCCGACAACACCACCGGTGGGATCGACTGGTCGCTCTGGACCGGCGACCGGATGAACTGGCGGGGCTTCCTGGCCGGCACCACCACCGGCGGCGAGGGCGGCGACGGGCTGGCCTACCGGCTAGCCGGGGAGTACAACAGCGACTTCTGGCGGATCAGGACGGGCCACCTCTTCGTCGGGCCCGAGACGAACGCCGACATGGGCTTCGTCCGCCGCCGGGACATCCGGAAGTCCGACGGCTTCTTCATGATTCGCCCGCGCCCGGACGCGCTGGGCCTCCGGGTGGTCCACACCGGCATCTCCGGCGAGCACGTGACCGGCGAGGACTGGGGTGTGAAGGACTGGGAGGTGGGCCCCTTCATCTCGCCCGAATGGGACTCGGGCGAGGACATCCGGCTCACCTACGACCGGACCTTCACCCGTCTGGAGGAGCCCTTCGAACTCGCCGACCAGGTGACCGTGCCGGCGGGCGAGTACGACATGTGGCAGGTCACGACCCGGGTGGAGACGAGCTCCAACCGCCCCGTGTGGGGGAACGTCCGCTTCCAGTACCGGAGCTTCTACGGGGGCACGCTGGTCTCCACCGGGGGCGAGCTGAACCTGGAGGCCGGCGCCCACGTCGGCCTCCAGGGGCGCTACCGGCACAACGACGTGGACACGCCGTGGGGCGACTTCGAGTCGGACGTGGTCTCGCTCAACCTGCGCTGGGCCGCCTCCACGCAGCTCACCGGCAACGTCCGCTTCCAGTACAACAGCCTGGACGAGCGGATCAACACCAAGGCGCGGGTGCGGCTCATCCACCAGCCGGGGAGCGACCTGTACCTGGTGGTGAGCGAGCAGCGGGGGCCGAGCTTCGTGGAGACGGCCGGGGCCGGCGTCCGCAGGGACGGCTCGTCGGGCGGGCTTCCCGACCGCTTGCGGCCGGGCATCCGCGCCACCTCGCACGCGCCCGGCGCCGGTGGCGACCTCTGGGATGTCCGCACGCGGAACGCCGTGGTGAAGCTCACCTACCTGCTCCGACTGTAGCGACAGCGGGGCGCGCCCCGTCGGGAGGTGTCGAGTGGTGGACCCCGAGCGGCGCATCAGCTGGATCCTGGCCGGCACGGTCGTCGTCATCGCCATGGCGGCCCTGTGGTACCTGTCCCTGGGCGGCGGGCCGGCGGACGACGGGAGCTCGCGTCCCGGATCCGGGGCGACGGCGACGGGAGGTGAAGGCCCCGCGGTGAGCTGGACCCGCACGGTGACCGTGGACACGGGTCCGGGCCGGGTGGGCCCCTGGCGGATGAACCGGTCCGAGTGGCGCTACGTGGACGACCCGACGGTGGCCCTCGACCGGGAAGGCCGGGCCTCGGTGGCCCGGGTCGACCAGGAGCGGAAGGACGTGCTCTTCCAGCGCTTCACCGGCGACGGCGCCCCGATCCTCGGGGAGCCCGCCAACGTCTCCCGGAGCCCCGAGACCTTCTCCTGGCTCCCGCGGATCGCCGCCTCCCCCGACGACCCGGACCGGGTCTACCTCCTGTGGCAGGAGATCGTCTTCTCCGGCGGGACTCACGGCGGCGAGGCCGTCTTCGCCCGCTCCACGGACGGCGGCCGGACCTTCGGAGAGCCCCTCAACCTGTCGGAGACCCGGGCCGGCGCCGGAAAGGGGCGGCTCTCCCCGCAGCTCTGGCACAACGGGAGCCTGGACCTGGCGCTGGGCCCGGAGGGGACCATCCACGCCGCGTGGACGGTCTACGAGGGCGGCCTCTTCGTGGCCCGCTCGACGGACCGCGGCCAGAGCTTCTCGGAGCCGCTTCGCGTCACCTCCGGCGGGGACGCCGAGCCGGCGCGGGGTCCGTCCCTGGCCGTCGGGCCGGACGGGGCCGTGCACCTGGCGTGGGGCGTGGGCGGCGAGCCGGCGCCGGACCTCCGCTACGCCGTCTCCCGGGACACCGGACGCTCGTTCAGGGAGGCGCGCGCGCTGTTCCCCGGGCCGGGCCACGCCGACGCCCCGAAGCTCGTGGCTGGGGACGACGGCACCCTCCACCTGGCCTGGTCGCTGGCGCCGGAGGGCGGGGACGCCCCCTGGCGGGTCCGGTACGCGCGGGCCCCGGCCGGGGGCTCGCCGGGGGCCGCTCCCGACTTCGGCGACCCGGTCGCCGTCTCGGGGCATCCCGAAGGGGATGGAGCCCCCGCCGCGCGGTTTCCGCACCTGGCCCTGGACCGGGACGGGGACCCCTGGCTGCTGTGGGAGCGGTATCCCGGGGGGCGCTCGAGGTGGCCACGGGGCCTGGCCCTGGCCGTCTCGTCCGACGGCGGACGCAGCTTCTCCTCCCCTGACCTCGTGGCGGGAACCGCGGATCCGGCGTTCACGATGAACGGAAGCCTGCAGGGGCTGCTGATGCGGAAGCTGGCGCTCGGGCCCGACGGCACGGTGGCCGTCGTCAACAGCGCCTTCGAGCCGGACGAGGCCAGCCGCGTGCGGCTGTACCTGGGGCGAATCCGGTCTCCCTGACCCCGGGTCAGCTCAGGTACGCCCCGCAGCCGTAGCACCACAGGAAGTCGTAGCTCTGCTTCTCGTGCGGGCGGATGAGAGGATGCCCCGCCTCCTCCCAGTGGTCCCGGTCGTGGGCTTCCAGCGACTCGCAGCAATGCACGCGGCCGCACGTCTGGCAGACGCGGACGTGCTCCGTGCCCCCGCACGCCGCGCACTCCGCGGGCCCGCCGGTTCCCACGGACGGGTCGATGGAGTCCAGGTGGGGGCAGTCCTCGCGGTCGATGGTCGCGTGCTCGTCAGCCACAGTGGCCTCCCGTTCGAAGTTCCTCCGGCCTCGCTACGTCAGCTCCACGACCCGACCCGCCGGCAGGAAGACCAGCCGGGACCGGACCCGCTCCAGGGGCACGGCCCTGAGGTCGGACGCGGCGCGTCGGTAGGCCTCGAGCTGCGGCCGGTAGCGCTCGGCCGCCTCCCGCAGGCCCTCCTCCCCGCCCGCCGGGTCGTCGGTCTTGTAGTCCAGCACCTCGGCCGCCGCGGGCGCCGGGGATACCTCGTCGTGGGCGCCCCGTCGCCGGAACAGCACCAGGCGGTCGACCTGGCCGGTGACGATCTCGCCGTCCTTCCGGCGCATGAAGGGCCATTCCGTCTCCGCGGAGACGTCGACCTGGTCGGTGCCCAGCCGCTCCCGGGCGCGAGTCGCGGCCGACTCGCGCGAGAGCGCCCGCCGCACCTCGTCCGCCTGGAGCCAGCCCCGGAACGACGAGAGCAGGTCGCTCACCTCCGCCTTCTCCAGCGAGGGGGCAGCCCGGTCGGCGATCCGGCGGAGCTCCCCGTCGCCCGGGAGGCCGTCCTCGATCCAGGCCACCTCCTCCAGCCACCGGTGGACGAGGTTTCCGCGGAGACGCGCCGCCTCGCCCCGGTCCGGCCGGAGCACCTCGCCCAGCTCCCGCACGCCCCCGGTCAGGTCCGACGGGGCCCGGTGGCGGAGCATGCGTCCTGCGCTCCGTCCGGGGTCGATCCGGAGCTCCGCCTCGCCCGACTCCTCGCTGGCCGCCGGCTCCTCCGGCTGCTCCGCGGCGGCCTCCCCGGCCCTGGCGCCCGGACGCCGGTGCCAGTCCGGGGAGCCGCGCTCCAGGAGCACGTCGCCCTCCTGGCCGTCCGCTCCATCCAGGTCCAGGCCCGCCAGCGCCAGGCGGGAGAAGCTGTGAGCCCCGGAGCCCGGATTGGCGGAGCTAGCGGAAACCAGCAGGTGGACGGCATGCTTCGCCCGGGTCACGGCCACGTACAGGAGGCTGAGCGAGTCCCTGAGGGCCGCTTCCTGCTGCTGCCGGTGGGCCTCCGCCATCTCGGGGAAAAGGGACCGGAGGTCGTTCTTCACCCCGGGGAAGACCCGGAGCACGCGGCCGGTGTCCGGGTCGCGCTCGGCCAGCGCCGGGGCGGCGCCCCCGCCCCCCTTCAGGTGTCCGTTCAGCTCCGGCAGGACCACGGCGTCGAACTCGAGGCCCTTGGCCTGGTGGACGGTCATCACCCGCACCGCCGAGGCGCGGGGGTCCTCCACTCGCTCGGACTCCACGAAGCGGACGAAGTCCCCGGGGCGGAGGTTCGCCCGCCGGTCCCAGCGGAAGCCGAGCTCCACCAGTTGCCGAAGCCGGCGGGCCTGTCGCGGGTCGATGCCGGCGGTGGGCGCCAGCTCCCGGCGCACTGCCGCCAGGGTCGGCCCGTATCCGTCCCGGACCAGGCGCGATCGAACCCGCTGCGCCAGGCGGCGGGCGGCGGCCGCGTCCCGGTGGTCCCGGTATCCCACGGCCTCGCCCAGCGGCGTCTCGGCCACGTGGTAGCGGGCGACCGTGTCGCCGGGGTGGTCGGCCAGCCGCAGGAGCGAGAGCACCGCCGAGGCCGGTGCCGAATCGCGGACCGAGGTGCCGCCCTCCTCGCTGGCGTCCACGCCCCGACCCCGCAGCTCCCGGATCAGGCGGGCCACGGCCTCGTTCGTCCGGGTGAGCACGCCCACGGTGGCCCCCGACGCACGCTCACGGAGGTCGGCCACGCGGCCGGCCGCCCAGCCCATCATCGCCTCCGGCGCCTTCGCCCCCGTGTTCACTTCCGGGCCCACCTCCACCCGAGCGTGTCCCGGGTCGTCCTCCAGGGGCGGGGCCGGTCGGTGGACGCCGAAGGCCTCCATCCAGGTCCTGGCCACGCCGGGGCCCGCGTCGAGATCCGCCAGCACCGGGTTGGACGGAAGGCCTTCGAAGAGTTCGTTCACGACGTCCAGCACCACGGGACTCGACCGCCAGCTGTACTCCAGGCGGTCCTCCGACAGGCCGAGCTCGGCGCCGGCCCGCCGCACCAGCGACGGATCGGCGCCCCTCCACCCGTAGATGGACTGCTTGGGGTCGGCCACGACCACGGCGGCGGTCTCCTCCCGCGGTCGGCCGGCGACTCTCCGGGCCAGGGGCCGGAGCGCCTCCCACTGCGGCACCGCCGTGTCCTGGAACTCGTCCAGCAGGAGATGGCGGGGCCTCCGGTCGAGGCGGTATCCCAGGTCGTCCCGGCCCGTCGGACCCGGTCCGTCCCCCAGGCGGTGGGTCAGATCCTCGAACCGGTAGCCGCCCTCGTCGCGTTGCCGGCGCCGGTAGGCGCGGTCGAAGGCGGCGGCGAGGCGGCCCATGGCCCCGGCCTGCCGGTCGTAGTCGGCGCCGAGCTCGGCGGCGGCCAGCCGGCGGAGATCCCGGAGGCACTCCGCCATCGCCGGGGGCGGGGGCTTCCCGTAATACCTGGGGTCGTCGTCCAGGACCGCGGCGCCGAGGCCGCCCTCCAGGACCGCCTCCCAGTCGCCGTCCCGGAGCTCCTCCACCAGGTCGGCGGCGGCGCTCACCCAGCGGCTGTCCGGGTCGCCGTCCTTCGTGGTGGGGAGCTCCGCCGTCCGGACGCGGGCGGCGAGCTCCTCCCGGGCCGCCTCCGCGTCGTCCGGCCGCGGCCGCTCCCGGAAGGGCGACCACGCCTCGTCGGCCTCCGGGCTCATCTCTCTCCACAGCCGGTGGACCGTCTCCACCTGCTCCATAAGGCGCCCGTGAACCCGCCGCGTGGCGCGCCCCCGGGCCAGCATCCGCACCAGCTCCACCCACCGCTCCCCGGTGCCCTCGGCCAGCACGTCCTGGAGCGCCTCGGAGCGGAGGCGGTCGGCCGTGGGCGCGTCGGCGATCTCCCAACCGGGCGGCAGGTCCAGCTCCGGCCAGTAGCCCCGGGCGACGCCGACGAACACCGAATCCAGCGTCCCGATCTCGAAGCGGTGCAGCCGTCCCGTCATCTCCTCGAGGAGCGCCAGCGCGTCGCCGCGGGTGAAGTCGAACGGCTCCGACCCGGAGCCATCCTCCAGCAGCGCCTCCCGGGCCAGCTCGGCCCGGTCCTCGTCGTCCAGGCCGGCCCCGGCGGTCCGCGCCAGCACGCGGTCCAGGATCTCGCCGGCGGCCTTCCGGGTGAAGGTGGAGGCCAGGATCTCCTCCGGGTGGGCGCCAGCCTCGAGGAGCCCGATGATCCGGCTCGAGAGGTGGTAGGTCTTTCCGGTCCCGGCGGAGGCCAGGACCAGCTCCCGCGGCAGCGGCGCGTCGCTCACGCGTCGTCCTCCCCGTCCCCGTCGGCCGGATCCTCACCGGGCGCCGCCTCCCCCGCCCGGCCGGCCTCGGGGAAGAGCACCTCCAGGGGATCCTCCCGGAAGGAGCGCCCCTCGCCCGGGCGAAACCGGAAGACCCCCTTCCGCAGTGCGCGCACGGCTCGGCGGGCTGCCTCGTCCGCCTCCTCCAGCTGCTCCCGGGACCAGTCGGCCAGGAGCAGCTCCACGCCCTCGGAGGAGAGGTGCAGGTAGCCCAGCTCCAGCCGCTCTCGGGCTCCGCCCACCCGGGCCAGGTCGCTGGGAACGCCCTCCCGGCGGGCGATACCGGGGAGGAGGTGACGGTAGAGCGGGAGCTGCAGGTCGACCCACCGCTTCTCGCCGCGCCGTCCCTTCCGGTGGCGGTCCTCGGGGGAGGAAGGCGACTCCCCGGTCTTGTAGTCCAGCACCTGCCACTCGCCCCGCTCCTCGTGTCGGTCGATGCGGTCGATCCGTCCCCGGAGGAGCACCGTCTCGCCGTCGACCTCGAACTCGACGCCCTCCCCTTCCGGCTTCACCTCGGCGGCGGCGATCCGCCATCCCTCCCGCGCCCGGCGCGCCTGCCACTCGGCGAAGGCCCGGAGCCGGACGCGAAGGTGCCGGACCTGCAGGCGGACGGCCGGGAAGGCGTCGGCGCCGAACCGGCGCCGGGCCTCGTCGTCCACGAGCTCACGCAGCCGGTCCCGGATCTCCTCCGGATCCGTGCTGTGCGCCTCCCCGGAGTCTGCGAAGCGGTGGAGCACCCGATGGGCCAGGCCGCCGAACGCCGGGGGGCCGAGCTCCCGGTCCCGATCCCCGCGGACCTCGAGCTCCCGCAGCCGCTCCAGGGCGAAGCGGTACGGGTCCTCGAGCAGGTTGCGGAAGTCGGTCACGTAGAGCTCCGCCGGGGGCTCCGCCACCCGAATCACGGGCTCCGGCGGCGAGGGGAAGCGCTCCGGGCGGTCTGCCGTCCCGACTTCCCCGGCGCCCTCCTCCGGGCGGGCCGGGCGCACGGTCCGGGGCGGCTCCTCGGGCTCTCCCGGGAACAGCCGCGTGACTCGCTCCGCCAGCTCCCGACCCGAGGCGGCCAGCAGGAGCCGGCTGGGCCGCAGGGGATCGCCGTCGGCGGTCCGGCGACCCACCACCGCATGGCTCTCCTCCCGCGGCCGCAGCCCGGCCTCCAGCAGGTAGGCGTCGCGCCCGTGTCGGAAGCGGTCGTCGGGCAGCCCCAGCCGGCGGCGGAGCCGGTCCGGGAGAAAGGGGTCGCCCCCTGCGGCGCCGGGCACGGATCCGTCGTCCATGCCCGTGAGGACGAGGGTCGGGGCGTCGTCCAGGTGCAGCTCCAGCCAGCCCAGCATCTCCACCGCCGGACGGACCGGCTCCGGCGGGATCGCCTCTCCGCGGAGCTCGGACAGCAGGAGGCGGACGGCCGTGGCAGCCGAACATTCAGGGGCGGCGCCCTCCGGCAGCTCCGCGACGTCACCGGCCGCCCCGGCGATCCGCGAGCAGGCCTCGGAGAGGCGGCGGCCCGACGGGCGCGAGCGGTCCACCTCCCGGTCGCCGTACACGCCCTCCAGGACGGCGACGACCTCGTCCATCCAGCCCGAGAGGTGCCGTCGTCCCCGCAGGTTCTCGAGACCCAGCGTCTCCCGGAGACTGGCCAGGAGCCGCGTCATCTCCTCCTCCCTGCGGGAGGCGGACAGCGGCAGGGCGTCGGTGCGCTGCGGGAGATGCTCCTCGAAGTATTCGTCCACGTCCTCGAGGGCCGAATCGAGCCGGGGGCCCAGGTCCGGATGGCGGACCAGGCCCGCCAGGTCGGCGAAGCGGCGGCCGTCCAGGTACGCCGCTGTCGCCTCCAGCAGCCGGTAGGGGGCGGTCTCCGGGAGGGGTGTCCCCGCCGCGTACCGGTGCGGCACGGCCAGCTCCTCCAGGCGTTCGGAGAGGTGGGGCACCACCTCCTCGTTCGGCACCCCCACGGTCACCTCGTCCGGGGCCAGGGGGCGGCCGTCCCCGGCCAGGGCGGAGAGCGCCGCGTCGGCCTGCTCCGGCGGGCGGCCGCAGACCGTGAGCTCCGGCAGCTCCAGCTCCCGCTCCACCCAGGGCTCCGGCCGCACGGCCCCCAGCTCGTCGAACGCCCCGGAGAGCTCCCCCGGGGCGTGGACCAGCGCCCGAACGGGGGTGTCGAGCCGGCGGAGCATCTCGCGGGTGACGCCGGGCGCCTCCACGACGCCCACGAGCCACACGGCCCTGCCGTCCACGGAGATCCGGCCCTTCTCCACGGCCCTGCGACGGGCCCGGTGGCGATCGGCGTGGCCCACCGCCTCGAGCCGGTCCAGGTACAGCTCCTCCGCCCGGGCCAGGGCTTCCCACCGGGCGCCGTCCTCCAGCCCGGGCTCCGAGTTGCAGACCTCCGCCACCTCCCCGAAATCGTACCCCTCGGCCGCCACGTCCTCCCGCAGGCCGGCCACCACCCGGGCCAGGCCGCTCCAGCCGGTCAGATCGCCCTCCTCCGGGGGCTCGGGGAAGAGGGACTCGAGGACGTCCGGCGTCAGGCCCCGCAGCGCACCGGCCCACGCCCGCCGGGCCAGGAGGCTGCCGGCCAGGGGACGCTGCCGCTCGTACAGAAGCTCGGGCAGGGCGCCCACGGTGACCGTCCGGGGAGGCGGGAAGGTCCCGGAGCGCCGATCGCCCTCCTCCAGCAGGAGCTCGCGCAGCCGGCGCCCGGCGCGCCGCCCGGGAAGGACCACGAGGGCGTCCTCCAGGGAGGGCGAGTTACGACCCGCGTGCGTGTCGGCGAGCCGCCGGGCCGCTTCCGGGAGCGCCGGCGCGTCCCATCCGAGAAAAGTGCGTTCGATCACGGTGGCCGGAAACGTCGGTGAGAAAAGCGGTCAGTACAAGCTCGTCGGGAGCCGAACCGGCCGGTCGGACGAGGAGGGAGGCGCGAGGTCGGACGGTCGGGGACGCGAGAGGGGGACGGCGAGGAGGCGTGGCGGATGAAGTGGGGGGTACCCGCATGACAAAAGCCCGGATCAGCCTTACGGGGCTGACCCGGGCTTCTGCTGAGCTGGCGAGATCGGCTCCATCGATGTGGTACCGCACCGTAACGCGGTCGGAGCGTCCCTCTTTCCCTCGGCATCCAGGGCCTGACGGCCCCGATGCGGTCAGGTGTCCCCGTTCCCGGGACTCTCGACTGGGGCCAGCAACCTCACAGCCGGCTCACTGGCACCACACAGCCAGCGAGCGATGCCGGACGACCTCTCGATCGACCGGCTCCACCGAGGTTCGACCTTTCCCTCTCGGGTCCGGCCCCGTCCCTCAGCGGGCCGATAACTCTACCACTCCTCCCGGGGGGCGTCAAGGCCTCCCGACGGGTGCCCGAGGGGGGCGATCCCCGTTCCCCGTTGCGGCGAAAGCAGATAGCGAATTTCGGGCGTCCGTCCGCGCTCTGCCACCGTTCCCAGACGCCGCCGGGAGCGCGTCGCCCCCCGCCCCGTTCAGCCGCCGCTCATGCCGCCGCCCTTCCGGGACAGCTCCGCGCAGGCCACCGCCCCGCCCGGCACGCCGGCGTGAATCACGACGAGCATGTTCTCCAGGGCCAGCGTCGCGAACTCGGGGTTCGATCCGCTCTGGTTGTAGGTCATCGTCCCGCTCTCGCCCTTCGTCGCCGGGAACTCGCCGCCGAAGCCGCTCTCCACGGTGCCCAGGCTCTCGTCGAGCGGTACGGCGATGCCGCCGACGCTCTTGCAGGTCTCACCCTCGTGGATGTGCTGGCCGTGGGCGCCAGTCGACAGGTTCCGGGCGCTCACGCGCACGGACAGCTGCTCGCCCTGGCGCTGCACCTGCACCTGGCCCTCCACGCCCGAGTTGCCCACGGGCTGGAAAGTGCCGGTGTAGACCTCCGCCTTCTGCGCCTCCTGGCCCTGGCCCTGCGCCCGTACACTCTCCACCGCGCCCGGGCCGAGCATCAGCCCGGCGAGAGCGGCGACGAGCACGAGGCCCGCGGCTCCGCGTACGGCGTGCTTCGGGATCGTTCTCATGGGATATTCCTCGTTCCGAGTCACGAGTGGTGTGGGACTCACGCACCTTCACCAGGGGGCAAGGCGTGTACCCGGCGGCGGGATCCCGCCGCATGCGGAGTTCGGCGGTGAGCGGCCGGAAGATCACAGCGGTCGGCGCCGGCCGCGTGGCCGAGCGGAGGGCTGCGGGATCCGGAAAATGTTCTGTGTCCGGCCACCCACGGTCCGGAAGGTTATTCCGGTCCGCCCCGCGGAGCCTAGCGCTGAAGTGCCACCGGCCCCGTCCGGACCTCCGGGCGCCCGTGCTCGTCCAAAAACCGGCGCGCCTCGGTCAGCCCCGACCATCCCTCCTCGGCATGCTCCCAGATGGCCTCCACCTTCGCGTAGGCGTTGGCCGCCCGTCCGGTGTCGCCGGCTTCTCGGGCGGCCCGGGCCAGCCCCAGCAGGCTGCGGGGGCGGCGGGGCGTCCGACGCAGAGCCTGTCGGAAGGCCGCGAGGGCCTCCTCCGGCCGGTCGAGCCCGAGGAGAAGCTCGCCCTCCAGCTCCCGCGGCGTCCTGTACGTCGACGGCGGCCCGTAGGGTACCGGCTGCTCCTCGGCCCGCGCGGCGGCGCTCCGTACGCTCTCCAGCGCCGACTCCATGTCTCCCTCCTCGCGGGCGATCTCGGCCTCCAGGGTGGGAATCATCACACGGGCGTCGGCTGTCAGCCCCTGGCGGAGGCTCGTGCTTCGGCGACGGAGCGCCTCCACGGCCTCCCGGGCAGCCTCCAGGTCACCGCGCCCGGCGGCCGCCAGACCGTCGGCGAAATCGAGCGCCAGCTGCCAGCGGGACGCCATCCCCTCCGCCTCCAGCGTCAGGCCCGCCACCTCGCCGTCCCAGGTCTCCGTGTCGACCAGGTACAGTGCGCGCATCCGCGCTACCGACCCCATGTCGCTCCCGCGGGTTCGGGACAGCTCCACGCAGCCACGGATCAGCTTCCGAGCGGCGTCGGGTCGGCCCTGCTGCAGGTAACCGTAGCTGAGCCACTCGGCGTAGTGGCCGCACGGGTGCAGCTCGCGGCCGTGCGCCGCGTCCTCCGCCGTGCTGCGTGCGGCGGCCTCGTTGGCCTGCACGACCCGGTCCCACAGACCCAGGGCCGTGAAGATGTGCGAGGTCATGTGCTGGGCGTGGGCCGCCCGGGGGGCGATGTCCGAGTAGGCCCGTGCCGCCTCGAGACCCAGCGGTGCGTGGTTCGGGTCGTCCAGGGAATGGATGGCGTAGTGTGCGGCGCCGGGATGGCGGGGATGCTCATCGAAGAGCTGGAGCGCGATGGCACCAGCGCGCATGAAGGTGGGGACGTCCCGCTCCCCCTGGTTCAGTCCCAGCAGGGAGAGAGCGTAGAAGGCCTTCGCCTCCGGATCGTCGGGGAACCGGGCCACCAGCCGCTCCATGGCTCGCGAGTAGAGCGTGTCCCGCCGGGTCTTCGGCCCTTCGCCGTACAGGGTCTCCACGGCCGACAGGTAGGCCTTCTCCCGCTCGGTGGGGGCCAGGGCCAGGCGCTCCTCCCGGGTCGGCGCCAGTTCGCGGAGGACAGCGCGGGCCGCCTCCCGGTCCTGCTGGCGCCACAGCGGGTGGTTGTGGGTCATCGCCTCCCCCCAGTACGCCATCGCGAAGTCCGGGTCCTCCTCCCTCGCCCGACGGAAAGCAGCGGCCGCCCGCCCGTACTCGAAGGAGTGCAGCAGCAGCACGCCGCGCAGGAAGTGCTTCTGCGCGGACGGGCTGCCGGAGGTCGGGAACGTCACCTCGCCCAGGCCGTCGATCTGCCGGGTCGCCTCCGCCGTCTCCTGGGCGGGGATCGGCTGTGACGACATCGTGAGGAGCACGGCTGCGGTGGCGAGAGCGACCGTGACCCGACGGGCTGGGGACAGGGGCATGTCTTTACCTCCTCGAGGGGGGAGCGGGCCGGGCGTCCTGCGGTAGGATCATGGCCCTCGTACGACCATCATACGGTATCGCTGGGCTGCAGAGCTGTCGACAGGTCAGCTTCCCCGGGGTGGACCGTGACCCCGTTCGGATATCTCATCGTCTTCTACCTGCAGGCGGTGGTGCTCTTCCCCGAGGCGGATGAGCTCGAAGGAGGCTTCGACTTCCGATCCCACTTCTACGATCAGCATCGTGCCTTCTTCCTGTTCATGACCGGCATCGCGGTCCTGAACTTCGTCTACTCCTACACCGCGATGTTCGAGGTGGCCGGCACCGTGACGGCTCCGGCCGTGGTGGCCCAGACGGTCATCGGGTGAGGGCGGGTGAGGGCGCCAACCCGATGCCGGGGGGCGGACACGGGGCGCAGAGCGCGGGCGACGACAGGAAGGGGGAACGACAGGACGGGCGGGACGAGACGACGACCATAGCGACCCTACATGACAAAAGCCCGGATCAGCCTTACGGGGCTGACCCGGGCTTCTGCTGAGCTG
>CAZFDK010000063.1:2860-15550 GCA_964518305.1 uncultured Gemmatimonadota bacterium | reverse complement strand
CCGCCCTGTACCCGACGAAGGCTCCCCCGTGGCTCGTCCGCCGCAGGCCGCGGTATCGGTCGACGCGGAGCCCGGCGGCGTAATCGGTGGTATCGCCCGAGGAGAGGATCCCCCGACGCGTCATGCGCTCGCCGAACTGCGGCCCGCCGATCGACGAACCAGCGAAGTTCTCCGTCCAGCGGAAGAAGTCCCGGACGGAGGTGAAGACGCCGCCGTCCCCGACCATCGGCAGGTTCGTGACGTCGCGGCGGTACCCGTCCCCCTTCCGCGGCTCGTAGCCGGTGGCCCGGGCCGGCACGAGATGGTCGGGGCGGTCGTGGAAGTGGCTGCGCTCCATCCCCAGGGGGCCGAAGATCCGGTCCGCGGCGAACGCGCGCAGACTCCGGCCGGAGGCGGCCTCGACGACTTTCCCCAGGAGGAAGTAGCCCGAGTTGCTGTACAGGAACTCGTTGCCCGGCTCGAAGTTGAGCGACTCCTGGCGGGCCAGCAGGTCGAGGACCTCCTGGTCGTCGTAGTATTGCTCGGCCCGCTTCCCGGCCAGAGTCATCAGGGTCAGGTAGTCCCGCACCCCGGAGGTGTGGTGCATGAGCTGCCGAAGCGTGACCCCTTCGTAGGCGTCGGGGAGCTCGCCCACCCACTCGCGGACGGAATCGTCCAGTGAGAGCACGCCGTCGCCGGCCAGAAGAAGGACCGCGGCGGCGGTGAATTGCTTCGAGACCGACCCGATTCGGAACACGCTCTCGGGCGTGATCGGCACACCGTGCTCCAGGTTGGCCATCCCGTAGCCCCGGGCGAGCAGCGTCTCGCCCTCGCGGCGAGCGCCCACCGCGCAGCCGGGCGAGCGGGTGTCGTCGAACGCGGCGAAGACGCTGTCCACTCGTTTCGCCTCGGAGGCCCCTGCCCCCGAAGCGGAAGGGGCCTCCTCCGACTCCCCGGCGGCCTGCAGGACCCGACCGGCCCGTGCGCCAGTGAAGCTCCCGTCCCTGATCGCCGGACGGCCGTTCACCAGCACGTGCACCATCCCCTCGGCCAGTTGGCGCGGCTCCAGGTATGTGGTGGGGGCTCGAACGCGCTCGGGGTCGAAGACCACCACGTCCGCCTTCGTCCCCTCCTCGAGCAGGCCCCGATCGCTGATCGGATATGCTTCCCGGTACAGGCCGGTCATGCGCCGGATGGCCTCCGGCAGGTCCAGGACATCGTGCTCCCGGACGTAGGTGTCGATCACCTCGGGAAATGTTCCGTAGCTCCGGGGATGGGGGAGCTCGTCGCCTTCTCCCGATAGCCCCCCGTCGGAGGCGATCATCGTCCACGGCTGACGGAGGAAGGTCTCGAGGTCTTCCTCCTTCATGCCGAAGGTGACGAAGCCGGCGCCGCCCTCCATGAACAGCTCCAGGGCCAGCGGCGCGGGCCGTGTGCCCCGGCGCTTTGCGGCCTCCTCCAGCGTCCTTCCCTCCAGGCGCGGCGCCGAGGCCACGCTCCGTAGCTGGATCCGCGACGGGCCACCCTCCAGCTCGATGGACTCCCGGATTCCCGACAGCACCCGGCTCCGTACAGTCGAGTCGTCCCGGATCCGCTTCCGCAGGGCCTCCGCTCCCCCGGACAGCGCACCTCGCGGGATCAGGATGCCGGCCACGCTCCCTCCCGCGGCACGGTAGGGGTAGAGATCGGCGAAGACAGGGAGCCCCTCGGAGCGTGCGTCCTCGATCTGACCCACGAGCTCGTCCGAGAGTCCCCATTCCCGCGGGCCGAACGCCTTGATGTGGGTGTGGATCACGGGAAGGTCCGCCCGGCGCGCCACCTCGATCAGCTCGCGGTTGGCGGCCAGGACGCCGACACTGTAGCCCCCCTCGTCCCGAACGTGGCTCTGGTAGACGCCGCCGTGACGGGAGGCGACCCGGGCGGCCTCGACGATCTCCTCGGTCTCCGTGTACGCCCCGGGCGGATAGAAGAGGCCCGTGGAGAGGCCGATGGCCCCCTCCTCCATGCCCTCCGCCACGCGGGCTCTCAGCTCCTTCCGCTCAGCGGCCGTCGGGGGCCGGTCCTCCTCGCCCATGACCGCGCTGCGGACCGACCCGTAAGGCACGAGCTGGATCACGTTCACCCCGAGGCCGTCCTGCAGCATCGCCTCGCGTTGTGTGCCCAGATCTGCGAGCCCGCCGCCGTCCGGGTTCACGATCACCGTCGTCACGCCCTGCGCCAGCTGCGGACGAGCCGCGCTCAGTGCCGAGTCGGTCAGACCGAAGGCGGCGTGAGAGTGGCCGTCGATGAATCCCGGAGCTACGACCAGCCCCTCGGCCTCCAGCACCTCACCGGCCTCGGCCCCGGAGAGGTCCCCCACCTCGGCGATGGAGTCACCGCGGATCCCGACATCGGCGGCTGTCGGTGGCGCCCCCGTACCGTCCAAGACTCGACCGCCGCGGATCAGGACGTCGTAGCCCGTTTGCTGTGCCAAGCCCGCTGCAGGGGTCATCAAAAGCGTGGCGGCGAGCAGAAGTCCGGCAATCGGAAATGCCGGCCCGAGTCCGGGGGCGGGAGTCTCCGATCCGAGTCTCCGATCGTCACCCGACACGAGTCACTCCCTTGCTGGTGGAACCAGGTGGTGCACGGTCGGACGCGCTACCGGAATTCGATGCTTTCGGCTGGGATGGCCGGTGACATCTGTGTGCGTCCATCAGTGAGAACGGGAGCGGAGAGCCTTCCGGATGCCTCCGTTTTCCGTACGCCGTTCGCCGTGAGACCGTCGATGGCGCGTCCTCGGCCTCTCCGGCCAACTGATGTGCCGTGGCACGCCGAGCGACCCAGGCTCACAGGACAGTTCACTTCCGCTACTGTCTTCCGCTCCCGTCTCCGCGTGTGATTTCCCGATACATTCCACGGACGTTGAGCGAGAACCACTGCTCATAGCCCCGCCAGTCACGGTAGGCCGGCAGCTCGATTCGCTTTGCGGCCCGATCCTCCGTCCAGCCTCGCTCCACGGCTGCCCGGACGCTGTCACGCAGTGTCCGGTAGTACTCGATCTGCCGGGCCACGGAGGACCGATCACCGGAGGGCCCGTGCCCGAAGACGATCCGGTCGTAGTCGAGCTCCTGGAGCCGCTCCATGGCCCTGAACTGCTCCGGGAAGTAGAAGCTCGAGAGCTCGCGGTATCCGACCGAGTTGTGGGCCACGAAGTCGACGGCGAAGGCGATCTTCCGCTCGGGCAGGAGAGCCACGATCAGGTTATCGGAGTGACTCTTCCCCAGGTAGTGGAGCTCGACCTCCTGGTCGCCGAGGTGCAGCGTGAGACTGTCGCCGAAGGTGACCTCGGGCGGCGGGAGGTTCGGCGCGCCCGCCTCGACGATCTTCGGTCGGGCCCTGCGGTGGGCCACGATCGGGGCGCCGTCGCCGACCTCCCGGAAGAGAACCGGAGCACCGGTGGCATGGTCCGCGTGATGATGGCTGTAGACCAGAAACCGCAGCGAGGCGTCGGGGGCCACGCTCCGGATCGCCTCCGCGTACGCTGAGGCCGCCTTCTCGTTCAGCGGGTCGAAGGCGATCACCTCCTCCCCCGACACCACGAAGAAGGTGTTGTGGGTCTCGTACCGAAGCCGATAGACGCCGTCGTCGACCTCGCTCAGCTCGTAGTCGCTCTGCTGCGCCGCAGCGGGGACGGCACACACTGCAGTCGCGGAGGCCAGGGCCAGAGCGGCGAAGAGCGAACGGCCGAACGCCTCGCGCGTTCTCATCATGTTTTCCTCCCGCTCGTTTCCGTGGTCGTGGTCCGTCTGCCGAAGGACCCGGATGCGTCGATATACGTGCTGCCGGACGTCGCCGGGACGAGCGTTCCCTCCAGGACCATACCGAAGCGCTCACCCGTCCGCGAAACCGGGTCAACTACAGAGAGCCACAGGCCGCCCACCGTGGCCAGAGCGGCCGCCCACGCGAGCCGTTCCGGTCCGCCACGGTCGTGCCGGCGCCGGTCCTGGTGCAGCGCCCAGATCGTGGCGCCCAGGAAGAGCCCCAGCAGGGGAATCAGGATCAGGGCGTTGATGAGGAAGCCGAGCCCCAGTGCTGACAGCGCGCCAAGCACCGGGGCGACCCCCAGGCAGCAAAGCGCAGTAAAGACGCTCCCGAGCGGCCCCCCACTTGTCGGCGTGCATCAGCGGACCCCGCTCTCGCGCCCGTCCCTTCTGACTCCAAGCGACCCCGCATCCTGTTCATCCGCCCCCGTCCGTGCTCGTTAGGGACGGCGTGAATCCCGCCTCCTCGATGGCGGCGGCAATCGCGTCGGTGTCCACGGCCGAGGGGTCGTACTCCACCGTGCAGCGGCCCTCGCCCGTGGCCTCGTCGTACTCCGCGTCGGCCGAGGCCACCCCGTCGAGCTTCTTCACCGACATCTCGGTGGCCACGGCGCACCCGCCGCAGGTCATCCCGTCCACGTCGAAGGTGGCCGTGGCGAGGGCATCGGAGGAGCCCGAGGTCGACGCCTCTGCCCCCGGATCGGCCGACTCGGCGACGCCGTCCGCCCCGCCCCCGCAGGCGGCGAGGACGAACGGAACGGCGAGGATCGGGACGAGGGACGCGTACGGTCGATCGGGACGTCTCATGGCTGCGCTCCGTTCAGGTTAGCCAGGTGGACCAGGCGGGGAAGGTGGCGAACAGGGCGACCAGGGCCGTCGACGCCCACAGCATCGCCTTCTGCCGTCTCCGTTTCCGGCGGGCCTCCTCCTCGGTCTCGCAGGTGCCGCCCTCCTCGCAGGTTCGCGGCGGGCTCATGTACACGCCGTAGAAGCCCACGCCGAGAAGCAGGACGGCCCCGCCCAGGAACCAGGGACGAAGGGGCTCGAAGGTGCTCGCCAGACCGGCCCCCACGCCGAGCGTGACGTAGACGATCGGCCCGATGCAGCAGAGCGCCGAGGCCACCGCCGAGCAGACCGCCCCCAGGTTCGAGAACACCGTCGTGCGGTCCATCGCTCAGGCGTGTTTGAGGAACTTGGCCAGCGCCCCGCGGAGGCTGTCGAGCGCCTCCTCGGCCTCGCCCGCCTCGACGCTGTCCCGGACGCAGGTCTCCATGTGGTTCTCCAGAAGCTCGCGGGCCGCCCCGTTCATCGCCTTCCTGGCGGCCGCCATCTGCACCAGGATGTCGTCGCAGCTCTCCCGCTCGTCCAGCATCCGCTTGACTCCCTCGAGCTGGCCCTGGATGCGGCTCAATCGATTCCTGAGGCTCTTCTCTACCTCGGGGTCCAGGTAGACGTCAGACACCGGCTCCGTAGCGGGCATGAGTGTTCTCCGATTCCGGTTCGATCCCGATGAGTCCAGGGCTTCCCTGTCGTAGGATAATACCCCAGGGGGTATCAAGCCAAGTACCCTGCCGGGTATAGGGGGGGCGATCTGACGGACACGTCCGCTTCCGTCACCTGCCTGCGCCGCTCCTCCGGCCGGCCTCCACCTCCGGCGCCCGTTCCTCCCTCCGGACCAGCCGGCCCGCGAAGGAGTTGACCAGCACCAGGGAGACGCTGCCCACCATCGCCGCCATGGCCCAGGCCGGGTGCAGGAGCCCGGTGGCCGCCACGGGCACCCCGATCCCGTTGAAGCTGAAGGCGAGGGCCAGGTTCTGCTTCGTCTTCCGGTAGGAGTTGCGGCTCACCTCGAAGGCGTCGGGCACGCCGGAGAGGCGGGAGTGGACGAGCACCACGTCGGCCGACTCGAGCGCGATGTCGGTGCCGGCGCCGATGGCCACGCCGACGTCGGCCCGGGTGAGGGCGGGCGCGTCGTTGATCCCGTCGCCGACGAAGGCCACCCGGCGCCCCTCCGCCTGCAGCCGCCCCACTTCGTCCGCCTTCTCGTCCGGGAGCACGCCGGCCAGCACCCGGTCGATCCCCACCTCACGGGCCACCGAGCGGGCCGTCCGCTCGCTGTCGCCGGTCATCATCACCGACTCCACGCCCATCTCCTCGAGACGCTGGATGGCGGCGGCCGAGCCGTCCTTGATCCGATCCGAGATGCCGATGACGCCGAGCACCTCGCCGCCGGCCGCCACGAGGACGGCGGTCTGGCCGCGGCCCCGCACCCGGTCCAGGGCCTCCGCCGCGGGGGAGGCGTCGACCCCGCGCTCCACGAGCAGCTCCGGGGTCCCCACCAGCAGCTCGTCTCCGTTCAGCCGCGCCCGGACGCCCTTCCCCGTCACCGCCTCGAAGTCGTCCGGGACCGGCAGCTCCTCCAGGCCCTCCTCCTCGGCCCGCTCCAGGATCGCGTCGGCCAAGGGATGCTCGGAGGGCTGCTCGGCGATCGCCGCCAGCCGAAGCAGCTCCCGGCCCGAGCCCCCGACCGGCGCGATCTCGGCGACCCACGGCTCGCCCTCGGTGATCGTGCCCGTCTTGTCCAGGGCCACCGTCTCCACGTCCTTCGTAACCTGGAAGGCTTCCGCGCTCCGCATGAGGACCCCCCGCTCGGCGGCCATCCCGCCGCCCCGGATCAGGGCCAGCGGCGTGGCCATGCCCAGCGCGCAGGGGTAGCCCATGACGTAGACGGTGAGGGTGGAATACACGGCGCGGGTGACGTCCGGGGCCCCCGCGATCCACCACCGGCCCAGCGTCCAGAAGAGCAGGCCCGCGACACCGATCAGCAGCACGGCCGGCACGTAGTACTGGAGCACCCAGTCGACGAGCTGGATCACGCCGGGCTTGAGCGCCCGCGCCTCCTCCACGTGCCGGGCGACCTGATCCAGGAAGCCCTCCCCGCCCGCGCTGGTGACCTCTATGAGGAGCGTCCCGGCCTGGTTGATCGAGCCGCCCACGACCTCGTCGCCCGCCGCCTTCTCGGCGGGCATCGGCTCGCCGGTGACCACCGACTCGTCGACCGTGGAGCGTCCGTTCACCACCCGGCCGTCCAGCGGGACGCTCTCGCCCGGCTTCACCCGCACGCGGTCGCCCTCCTCCACCTCGGAGACCGCCACCTCCGTCTCCCCGCCGTCCTCCACCCGGCGGGCGGTGTCCGGCTTGAGCTCGAGCAGCTGGCGGACCGCCTCCTGGCTGCGGGCCCGCACCTTCGTGGCCGCCCACCCGGAGAGCAGGTGGTAGGTCATGAGAAAGATCGCGGCGCCGAAGAAGTGGAAGGTCGGAAAGCCGGGGGCGCCCGCGAGGCCCAGCACGCCGGCCGCGAAGGCGCCCGCGGCGCCCGTGAACAGCAGCACGTGCTGGTTGAAGATCCGCCGCCGGAGCCCGGCCCACGCCATGGAGACGATCTCCCGGCCCGGCCCGAAGAGGACCCACGCCGCAAGCATCCCCTCAGCGACCAGGCTCCAGGTCGGCATCTCCCAGGGCACGAGTCCGACCCACATGCCGACCATGAGAGCCGCGATTAGGGCGCTGGCAGCGCCTCCCGCCAGCGTCCGGCGGAGCTTGGTTCGAAGCTCCTCCTGCCGCTCGCGCCAGGCTTCCTCCTTGTCCGGATCGCGGATCGAGTAGCCCACGTCCCGGAGGGTGTCCCGGAGCGCGGTCTCGTCGACCACCGACTCGTCGTAGTCGAGGAGCGCCTCCTCGTGGGCCAGGCTCACCGAGACGTCCTCGACCCCGTCGGTTCCCTCGTACGCCCGCTCGATGCTCTGGGAGCAGAACGAGCAGTGCATGCCCCCGACCTTCAGGTGCAGCCGGGCCACGGGCTCAGCGTTGGGACGGAACCCAGGAAAAGCGGCCGGCCAGCCGCGTCAGGGGAGGCAGCCGGCGATCAGGAGGAGGGCCGGCCGGCGTACCCGGCCTCCTCGACGGCGGCCACCAGCTTCTCCTCCGAGACGTCGTCGTCGAGGACGAGCTCGGCGCGGTCCTCCGCGTGGGAGACGTCGGTTCGGCGGACGCCGTCCACCGCGGAAAGCGCCGCGTCGACCGCGTTCTCGCAGCCCTCGCACTGCATGCCGTCCACGTCCAGCGTGATCTTCCTCATCGGCCACTCCTCGTGCCGGGCCTCTCCTCCCGGTCGAGAATCCTCTCCGGGTGCCAGTCCTCGTGCTCCGACTCGAAGGTCCGGACGATGGCCGCCGCCTCGAAACCCGCGTCGTCGACCGTCTTCTTGAGCGTCTCGTTTGGGATGTCGGCGTCCTCTTCCATCGTGAGCGTGGCGAGCCCGGAGTCGAGTTCCACCTCGAGTTCGTCCACGCCATCGAGCTTCTTCAGCTTCTGCTCGGCGCCGTAGGCGCAGAAGGGGCAGCTCATGCCCAGAATCTCGACCTTGATCACCCGTGCCTGCTGCTGCGGGTCGGCTTCCTGCGCCTCGGCCGCCCCGGTGGCGGCCGGCATGGAGAGCAGTGCCAGGCCGAGCACGAGCGCGGCAAGGGTCCGGAGCGGAGCACTGGTAGGTTGTCTCATCGTGTCACCTGACTGTTTCGGCGGTGGGATCGGCGGTGATCCGTCGGCGGGGAAGCCATCCGTCCGCCTCGTCCTCGCATTTGAGGCATCGGGATGAGTCACCCGCAGGTAACGCCCGTTCAGATGCCCGGCGCGAACCAGTGGTGGAACCAGGGCACCGCGTTCGGCCTGAGCGTCGAATCGGTCAGCGCGTGGAAGGCGTCCTGGAGTCCCAGCAGGCCGGCCAGCCCGTGCAGCCCCCACCACCAGGCCGTGGCCGCCAGGGCGCCCGCGAGGATCGCCCCCACGAGCCACCACAGCACCCGCCTCGCGAGCTCCGCCCCCAGCAGGTCGTACCACCGCGGCAGGGCGAAGGGGTTCACCAGCGTGCCCAGGTAGAACGCGGCGATCCCGGCGTAGGTGAGAAACTCCGGCTTCCAGATCCCCGCGACGAACAGCGCGTTCCCCACCATGGGAGCGCCGGTGACGTAGGTCGCGAGCAGGCCGGCGCCGGCGTTTCCAACCTGCACGAGCGGTCCCTTCGCCCCCTGCAGGGACAGGTAGGCCGGGGAGAGACCGAGGGCCAGGAAGAAGCCGGCGCCGAGGAACCCGAACAGGAGCGGCCACGACAGCGAGACCGCCTGTCCTCCCACCGACTTCAGGGGACGGAGCCAGGCGGGGCCCGAGCGACCGACCGGAGAGGTGGCAGGCGGTCCGCCGAGCTCCTCGCGGGCCCGCTCCCGGGCACCCGCCCACAGCCGATCCGGTATCCGGGTCGCCCCCTGGAGGAGCACCGCGAGCGCCGCCGCGGCGGCGACCACCTGCCCGACGGCGAGCTGCGGCCCGTTCAGCTCCAGAATGAAGATCAGCATCCACAGGAGCACCGTCTGCGCGGAGACCAGGTAGGCCAGCACGCCGGCCCGGGAGACGTCCGCCGCCAGAAGCCCTTTCGCCTGGCGGAAGATCCGCCGACGACTCGGGGGACTCAGGAATCCCAGAACGGCGGCGTGCCACACGGTCCGCCACCCCTCGTCGCGGTGCTCCAGCAGCCGGCGGCGCCGCCCCTCCACCCACCAGGACTCGCTCACGGCGGTGAGCACGACCGCGGCGAGCCAGATCCACCAGAACATCAGCGCTGCGTGGCCGAAGACCTGTCGGGCCCACATCAGCGTCTGGTCGAGAAACGGCGGCATCGGCCTGCTCCTCGGTCGAAGTCAGTCCTTCGGCGAGCGCTCGGGGCTCCGGGCGGCGCCGATTACCGGAACGCGGAGAACCGGACGCGGGTGCCCACCTGGAGCCGCGTCTCGTGCTCGAGCTGGGTCCCGCTCAGGTCCTGGAGGACCGGCACCTGCACCGACCCCTCGATGAGGAGCCAGGGGGTGGGGATCCACTGCAGGTCGGGCGAGAGGAAGAGCCTGTGCCCGCCGGAATCGGGGTTCGGGGCGCCCCCGACCCGGTTCTCGCCGGCGACTCTTCCATTGAGTTCCAGGTACGCCACGACCGACTGGTCGGAGAGGCTCTCGTACACCCAGGGAAGAAATCGGAAACCCACCGCCGCGTCGTAGCTGAAGACGTCACCGGCCTCGAAGCCCCCGCTCCCGGTGTTCACCCGCCAGCCGGCGTTGAGATTGACCCCCCATCGTCCGCTGGTCTTCGTAAAAACGAGCGTCGGCTCCACGTCCCACGAGCCGTCCCCGACCTGCAGTTGCTGCGGGGCCACCTCCCCGGTGGGGAGGGTCGCTTCGGTCTCCGCCAGGGGGACGAACAGTCGGCCCTGGACTCCCAGCCGGGTGGTTCCCTGGACCTCGTTCGCCCGGAAGAAGATCCACTTCGATTGGACGATCGCCTCGCCCACCCCCGAGGCGTCGTAGTGGACCCGGGGCCCATTCAGCGCAGTGAAGTCCATCGACTTCCGCACCCAGGGGACGATCACCCGGTTGGTCCAGTGGGGGGTGAAACCGCCCACGATCGCGCCTCCGACCACCGCCAGGCCGTCCACGTTCCGATTCATCGGATCGTCCACCGCCGCCCCGTTTCGGACCAGCCCGCTGCGGCCGAGGAGCCGCACGAAGCCCCGGGCCGCGTTCTCCTGGAAGCCGGCCGTGATTCCCGTGCTGGTGTGGGAGGGAAGGGCCTGACCGAAGATCGGGGCGGGGGCTGCGAGCAGGAGGCCCGCGGCGACGAGCAGCGGGACGAGCCGGGTCGACTCCGGGCAGGAACTCAATCGGCTGGCGCTCACCCTGACTCCCTCGACCAGTGGGGCTGCTCACTCCCGGCGCCGGAGAACCGATCGGCCTCCGGCGCCGTCTCGTTGGGCCCATCGGTCGCAGCGAGCTGAGCGTAACGCCCTGTCGCGCCCGATACCGGGCACGGGAGACCCGCGATCCGGTCAGTTCACCCCGAAAGCCCGACGCGGTGGCGGAGAAGCGAGCCGGCCAGAGCACCGGCAAGGGCGCCCGCGCCGAGCCCCAGCAGAGCGCTCAGCGTCACCGCGACGTTCGCCGTGCCGAGCTGGAGCCCGTGGAACGGGACGGCGAGCACGGCGACGACGGCCGCGACCAACAGCGCCATGGCCCACGGAGGCCGGTGGCCGTCCCAGCGCCAGGCCGCGAGTCCGGCGGGCGCCCCGGCGTAGAGGGCCGCCACGCCCAGGTAGATCAGGCACAGGGAGCCGGTGGAGAGCTCCCCCGCCCCGAGCAGCGAGACGCGGCAGAAATCGACGGCCTGCGGGAGGGGATGCAGCAGGTTCAGCCCCGCGTATCCGGCGAACGTGGCCAGCGACGCCGCGAGCAGCCCGCGAAGACCCGGACCCGCCCCTTCCTCCATGAGCCCGAAGCCGATCACGCCGAGTCCGGCCGCGAGTATCACGGACAGCCAGGCCGCGACCACCGGGTCGGTCGCCGTCAGATGCCCGCGGAAGCCGAGCCCGAACACCAGGATGCCGGCCCCGGCCGCGCCGAGGCCCACCGCGAGGACCGCCCTCCGGAGCCCGCTCCAGACTCGGGCGAGCTGGACGACCGGCGAGGAGACGGCCTCCCGCGCTTCCTCCAGCAGCTGCTCCCGGAGCCCCTCCGGCGGCGACACGGCGACCGACGACGGCATCCCCTCCCAGCTCCCCCGGAGCGCCTGCAGCTCGCGCCGGCAGGACCCGCAGTCCCGCACGTGGTCGGCGAGCTCGTCGGGGGTGCCGTCGACATCCTCCGCGAGCAGCCCCACGAGCCGATGCGGCTCGACGTGGCAGTCGTCTTCCCGGTTCATGGAATCACCCCGGTCCCATTTCCGGCCGCCGAGCGGTTCCCCGGCCGGCCTCGTTGAGACAATCGGCTCCCGTCCCGTCCAGGTAACGCAGGGGGGGGTCACTCGTCCGCGGCCCGGAGCTTCCGGAGGGCACGGTAGACCTTCTGCTTCACCGCGGCCTCCGTGCTGCCAGTCATCTCCGCGATCTCCGCGTAGGTGAAGCCCTCGCACTTGGCGAGAAGCAGGACCTCCCGCTGGCCCTCGGTGAGCTGCGACAGGAGCCGCCGGAGCTCGTCCCGATCTTCCGCCCGACGGTCGGGACGGGGACGGTCGGAAACCGGTGTTGGCCCCGCCGGCTCCTCGTCCAGGCTCCGTGCCTCCCGGTCGGACGACGTCGACCGGGCCCGTTCGGCGCACGCCCGACGGGCCAGCGTGAAGAGCCAGCTCTCGAAGCGTCCCTGCTCCTCGTAGCGGTCGCGCGACTCGATCAGCCGGTGGAAGGTGTCCTGGAAGGCGTCGGCCGCCTCCGACTCGTCCCCTAGATATCGCAGGCAGAACCCGTACACCCGATCGGACCACCGGTCGTACAGCTCCCGGAAGGCAGCCGGATCGCCTTCGGCGTAGCGCTCCATGGGATGACGCTTTTCGCTCAAGGGGCGGGACCTCCCGATGGCGCGTGACCGACTCCGGGGCAAGGCCGACTGAAGTTACCCTGCCCTGGAGGACGCGTACGGACTGAGTATCATCAAGGGAGTCCCGATCCGTAGGTCGGCCAAGACGGCCGGGAGGATATTGGGCAGAGAGGAAGGAATGACCGGGGTGGGGATCGAACCCACGACCTACGGATTAGAGGTCTCAACCGGCGCAAAACGGGACGGTTTGCCTACGTCTCTAGGGTTCTCGGCTCCCTCCCCTGAGCATGTACGGGTAGGGATTGGCACAGCATTGGCACAACGAGGGGGAGTTCGAATCGGCCGCCTCGGAAAGCAGGATGGCGAGATTCCGGCCGTCTGCCTGAGCTGTCCCCTTTCCGAGTTCCTGTCCGAACCCACCGATCACGCTGGCTCCGCCGCGGCCCCGACACGCCGTGGTTAGCGAGGGGAAGAGCGACGCTCCGGCCGCGTTACGGCGCGGT
>CAZFDK010000063.1:0-2850 GCA_964518305.1 uncultured Gemmatimonadota bacterium | reverse complement strand
GGCCGAGAGGCAGCAAGGCCGAACCTCAGTGGAGCCCGGACGGCTGAGACGCCGGACGGGCATACTCGCTGGCTGTGTGGTGCCAGTGAGTCGGCTGTGAGCGTGCCGGCCACAGTCGTCAGTCCCGGGAACGGGGACGCCTGAGCGAGACGCGGCCGTGACAGGCCGTGGTCAGCGAGGGGAAGAGCGACGCTCCGGCCGCGTTACGGCGCGGTACCACACCAACGGAGCCGACCTCGCCGGCAGAACGAGACCCCCGGGCGACGCCGTAACGGCGTCCGGGGGTTTCGTGATTTGTGGGAACTCTTCCCGGCTCTGGCTCACTGGACGTGGATCACTCCACGAAGTCAGTCTCCTCCCACTCCCCTGGAAAGTCCGGCTTGGGTACCCCACCCTCCTGCTTCACCGCCCGACGCTCCTCCTCGGTCAGCTGACGGCTGTAGGTGAAGTCGCACTCGGGGTCCGTGCACCGCCAGACGGCTCGGGTGTGAGTGAGACCAGCGTATTCCATCTGGTGGGTGTGGTCAGTCACCTCTTCCACGACGCCGTGTCGGTAGCCGGGGCACTCATCCCACCGATGATCTCCCACTCACCACCCTTCTTCCGCCAAACGTGGGTGTAGCGTCCCGCCCCCGTGGGTTCGCCCCTCTCGTTCTTGAAAATGACACCATAGAAGGCGATTCCGATGTCGCCGTACACATTTATTGCGAGGGGCTCAAGCTCGTAGCGGAGGTCGCTCCCGCTTGTTGCATCCTCCTCTACTGAGCTTCGGAGAGCGGAGCGGCCAATAGGGCGACCTTCAGAGCCAGGCCAGTCGATGACTTGTCCGTCCCATAGCGTCATAAAGCGGTCAACCTCACTGGCTGACAGGTACCTCCAGAATGCCTGCTCCTGCTCCCACACTTCCTTCTGGGTGGGCGACCAGTTTTCTTGGTCCGCGACCGTCTGTTCCTGTCCGGAAACCTCCGACGGGAGGTAAAAAAGGGTGATCGCAACGCCCGCCATGAGGTAGCCGTAACGCCTGCCCGTCCGACTCGTCATCGTTGTCCTTCCTCCCGGGCTTCAAGTAGCAGGGTGACTGACTCCCCCTCCAGCTGCATCCGACGCATCTCGACCACCTCGTGCGGCGTCCCCTCGATCCGCACGGTGTGGCGCTTTCCGAAGCCGTACCCAGAACGTAGGGTAGGCCGTAATGCTTGGTAATGAGATTGTGACGTTAATCTCGGGAGACGCCTCTACAGAGTGGCTCGGTCGCCGGCCAGTGCTCGGCCCACCTTCGACGGGTACCAAGGGGCTATGATGAGTGCACAGACTGCAGGTTCGGATACGACTCGACCGTTCGCCGCGCCCCTGATGGCCGTAGCGCTGCTCCTAGTCTTCGGCCTCACCGCCTGTGATGTGTTGGCTCCGGGCAATGAGAGTCGGGTGGGTGTCGTCTTCAAGATCCCCTTGCAGGGCTCTGCCGCCATCTCGGACGCCACCGCCTCGGTAGAGAGTAGCCTGGAGGTGAACAGGGTCCTCAGAATCTCGGGCAGCAATGGCTCACTCGACTTGCACGCCGTTCACTTCATCGTGGACGACCTCACCCTGAAGGAGGCCGGCGCGGACTGTGACTCGGCCGAGGACGAGGACAGCTGCGAAGACGACGGGGAGGGGCCTACGATTGCCGAGCTCCTTGTGAACGACGACGAAGACCAGGTGGACGTGACCGCGCTGGTGGAGGGTCTGGAAGCCGGCGAGATTACGCTGGAGGTGGAGGACGCCGACGGCAACACCGACGAGGCGGCTGATGACGACGACGAGTGGCAGCAGTTTCTGGAGGACCTCCTATCCCGATTCGGCAACTGGCCGAAGAACGGCAGCCTGCGGGTGAGCGGAACCTTCACGCCGGCGGATACTTCCGACAGCCCGCGTGACTTCACGGTCTACTTCGGGACGGAGACCAGAATCGAAAAGGAGTTGCCGCGCCCGCTCGTGATCGACGACGGGACGGAGAACCAGACAGTGACCGTCTTCGTGGACCCGGCAATCTGGTTCACACGCCCCGACGGCTCCGTGATGGATCTCTCGCAGCACGACTACGCGACGACCGGCTCGGTCGCCGACCTTGAGATCCCCTTGAGGAACGGCTTTACAGAGATAGAACTCGGCAGTTAACGCAGAGAGAGCCGGGACCGTTGGTGGCTAAACGGAGTCCTCGTCAGTCTCCGCCCGTCCACCGACAACGGCCCCTCCTTCACGTCCACGCCGTCCCGCTCTCCAAGGGGGGGAGCTCCAGACTCTGGCCGACGGCTACTGGCCGCCCTCCGTATGCTCCGCTTTGAGGATCAACGACACCGCCTCCCCCCTCCATGTGCATCCGCCGCATCGTGACCACCTAGTGAACGACCTCACTCATCCACAGGACTCACCCTAGTAAGGCCGATCCCCAGCACATACCGGGCTTCGTCCTGGACCACAGCGTCGAGGAGCATCTCGGCCACGTAGTGGTCTACTTACTAAGAGCCGAGACGATGGGTAGGTAGTCGCCGCGAGGCTCACCCCTCTTGCACCTAATCTCCGGCGTGTACCCCTCGTCCGCTTGATGCACTCTTCAGAGGCAATATCGACTAGGTCGCGCCACGGACTTCACGATCAATCAGCACCTGTAACAGCGTCAAGACTCTCGTGAAGAGCAGGCCGTGAATCAACGTTCAGACCGTCACCGCCGCGGTACCGACCGTCCCCACGGCAAAACCTATGGTGTAAGACCTTTCCTTAGCTGGAGATCTCGTGAGGTCAATAACCTAGGGTCCCGTACCGGCGGATGAACTCGAAGCCAGTCGCCACCTTCCGGCGACTCGACTGATA
>CAZFDK010000062.1:0-15917 GCA_964518305.1 uncultured Gemmatimonadota bacterium | reverse complement strand
TGCCAATCCCTACCCGGACAGGATCAGGGGAGGGAGCTGATAACCCTATAGACGTAGGCAAACCGTTCCGTTACGGGCCAGTACCAAACTCGGATCCGTAGGTTGGGGGTTCGACTCCTCCCGGGCGCGTTAGACCCTATATAACAAGGGTTTACAGGGCCATTTTATTCGGGGATATTACCCGCGGTGTCAGCCCGGTGTCAGTGTAGTAAGTCGGGGTCGACGTTTTGAGGGGGGACGGTGGAAGGTCGGTGGGCGTGCGCCGGCCTCCGCCCCCGGGGTTGAGGCGGCTCAAGCGGGTTGGATGAGACGACTGATCCCCAGCGGTGGCGCTATTCGTAGCGGACTTCCTCGAGGCGCTGTAGCCGGTGCTGGAGGTGACCGTACCGATTCTTGATCTCTTCCAGGTTCCCGTGCCCCAGCTCCTTGGCCACGTGGTAAACGCTCACGGGGTGTCCCTGCTCAACCGCCATCATCCGTGTGGCAGTATACGTGTGGCGGAACACATTCGGAGTAACGGGCTTCTCGACGCCAGCCCGCTCCATCATCGTGTCCAACGACGAGCGCAGGTCGGTGAGCAGGCCGCCGGAGTAGCTGGGGAAAAGCAGATCGTCCGGATCGCCGAGATCGTCAGTCCGAGCACTTCCATCTTCCTGCCGCCGGTGAGGAGAAACGCGGCTATGATCTCATACAGGGCGTAGTAGCACCGGCTCCGGCTGTCGTTCACCATCTCTTGGGCGGCCTCAAGAAGTGCGGCCGCCTCGTCGATTTCGAGGAATTCCCGCTCCTCGGTCCTCTCCTGCAGCTTCCGGACCCACTTGTACGGGTTTTCCTTCAGCTGGTCTTCGTTGACCGCCCGGCTGAGGAAGCGACTCACGTAGCGCAGATAGGTGTTGACTGTCGACGGCGCCAGGGTGCCTCCCTTCTGGGACGGTTGGTCCTTTCGCCTCCAGGGTCTTCCGCCCGTTCGTACCCGGCACCTCCTGGCAGACAGGATCGGGGAAATCCCGAAAATCGGCCCATCAGGTCTTCCGGTCTTTTCGCCAGTAGATGCGCTTCGATGCAGGTCGGTTGTTGCTCATCGTACTCTGGACACGAGAAGCGGCTGTGAGTGACACCAGCGTAAAAAGGGGTAGCGGCAGGAGGGGCAACCCTCTCTGCTCGCTACCCGGAGTCTCAGTGCGGTGCGGCACCGAAGAAAGTTGGGGGCTGGCCGTCAGAAGGACTCGACGGGGATTCGCCATTCGCCGTGTTCGGAGGTCTTGAACGCCCCCTCGTAGTAGCCGTCGGCGCAGCGATCCGAGATGGTCCCGGGGTGCAGGCTCTGCCGCTCGGCCACCTCCTCGGTGGTGTGGTACCGCGAGGTCCGCCCGCTGGCGCTCTTCACCCCCTTCGGGTCCTCGATCACGGTGTCGAGCACTTGGGCCACGGGAGCCTCCGCGTCGTATGCCTCGGCGCTCTTCTTCTCGCTCTCGTACTTCTCGATCAGATCGTGAGTAGTCATCGTTGGTTTTCAATGCGGTAGGGTCTCTCTCGGCTCGTACTCCACCCTACCGGGGGGAATTGGCCACGGCCTGAAATCCATCACGGGTCCAACGGAGTCGCCGGGATGTACAGGTGACGTAGGGGGGCAGGTGCTGCGGAGGCCGGGTGGTCGGTCAGTGCAGAAGGACTGTCGTGGGGGTCGAAGCGAGGAGTCGGCGGGAAGCCGCTACCGGCCCCGTATCGAGAGAGGCAGGACTCCAGGGGGATTTGTCCGCCGCATGAGGAGTGACCACAAGTCCGGTGACTCGACGACTCACCGAGCGCTCTCCCGTAGGAGAACGCGGTGTGGCCCTGTGCGTACTGGGTGCACTCGATCTGGGCCCCAAAGGCCAGGATGGGTCAGCAGGTTAGGGCAGCGGGTGTGATGGTTTTTAGCACTATTCGTTAATTGTGACTGCCTTCAGCGATCTGTGAAGATGTTCAACGGTCTGCGGCTGACGTGAATGCCTTTGGCGGCACGTGATTGTTTTTTGCGCTTTAATCTAATCGTAAATATTTTTAGCGCATCGTGAATACTCTTAGCACTCGCAATGGCATGTGAGGCGATGCGGACCTTCCACGGCCGGTCGTTACCGGAACCTGGTGAGCCAGCCGGATACGCGGCACTCGTCGATCGCTACGGACTCGAGGTTCCGCTCCCCCCGCGCCTGACCGCCATCGCCGAACGCCACCATCCGGACTCGACGCGGGACTGGCAGATGCTGACTCCCGCCCACCGGCCCGAGGACTCCCTCGCCGCCCAGCTGGAGTTCGCTCTGAAGTGGGAGGGGGTGAGCCTCGCGGTGCTCTCGGCTCTCTTCGACCGGATCGACCCTGGAGCGGTCGAGGCGATCGTGGAGGAGAAGCCTACCGGAATCCAGACGCGACGGCTCTGGTTTCTGTACGAGTGGTTGACCGACGACGAGCTGGAGCTCCCGGACGCGGGCAAGGTGAAGGCCGTACCGGTGCTCGATCCCGACCAACAGTTCGGTCTGTCGGATCCACCGCTGTCCCGACGCCATCGCGTGCGGAACAACCTCCCCGGTACTCCGGACTTCTGCCCCCTGGTTCGACGAACGCCCGAACTGGAGACGCATCTGGAGCAGGACCTCGACGAGCGCGCCCGGGAGGTCATCGGGCGTACCCGGCCCGACATCGTGCGCCGCGCCGCTGTCTTTCTGCTGCTGGCCGACAGCAGAGCGTCGTTCGAGATCGAGGGGGAGACGCCGTCCCAAGAACGAGCTCGGCGCTGGGGCGAGGTCATCGAGCAGGCGGGGCAGCGGGAGCTGAGCGTCGAGACGCTCGTCGAGCTCCAGGAGCGCCTGATCAGCGACGCGCGGTTCGTCGACCTGGGCCTCCGGAGCGAGGGTGGATGGTTGGGCAACCGGGACCGCATCACCGACGAGCCGATGCCCGAGCACATCAGCGCGCGGCCGGAGGATCTACCGGGCTTGTTGGAAGGAGTCGTGGCGTACGGGACCCGGATCACCGCGGCCGATCTCGATGCGGTGGTGGCGGCCACCGCGGTCGCCTTCGGATTCGTCTACATCCATCCCTTCGAGGACGGCAACGGCCGCATCCACCGGTGGCTGATCCACCACGTGCTGGCGGAAGCGGACTTCAATCCTCCCGGCGTCGTGTTCCCCGTGAGCGCCTCGATGCTGCGGAACATCGAGGCGTATCGGGAGGTGCTTCGAAGCTACTCCGAGGAGCTCCTGCCGCTGATCGAGTGGCATCCGACCGACCGGGGCAATGTGGAAGTCGAGAACGATACCGCCGATCTCTACCGGTACTTCGACGCCACCCCTCACGCCGAATTCCTCTACGATTGCGTCGAGGAGACCGTGCGGCACGACCTCCCCCGGGAGGTGGCCTATCTCGAGGGCTACGAGGAGTTCTCGCGCCGGGTACAGGAAGAGATCAGCGACATGCCCGAGAAGACGATCAGCCTGCTCGTCAATTTTCTGGAGCAGAATGACGGAAACCTGTCGAAGCGGGCGCGTAGCAGGGAATTCGAGGAGCTATCACCGGACGAGGTGGACCGCGTGGAGGAGCTGTACGCCGAGTCCTTCCCGGAGGACGCTCCCGAACCGCTGGAGCGGGCTTGAGAGCCTCCCATCGGGACATGACATCACCATAATCTTGGTCCGGTAAGGACATGGGACGGCTCTCGAAGCGACGATATACCGGAGAGGCGGCCGTCCCCCGCCCGGAGTGGAGATCGCTGGGGCGAGGAGGCGGCGGTGCGTGCCCGGGTTAGAGGAGGTCGAGCCCCTCGAACCACTCCCGGCGTGCGGGGGGCAGCAGGTGCCGGAAGACGAGCGCCTGGGTGACGAGGTACTCCGTCACGGAACGGGAGGGCGGGAGGTGAGGCTATTCCGGGAGTGGTTCGCCACGCCTCGAGGCCGAAACGGAGGGGGGCGGAGTTTACTTGGTTTCTGGAGGAGGGGGCACGGCGTCGGGTGCATTCTGGCACTCGGCGCGTACAGCTGCCCTGCCGAGATCCGCGTTCGAATCTCGGATCGTTCTGCCGCGGTCAGTCTCCTTCCATGGTCAGCATCGCCTCCCACTGCCCACCTCCTGGCGAAGGTTCAAAGCACCGAAGATACGCCAGGTGTTGCGATGACCGCTTGAGACCGCCGGGGTAACTCCAGCCCCCTCGGTTTCTGACCAGACAGGAGCCATGCTTCCATCCGACATGCAAATCTGGATGGTCCGAATGCCGTAGCCGTCTCCCTTCCCATCGAATCACCGCCGAACTGCCGGCGGGCAACTCAGCCTGAGGGGGACCGGGACGGCATTTCACCCGGAAAGTCGCGCCCAGACCGTCGTCCGCGCTCCGCCCTCCGTCACGATCGTCGCGGTTGACGCTCCCCTCCGCCGAACCGGCCCCTGCTTGATCTATGGTCGCGGCAGTACTATTTACGATACAATGAATAAGTACGGGTTTCTGGATGAGCGCGCCTGCGACGGTCCGGCGGGGGATGAGCTCGGGGGCTCGACGCGCCCCGGCGACCCACTTCGAGCCAGTCCATTGGAGAGTTCGTGCCGCCATCGAGATAGGGAGGTCGCCGTGCCAAGGAATGCTCTCGCTGCGCTGACGATATCCCTACTGGTCGGAGCCGCGTGGGCATGCGCCTCCGGAAGCGGTACCTCTCTCGGCTCGACGTTCTATTCGGCTGAAGACCTGAGTGAGGCCCGGTACGAGAGCGCCTACGATTTCCTGAAGGCCCACCATCGCGTCCGCGTTTCGACTGCCGGAAGCGGTGGCCAGCGTCTCCTGGTGCGCAACCGCGGGAATCGGGATGAGGACCTGAGCAACGCCGCCGTAGATCAGGAAGGCGGTCGCGTGGGAATGACCGTGGACAGCAGCAGGCCCGCGGGGCCCGGCGGCGAGTCTGCCGATGAGCAGTCGGAGGCGGGCCAGCCGGTCGGCAGCTCCGGCCGGTACATCGCGGCGAACCTCTATATTGACGACACCGAGGTCGCCTTCCCGGTCAGTCGGCTCAGGGAAATCAGCCTGGATAGTATCGAGACCATCGAGATTCTCCGGCCCTCCGAGGCCACTTCCCGATACGGTGGCTCGGGGGACGCCGGCGGAGTCGCGCTGACGCTCAAAGACGACGATTCTCTCGAGGAGATCCTCCAGGACCTGAAGGAGGGGTCGGGAGGCGGCTGACGCTTCCCCCGAGCCAGACTCCGCCGGAAGCGCTCCGAGGGGCACGCCGCCGGGCGGGCATCTTCGTTCCTACTTTTCGACCCGCGTGTCCGAGACGCCGCTCGCCACGTCGATGTCGAAATCGGCGATCGCCCCGGTAGTCGCGTAGTCGAACTGCGACAGGTCCGCGACGTCGCCGCTGGGGTCGGTGAACCAGGTGGACGGCTTCATCGTCACATTGACCGTGACCACCGAGTTGCCGCCGATCGTGGCGGGGCTCGCGAACATGACCGGCACCTCCCTCTCGGGCTCGAAATAGGCCGTGAAGGCACGGCTGCTGTCCGCGTCCACCGGCTGAAACTCACCGCGGACGCGCAGGCTGGCCTTTTCGGGCCAATTCGGAAAGTCTTCCCGGATCTTCGAGAGCAGAGCCTCTTCGGCCTGACGATCGTCTGCCTGGTCATCGTCCTCGAGGTCGTCCGTCTCGAACTCGAGGCCCGCGTACTCGTCGGGCGGCACGGCCCGGCTGGTGGCGACCGTGCTCCCGTCTTCGAGGGGCAGCTGCATGAAGCCCGGTTGCTGCTCCAACGGCTCGCAGGCGCCCTGCGCTCCGGCATCGTCGCAGCTGCCTTCCGCCCGCCGCAGCTGGAAGTCCGTCACCACCAGGTGCACCTCGTGCAGCGTAAGCGCTCCGTTGGTGCCGACGACGCGTACCGAGGGCCGCGCCGACGCGATCGAGGCCGGCGTCCCCGGACCGCTCGAGGCCGCTGTCCTGAAGGCGACCGAGACCTGGGCGTCCTCGGAGGTGTTCGGGCCCGTGCCGTCGCCGCACGCGAGCAGGGCCGTGGCAGCCACTACCGCGGCCAGAGCCGTCAGAGCCCGTCGGATGAGCCCGGCGCGGTGCATGGAGAACTGGCGTCGGAGCGATGCAATCATGGGATCCGGGGCCTGGAGTCGCGGGTCACCAGCGAACTGGCTCTTGGCTCGGATGGAGGATATGCAGGAACTCGTTGGAGCGTTCCGGCTGTTGGAATGACGCCGATCCGGTACGGTGGCGGGTTCTGCCTGGTCAGCCGGTCGTTCAGGGCGCTCGCCTCCGCTCCACGAGACCGTCCATATCGAGGCTCTCGAGCCCCGTCTGTTGAGGCCAGCTCGGCGAGCCGAATCGTACGGTGCCGACCGGCGACGAAGCACCAGTTCGCATATTCGACTCGAACGCCAGACGGATCACACCTGATTCTGTCCCCTGGTCCCTCACGTGACCGTTGTTGCAGACTGCAATTTTTCCGCATTCTGCGTGAAAAGTGTAAGTACAGTAATATTTATAAGCTGTTGTTGTATAATAGATTGGATGAAACTCGCTGCAAGAACGCTATTTGCACCACCTAACCGCGGCAGTAAAGCGCGAGGCACGGGAATACGAATCGTCGGGCCCCCGTGCCCATCTCACCGTAGAAGCATGATTCCGGGAGGATTCAGCATGGACCTCGAAAACAGATCACGTCGCAGCATCACCTCGTCCCTGCTGGGCCTGGCCGTGGTTCTGGCCTTCGGGCTCATGGCCTGTGACAGCACAGGTCCGAGCAGCGGCGTTCAGGTCGCCTTCCAGACGGCATCCAGCGGAGCCGCCTCGATATCGGGCTCGGGCGCCAGTGCCTCGCTCTCCGGCGCGTCGGACGCCCGGGCGGCCATCAGCTTCCAGGGCTCCAACGGCGCGCTGGAGATCGACGACGCCCACCTGGTCGTTACCGACTTCGAGCTCGACCGAGCGGGCGTGAGCTGCGATTCGGCACAGAACGAGGATGCGTGCGAGAAGTTCGAGGGAGGGCCGCAGTTCGTGGAGCTGCCGCTGGACGGTGGCACCGCCGTGACCGTTAGCCAGCAGGTGCCCGCCGACAGCTACGAGGGTCTCGAGTTCGAGGTGGATGATCTCGAAGATGACGACGAGGGTGAGGAGCACCAGGCGGAGCAGGATCTCCTACAGGACATCCGGTCCGAGTTCACCGACTGGCCTCAGGACGGCAGTCTCCGTGTGACCGGCACCTTCACGCCGTCGGACGGCTCCGACGCGCGCGATTTCACCGCCTATTTCGAGGCCGAGATCGAGGTCGAGCGGGACTTCTCGACCCCGCTGGTCGTCGAGGAGGGTGCCGGCAACCGCACTGTCACCGTGACCGTCGATCCCTCGCTGTGGTTCACGCGTGCCGACGGTTCTGTGGTGGACCTGTCGCAGTATGACTTCCAGTCAACGGGCTCGGTCGCCGAATTCGAGATCGAGATGGAGGACGGCTTCACCGAATTCGAGTTCGAAGGCTGAGAAAGCGCTTCGGGGTCCGGGGCCGTGGGCGCGGTCAGGTCCCGGACCGCGACTCGGGCACGATGCTGCCGCCCGGGTAGCCGGATCCGCGTCGGGTGATGGACGCACGCGCGTCGAGGATCTCCACTTCCCGGACCGACCGAGCCGCGTCCCGCGGAAAGGGACTCACTCCCTCGCCTGCTTCCATTGCTCGATCCACATCGCCGCCGGTCCCACGAGGAAGAGTGCGAGGATCGGTGGCGAGTGGTAGAGGGGGCTGATGAGACCCACGTGGAAGTCCGCGGCGAGACGTATGCCCATCTCCACCGCCGCGATCGAGAAGGCCACCAGCATCCGCCCCTTGCGGGTGCCCACCGTGGTGGCCGGGTCGGTGATCATGAACAGTACCAGGAGCTGGTACATCGGACCCGTCACTGGCCCGATCTCGGCGAGGATCGGCGTGCCCACAAGGGCGCTTCGAACGGCCGCGAAGCCGAAGAAGGAGAGAAGATAGGTGATGGTGACGTGGAACATCCGTGCCCGATAGACCACCAGGAGGCCGATCACCCAGATGACGGCGTTGGTACCGGGGGAATTCCCCCATTGCTCGCTCAGGATCGCCACGTGGTTTGCCGAGAGTAGGAGCAGGGCGCCGATGCCGAAGTTGCTCGGATTCCAGAGGTGGCGCCCCCGGTAGCGGAGCACGTATTTCGATCCGATGGTCAGGAGACCGCCCAGGAAGAAGGGCCACAGGATGTTCGACTGGGGCTTGATCAGGATCGCCAAACTCACCCCGGAGATGTAGGCGCTTACGGGGCTCGCGGATCGGTCGGGCACGAGGCGGGCGAATACGAGCTCGGAGGCGATACACGTGCCCAGCGCGGCGACCAGGCGCCAGTAGCCCCCCAGGATGCCGTAGCGGAACTCGCCGACCAGGAGGATCAGCGTGATCAGGCCGACGATGAGGTGCTTCGGGTTGGGCGAGACCACGGCACCGCGGAGCGTCGACAGCCACTCCGGGCGCTCGGATGCTCCGGCCGGGGGGGCGGCGCTCTCGCCTGTGGCGGCGGGCTCCGAGCTCACGGTGTCCAGGTCTCGTCGGGACGGATCGCCGTCATTCGCCCTCGCCCTGATCCGCCTCCGAGCGCGTGCCCGCGTCCGCCGTCAGGTTCTCGGCCGACGCTTCGCGGACCAGGTGCACCCGGTCCGTCGCCGGGTTCCTCAGCACCTGGCGAATGCCCGAGGGCCACTCCACGAAGACGCTATCTACGCTCCTGGTGCTGCCCAGGCCGTAGTACACACGCCGGCCGTTCTGGCTGGCGAAGCCGGACCCCCCGGTGACCACTGACGCCCGCTCCGTGCTGTCGACGTGGAGTGTCACCCGGGCTCCGATGGCGCTGCGATTGCTCCGTCCGGGCTGGGCCGTGTCGCCCCTGGCCGAGCCGACGAGTCGAAAGGAGATCCAGTGCCGGTCGCGCGCCACCGAGTTCCGGTAGACGAGGGCCGGTCCCTCCTGGTTGGCCACCACGGCGTCGAGTTCACCCTGATTGAAGAGATCGGCCAGGGCGACCGCGCGGCCGTCGAGGCGGTCGGTGATCCCCACCGACGGCGCCGCCGGGACCAGGCCCTCGGCGCCCCGGTTCACCAGGACCCTCGATCGCTCGTAGCCCGAGAGGCTGGCCTCTCCGATGGGAGGCCAGTTCGCGGCGTTCTCGATGACGGGGCCGGCGGCGCCCGTGATCTTGCTCATCCCGTACCAGTAGTCCTTCTCCCGGCTGGCCGATACGAAGCCGTTGGTGACGAACAGGTCGGTTCGCCCGTCGCTGTTCAGGTCCCCGAATTGGGCTCCCCACGCCCAGCCGGCGTCGGCCACCGGGCCTTCGGCCGTCTCCTTGAACTGGCCGAGCTCGGGGAGGAAGTTCGTCCTCAGGTTGTTGCCCTGGAACAGGTACCCCTGCTCCGAGATGTTGGTCACGTACACGTCCAGGCGACCCCGGTTGTAGAGGTCTCCGAGGGCCACCGCCATTCCGCTTCCGGATTTCCCGAGGCCCACGTCCGCCGGCCGGAAGCCTTCGCCCTCCTGATTCAGGTAAAGAGCCTCGGGGCCGTAGTCGTTCGCCAGGTACAGGTCGGGCCATCCGTCGCCGTTGAAGTCGGCGGAGGCGACCGCCAGCGTCCATCGGCGCGAGCCCATCCCCATCTTCCCGGTGACCTCCTCGAAGGTGCCGTCGCCCTCGTTGTGGAAGAGCCGGTTCCGTCCGCCATTGCTGGCGTACTCGAAGCTGTTGGGCATGATGCTCGTCGTCTCGAGGTCCCACAGGTCGAGATTCGAGCGGTAGTACCCCGCGACGAAGAGGTCCAGGAGGCCGTCCCGGTCGTAGTCCAGCCAGACCGCGCCGTTGGCGTTCATCCACGTGTGGAGGCCGGCCTCGCGGGTGACCTCGCGGAAGCGGACCTCGCCCGTCTCCTCGTGTCGGTTCTCGAACAGGGAGAGGTGGCCCCAGCGGTAGACGAAGAGATCCTCGTCCCCGTCATTGTCGTAGTCGCCCCAGAGGGATCCCATGGACACCCCGACCCCCTGCGCGTTCAGGTCGGCGACGCCGGCGCGCCGGGCGACGTTCCGGAAGGTGCCGTCGCCCCGGTTCAGGTAGAGTGCGTTGGGGTGATCGAAGGCGCTGTTGGTGAGGTAGAGGTCGGGGTGTCCGTCGTCGTTGACGTCGGATACGGAGACCGAGGCTCCCATGCTCGCCACGTAGTCGCCGATATTGGCGATCGCGGAGTCGAGTCGGGGCGAGTGGTGGACGAACTCGATGCCCACCTCGTCCGAGACTTCCTGGAACCGGAATCCGAGCTCGGCGGCTCCGGGAGCTCCACCGCCGCTGCGGTCGAGCCAAGTGGCCGCCACCAGTGCCCCCACGAAGAGGAGGACAGCGATCGCTTGGCCAATGTCGTTACGGTTCATGGCGAGAAGGTAGCTGCGCCGCGCCGCCGCGTCGCGGGCCCAGGAAACGTCGCGGAGCGCTGTGCGGCACTGGAGGGCGGGAGCACTGGTCCCCCTGCGCGTACGATCTCGACCGCGTCAGGTTCCCGGACTTCCCGGTCTCTCGAGTCCTCCGGACCGGCTCGCGGCGCGTCTCGTCCTCGGGCCCGGGGGCCTGCTCCGTGACTCCGCCCCCTTCGAGGGCGAGTGAACGAGGTCATGGACCGGAACCTGTCGCCGCCGGCCGGCGTCGCATGGCCCGTCTCACCTGATGGAACCCGCCGGCGGCCTCTTCGGTACGGCTCGTCGATCCGGCCCGACCGGTATAGGTTCACCGGATCGTCGGCCGCCAGCGCGATGCCGGTCTGAGCCCGTCCGCGGCAGAGAGCAGCCTTGATGCCCCGTTGAACACCGTCAAGAACGTCCTCGAGGACGTCCTCCCGATCCTGAGCTGGGGAGGCGATTACGGACTCGAGGCCGCGCGCAGCGACCTCCTGGCGGGCCTCACCGTGGGCGTGATGCTGATCCCCCAGGGCATGGCGTACGCGGTCCTGGCCGGCCTGCCGCCCATCTACGGCCTCTTCGCCTCCCTGGTGCCGCTGGTGGTCTACCCGATTCTGGGTACCTCCCGGCACCTGGCCGTAGGGATCTCGGCCGTCTCCATGGTGGTGGTGGCCGCCGGCGTCGGACAGGTGGCCGAGCCGGGCACCGACCGGTACGTCACGCTCGCCATTCTGCTCACCGCCATGGTGGGCCTCGTGGAGGTGGCCATGGGGGTGGCGCGGCTCGGGTTCCTGGCCAACCTCATCTCCCGCCCGGTGATCGCCGGTTTCTCCACCGCGGCCGCCGTCATCATCGGGGCCGGGCAGCTGGGGAACCTGCTGGGGGTGGAGCTCGGCCGCTCGGAGTACGTCTACCAGCTGGTGGTGGACGCCCTGGCGCACCTGGGCGAGGCCGATCCGCTGTCCCTGAGCATGGGACTGGGCAGCCTCGTCGTCGTTCTCCTGTTCCAGCGGTGGAAGCCGCTCTTTCCCTCGGAGCTGGCCGTGCTGGTGGTCGGGACCGCGCTGGCCTGGACCCTGGGTCTGGACGAGGCCGGCGTGGAGCTGGTGGGGGGCATCCCGTCGGGACTGCCGGCGCCGCGGATCGTCGCCGTAGACCTCTCCACCGTTCGGGAGCTGCTCCCCACGGTCCTGACACTGGCCCTGGTGCAGTTCATGGCCGTCGTCTCCCTGGGTCGGGTCTTCGCCACCCGCCACCGGTACACCATCGACCCGAACCAGGAGCTGGTGGCCATCGGGGCCAGCAACGTGTTCGGCAGCCTCTTCCAGAGCCTGCCGGCGTCGGGCAGCTTCTCGCGCACGTCGGTGAACGAGCAGGCCGGCGCCCGCACCGCCCTCTCCAACGTCGTCGCGGCGGCACTGATCGCCGGCACGCTTCTCTTCTTCACCGAGCTCTTCTACTACGTGCCCATGCCGGTGCTGGCGGCGATCATCATCGTCGCCGGTCTCGGGCTCATCGACCCGGCGGAGATTCGGTACCTGTACCTGGCCAAGCGCGCCGACGGGTACGTGGCGCTCGTCACCTTCCTCACCACGCTCGGAATCGGCATTCAGGAGGGCATCCTGGTGGGCATCGGCGCCGCGACCCTGGCCGTGCTGTACCGGATAAGCCGCCCCCACGTGGCCGAGCTGGGACACCTCCCGGCCACCCGCTCCTTCAAGAACCTGAACCGGTTCGCCAAGGCGGAGGCGGTGAAGGGACTCCTGATTCTCCGCGTGGAGGCGGGCTTCTCCTTCTTCAACGCCAAGTTCCTCCGCGACTTCATCATGGAGAAGACCCAGGAGGAGGGGCGCGACGTCCGGGCCGTGGTGGTCGACGGCATGAGCATCAACTACCTGGACACCACGGCGGTGGAGTCCCTAGAGGAGATCGCGAACACACTGGAGGAGTGGGAGGTGGAGCTGCATTTCGCGGGCCTCACGGGACCGATCCGGGACGTGGTCGAGGACTCCGGCCTCGGGAGCTGGCTGGGTGAGGAGCACTTCCACATCGATCCCTACCACGCCGTCCTCCACATCCTGGAGAGGTGGGACCGGGAGAAGGGGACCGAGCGCGCCGAGTCCTACCGCGCGGAAGTGGAGAAGGAGGAGGAAGAGGTCGAGCCCACGGCGGAGTCGCCCTTCACCTGACGCCGTCTCCGAGGGCCCGCTCGGCGAATTCCTCCGCCGCCCTCCAGAAGGGGGGGCGGTCCATCAGATCGTTGTGTCGCCCCCCCGGGACCTCGACCCACCGCTTCGGCTCCGCCGCGGCCTCGTACAGGCGACGCACGTCCGCCGGGCCCACGATCTCGTCCCGCCCCCCGGCCACCGCCAGGACGGGGGCGTCCACGTCCCCGATCCGGCTCTCGCTGTCGAAGCGGTTCCGGCTCCAGCCCCGGAAAGCGCGGTCCGGGAGCCAGCCGTAGAGGCGCGAGGCCAGGGAGGGGAGGGTCGCGAATCCGGCGCTCACGATCAGTCCGGCGACCGGTCTCTCCGAGGCCAGCTCCACCGCCACGGCCGCCCCCAGCGAGTGGCCGTGGAGGAGAACCCGCTCCCCGGTGACGGCCCGCTCCCGGCGGAGGTGCCGGTAGGCGGCGCGTGCGTCTTCGTAGAGGCCGGTCTCGGAGGGGCTCCCCTCGCTCAGACCATAGCCCCGGTAGTCGAAGAGCAGCACGTCGAGTCCGCGCTCGGCCCAGCGGCGGGCGATCTCGGCGCGTCCCGCCAGGTGTCCCGCGTTGCCGTGGAAGTAGACGAGGGCGCCGCGGCTGTCGCGGCTGTCGTCGCCGGGCCGGGCCGGAATCCACCAAGCGTGCAGGGTGGGCCCGTCCGCGGCACCGATCCGGACCTGCTCGCCACGGGGGAGCCCGTGGGCGGCGGGATCGGCCGCGGAGCTCGAGAGTCCCGCGGGGTAATAGGTCAGGACCGGAGCCACCCGCGAGGCGATCTCCGGCAACAGGCCCCAGCCCGCGGCGAGGATCGTCACGGCCAGAACCGCTCCGGCGGCCGTGCGAAGGGAGGCTCCGGACACGTGCTTCTCCCGTTCATTCGACTCTCATTCGATCTCCGATCGGACCCGGACCTGAGCGGGGGCGCGGACCTCGATCTGCGGCACGCCCTCGTGCTCGGTGATCTGCCCGGCCACGCAGATCCGGGCTCGACGGTACGTGCGCTCCGGGGCTGCCTCGAAGCGCCGGCGGTGCTCTCCCCAGATCACGGCCGTGAATGCCTGGTCGGGATTCCGCCCCCCGAAGTTGAGGAAGGTGGGCCGGCCGTCGACCTGCGGTAGGTAGGCGGCCTCCGCCACGGTGCCGCAGACGGTAGCCGTCTCGCCCACGTGGGCGGCCGCCTCTTCCGCCGGCACGGTGGATCCGACTCCGGGCCGGGGCGACGCACCGTCCCTGGACCCGGGGATCAGGTGCCGGCGGGCCAGGAAGGCCACCAGCGCGAGCCCCGCCAGCAGTGGAAGGAGCCACTTCCAGTCGCGGAGCCTCCGAAGAGCCACGGCCGGTCACCCCGTTCGTGCGGTCCGGCGGTTCACGTCTTCCGTCGGACAGGTTCCATTCAGTCGATTCAGGCTCGACTCGGGCGGGTAGGAGTTCGGTCCGATCGGCCTACGGATACACGGCTCTCGTCCAAATACACCGCGGCCCCGGCAGACCGTTGGGTCCGCCGGGGTCCCGCGGCGGCCGCCCGTCGGGGCGACCGCTTCGCCGTGCGCGGTGGGCTCCGCTCAGGCTGGCCTCAGTCGAGCTCGAAGCGATCGAGCTTCATCACCTTCTCCCAGGCGTCCGCGAAGTCGCGCACGAACGTCTCTTCGGCGTCCTCGTAGGCGTAGTTCTCCGCGATGGCCCGAAGCTCGGCGTTGTGGCCGAAGACCAGGTCCACGCGGCTCGCCTTCCACTCGAGCTCGCCCGTTTCCCGGTCGCGTCCCTCGAAGACCTCCCGGGAGTCCGACGCCGGCTCCCACTCGGTGCCCATGTCGAACAGGTTCACGAAGAAGTCGTTGGTCAGCGTCTCCGGCCGGTCCGTCAGGACGCCGAGATCGCTGTCCCCGTAGTTGGCGTCCAGGGCGCGCATGCCACCGACGAGCACCGTCATCTCGGGAGCCGTCAGCGTCAGCAGCGCCGCCTTGTCGACCATCAGCTCCTCGACGGAACGCTCCTGGCCGTCGCCCAGGTAGTTGCGGAATCCGTCCGCGGGGGACTTGAGCCACTCGAACGACTCCTCGTCGGTCTGCTCCGGAGTGGCGTCGGTTCGTCCCGGCACGAAGTCGAACTCCACGTCGTGGCCGGTATCTTCAGCGGCCTTCTCCACGGCCGCGTAGCCGCCCAGCACGATCAGGTCGGCCAGCGAGACCCGGACGCCGTCGGACGGCGAGCCGTTGAAGTCCGCCTGGATCTGCTCGAGGGTCTCCAGCACCGACTCCAACTTCTCGGGCTCGTTGACCTCCCAGCTCCTCTGCGGCTCGAGGCGCAGGCGAGCTCCGTTCGGCCCGCCGCGCTTGTCGCTGTCCCGGTAGGTCCACGCCGCCGCCCAGGCGGTCCTGACCAGGTCGGAGACGGACAGGTCCGAGTCGAGGAGGGTCTTTTTCAGCTCGGCGATCTCCTCGTCCCCGACCAGCTCGTGGTCGACGTCGGGAACCGGGTCCTGCCAGATCAGCTCCTCGTCGGGCACCTCCGGTCCGAGCAGCCGGACCTTCCGTCCCATGTCCCGGTGCGTCAGCTTGTACCAGGCCCTGGCGAAGGCCTCCCGGTACTCCTCAGGGTTGGTGTGGAAGCGCTCCGCGATCTCCCGGTACTCGGGATCCCGCTTCAGGGCGACGTCCGTGGTCAGCATCATGGGGGTGACCCGCTCGTCCGGATCGTGGGCGTCCGGTGCCGAATCCTGGGCCTCCTCGTCCGTCGGCGTCCACTGATAGGCGCCGCCGGGGCTCGTCGTCAGCTCCCAGTCGTACTCGAGCAGGTTGTCGAGGTACGTCATGTCCCACTCGGTGGGCGTCTGGGTCCAGGGGCCCTCCAGCCCGCTGGTGATCATCACGTTACCCACGGCCGGGCCCAGGTCGTTCTCCCAGCCGAAGCCCTGCTGCTCGACCGGCGCCGCCTCGGGCTCGGGACCGAGGTGCACCTCGTCGTCGTCGGCGCCGTGGACCTTGCCGAACGTGTGTCCGCCGGCGATGAGCGCGAACGTCTCCTCGTCGTTCATGGCCATGCGGCCGAAGGTCTGTCGGATCCGGTGCGCGGCCCACTCCGGGTCCGGTTCGCCGTTCGGGCCCTCCGGGTTCACGTAGATGAGGCCGATCTCGGAGGCGCCCAGGGGCTTCTCGAGCTCGTCCCGGTCGTTGTAGCGCTCCTCGTTCGTCAGCCACTCCGTCTCGGCGCCCCAGTAGGCGTCCTTGGACTCCCATTCGTCCTCGCGCCC
>CAZFDK010000061.1:0-15964 GCA_964518305.1 uncultured Gemmatimonadota bacterium | reverse complement strand
CGTCGAGCAGGCGGCGGAGCATGACGGGAACGAGGGACGCGTGGGTGACCCGTCCCTGGCTCACGAGTTCGCCCAGGGTCCGGGCGTCGAAGTCGCCGCGGAGGACCACGGAGGATCCGACGACTGCCGCGCGGACCGCCAGCGCCAGGCCGCCGACGTGGGCCAGCGAGAGGGAGGCGTACCAGCGATCCTCCGGGCGGAGGTCCAGGCGCTCGGCGACGCCGCGAGCCGAGGCCAGGTGGTTCTCCCACGTCAGGCGCACCGGCCGCGGCGTGCCGGTGGAGCCCGATGTGGCGATCAGGGAGTGGTCGCCGGATGCCCGCGCCGCCGGGATCCGGGCGGTGTCGGCGGGGTCGATCCCCTCCCGTTCGGGACGGAGCGCCAGCCTCGGCGTCTCCGGGGCCGCCCGCTCCGCCCGGCCGAGGATCGCGGGAGGGGCGAGTACCAGGTCCGGCTCCAGCCGGCGCAGGTATGCGGCCAGCTCGCGCTCGGTCCAGCCGTCCTGCAGGGGAGCCAGGACGGCGCCGGCCCTGGGTACGCCGTGGACAGCGGTCAGGCCGATCGGCAGGCGCGGCAGGAAGGCCGCCACCCTGGACCTCCCGCCGCTGCCCGTGGGGGATTGGGCCTGGCCGCCCTCCCCACGGGCCGCCAGCCGGCGCCGGATGCGCCCGGCCAGGGCGCTCGCCTCGCGGTCCAGGCGCCGGTAGCTCCACTCCGCGTCCGGGCCGTCGGCGGCGGGGGTCCCGGGCCGGCGGTCCGCAGCGCGGCGAAGGGGGTCCCCGCCGGCCTCCCCGGTCATCCGTCGCCGGGGGTGAGGCCGAGTCCGGGTCGGTCCAGCGGCACCGCCAGTGCACCCTCCTCGGGTCCGGTCGGCGCCGGCACGACGTCGTCGTCCAACAGCTCGCCCGTGGCCAGCCCGCAGGGCGGATGGGGGTCGCGGCCGACGGCAGCCGCGAGCTGCAGCGCACCCGCCCGCTCCACGGCCGCTCCGAGGCAGGTGGTGAACACCACGTCGATTCCGTGGCGGTCGGCGGTGCGGGCTGACTCCAGGGTGCGCGCGGGATCACCGAGGACACCGGGCTTGAGCACCACCACGTCCACCAGGCCGTTCTCCGCCAGGGTCCTGACCCGGCCCGGGGTGGAGGCCGACTCGTCCGCCGCCACCCGGACGTCGGTCCCGCTCTCCTCCCGGAGGAGGCCGAGTCCCTCCAGATCGTCGGGCGGCAGCGGCTGCTCCACGTATTCGATCCCGTAGGGCTCCAGGCGCAGAAGCCGGGTCCGGGCCTCCCGCCTCGTCCATGCCCCGTTGGCATCCAGGCGGAGCGCTGGCTCCGGACCCACCTCGCGGCGGACGGCGGTCAGTCGCCGCAGGTCGCGCGTGGCCGACTCGCCCACCTTGATCTTCAGGCATTCGAAGCCGCGGGCCACGGCCGCACGGGCCCGCTCTGCCGTCTCCTCGGGAGTCTCCATGGGGAGCGTGGCGTTCACCTCCACACGTCCCAGTGGAGCGCTGTGCCGGTGCTCCCTCGCCCAGCGGATGGCCAGCGCCTCGCCCGACCGCCGCGCCTCCAGATCCTCCAGGGCCAGTCCGAGAGCGTGGGCCGCCGCAGGCGCGTCGTCCGGGAGCGCCGAGCGCAGCAGGTCGGGCGGCGCCGGCCCGTCGCCCAGGGCACCGCCCGCTGCTTCCAGCGCCCGTCCGGCGACACGATGATCTTCCGTCCGCCCCGGGAGAGGAGCCGCCTCGCCCCATCCCTCGGCGCCGTCGCGGGCCTCCAGCCGCAGGAGCCATCCCTCACGGTCGCTTCGCTCGACCTGCGACGAGCGGTAGGTGTCCGCCAGGGGAAGTCGGTACGGCCGGATGTCGGCTCCGACGATCGTCGCGCGGTCGTTCACAGCGCCAGCCCCACCGCCAGCAGGATTCCGTAGGCGCCGAGGACGCGGGCGGTCCCACCGACGGCCGGGTCCAGCGACGACGCGTCCCGCCGCGGATCCGTTCCGAGGACCCGCCGTGCCGGGCCCGGCACCAGGACGAACCCGGCAAGAGCCGCCAGCGACGGAGGCGGCCAGCCGAAGACGAGAACGCCCACCGGCGGAACCGCGGCCGCCAGCAGCAGGAGTGCGCCGTACTCGACGCGAGACGCGTCGGGTCCGATGATCACCGCCAGGGTGCGCTTGCCGGCCTCCCGATCCGTGGGAATGTCGCGGAGGTTGTTGGCCACCAGGACGGCGGTGCTCACCGCGCCGAGGCCCGCCCCGGCCCAGAGACTGCCGGCCGTCCACCGGTCAGCCTGCACGTAGTGGGTGCCGGCCACCGCCACGAGGCCGAAGAAGACGAACACGAACAGGTCGCCGAGCCCGTGGTAGCCGAAGGGCCACGGTCCGCCGGTGTAGGTCACCGCGCAGATCACCGAGGCCACGCCGATGGCCACGATGGGCCAGCCCCCGACCGCGGCCAGGTAGAATCCCACGGCCACGGCGGCGCCCAGGGCGACCCAGGCTCCGCCGCGGACCTGATCCGGCGTCAGGAGTCCCGCCTGGGTGACGCGGGTCTCTCCGCTCCGGTCCGGCGTGTCCACCCCCCGGGCCCAGTCCGAGTAGTCGTTGTAGAAGTTCGTCCCCACCTGGATCAGCGAGGCGGCGATCAGGCACGCGGCGGCCGGGAGGAAGTCGAATTCTCCGCGGCTGGCCGCGAGACCGCTCCCGGTGAACACCGGCGCGGCGGAGGCGGCCAGGGTGCGGGGGCGCGCCGCCCGCACCCAGACCCCGAGGCCGCTCACCGGTTCACCGGGGAGGTCGCCGTGGGGGCGCTCAGGGACGCCACGGGTACTGCTCGAAGTCCGGCTCGCGACCCTCGACGTAGGCGTCGCGGCCCTCCTGGCCCTCCTCGGTCATGTAGAAGAGCATCGTGGCGTTGCCCGCGAGCTCCTGCTGGCCGATCTGACCGTCCGTGTCGGCGGTGAACGCGGACTTCATGCACCGGATGGCGATGGGGCTCTTCTTGAGGATCTCGCGTGCCCAGTCGACGCCGGCGCGCTCCAGGTCCTCCAGCGGGACCACCTTGTTCACCATGCCCATGTCCTCGGCCTCCTCGGCGGAGTACTCGCGGCACAGGTACCAGATCTCCCGTGCCTTCTTCTGGCCCACCTGCCGCGCCAGGTAGACGGCACCCAGGCCGGCGTCGAAGCTCCCCACCTTGGGGCCGGTCTGTCCGAAGATCGCGCTCTCGGCGGCGATGGTCATGTCGCAGACCACGTGCAGCACGTGGCCGCCGCCGATGGCGTATCCCGGATTCAGGCAGATGACCGGCTTCGGGATGAACCGGATCTGCTTCTGCAGGTCCAGCACGTTCAGCCGCGGGACCTGGTCCTCCTCGCCCACGTAGCCCTCGTCGCCGCGGACGGTCTGATCCCCGCCGCTCGAGAAGGCCCAGCCCCCGTCCTCGGCCGGCCCGTTCCCGGTGAAGAGGACGCAGCCGATGCGCTGGTCCTCACGGGCGTTCTCGAAGGCCTCCTTGAGTTCGAAGATGGTCTCCGGGCGGAAGGCGTTCCGGACCTCCGGACGGTCGAAGGCGATCCGGGCGATGCCCTCCCCCTTGTGGTACGTGATGTCCTCGTAGTCCTTGACCTGCGTCCAGGCGACGTCGGATTTGAGCGTGATCTTCGACATTCCGGATACACTCCTCTCGCAGAAGTGGCGGTTGTTCGAATCGTCGTTCGGCTCGTGGCTCTCGTTCGTGTCCGGCCGCGGGAGAAGAGGGATGATCCGCAGTGCGGGCGTCGACTCGGGGCTCAGCGGTCGGCCACGGCTGTCCGCACCGTCCGCTCGAGCTCCTCGTGCCATTGGCGGTTCTCCTCCCGGTCGCTGGGTACCTCCAGGATCCGCGAGCCCCCGCTGCCGTCCCTCGCCTCGGGCCCGGACAGCGAGGCATCGAGCTCCGCGCGATCCTCCACGCGCCGGTGGGTCAGTCCGTACACCCCGGCTGCCTGCTCGAAATCCAGGCCGTGGGGCGTGGCGAACAGCTCGGTGAACGGGGGCTCGTACTCGCGGACCGGGAGCATGTGGAAGATGCCGCCGCCGTCATTGTTGACCACCACGAACGTAACGTCGAGGTCGTGCGTCCTGGCGGCCAGCAGGCCGTTCATGTCGTGGTAGAGGGAGAGGTCCCCCAGCAGCGCCACGGTCGATCCCCCGGATCGGGCGGCGGCGCCGAGGGCGGTGCTCACCAGCCCGTCGATGCCGCTGGCCCCGCGGTTCCCGAGAACGCGCAGCGGGACGTCTCGCGGAAATCCCAGTGCGTCCAGGTCGCGGACCGGCATGCTGCTTCCCACCACCAGCGTGCTCCCTGCGGAGAGGGTCCCGGCGACGTCGGCCGCCACCGTTCCCTCGGAGAGCCCGTTCTCCATCGCGTCCTCGGCGGCGTCCCGCGCCAACTCGCCGAGCTCCGTCCACCGTCGTCCCCACTCGGGATCGTCGGACGACGACGCCAGGCGTGAGGCCAGGTCCCGGCAGACGGACGCGGGCGACGCGGGCACGCGCCCGATGGCCGTCCCGGCGTGGTCCGCCCACCGCCGCCCGGCGTCTACGGACACGTGCCGCCCCTCGGCGCTCTCCAGGAAGTCGCCCAGCGCTCGGGACGTGGGGGCCGGCCCCAGCCGAAGCACGAGCTCCGGCTCCAGCTCCTCCCACAGGGTCCGCTCGCGGAGGAACAGATCGTAGGCGGCCACTCCGACCTCCCCGGCCCCCGGCGCGAACCGGGCCCCGGACAGCGGATCGGCGAGGACCGGGAAGCCGGTGGCCCGGCCGAGTTCCAGGGCGGCGGGACCGGCGTCGCCGGGGCGAGACGACGGGCCGCAGACGATGAGCCCGCGGCCGGTCTCCTCGATCGCGGCGGCGAGCTCGTCGAGCAGGTCGTCCGGGGCGGGCGTCCGGCCGTCGGGCGGGATCTGGACCCAGGGCGCGCCGTCCTCCCGCCCCACCAGCTCCCGGGGAGGGGTCTCGTGCCACGCGTCGGGGACGTCGCCAGGGACGGGAGTGGGCTCCAGCGGCTTCGCGAAGGGGAAGTTCAAATGGACCGGACCCCGCGGGTCCGTGGTCGACGCCTCCACGGCCCGCGCGGCGAGGCCGCGGAGGTAGCGGAGCGAGTCGCGGGTCATCCGGGGCGGAGCCACGTCGAAGGACCGACGCACGTGCGCGCCGTAGAGGTCCACCTGGTCAACGGTCTGGTTGGCGTCGGTACCCCGGAGCTCCACCGGGCGATCGGCGGTCAGCAGGAGGAGCGGCACCCCGCTCTGGCTGGCCTCGATCACCGCCGGGTGGAGGTTCGCCGTCGCCGTGCCCGATGTGGTGATGACGGCGGCGGGGCCGCCTTCGGCCCGGGCGGCTCCCAGGGCGAAGAAGGCGGCGGATCGCTCGTCGACGTGGACCCGGGGCTCGACGCGCGCGTCCCGAGCGGCGGCGAGGACCAGAGGGGTGGAGCGGGAGCCGGGGGCGAGGCAGATCTCCCGCACGCCGGCGCGCGCCAGCTCGTCGACGAAGGCCCCGGCCCAGACCGTGTTCCGGTTGGCGAGGTTCACGTCGGGCCCGGGCGGATCACGACCCGTCGCCCGCGTCCAGGGCACGGAGCATGGGGACGAACTTGACTCCCGTCTCCTCCCACTCCCGGACCGGGTCGGAGCCCTCCACGATTCCGGCGCCGGCGAAGAGCCGCCAGGCTCCGTCGTGCAGCACCGCCGAGCGAAGGCCGGGGACGAACTCACCCCGACCGGACGGTCCGAACCAGCCTACCGGGCCCGCATACCATCCCCGCTCGAAGGGCTCCGATCTGCGCAGCGTCTCGAGGGCGCGATCGCGGGGACGGCCGCAGACGGCGGGTGTCGGGTGGAGATCGGCGATGAGGTCGAGGAGATGGAGCTCGCGCCCCGTCGGAAGGCGGCCCTCCACGGCGGACTCCAGGTGCTGGATCCGGGCGAGCTTCAGCAGGCGCGGCGCCCCGACGGAGACAGCTCCAAGCCGGGGGGCCAGACAGCGGCGGATCTCCTCGGCGACGATAGCGTGTTCGCGGCGGTCCTTGTCGCTCTCCATGAGCGCGCGCCCGAGGGCCCCGTCCTCCTCCTCGCTCTCGCCCCGCGGCACGGATCCGGCCACGGCCGTGGCGCGAAAGATCGAATCGCGAGCCGCCCCCAGCAGCTCCGGCGACGCCCCGAGAAACGCCGTGCCGCGCTTCGGCTGGAGGAAGAAGAGGGATGAGCGCGGGTTGTCGGCGCGCAGGCGACGGTAGACGCGGACGGGAGAGACGGCGGAGCCGGCGGCGATGTCCAGCGTCCTGGCCAGGACCACCTTTTCCAGGTGGCCGGCGCGAACCGCCTCCAGGGCCTCCTGCACGCCCCGGATCCACCGCTCCCGCTCGGCGCCCGCCTCCGCCGGCCCGCCGCCGTCGACGAGCTCGGCCACACGCTCCTCGAGACCGGGGGCGATCCGCACCGGGCGAGCCCCATCTCCGTGCCCGACCGACCGGCACCGCTCGACGCGCTCCTCCAGGTGACGAAGCCCCTCCAGGGCGTCCTCTTCGGCCGTCCCGCGGTCCTTGCGGGTGGCGAGGAGCCACGCCTCGTCCCCCTCGATCCTGACCTCGTGCGCCGGGACCCGGAAGCGTGCAGCGGGAAAGCCGGACCACGCTCCGGAGACATCGGGAGCGGCGTGGAAGGAGAACCCCCCGTAGAGCCGCGGGAGGGGTGGGGGACTCCCGCTTCGGCCGCCGTCCACGTCCGGCGACCCGGCCCGGGCCGCGCCCCGCCGGCGTACCGAGGAGAAGCGGTCCCGTCCGTCGGCGTCGGGCTCCACCAGGGCCGCGGTACCGGCGTGCACGCCCACGCGCTCCTCCCGCTCCCAGGCTCCGCGTGGCGCCTCAAGCGTCCGGAGAAGTCGACCGTGGTCCTCGGGGAGGAGCGAGGGATGCACGGGGCGGCTGGCGGTGACCAGGCGCCCGCACCGGTCGACGCGGACGGGGCGGTCCTCCCCGACGGGCCCCAGAGGTCGCGGCTGTTCGGCCCGCTGCTGCACCGGTCTCCGGGTGGCTCGATGAAGGAAGAAGACAGGCGGTATGCGGACCGGGCGGGACGGCCCGCGAGGCAAATCTGGTCCTGCCGGATGGAGCGGGCAAATTTCGCCCGCCCTGGATGTTCACGACGAGCACGCGGTCACTCGGGCCGAAGGTGGCGCCCGGTTCAGGAGCCGGGCTCGGCAACCACCACAGTCCCGGTCATGAAGGGGTGTGGCGTGCAGTGATAGACGTGCCGGCCGGGCTCCGAAAATTCGCGCTCCCAGCTCTCGCCGGGCCCGATCAGGTCGGAGTCCCACGTCCCGGCGTCCGACGTGGCGGTGTGGGCCACCGGGTCCCGGTTCACCCAGCGGACGACGGTCCCCGTCGGCACTCGCACGCTCTTCCCGTCGTAGTCGAACTCGGAGATCTCGATCTCCACCACCCGATCCGAACGGCGGACGGGTCGCTCGGCGGCCGCCGTGTCCGCGTCCGCTCCCCCGGCCGATTCGTCCCCGCCGACGATCTTGCCCCAGCGTGCGAAGCCGCTGAAGGGAACGGTGAACTCGAAGCCCCAGAATACGGCCTCCCCGTCGCCGACGGAGAGGCCCTCGAGAGTCCCGCTGTAGACGTTCGTCGCCATCAGCGAGAGGGTGTGCGGCGTGTAGGGGATGCCGACGTGAATCCCGGCGCTCCACGCGGCCTCCCCGTCGGGCCCCGCCACCAGGTCCGAGACGTCACCGGTGAGGGTCACGTAGCGGCCGAGGCGCACGCCGGCGCCCCCGGCCAGGGCCAGCCCCTCCCGGTCCCCGACCGAGTCCGGCCGGAGTCCCCGGAAGCCGTCCTGGAACCCGCGGACCGCCCCCATGAGGAAGAAGGGGCCGGGGCGCACCTCGGCGGAGACCGCCCCGTCCAGGCTCTTCGAGCCGCCGTTGTAGGCCCCCTTCACGGCCACCGAGAACTCCGCCGGGCCGAGTCCCCGTACGGGCGCCACCTTGAGGTAGGGCTGCCACTCGTTGACCCCGGCGGCCACCCGCGAGTTGGAGCTGTACTTGACGCCGGCCATGGTCCCGGCGAAGAGCCCGTAGCCCAGATCGAACGTGGGATAATTGCTGACGGCGCCGGAGGTGAAGATGTCGCTCACGTCGGCGTCCCCGGGGGAGAACACCTGGAACCGGTGGGAAAACTGGAAGTGGAGGTTCTGCGGGTTGGTGATCCATGCCCCCTGCAGATTGTCCGTCCGCTCGGTCAGAGGCTGGGATCCGACCGGCACCGGCGCGGCCACGGTCGCCAGCGCGACGAGCAGCAGGGCCGCGGCCGCGGAAGGCGGTCGGCGCGTCTCGAGTGGCTCTGTCGCAGGAGGCATGCACCCTCCGAAATGTGATGGTCAGACGGCGTCCAGCGCCTCCCGCATGAGTCCCTCGGCCTCCTCGGCCACCGGCATGACCTCGTCGCTGCCGGCTACCGAGAGCATGGAGGACGGCCTGAGGAAGGAGACCTCGGAGCCGTCCGGTGTCTCGGCGACCACAACGTTGCAGGGCAGGAGGAGGCCGATGTTGTCGTCCTCCGTCAGCGCCCGGTGGGCCAGGTTCGGGTTGCAGGCGCCGAGGATCCGGTATGCCTTGAACTCCTCGTCCAGCTTCTCCTTGAGCGTCGCCTTGACGTCGATCTCCGTCAGGATCCCGAACCCCGCGTCGGACAGGGCCGCCTCGACGCGGTCCAGGGCCTCCTCGAAGTCGACCCCGGGGAACTCCCTCCGCATGCTGTAGTCGACGTTCTCCATGGTGTGCTTCCTCCGTTCGGTGTTACGTGTAGCTCAACGCAATCAGGGGCGATTCGTGTTCCATCTCCCGCGGCCCGCCGGTCCCGGCGCCGTCATCCGGCGGTGGCGCTCACGGCGCGGTCGACCTCCTCCCGGGCCCGGCGCGCCGCCTCGACCATGTTCTCCAGGGCCGGGACGACTTCCTCGTAGGCCCGGGTTTTCAGGCCGCAGTCCGGGTTCACCCACAGCCTCTCGTCCGGGAGCACGGAGAGGGACGCGCGTATCATCTCCGCCATTTCCTCCACCGGCGGCACCCGCGGCGAGTGGATGTCGTACACGCCCGGGCCGATGTCGTGGTCGTAGTCGAAGTCGCGGAACACCTCGAGCAGCTCGGCGTCGGATCGGGCGTTCTCGATGAGGAGCACGTCCGCGTCCATGGCCGCGATGTGCTCGATGATGTCGTTGAACTCCGAGTAGCACATGTGGGTGTGGACCTGCGTCTCCGGCTGAACGGTCCCGGTGGCCAGACGGAAGGCGTTGACCGCCCAGTCGAGGTACTCGTCCCACTCGTCGCGCCGGAGGGGGAGGCCCTCGCGCAGCGCCGGCTCGTCGACCTGGATGACGGGCGCTCCGGCCTCCTCCAGGTCGGCGACCTCGTCACGGACCGCCAGGGCCAGCTGATAGGTGGTCTCCGAGCGCGGCTGGTCGTCGCGGACGAAGGACCATTGCAGCATGGTCACCGGGCCGGTGAGCATCGCCTTCACGGGATGCTCGGTGCAGGAGGCCGCGTGCTTCCACCACCGCACCGTGACGGGGTCGGGGCGTCTAACGTCGCCGAAGAGGATCGGGGGCTTCACGTAGCGCGATCCGTAGGACTGCACCCACCCGTGCTCGGTGAAGGCGAAGCCCTCGAATTGCTCGGCGAAATACTCCACCATGTCGTTCCGTTCGAATTCGCCGTGCGTCACGACGTCGATGCCGGCGTCCTCCTGCATCTCGACACAGCGGCGGATCTCCTCCTCCAGGAACGACTCGTACGCCTCCCGGTCCAGGTCCCCCGACCGGTAGGCCCGGCGCCTCTCCCGCACCTCGTCGTGCTGCGGGAAGGACCCGATGACCGTGGTGGGCAGGACCGGCAGGCCGAGGCGCTCGCCCTGCCGGGCGCGGCGCTCGGCGAAGGGAGTCTCGCGGCCGGCCCCCTCGGCGTCGAGACCGCGCGTCCGTCGGCGGACGGCGGGATTCCGGATCCGGTCCGACGAGCGGCGATCCTGCAGGGCCCGGCGGTTCCGTGCCAGCGTCGCCTCCACGGCGTCCCGCCCGTCCCGGGTCCCCTCGGCCAGAGTCGCCAGCTCGTCGAGCTTCTGACGGGCGAACGCGAGCCAGGACCGGAGCTCGTCGTCCAGCTGCTGCTCCCGCTCCGCGTCCAGCGGCACGTGCATCAGCGAGCACGAGGGCGAGACGACCAGGCGCTCCGGGTCCACGGTGCGGGACACCCGCTCGAGGAGGTCGAGGGAGCTCTCCAGGTCGTTGATCCACACGTTTCGCCCGTCCACCAGGCCCACGGAGAGGTGCCGGTCCCCGGGGACGCCCCGCGCCTCGAGCAGACGGAGGTGCTCGTCCCGGCCCCGGACGAAGTCGAGGCCGATTCCGTCCACCGGCAGCCCCATCAGGGTCTCCCAGCTCTCCGCGACGTGGCCGAAGTAGGTCTGGACCATGAGCCGGGCGTCGGCGCCCTCCGACAGCCGTCCATACGCGTGCCGGAGAGCTTCCCGCTCGGCGTCGGAGCGATCCTGGACGAAGCACGGCTCGTCCATCTGGATCCAGTCGGCGCCGAGCTCCGCCAGGCGTCCCAGCACCTCCTCGTAGACGTCGACCACGGCGTCCAGGTGGGCGTCCAGCGGGTCGAACCCCTCGGCCGTGGCCTTCCCCAGGAGGATGAAGCTCACCGGGCCGATCAGCACCGGGCGTGAAACGTGGCCCCGCTCACGCGCCTCCCTGAACTCGCGGAAGGGCTTCTCGCTCGCAAGCCGGAACTCCTGATCGGGATGGAATTCTGGGACGATGTAGTGGTAATTCGTGTCGAACCACTTCGTCATCTCCATGGCCTGGACGTCGAGCTCGTCGGTCTGGGCGCCGCGCGCCATGGCGAAGTAGGTGTCCAGGTCCACCGTCTCGTCCGACCACCGGTAGCGATCCGGCACGGCCCCGAGGAGGGCCACGGTGTCCAGCACCTGGTCGTAGAGGGAGAAGTCGTTGGACGGGACGTGGTCGATTCCCGCCTCGGCTTGGGTCTCCCAGGCTCGGGCGCGGAGGTTTCGTCCCACAGAGCGGAGCTCGTCCTCGGCGAGGTCGCCGGCCCAGTAGCTCTCGGTTGCGTGCTTGAGCTCCCGGTCGGGGCCGATGCGCGGATAGCCCAACGTCGCGGAACTCGTCATCTTGTCCTCTCGGATCGGTGATGTTCACACTCGTCAGGCTGCCGGCGCGGGGTGCCGGGGCGCGGCGTCTCGCACGGTGATCGGAGCGCACGCAGCCCGAATGGGACTCATGATCAGCTTGCCAGAAGTATGCCGGCCCGGCGGGGGCGAATCGGCCCCGAGACCACCGCAAGAGCGCCGCAGCGCGAGCGCGCGGCCTGTTCTCGCCGCCCTGGGCGTCGTCCTGCTGCTTGCGGCCTGCGCCGGCCGCCGGGTCCCGCCGTCGACCCCGGGGGCCCCGTCCGATTCGCGCGCGGTGGAGATCGGCTGGGAGCAGACCGGGATGGCGTCGTGGTACGGCGAGCCGTTCCATGGTCGCGCAACGGCGTCCGGGGAGCGCTACGACCAGGAGGGGCTCACCGCGGCCCACAGGACTCTGCCCTTCGGAACCTGGGTCCGGGTGGAGAATCTGGAGAACGGGCGCACGGTGCGAGTCCGCGTCACCGACCGTGGGCCGTTCGTCGACGACCGGATCATCGACCTGAGCCGCGCCGCCGCCCGGAACCTGCGGCTGCTCGGGCCCGGCACGGGACGGGTGAGGCTCGAAGTCGTGGACGCGGCCGGCTGCCACGCCGTACAGGTGGCCTCCTTCGCCGACCGTGGGGCGGCGCTCCAGCGCCGCGACGAGCTCGAGGAGGAGGGGACGCCGGCCTTTCTGGAGAGCGGCCCCGGGAAGATGACCCGTGTGCTCGTCGGCCCCTATTCGAACCGGGAGGCCGCCTCTCGGCGCGAGGGGGAGCACGACGGCTGGGTGCGTCCCTGTCCCGACCTGCAGGGACCGGCCGAGCAGCAGTAGATGAGCGATCGCAGACAGATGACCGAACACGCCGAACACGATCGACAGCGAACCGCGATGCTGAAAGCTTCGGACTACGCCCGGCGCTTCGAGCGACTGGTCGAGCTCGAGCGCGAGGAGGAGATGGCGCGACACGAGCGGGAGATCCGTCAGCTGTCGGGCCGTGAGCGGGAGCAGCGCGGGCGCGCTCTCCTCCGGATGAGGGGGCGCGAGCAGGGCGAGGGTCTCGGCGGCCAGATGGTGAAGTTCCTCAAGGAGGATCGGGGCCAGCCCCTGCCCGAGACCGAGCTCGCCGTGGGCGACCTGGTCATGGTCTCGAAGCAGGATCCGATGCGGGACGACAATCCCACGGGCACGGTGGCACGCCACACGAACTACTCCGTTACCGTCGTCTTCGACGGCCGTCCCCCCGGCTTCGTCTTCGGTGACGGTCTGCGCCTGGACCTGTACGTAAACGACATCACTTTCCAGCGGATGAAGGAGGCGGTCTCGACGCTGGCCGCAGCCGACGGCCGTCTGGGCGAGATCCGGGACCTGGTGACCGGGTCGGCGGAGCCGGAGTCCGCGAGGCCCGTCGAGATCGCGGCGTGGCGGAACGAGGAGCTGGACGAGTCCCAGCGGCGGGCCGTCCGCCGCGCGGTGGGAGCCGACCGCGTGCACCTCATCCACGGGCCGCCCGGCACCGGCAAGACCACCACCGCCGTGGAGGTGATCCGGCAGCACGTGGATCGTGGAGACGCGGTCCTGGCCACGGCGGCGTCCAACGTGGCCGTGGACAACGTGCTCGAGTTCCTGGCCCGTGAGGGTGTGCCCTGCGTCCGGGTGGGCCACCCGGCGCGCGTCACGCCCCTCCTTCGGGGCCTTACCCTGGACCGTGTCGTCGAGGAGCACCCGGACTACGGGCGGTACGAGGAGCTCCGGGAGCAGGCCTTCCAGCTCAAGGATCGGCAGGACGACCTGACGCACCCTTCCGGACGTCACCGCCGTGGCATGTCGGACGACCGGATACAGAGCCTGGCCGAGGAGGGACGCGGCGCCCGGGGCGTCTCGCCGGAGAAGGTCCAGGAGATGGCCCGGTGGCTCACCCTCCGTGAGCGGATGGACGAGCTCTTCGACGAGGCGGAGAGGCACCGCCAGCGGGCCGTGGAGGAGGTGCTGGACGCCGCCGACGTGGTGCTCACCACCAACTCCACGGCCGGGAGCGAGGTGCTGGGGGACTTCCACTTCGACGTGCTGGTGCTGGACGAGGCCACCCAGGCCACAGAGCCGTCGTGCCTGATTCCCATGGTCCGGGCCGACAAGGTCGTGATGGCAGGCGACCACCGGCAGCTGCCGCCCACCGTGCTCAGCCGGGAGGCCCGAGAGCAGGGACTCGGACGGAGCCTCTTCGAGAAATGGGCCGACCGTCACGGCGACCCCATCAAGGACCTCCTGACCGTGCAGTACCGAATGCATCGCCGGATCATGGACTTCTCCAGCGATCGGTTCTACGGCGAACGGCTCGAGCCGGCCGAGGAGGTGGCCGAGCACACTCTGGCCGACCTCTCCGCCGTCGGGGACGATGGCGACTTCGCGGGCGGGATCGAGGACGAGCCGCTCCGGCCGATCCTGGATCCGGAAGAGCCCGTGGTCTTCGTGAGCACGGCCGCCGAGGAGGCGGGAGAGCGGAGCCGGGAGGGTTCCACCTCCACCGAGAACGTCCGGGAGGCCGAGTTCGTGGTGCGCGCGGCCCGCGGACTCCTCGAAGCGGGCCTGGACCCGGAGCAGGTGGCCGTCATCGCCCCCTACGCGGACCAGGAGAAGCGAATCCGTCGGGAGCTGGACTCCGGGGCCCTGGAGGTGAAGACCGTGGACGGATTCCAGGGGCGAGAGAAGGAGGCCGTGCTGGTCTCCCTGACGCGCAGCAACCCGGACAACGAGATCGGGTTCCTCGCCGACCGGCGCCGACTGAACGTGGCGCTGACACGCGCGCGGCGAAAGCTGATCGTGGTCGGCGACGACGCCACGGTGACGGCGGATCCCGTGTTCCGGGAATTCGTGGAGTACGTGCAGGAGCGGGGTCGTTACACCCTGCTTCCCGACCGGCCCGTGGCCGCGTCCGGGTGACCGCGGTCGCCACACCGGCGCACGGGCAGTGTAGCACGTCCCCTGTGACGGACCGGGTGGACGCTCCGGTGCCGCCCGGAGCAGCAGGCGAGGAGAGTGCGATGGGACCACAGCTCCACCGCTTCCCGATCGGCCTGGCCGCCGTGATAGCGTTCTCCTGTCTTGCCGCCGGAGTGCCCGGTGCGGAGGCCCAGTACTTCGGCCGCAACAAGGTCCAGTACCGCTCTTTCGACTTCCGGGTGCTCGGGACCGAGCACTTCGACGTCTACTTCTACGAGGAGGAGCGCGAGGCGGCCACGCACGCGGCCCGGACGGCGGAGCGCTGGTACGCGCGCCTCTCCCGCCTCCTGGACGCTGACCTCCGCGGACGCCAGCCGCTGATCCTCTACGCCAGTCATCCGCACTTCGAGCAGACCAACGCCATCCCGGGTCGCATCGGCGAGGCTACCGGGGGCGTGACGGAGCCGCTCAAGCGTCGGGTGGTCCTCCCCATGGCGGGTCCGCTGTCGGAGACCGACCACGTGGTGGGCCACGAGCTGGTGCACGCCTTCCAGTTCTCGCTCAGCGGTGTCGACCCGGACTCGCCCATGTATCGGGTCCCCGGTGCCCTGAGGCTGCCGTTGTGGATGATCGAGGGGATGGCCGAGTACCTCTCGGTGGGCCCGAGCTCGGCGCAGACGGCCATGTGGATGCGAGACGCGCTCCGGGAGGACGACCTCCCGTCGATCAGCGACCTCGGTGATGCCCGGCGCTATTTTCCCTATCGCTACGGACACGCTCTCTGGGCATGGGTGGCCGGCGAGCACGGCGATCGGGCCGTGGCCGAGGCTTATCGGGCGGCCGCCGGGAGCGGGAGCGCCGGCAGCGCGCTGTCCGTGGTCCTGGGCGCCCCCCTCGACAGCCTCACCCGACGGTGGCACGAATCCCTCCGGGAGGCCTACGTGCCGGTCCGCGAGCGCACCGACTCCGCCGGGGCATTCGGTGAGGCGATCGTCACGCGGGAGAGCTCCGGCGGCGCCACGAACGTGGGGGCGTCGATCAGCCCCGACGGGGAGCGCCTGGTCTTCCTCTCGGAGCGCAGCATGTTCGCCATCGAGATGTACCTGGCGGACGCCGAGACGGGCGAGGTGATCCGCCGGATCACGCGGACCGCGGTAGATCCCCACTACCAGAGCCTCCAGTTCCTCAACTCCGCGGGGGCGTGGAGTCCGGACGGGCGGCGATTCGCCTTCGCGGCCGTGAGCGGCGGAACGCCCGTCCTCACGATCCTCGACGTGGAGAGCGGCGGCCGGGAGCGGGAGATGGGCCTGTCGCGGTTCGGGGAGATCTTCAATCCGACCTGGTCGCCGGGGGGCGACCGGATCGCCTTCGCGGCCAACCAGGGCGGCCTCCTGGACCTCTGGGTCGTGGACGTCTCCTCCGGTGACCTCCGCCGGCTGACCGACGATCCGTTCGCCGAGCTCCACCCCGACTGGTCGCCCGACGGTCGTCGTATCGCCTTCACCACGGATCGGTTCGGGGCCGACATGGGACGCCTCGAGTACGGCTCCTTCCGCCTCGCCACCATCGACCCGGAGACCCGAGAGGTGGAGGAGCTGCCGGGCTTCGACGGGAGCAAGCACACCAGCCCGCAGTGGGGACCGCACGGAGAGGACCTCTATTTCGTCTCCGACCGGGGCGGGATCTCGAACGTCTACCGGCTGGACACGCCGTCGGGCCAGGTGCGGCGGGTGACCGACGTCTACACGGGGGTGAGTGGGATCACGGAGCTGAGCCCGAGCCTCTCGGTG
>CAZFDK010000060.1:0-15983 GCA_964518305.1 uncultured Gemmatimonadota bacterium | reverse complement strand
CGGGGAACGCGTCGGCATCGACGGCCTCGTACCGCCGCCGCCGGCTCGACGGGACGAGTCCTGAGCACCGGTTGCTGGCGAGCCGCGTGGCTCCTCGGGGGCCTGCTGGCCGGCGTCGGAGCCGCGGCGCTGGCGGGCGTGTAGCCCCCCCGGCGAAACGGGAGGGAGGCTGCCCGTGTCTGTTCGTGGCTCGGACCTGTGGAGCGCCTGGTTCCGCAGCTTCGCCGTACAGGGGAGCTGGAACTATCGAACCCTGCTGGGGTCCGGTGTCGCGTATGCGCTTCTGCCGGTGCTCCGACGAGTGTACGCGGGCGATCCGGTGGGGATGCGCCGGGCCCTGGAGGATCACCTCCGTGGTTTCAACGCCCATCCGTACCTGGCGTCCCTGGCCGTGGGGGCGCTGGCCCGAGCCGAGAGCGAGGGCGAGGACCGGGAGAAGATCCGGCGATTTCGGAGGGCGCTCTCCGGCCCCCTCGGCTCTCTGGGTGACCGGGTCGTGTGGACCCGCTGGAGGCCGTTCTGCGCTCTTCTGGCCCTGGCGGCCTGGCTGGCGGGAGGCGCCTCTCCGCTGGTGGCGACTCTCCTCTTCCTCGTGCTGTACAACGCGGGTCACCTCCTCGTGCGGGGGTGGGCGTTCCGCGCCGGATGGAGGGAGGGGCTCCGGGTGGCGAGAGTGCTCCGCCGGTGGCCGCCGGACCGGTGGTCACGCGCCCTGCCGCCGCTGAATACGCTGCTGCTCGGAGGTGTGGGCTACGGCGCCGCCCGGAGGCTCCTGGCGGACGGCACCGGCGCGCTGGCCGGGGCCGCCGGCGGCTGGGGAGCGGTGATCGGCGCCGCCGCCGGAGCCGCTCTGGCGTTCCGGTGGCCCGGAGCGGGACGGCGAGCCGCGCCCTTCCTGCTGGCGGCCGGCGCCCTGGCGGGCTGGCTCCTGGGTGGGTGACGGCCGCAAGGACCCGCGGCCGCAGACGAGACGAAATGGCGATGAGGATGGCGACGAAACGCACACGAATCCGCACGGAAGCGATGTGACGATGGCAGGCCGCGTCGAGAGAACGGTGACGGTGAGAAACCGGCAGGGACTCCACGCCCGACCCGCGGCGGAGTTCGTGAAGCTGGCGTCCACGTTCGAGTGCGAGATCTTCGTCGAGAAGGACGAGCTGGAGGTGAACGGGAAAAGCATCATGGGCGTCATGATGCTGGCCGCGGAGCCCGGTACGACCCTGGCCATCCGCGCCGATGGGGAGGACAGCGAGGAGGCCGTCGAGGCCCTGGTGGCGCTGGTGGAGGACGGCTTCGGCGAAGAGGACGGGGAGAACGGGGAGGACGGCGACGAGGACCCCGCCAACGCCGCGCAGATCGACGTGGACTCCGCCGTGGCCGGCGACGACGGGAGGGGAGACGAGCCGTGACCCGATACCTGCAGGGAGTCGGTGCGTCGCCCGGTCGGACCTACGGCGAGGTGCGCCGGTTCGAGTGGAACGTCCCCAGGGTGGAGCACCGGACCATAGAGCCCGAGGAGGTGGACGGCGAGGTCCAGCGGTTTCACCAAGCCCGGGAGGCGGCACGGGAGGAGATCCGCGAGCTCCGGGACCGGACGGCCGAGCAGCTGGGGCAGATCGAGTCGCAGATCTTCGATCCCCAGATCCTCATGCTGGACGATCCGGACCTGGTCGACGGCACCCTCTCCTACATACGAGACAATTACCTCTCGGCTGAGCGCGCCTTCGACTGGCGCGTGCTGGAGATACGCTCGCAGATCCTGGACTCCGGCCACGCCATGGTCATGGACCGCCTCGCCGATCTCGAGGACGTACGCGTCCGCGTCCTCTCGCACCTGCTGGACAGGAACGTCGATCCCCAGTTCCTGGAAGACGGTGAGGACCGCATCCTCACGGCCGGCGAGCTGACGCCGGGCTGCGCCGTGCAGCTGGACCCGGAGCAGGTGGACGGCGTCCTCACCGCCACCGGCTCCCGCTCGTCACACAGCGCCGTGCTGGCCCGCTCGCTGGGCATCCCCGCCGTCGTCGGCGTGGGACCGGAGCTGGAGGAGATCGACGACGGAACGTCGGTCCTCGTGGACGGCCACGTCGGCCGGGTCGTGGTGGACCCGAGCGAGGACGACCTGGAGACCTTCCGCCGGGCGGTGGAGAGCAGCGGCCGGAGGGAGGAGCGGCTGCAGGAGATCGTGGACGCGCCCAGCGAGACCGCCGACGGCGTCGAGGTGACGCTCCAGGCCAACCTGGACCAGCCCCACGACACGGAGGAAGCGGTGCGCGTCGGCGCTCAGGGGGTGGGCCTGTTCCGGTCCGAGTTCCTGGTCATCGGCCACCGGACGGTGCCCACCGAGGAGGAGCAGTACGAGGCGTATCGGGAGGTGGTGAGCGCCTTCCCGGACCAGCCGGTGAACCTGCGGACCTTCGACATCGGCGGCGACAAGTTCCCCATGTTCCTCCAGGCGCCGCCGGAGGAGAACCCGTTCCTCGGGTGGCGCGCCATCCGCGTCTGCCTGGACCGGCCCGATCTCTTTCGCCGGCAGCTCCGGGCGGCCCTCCGGGCTGGCGCGCACGGCCGAATGCGGCTCATGCTCCCCTTCGTCGTCTCGGTGTCGGAGATCCGGCGCACGAAGGAGCACCTCCGCGAGGTGATCGAGGAGCTAGAGGTGGACGGCGAGGTGGGAGACGTGCCGCTTGGCGTGATGGTCGAGACGCCGGCGGCGGTGGAGACCGTCGACCTGATCACGCCGCACGTGGACTTCCTGAGCCTGGGTACGAACGACCTGACGCAGTACACGCTGGCCGCGGATCGGGGCAACGCGAAGCTGTCGGGGATCTTCGATCCGCTGCATCCGGCCCTCGTCCGCAGTTACTCGCGCCTCTGGCGCCAGGCCGAGCGGGACGACTGCGAGCTCAGCGTGTGCGGCGAGCTGGCGTCGGACCCGGTGGGCGTGGCGGTGCTCCTGGGCCTCGGCTACCGCCGGTTCAGCGTCCCGCCCTCGACGCTTCCCGAGCTCAAGGAGGTGATTCGGGTGGTGGAGGTGAGCGAGCTGGAGCAGATGACCTCGCCCATGGCCGACCGGGAGACGGCGGGCGAGATCCGGGCGCCCTTCGAGCGTTATCTGGAAAGCGTGTCCAGCCTCCCGCAGGCCCCGACGGCACGTTTGTCGCAGGGGTAGAGCGGGGGTAGCTTCCGCCGCCGTTCAATGCACGTCCGCCGCGTCCGGCGGGCTCTCGAGCCAGCTCGACACCCTGCTGACCACCGGTACAGGGAAGGCACATCCCTTGGTATCCGAAAAGCGCCATCTCTTCTCCTCTGAGTCTGTCACCGAGGGGCACCCGGACAAGATCGCCGACCAGGTCTCCGATGCCGTGCTCGACTCGATCCTGGACCGGGATCCCGACGGCCGCGTGGCCTGCGAGACGCTGGTGAGCACCGGGCTGGTCTTCATGGCCGGTGAGATCACCACCGACGCCCACGTGAACTTCACCGACGTGGCCCGGCAGACCGTCCGCGAGATCGGCTACGACGACGGCGGCTACGGCCTGGACCACGAGACCTGTTCGGTCCTCACCGCCATCGGCAAGCAGTCGCCGGACATCGCCATGGGCGTGGACAGGGGGGGGGCCGGCGACCAGGGCATGATGTTCGGGTACGCCACCCGGGAGACCGAGTCGTTGATGCCGGTGCCCATCTCGCTGGCGCACCGTCTCACGCGTCGACTGTCGGACGCCCGCCGCAACGGGGAGGTGGAGTGGCTCCGCCCGGACGGGAAGTCGCAGGTGACCGTCGAATACCGCGACGGGCGGCCGAAGCGGGTGACCACGGTGGTGGTCTCGGCACAGCACGCCCCCGGCCTGGACCAGGAGGAAGTGCGGCGGACCCTCATCGACGAGGTGGTCACGCCGGTCCTCCCCGACGAGCTGTACGAGCCCGGCGAGGTCACCTTTCACATCAATCCCACGGGCCGGTTCGAGATCGGCGGCCCACAGGGTGACGCCGGCGTTACCGGGCGCAAGGTGATCGTCGATACGTACGGAGGCGTCGGAAGCCACGGCGGCGGGGCCTTCAGCGGCAAGGACCCCTCGAAGGTGGACCGGTCGGCCAGCTACGCAGCCCGCTGGGTGGCGAAGAACCTGGTGGCCGCCGGACTGGCCGATCAGGCCGAGATCCAGCTGGCGTACGCCATCGGCGTCCCGGACCCGGTGTCCGTGATGGTGGACACCGGCGAGACCGGTGCCGTGCCGGACGAGGACCTGGTGGACGTGGTCGACCGGGTCTTCGACCTGAGGCCGGAGGCCATCATCGAGGATCTCGGCCTGCTCCGACCCATCTACCGTCGGACCGCGGCCTTCGGCCACTTCGGCCGTGAGCCGGACGGGGACGGCAGGTTCAGCTGGGAGCGGACGGATCGGGTCGACGCTCTGAAGGCGGCGGTGTGAGGACGGCGGCGCAGACCCTGCAGACTGTGCAGACCCTGCCCGTGAGAGGCGAAGCGACGACATACATCCTGGACATCGAGAGAGGAACGATGACGAAGAAGGTGGCCGAGAGCGTGCCGGAGCACGACGTGGCGGATCTTTCCCTGGCGGACGAGGGACGGGACCGGGTCCAGTGGGCGGACCGCTTCATGCCCGTGCTGGCCCAGGTCCGGGAGCGGTTCGCCGAGGAGAGGCCGCTGGACGGCGTTCGGGTGTCGGCCTGTCTCCACGTGACGACGGAAACCGCCAACCTGATGCGCACGCTCCGGGCGGGGGGCGCCGAGGTGGTGCTCTGCGCCTCCAATCCGCTCTCGACCCAGGACGACGTGGCAGCCTACCTCGTGGAGGAGGCCGGCATTCACGTGCACGCCGTCCGGGGCGAGGACAATCAGCGGTACTACGAGCACATCCGGGCGGCACTGGCGCATCGGCCGCACGTGACCATGGACGACGGCGCCGATCTGGTGGGCTCGCTGCACATGCTGGCCATGGAGCGTTTCGACGACCTCTCGCCCGGAGTGCGGCAGTGGGCCACCGGGCTGTCGGACGACGAGCGGCGCGAGATCGTCGACGGCGTCGTCGGCTCCACGGAGGAGACCACCACGGGTCTGGTCCGGCTGCGGGCCATGGACGCCGACGGGGTGCTGCGCTTCCCGGTGATCGCCGTGAACGACAGCCACACCAAACATCTCTTCGACAACCGCTACGGGACGGGCCAGTCCACGCTGGACGGCGTGCTGCGGGCCACGAACATGCTCCTGGCCGGCTCCACGGTGGTGGTGGCCGGCTACGGCTGGTGCGGGCGAGGGATCGCCCAGCGGGCCGAGGGAGCGGGCGCCAAGGTCATCGTCACCGAGGTGGACCCGCTCCGTGCCCTGGAGGCCACCATGGACGGCTACCGCGTGCTGCCCATGGCCGAGGCTGCTCCGGAGGGAGACCTCTTCGTCACCTCCACCGGCGACATCGGCGTGATCCGCGAGGAGCACTTCCGGGCGATGAAGGACGGGGCCATCGTGGCCAACGCCGGTCATTTCGACGTGGAGCTGGACCTCGAGCGGCTGCGGGAGATCGCCGACGAGGGCCCCCGACGTGCCCGGGAGAGCGTCCGGGAGTACGTGGTCGACGGAAAGCGGATCGCCGTCCTCGGCGAGGGCCGCCTCGTGAACCTGGCCGCCGCCGAGGGGCACCCCGCCAGCGTGATGGACATGTCCTTCGCGAACCAGGCGCTGGCCGCGGAGTACCTGTTGGACGAGGGTGACGGCCTCAGCCGCAGCGTCCACCGCATCCCCGAGTCCATCGATCAGGAGATCGCGCGGCTGAAGCTGGACTCCATGGGCGTGGAGATCGACACGCTCACCGAGCGCCAGGAGGAGTATCTCGCCTCCTGGGAGATGGGGACCTGACGGCCTCCGAATCACGCTTCCAGCACCGCCAGAGCAGCGAGGCGAGAACCATGGTCGAAGGGTCGATGAAGGAAGTCGAGGTCAGCAGCCTGGGCCTGGACAAGTCGTCGAATACTCCCGTGGTCATACTCCAGGAATCGGACGGGGAACGGATGCTCCCCATCTGGATCGGACCCTCGGAGGCCAGCGCCATCGCCATGGAGCTGGCCGGGATCAAGTTCTCGCGTCCCCTGACCCACGATCTCTTCACCACTGTGGTGTCGGGGCTGGGGAGCGAGCTGGTGCGGGTCCTCATCACCAAGGTCGAGGACAACACCTACTACGCGTCGCTGGTGCTGGAGAAGGACGGCGAGATGATCTCGGTGGACGCCCGGCCCTCGGACAGCATCGCCCTGGCGCTCCGGGCCGAGGCTCCGGTATTCGCCGACGAGTCCCTGCTGGAGCTCACCTCCCTCGAGGTCGAGGAAGCGGACCTCGACGAGCCGGAGCCGTGGCAGGAGAGCGCCGACTCGGGTCCCGACCTCGGTTCCTCCCCCGGCGACGAGCCCCCGGTGCCGGGTGCAGGGGCCGAGGAAGAAGAAGAGGACGAGCCGTCGGAGCCGCTCAAGGACTATCTGAAGCGGATGAACCCCGAGGACTTCGGCCGGTTCGAGCCGTAGAGTCCCGCACAGGGCCTCCACGCTGACGGACGAAGGACGGACGCGGGGCAGGACGGAGCGGTCGGCGTGCTTCTGGCGGGCGACGGTCCACGTCGCCACGGTCTGCCTCCTGTTCGCCGCCCCGGTCACCCACGCCTTCGCCGAGAGGCCGTCCCGCTCGTACCAGGACGTTCCGACCGTCGAGGGTCGGGTGGAGTTCGCCGCCGGCGCCGCCGGTCCGTCCCTCGGCGCGGCGGAGCCGTCGCGGGCGGCCACGGGAGACACGATCCGGATCGCCGACGACCGGGGAGACACGCTGGAGCTGGCGGCTCCGGCGGATCGGGTGGTCTCGCTGATCCCCGCCGCCACCGAGATCCTCTTCGCCCTGGGCTCCGGGGACCGCCTGGTGGGCCGGACGCGGTACGGGACGCACCCTCCCGCCGCCCGTACGGTGCCGAGCGTGGGCGAAGGGATACGTCCGTCGGCCGAGGAGGTGGTCGACCGGCGTCCGGACGCGGTCGTGGTCTACGCGGGGCAGGCCAATACCGGCTCGATCCGCCGGTTCGAGGAGCTCGACGTGCCGTTGCTCGCCCTGGAGCACAACACGATTCCGCAACTCATGGCCAACATCTCGCGGCTCGGCACGCTCACGGGGCGCGAGCCCGCCGCCGACTCCCTGGTCGCCGCGATACGGAAACGCCTGGAGATGGTGGCCCGCGTGGTGGAAGGACGGCGCCGGGTGCCGGTCTACTATGACCTGTGGCCCGATCCGCCGCGCACGGTGGGAGCCGGGAGCTACCTCGACTCCCTCATCACCCTGGCCGGGGGCCGCAACGTCTTCGGCGACCTGGAGGCCCCCTCCCCCCGGGTGAGCCTGGAGACCGTGGTCGAGAGGCGGCCCGCGGTGGTCGTGGCCCCCCGGGGTGGGGGCGGCGAGCGGCCCCCGCCCGCGGAACGGCCGGGGTGGGGGAAGCTGGAGGCGGTGGAGGGGGACGACGTCGTGGCCGTGGACGCCGAGCTGCTGGACCGGCTCGGACCTCGCCTGGGGGAGGCGGCCGCGCACCTGGCCGCCGCGCTCCATCCGCCGGTGACCGACACACTGCGGGAGCTCGGCCTGCTCCCGGGGGACTCACCGGACTGAGCGTTCGCGGTACCTCACGCTTCCCCCGGGTGCGGCCCGTTCGCGCCCGCCAGCGCCACCACCTGCGGCGCACCCTCGTCCGGCCCGGGCCCCGGATGCCGCATCACGCGCACGGGCCAGCGGTAGACTTTTTCCACGGTCTCTCGGGTCAGCACCTCCGCCGGGGGCCCCTCGGCCCGTGAACGGCCCTCGTGCAGCAGCAGCAGTCGATCCGCGTAGCGGGCGGCGGCGTTCAGGTTATGCGTCACCAGGAGCACCGTGGTCCCGCCCCCTACGAGCTCCCGCAGCAGCTCGTAGATCTCCATCTCGTGGCGCACGTCGAGGGAGACGGTCGGCTCGTCCAGGACCAGGAGGTCGGGCTCCTGGGACAGCGCCCGGGCTACGCGCGCCAGCTGACGCTCGCCGCCGGAGAGCGTGGAGAAGGGCCGCCCGGCCAGGTCCTCGATGTCGCAGCGGGCCAGGGCCTGCTGCACGGCGCTCCGGTCTTCCGGGCCCTCGGTCCGCCAGGGTCCCAGGTGCGGATACCGTCCCATGCCCACGAACTCCCGAACGGAGACGGGAAAGGTGACGCTCTCGTTCTGCGGGACCACTCCCACGCGCCTGGCCAGCTCGCGGCGCCGCCACGAGCTCAGGACTCGCCCCTGGAGCCGGACCTCGCCGCGGTCGGGCTCCAGGGCGCCCATGAGCACTTTGATCAGCGTCGACTTGCCGGATCCGTTCGGGCCGATGACGCCGACCAGGGTCCCCTCCGGCACGGAGAGGCCCACGTCGTCCACGGCGGGGCCGGGAGCGCTCGGGTAGCGGAAGCGGAGTCCGGAGGCGGCCAGCAGGGGCGACGTCACGGACCCTCCGTGCGGCCCATGCCGCGCCGCGGTCCGGGCGGGCGCCGGACCAGAAGGAGGACGAAGACCGGCACGCCCACGAGGGCCGTGAGGACGCCCACCGGGATCTCCGAAGGCGCGGCTGCGGTCCGGGCCAGGGTGTCGGCCAGCGGCAGGAACGCGGCGCCGAGCAGGAGGGAGGCGGGGAGCAGGAAGCGGTGGTCGCTTCCCCAGAGCAGCCGGATGGCGTGGGGGACGATGAGTCCGACGAAGCCGATGGCGCCGCTCACGGAGACGGCCGCCGCCACCAGGAAGGAGGCCGTGAGGTAGACGGTCCACTTGGCGAGCTCCACACGCGTGCCGAGGAAGAGCGCCGTCTCCTCGCCCACGGCCAGCAAGTTCAGGGACCGGGACAGGCCCATGAGCAGCAGCGACGCCGGGACGAGCCCCGCCGCCACCACGACGACGGCGTCCCAGTCGGCGCCCGAGAGCCCGCCCATCATCCAGAAGACAGCGGAACGGAAGGTCTCCGCTTCGGCGAAGGTGAGCAGGAAGAAGATCACGGCGTTGAAGAAGGCGCCGGCCACCACTCCGGCGAGGAGCAGGACCCGGGTGTCCAGCCCCATGCCCCCGGCGGCGGCGATCCGGAGGACGACCGCGATGGCAGCGGTGGCCCCGGCGAAGGCCGCCAGGGGCAGCACCCACCCGCCGGCCGCCGTCCACCCGAGCACGATGGAGGTGACGGCACCGACGGCGGCACCGCCCGAGACGCCGAGGATATAGGGCTCGGCCAGCGGATTGCGCAGCAGCGCCTGGAAGGAGGCGCCGCTCAGGGAGAGCGCGGCTCCGACCAGGGCCGCCAGCACCGCACGGGGTAGTCGGATGCCGCGGACGATGGTGGCGGCGGTGCCGCCCGCCTCGCCGAGGGCCGCGTCGAGGACGCGTCCCGGTGCCAGGGAGGCGGGACCGACGATGACAGCGACCACCACGGCGGAAGCGGCCATCAGGGCCAGGATCAGGAGCCGGCGAACCACGGTGCTCACGGTCCGGGCGGCGGCCGGCGAAGGCCGGCGGTCGATCGGAGTCGGATGCTTCCTCCCTGGCGCGTGCGGGCGTCGGACGTACGAGTCGGCGCGCGGGCGGCACGAGGGGCAAGCCAGGGGGGCGCACGCGAGACGGGCACCGGCCCGGCCTTCCCTCGAAGGCCCGAGCGACTGCGCGGCAGTCCCCCCGTCCGTCTCGGGAACGGCCTCCCGCTGGACGGCCGGCGGTTGAACGGGACCGGTCTCCTGGCTCGAGGCACTGGCCGGCTGCCTTCCCGGCCCCGGTGATCCGGCGCCAGTGGCGTGTCGCGCGGCCGGACCCGGCGGTGTACGCCGCGCCCGTCCTCTCACAGTGGCGGGGCCGCGCCGGATTCGCCGGAATCCTCCGGCTCACCGGGCTTCCACGATGCCCCGTTCGTCCTGCCTTCGCGGGCCACAGGCATTTCCGGCGGCCCGCAGGACCATCGTAGGTCCGGCACCCGAGGGCCGCAAACGGATCCGGCGCCGGGTTGCCGAATATGAGAACCCCGCCCGTCCGAGGGCTTCCGGCGATCGAGCGTGCCGCCTTCCCGAAAGCGTGGTCTCCGAAGCCCGCACACTCCGAACACGAGGTAGCGCTCCTCTTGCCCATCGTCTCGACGCGGTCGGTGATCCTGCAGACCTACCGGTACAGCGACACGAGCAAGATCCTCCGGCTCATGACTCGAGACCACGGGCCGCGCTCGGCCATCGCCAAGGGGGCGCTCCGGCCGAAGAGCAAGTTCGGCGGTGTGCTGGAGCCCTTCGCCGAGGGCGAGGCCACGCTCTACCTCAAGGACAACCGGGACCTCCACACGCTCTCGGAGTTCGAGCTGATCCGGGACCGTCAGCACCTCGGGGTCGACCTCCCCAGGTTCGCCGGGGCGTCGCTGGCTTGCGAGCTGGTGATGCGGCTCGCGCCGGAGGGACGCGACGACCGGCTCTACAGAAGCCTGCTCAACGCCCTGGACGCCCTCCTGGAGGCGAGGGAGGGACAGGTGCAGCGGGTGGCCCTGAGCGCTGTCTGGCGGGTGGTGAGGACCCTCGGCTTCACCCCGGAGCTCGGGGCCTGCGTCTCCTGCGGCCGGATCCTCGAGGAGGCCGGGGCGCGCTTCGACTTCTCCGCCGGCGGGCTCGTGTGCGGCCACTGCCCGGCCGGCGACGGCCAGGGCCGATGGTTGGAGCCGGGGGAGCTGCGCACCCTTCGGCACCTGGAGGCCGGGAGGCCGCTGGACAGTACCCTGGACTCCGGCACCCAGCCGGCCCTGCTCCGTGACTTCATTCGCTATCATCTGGCGGAGGGGGCCAGCCTGCGCTCGCTGGAGTTTTTGGACCCCCGTGCCTTCGGTTGACCGGGAGGCAGACGTGAACCGCGGAGGGGAGGCCGGGGAGCGAGCCCTGGTGGTGGGGACCGGGGGACACGTGGACCACGGGAAGACCGAGCTGGTTCGCGCCCTCACCGACGTGGATACCGACCGGTGGGAGCAGGAGAAGGAGCGCGGTCTGAGCATCGATCTCGGATTCGCCCGGCTTCCGTCCACCGGTGTCCGAGCGGAGATCGGGATCGTGGACGTGCCCGGCCACGAGGACTTCGTGACGAACATGCTGGCCGGCGCCACGGGAATCGACGTGCTGCTGCTGGCCGTGGCTGCTGACGAGGGGCCCATGCCGCAGACCCGGGAGCACCTGTCCATCGCCCGGCTCCTCGGCGTGCGGCGCGGGGTGGTGGCGCTCACCCGGGTGGACCTGGTGGACGATCCCGAGTGGATCGACCTGGCCCGGGACGCCGTCCGGGAGGAGCTGCGGGCGGTGGGGGTGGGCGAGGAGTGGCCGATCCTGCCCGTCTCTCCGGTCACGGGCGAGGGCATGGACGAGCTCCGCCGCTTCCTGGAGGACGCTGCCGGGCGCGTGCCGCCGCGCCCCACCGACGACCTCTTCCGCCTCCCCGTGGACCGGTCGTTCAGCCTCACCGGCACCGGCACCGTGGCCACGGGAACGGTGTGGAGCGGAACCGTGGCCGGCGGGGACGAGCTTCGGGTTCTCCCGATGGACCGTCGCGCTCGCGTGCGCTCGCTCGAGGTGCACGGCGAGACCCGCGAGGCGGCCGGGGCCGGAAGGCGTTGCGGGGTGGCCCTGTCGGGGATCGATACGAAGGAGGTGGAGCGCGGCGCCGCCCTGGTCTCGGGGCCGGGGTGGCGCGCCGTTCGGCGGCTGGGCGTCCGTGTCCGGCTCCTTTCCCACGCCGATCGCGTGGTGGAGGAGGGACAGCGGGTGCGTGTCTACCTGGGCACGCGAGAGGCCATGGCCCGGGTCCGCCTGGCGGCGGATCGTCCGATCGCTCCCGGCAGCTCCGGCTGGGCGCGCCTGGACCTGGAGGAGCCGGTCGTGGCCCGTGTCGGCGACCGCTTCGTTCTCCGCTTCTACTCCCCCGTCACGACGATCGGGGGCGGCCGTGTAGCCGACCTGGAGCCGGGGAGGGGCGGAGGATGGACGGACCGGACCGGAGCCTGGGAGGAGATCCTCGCCCGGGAGACCCCGGCGCGGGCGGTGCGCGCCGCTGTCGAATTGCGCGGAGGTCGCGGCCGCGAGCCGGACGAGCTCCCGGTGGCCACGGGGATCGCCGCCGGCCGCCTCCGGGAGCGGGTACCCGAGCCGCCGGAGGGGGTGGTCGAGGCCGATGGACGCTGGTACCCGGACGAGACGCTCCGGGCGGCGGCAACGGACCTGGCGGAGGAGCTGGACCGGCTGCACGAGGAGGAGCGTCGCTCCGAGGGGGTCTCGCTGGCGGCCCTGCGGCGCGCCGTGTCCGGGCGGTACCGGGAGGGACTGGTGGAGCGGGCCCTGGGACGGCTGGCGGAGCAGGGGGAGGTGGTCCGCACCGGCCCGACGGTCCGACGCCCGGGTCACCGTCCCGAGCTGACGGATCGTGAAGAGGGGCGACGGGAGCGCCTGAGAAAGATCATCGGCCGGGGCGGACTGGCTCCCCCCGAGGTCGAGGATCTCGTGTCATTCGCCGACGGCGACGCGGATCTTCTCCACGACCTCCTGGAGCTCATGGTCTCCGCCGGGGACCTCGTGCGGGTGAGCCCCGACCTCTATCTGACGCCCGAGAACGAGCGGGAACTCCGGCGGACCGCCGCTGGCGTCCTGCGGGAGCGGAAGGGGCCGGTGGGTCCGGGCCCTTTCAAGGAGGCGTTCGGGGTGACGCGAAGCTATTTGATCCCGCTCCTGGAATACCTGGACCGCGTGGGCCTGAGCCGGCGCACCGGTGAGGGCCGGGTGCTGGCCGATCCGGAGGGAGCCGGTCGGTCGGCTCCTTGAGCGGGGGCTCCCCGGTCCGGCGTCAGTCCGCGTAGTATCAGTCCACGTAGTAGAGGAAGCGGCCGCAGTTCTCGCAGGTCCTGACTTCCTCGTTCTCCGCGGCTTCGGAGGCCCACGATCGGGGCACTGCGATGAAGCATCCGTAGCAGACACCGTTCAGGACCGGCACCACCGCGCGGTCCATGGATCGCGACACCCGGCGGTAGGTGGACCGGACCGAGGGGTCCAGGCGGTCCTCCAGCTCCTCCAGCTTTCGGTCCAGCTCCTCCCGGGCCTCCTCGATCTCGACCTCGAACACGTCCGATTCGACCTCGCGCTCGTCCTCCTGCTCCTTCAGCGCCTGCTTCTGAGAGCGGAGGTCCTGCATCTCCAGGAGTATCTCGAGTTGTGGATGCATCCTAAACGCCCTTTTCTTCCAGCAGGTCCATGAACTCGGAGGGATCTTCCAGCTCGCCCAGCCGCTCCGGCACGTCCGCCTCCTTGCTGAACTGGGCGATCTTCCCGAGGACCGGCAGATACTGGTTGGAGACCTCGAGCGGCGGAGCCACGATGAGGAAGAGATTCTCCACCGGCTGCTCGTCGATGGCCTTGAAGTCGATCCCCTCGTCCTTGTGGCCGAAGGCCACCCGGAGCCGATTCACCACCAGGGACCGACAGTGCGGTATCGCGATCCCGCGCCCGATGCCCGTGGACCCCAGGTTCTCGCGCCGCTTGAGCATCTTGAACAGGATGCCCTCGGACTTCTCGTCCAGGTCCAGAAGGGCGACCAGCTCCTTGAGAGCCTCGTCCTTGTTGTCGGCCTCCAGATCCAGCTTGATGCAATCCTCAGAAAAGAAGTCGCGTAACTGCATATATCTGTCTCCCGCGGTTACTCGTCGTCGCCGGCCCTCGGGCCGCTCTCGGGGCTGTCCTCTCGTCACCCAACCTGCATGCAGTATCCATACCCGGCCGCCAACATCCCTTGTGCGGCCTGTCGTTTCGCGGGTTTTGGCCCTTTCTGCCGGGCCGACGTCCTGCCGCGGAACACACTCCAACCCCGCCAGCTCCATGCGCTGAACAGGCCCTGTTCGACCGGCCGGCCATCCCCCAACTCCCGGCTCCGGGTGTGGCCCGTCAGGAATCCTCGTCCCGATCGGGGAGAATGAGCCGCGAGAATCGCTCGTACGTCACGTAGTCCCAGGCCCAGTTGACGAGCACCACCAGCCGGTTCCTGAAGCCGATGAGCTTCGCGATGTGAACGACGACCCAGATTAACCAGGCAGGGAAGCCGGTGAGCTGGATCCGTCCCAGATCGGCGATGGCGTGGTTCCGGCCGATGGTGGCCAACATTCCGGGGTCCTCGTACGCGAAAGCGCGAGCGGGCTCGCCCCGGAGGTTCCGGAGGACGTTCTCGGCTGCGTGGGTCCCCTGCTGCATGGCGACCGGCGCGATCATCGGGAGAGGGTCCCCGTCCTCCGTGTAGCGGGCCAGGTCCCCGGCCACCTGCACCTCGGGCCGATTCGGAACCTGGAGGGTGGTCTCGACCTGCACCCGGCCGTCGCGGGCCACGGGAAGCCCCCATTCCTCCGCCTCGGGGGATCCCTGCACACCGGCGGTCCACACGACGGTCTGGCTGTCACGCCGACCCCCGCCCGCCAGATCGACGCCGACCGCGTCCACCCGGTCGACCATCGTGTTCAGCCGGACCTCCACGCCCATCTCCGCGAGACGTCGGCGGGCGTATTCGCCGAGCTCGGCCGGCAGGGAGGGAAGCAGCTGCCCCTGTCCCTCGAGCAGCGTGATCGACACGCCGCGGTCCCGGACGGCGGGGTAGTCTTTCTGGATCGGACCCTCCACGAGCTCGGCGAGTGCTCCGGCATACTCCACCCCCGTCGGCCCGCCCCCGACGATTGTGAAATCCAGGAAGCCCGGTATCGGCTCGCCGCCTCCTCCCTCGGCCCGCTCGAACTGGCGGAGCACCTCGTTCCGGAGGTCGAGGCCGTGGCTGACTTCCCTGAGGGGATACGCGTGTTCCTCCGCGCCGGGCGTGCCGTAGAAGGCGGGATTCGAGCCCGTGGCGAGTATGAGCTGATCGTAGCCCAGGCGCCCGCCGCCGTCGGAGATCGTGCGGTTCTCCCAGTCCACCTCCTCGATGGCGGCCATGCGGAAGGAGGCATTCTCCTGGCCGCGGAAGATCTTCCGCACGGGATAGCAGATCTCCGTTGCGTCGATTTCGGCCGCCCCGATCTGGTAGAGGAGAGGATAGAAGGTGTGGAAGTTATGGCGGTCGACCACCACGACGTACACGTCGGCGTCGTCCAGCCGGCGGGCCGCCCAGAGGCCGGCGAAGCCAGCGCCCACCACGACGACCCGGGGGCGATCGGTCCCGGCCGGTGATGTCACCCGATGCTCCTGATCTTGACTACCCGGTCGGGGCCGCGTCGGAGCAGAGCCGGCCGGCCTCCTCCTCGGAGAGGGTCGCCTCGTAATAGCAGCAATAGTACCCGTCCCCGTCGCCCCCGGCCTCCTCGGCGTGCCCACAGTCCGCGCACACCCCGAACGAGGGGGTGTCCGTTCGCCGGCCGACCTCGCTTGCCAGGTCCGCGAGATCGCCGACCAATCGGTCCCGGAGGCGGGAGGGAAGCTGGCGGACGGCGTCGGCCGCGCCGAGGACGGGATCGCCGGAGAGGAGCTCCCGTCCCTTCCGTGTCAGGTCGATCCGCACGCGGCGCCGGTCCTCCGGCCAGGGAGTGCGCGTGACGAGATCGCGGCGGGAGAGCTCGGCGACGATCTCCGAGGCCGTGCTCTTGGTGCTGACGTGGTAGGCAGCAAAACCGTTGACCGTGCGGGAGAAGCGGTTCGCGGCCCTGAAGTAACGAAGTGCGGCCTGCTGGGCGGGAGTCAGGTCCCCGGGCGGCTCGGCCCGGTAGAGCTGTCGGCTCATGCGCAGAAGGCGGTGGATGAGCCTGGTGGCCGCGTCGACGGTGGAGTCGTCCATCGATGCGGCAACCTGAGCACTTGACGGCAGTTTCGCAACCGAACAGTATGGAAACCGAACGAACTAGCAGTCACCGCGTGAAGGAGCCGGGATGCCAGCCAACGAGACGGTCGAGGAGCTCAACCTCGACGACTATCAGTACGATT